>NZ_JBVIRO010000018.1:39863-168382 GCF_055575975.1 Amycolatopsis sp. NPDC033938
GGGGGGGGGCCGGGGGGTCGTTGTGGGGGTGGGGGGGGGGGGTGTGGGGGGGGGGGGGCGCGGTTCTTGGGGGTGGGGCTTTCGGGTTTTCACCCCGAATCGCCACTCACGACCACCTGTACCGAAGATCTGTCTACTTAGGACTCGTCGCGGAGAAGGTGAACTGCGCGGGCGTCTGCGGTACCCAGAACGCCATCACGGCGGTGATCAGGGTGGTGCCGATGAGGAAGCCGAACGCGGCGGTGTAGGAGAAGGTGTCCGCGAGCCAGCCCATCGCGACCGGGGCGACCGCGCCGGCCACCTGGCCGCCGAAGTTCATCACCCCCATGCCGATCCCGGTGACCGCCGTGGGAAGCACCCGCAACGGAAGGCCGAAGACGGCCATCGTCGCCACGCCGAAGACCGCGAGGGCGAGCGTCTCGTAGAGGGTGAATTCCGCCGTGCTGTCCGCGTTCACCATGAGCGTCAGCAGCACCACGGTCACCAGGGCGATCGAGCCGAGGTACCAGCGGCCGTGGTCGTGGAAGTACTTGTCGAACAGCCAGCCACCGAGGATGGTCGTGCCGATGCTGACCAGCATCGGGATCGCGGCCAGTACCCCGGTCTGGCTCAACGACAACCCGCGCGACTCCAGCAGGTAGCTGGGTACCCAGGTGATCATCCCGTAGTTGAGCATGTTGGTGACGCAGAACAGCAGGGTGAACTTCCAGATCACCGGGGACTTCAGCACCTGCTTGCGGGAGACCTCCGGCGTCTTCGCCTCGTCACGGGGAAGGCTGCTGAGCGATTTCGGCAGCGCCTTGGGCAGGATCGCCCAGACCACGACGCCGATGAACGCGCCGATCCCCGCCATCCAGAAGAAGGTGTGCCGCCAGCCGATGGCCATCAGCAACGGCCCGACGATCAATGGCGCCAGCCCCGCACCGATCCCGCCGGCCGAAAGCATCACGCCGGTGACCGTCGCCCGGTTGGCGGGAGTCGTCCGCTCCGCGATCGCCTTGAACGACGCCGCCGGGAAAAGCCCTTGGCACACCCCGAAAAGCCCACGGACCACGAGCAGCATCCCGAAGGTGCCCGCCATCCCGGTCATCGCGGTGAACACCGACCAGAGCAGCAACGTGACCAGCATCGGACCGCGGGAGCCGTAGCGGTCGGCGAGGAATCCGGCCGGGATCTGGCAGACCATGTAGACCAGTGCGAACACGGTCACGAGCCAGCCCTGCTGGGTCTTGCTGAGGTCGAACTCGGCGCCGATCATCGGCAGCGCCATCCCGATGGAGAACCGATCGATGTAGTCGACCGACCAGGCGAACACCATCACCACCATGGTGATGACCGCCGTCCGGTTGATCCGCCGCGCCGTCCAGGTGTCCTCTTTGACCACTGTCGCCATCACGCCTCCGCCGAAACCGTTGGGAGAGAAGGAGAACGACGCACGCTGTCGGGACCGGTTGCCGTTCCGGTGTCGCGCCGATCACTTATTTTGAACAGCGGGTGAACAGGAGAGTTGGTTCGATCCCACGAACATCCGGCGATCTTTCGGGCCGGGACGACCAACCTCCGACGGAGAATCAGGACTCTTCGACGGTGGGCGGCCCGGTCCGCGCGTCGCGGGGCAGCAGCCGCAGTTGCAGCATGGCGGCGAACCGCTCCCCCGCGTCGTCGAGGTCGATCTCGCCGACTTCGGCCAGCCGCCGCAACCGGTAGCGGAAAGTGTTGGGGTGGACGTAGGCCGCGGCGGACGCGGCACCGATGTCCCCGAAGGCGTCCAGCCAGCACCTGAGGGTGTGCACCAGCTGCGACTGATGCTGTGCGTCGTAGGCGAGCAGCCGCGCGACAGGGCCGGTCGCGACGTCCCCCCTCGCCGCGGCCAGATCGGCCAGCTCCAGCATGAGAGCGTCGACGTGGACGTCCTCGACGGTCGCGACGCGTTTGGCGCCGCCGTTGGTGAGCAGTACCCGCAACGCCCGGTCGGCGCCGTCGCGCGAGGCGCGCAGGCCGGAGCCGTCGAGCGCGAGCGGTCCGATGCCGATCGCGGCGGCCGCCCGGCGCCCGGTGCGCTCCAGAAACGTGGACGCGACCCGGATCGAGCGCTCCTGGCAGTCGGCGTGGCTGCCCGGCATCGGGACGATGCCGTAGGCGACGTCGCCGACGAGGGCGACGGCCGAGCGTGGCTGGACGGCGCTGAGGTGCATGGCCAGCGCGTCCGCGACCCGCTGGCGGTCCGCGGCCAGGCGGAGATCGTCGTCCGGGGCCGGCGCGCCGAGCAGGCCCATGGCGAGCACGATCGACGGCTGGCCGAGCAGACCGAGCCGGGCGATGGCCTCCGGGGCGGCGGCACCGCCTTCGAGCGCCGTGCTCACCAGCTCCGCGCGCAGCCTTCGTTCGACGTCGGCGCCCGCACGCAACCGGAGCATGTGCAACGCGACGAGTTTGGCGGCGTCGATGAACGCCTGGGTCCGCTCCTCGCTGAGCGGTTCCCGGACCGCCGCCCAGATCGACCCGAGCACCTCGTCACCCGCGCGGACGGCGAGTGCCACCCGCGGGATCACGATCTCGTGAGCGTCGTAGCGTTCCGGGTCGACGTACACGGGCGTGTGATCGCGGTAGAGCTTCTCGAAGATGCCGTCCCGTTCCAGGTTGCGGGTGAACCGCTCCGGTACCTGCCTGCCGAGGATGGTCTCGACCCGCGACGGGTCGGCCTCGTCCTGGCGCCCGGAGAACGCGAGGACCCGCGAGTTGCGGTCCTCGATGGTCACCGGCGCGTCGAGCAGCGCGGCCACCGCGTTGGCGAGGGCGAAAAGATCACCCGAGGGCATTCCGCCGAGTGTCTGCGGCGAGACTTCGCCGACGTCGCCCTCCGCGAGCAAGGTCCTGAGCATGGCGGCCAGCTGGGCCCAGGAAGCGCCGCTGGCGAGGCCGAGCAGGGCGACCCCGGTCGAGTCCGCGGCACGGCGGAGTTCCGGCGTCGGGGTGACGGGAGAACGGACGACGAGCGCCGCCGCTCCCCTCGCACCCACGTCGTGCAGGAGACTGACGACCTCGTCGTGTTCCCGCACCCCGACGCCGAGCACGACGGCGGAGGCGGGAAATTCCGACTCGTCGTGCGGATCGTGGATGACCACCCCGCCGAGCTGCTTGCGGGTGGTCCCGCCGACCGCGATCGGCTCCAGGAGCACGTCCCCGAGGTCTTCGAGGACGCGCCCCAAACTCGTGTGCGGCTTACTGGGCACCGGTGTCAGCACCCCCCGAAGTTAAACCCGGCCTCACCGAACCGAGTGGTTCGATCCGACCAAATCTAACCCCGGAATTCGTAGTTTGCTACGAATCGATCCACGCTTTCGACTTTGTTACCTCGTCCAGCAGGTCCGGAATCGGAGTCACCCCGAGGCCTGGGCCGGTCGGCACCGGCAGGTGCCCGGACTCGAGCACGAACGGCTCGGTGATGTCCGTGCGGTAGAACCGGCCGGACGCCGAGGTGTCGCCGGGGAGCGTGAAGCCCGGCAGCGAGGCGAGGGCGACGTTGGCCGCCCTGCCGAGCCCGGTCTCGATCATCCCGCCGCACCACACCGGGACCCCGTGCGCCGCGCAGACGTCGTGCACCCGGCGGGCTTCGAGGTAGCCGCCGACCCGGCCCGGTTTGATGTTGACGATCTGGCACGCGCCCAGCTTGATCGCGTCCGCGGCGGCCCTCGCCGAAACGATCGACTCGTCGAGACAGATCGGCGTCCGGATGCGGCGTGCCAGTTCGGCGTGCCCGAGGACGTCCTCCTCTTCGAGCGGCTGCTCGATCAAGAGAAGGTCGAACGGGTCCAGCCTGGCCAGCAGCGGCGCGTCGCCGAGGGTGTACGCGGTGTTCGCGTCGACCTGCAGCAACACGTCGTCACCGAAGCGCTCCCGCACCTGGCGGACGGGCTCGACGTCCCAGCCGGGTTCGATCTTCAGCTTGATGCGCACGTAGCCCTCGTCGAGGTACCCACCGACGACGTCGAGCAGCTGCGGGATGGAGTCCATGATGCCGACCGACACCCCGCAGGCCACGGAGTCGCGAGTGGACCCCAGCTCGGCGGCGAAGGACCGGTCATGCGCCCGCAGTTCGGCGTCGAGCACCGCCATCTCCAGCGCGGCCTTCGCCATCCGGTGGCCCTTGAACTTCGCCAGCAGCGGCGTCACCTTGTGCGCGGTGAGGTCACCGGCCCCCAGCAACGCCGGGATCAGATGGTTCCGCAGCACGTGCTCGGCGGCGTCGTTGTACTCCGACGAGTAGAGCGGCGCCTCCATCGCCACGCATTCGCCCCAGCCCTCGCCCGCCGGGGTCACCGCGCGGACGAGCAGCAGTTCCCGTTCGGCCTGCGTCCCGAACGACGTCCGGAACGGGGCCACGAGCGGCATCCGGACCCGGCGCAGTTCCACACCGCTGAGTTTCACGACTGCTCCTTCGAGATCACGTACCAGCCGGCACGATCGAAACCGGCGACATGGGCGTTGTCCGCCATCAGACCGCCGAGGACTTCGCGCAGGGCGACCCGCCACGCGTTACCGCGACCGGGATCGGTGCGGCGTAACCGTTCGACGTCGGGCGGGACGGCGACGAGCACGGTCGGCGTGTCGGCGGGACCGGCGAGCGGACCACCGTCCGCGTCGATCGCCAGCGCCTTCGCCGCGCCCAGTGCTTCCGCGTCGATCAGGACGGGTTCACCGAGGGCGGCGGCGCGGACGTCCGGACTCGTCAGGTCCCAGCCGACCATCAGCCGGTCGGTGTCGCCCGAACCGTTGATGCTGTCCTCCATCGGACCGTAGAAGTCGGGCAGATAACCGATGGGGCGCGCGCCGAGCTTCCCCAGGTTGAAATAGGCGTTGCGCCGCACCAGCGGATCGAAGGTCCAGGTGATCACCGAGACGTCCTGAAGCAGCGCCCAGCCGCGCTGGTGCAGTTTGAGCGCGTGACCGATCCCCCGGCCCACGCCCGCTTTGGCGACCCCGGCGATGTGACTGTGCAGGCTCGCTTTCCCCGGATTCCCGAAGAAACCGAAGCAGGCTCCCAGAAGTTCGCCGTGTTCGAACGCGCCCGCGACGTAGTTCCCGGCCGTGGACATCGCCCGGAGCAGCTCCGTGCTCACCGGGCGGGCGCCGGGCGCGGACTTCCAGATCGATTCGAACAGGTCCACGACGGCGGCCAGATCGGCGATTTCGGTGAGTTCGCGGATTTCGACGCCCGAAGCCACGGCCGCGGCCTGAGCGGCGGCGACGGCTTCGTCGCGCACCTCGGCCGAGGCCAGGCTTTCCGTATTCGTCGCAAGATTCGTCACGGGACAATCCTTTCCCGGCTCGGTGGCCGAGTCACCGTCGTGCCGTACCAGATTCGCCCGCGGGATTCGTCGCGCCGGACGGACCCCGCTTCGCGAGGACGTTTTCCACGAGGGCGGCCAGCAGGGCGGTGCGCCGCGGCAATTCCGCGACGACGACGTGTTCGTGATCCGCGTGGGCCCCGCCGCCGACGGCGCCGAGACCGTCGAGGGTGGGAACGCCCATCCCCGCGGTGTAATTGCCGTCCGAGGCACCGCCGACGGAGGCCGCCGTCAGTTCACCGAGACCGAGTTCGTCCGACAATTCCCGCGCCAGCGCGAACAATCCCGACGACGAGCCTTCCTCCAGCGGCGGCCGGTTGATACCGCCGGTGACCCGGATGACGGCGTCCTGAAGAACCGGCCGGAGGTCTCGGATGGCCCGGTCGACCCGGAGTTGTTCGGCCTCGTTCCAGACGCGGACGTCGACCTCCACCTTCGCGACGGCGGGGACGGTGTTGACCGTCGTTCCCGCCGAGACGACGGTGGGGGTCACGCTGGTCCCGGTTTCCGGGTCGGCGAGCGCGGCCACCGCGAGGATCTGGTGCGCGATCTCGATCCCCGCGTTGATCCCCTTCTCCGGTTCGAGCCCGGCGTGCGCCGCGCGGCCCGTCACCTCGACCTGGTAGTGGGAAACGCCTTTGCGACGGCATTTCAGCGCACCACCGTCGGCCGAGGCCTCCAGCACGAACGCGGCGTCACAGCCCGCCGCCGTCTCCTCGATCAGGGCGCGCGACGACGGCGAGCCGATCTCCTCGTCACCGGTGACCAAAATGGACAGTCCGGCGCGATCGGGGACGACAGCGGCGGCGTGCAGCGCCATCACCACCCCGGCCTTCATGTCGAAGCAGCCGGGACCACGCAAGACGCCGTCCCGCACGGAAAACGGATGGGTCTCCAGCGATCCGTGCGGCCAAACCGTGTCGTGATGACCGAGGAGCAGCACCCGTGTCGGCCCGTCGCCGAATCGCCAGCGCAGATGGGTGACCCCGTCGACGACGATCCGTTCCGGATCCGTCCACAGCAGTCTCCGGCCCAGCCCCGCCACGACCTCGGCGCTACGGGCCACCGCCTCGTGATCCGACGACGGGGACTCGCAGCGGACGAGCGTCTCGATGTCGGCGAGCAGTTCGCTCATCGCGGCTCACCGCGCAGCGGTTTGCCCGGGAACGCGTCGGTGCGCAGGTTGCCGTCGGTGACGACAGGAACGCCCGAAACGAACAAATGCCGGACACCGACCGAAGGCCTCGTCGAATCGAAGTAGGTGGCCGCGTCGGTGATGGTGTTCGGGTCGAGGACGACGATGTCGGCGTCCGCTCCGACGCCGAGCCTGCCCTTGGCCCGCGCGGCGGGGGCGACCTCGTCGAGGACGCGCGCCGGCAGGTAGGAACAGCGCCGGAACGCCTCCAGCCAGGTCCATGCCTTGCTCTCGCGCACCATCAGGCGCAACGTCTTGGCGTAGGTCCCGGCCGTCCGTGGATGCGTCGCGCCGCCGGGCGGCAACGGCCATTCGGTACTTTCACTGGTGCCGTTCTTCCAGTACACGGGCAGCGCGTCGCTGGCGACGATGGCGTCCGGGAAAACGAGCGCCTGACGCAGCAGTTCGAGGTCGCGGGGGTTGCTTTCGTCGAGGAACTCCAGGATGCAGGGCGCCCCCGGCTCCTCCTCGCGGACCTGCAGCAGACGGCCCTCGTCGGCGATCCGCTCCCCCGACTCCAGCATGATCACACTGGACGGCGAGAGCCCCTTCATCTTCAACCGCTCCGGCGAAAGGAAGGCCGCGCCGATCCCCGTGCTGCCCGCGCCGTACGGATAAGCCTCGACGGTCACCCGCGACCCGGCCGAACGGCTCGCCTCCAGCGCGGCGAGCACGCGGTCGATCTGGTGGCCGGAAGTGCTGTTGACATGGCAGTGGTGCATGGCCGCGCCGGTCTCGGCCGCGACGATCGCGATCTCCTCCGAACCGTCGACAGGGGTCGCCGGGTCCACTTCGACCAGTTCACGGACGTGGGTGTAGGTCGGCGCCCCGGCCTCCTTGGCGAGCCGGGCGAGCGCCACGAACTCACCCGGATCCGTCAAGGGCGCGTAGCCGAGCAGGACGCCGACGCCGAGCGCGCCCGCGGCCAGCTCACCCTCCACAAGGGACAGCCAGGCCGCCAGCTCCTTCGGCGAGGAAGACCTCTGCCAGGAAGGGTTCCCGAGCACGGCGAGCCCGCTGTCGATATTCGCGTCGGGCTCGATCCCGGCGAGCACCTGCGCCCTGGCGGAACCCCACGACGCGGAGAAACCGTAGTGCAGCGGGCGTCCCGCCGCGGCGGCCTCGGCGTAGGCCCGCTCGATCGGCATCAGCCCGGCTTCGAGGTCGAGCGCGGTCGTGACCCCGTCCATCGCCTGCAGCCGCTGGCCGGCGATGGTGTGCACGTGACTGTGCAGGTCGATGAAACCGGGGCCGACGACGAGCCCGGAGACGTCGATCTCCGTGTCTCCCGCTTCCGACGGCAGACCCACCCCCACGGCGGTGACCACCCCGTCCGTCACCAGCACGTCGGCCGTGCCGTCGAAACCCGTCGCCGGGTCGATGACACGACCGCCACGCAAGAGTGTCCGCATGCTTCGCCTCCTAGGATCGCCTCGTTCATGGCGACCCTAGGAGGTTTCGAGAAGCGTCCGTTCGTAGCGAGCGACGAATCGGGGGGCCGGGATCCATCCGCCCGCACGAACCGGCGAAATCAACGGTCAATATGCGGCGAGGCGGACGGCCTTCCAGCCGTTGCCGATCTCCGTGCCCTGCCCGAACGTGCCGGGCCCGCCGCCGAGCCACTGCCACAGCGTCCCGTCGGATGCCCGGACCGCGACCAGGTCGGCCTTCGTGTCCCCGTTGATGTCCATGGAGGTCACCGGCCCGAACCCGGACCAACCACTGCCCACCTGGACGCCGCTGGCATAAGAGTCACCATTGCGCTTCCAGTAGTAGAGACCGCCCGACGAGTTGATCGCCCACAGATCGCCATCGCCATCGCCGTCCGCGTCGGCGGACGTGTGCCGCGGATAGGCCGACCAGCCGGGTCCGACGACGTCGGCACCCGCGAACGTGCCGTTTCCCCTGCCGATGTAGACGTTGAGGTTGCCGGCGTCCCTGGCCAGGATGTCCGCCTTGTTGTCCCCGTTCACGTCCGTGACCGAGAAGTACTCGACGGCCGTCCAGCCGGAGCCGACCTGCGCCGCCTGCGAGAACTTGCCGCCGCCCAGGTTGCGCCAGTGGTACAGCCCGGAACCGCTGGTGGCGAACAGATCCGCCAGGCCGTCGGCGTTCGCGTCCCCGATGGCGATCCGGTCGAACGCGTTCCATCCCGAACCGATCCGGACCCGGGCCCCGAAGCCTCCGGCCGCACGCCCGGGATACATCCACGCGACGCCGTCCCCGTCCACACCGACGGCGTCGTCGTATTTGTCACCGTTGAGGCTCTTGGCCGGCTTCGGGGCAGGCGGCGTGGCACCGATCGCCGCGCGAGCGTCGTCGAGGAACTGCCGGTAGGAGCCCGAGCGGTAGGTCGACCACTGCGACCAGTCGGTGCCGCTTTCGGAAATCCGGAAGGCCGCGTTCGCGTTGCACTGCGCGTTGTACGCGCAGGCGTCCGAGACCTCCGGGTGGTAGTAGTCGTTGATCTGCCACAGGCCACGATCGACCGAATGTCCGGGGTTCACGCCCCTGGCCGCCGGATCGCACCGTGATTCCGCCATCGCGACGGCCACGGCGACGACGAAGTTGTTCCCGGTGAAACCCGCCGCCCGGCCCACGGTCACACAGAGATCGATGTCGCCTGCCGCCTGTGCCGGTGCGACCGCCACGGTCGAGCAGGCCGCGACGGTCGCCGCGGTCACCGCGGCGAACCGGCGGAGGAGCGAATGTCCTTTGCTGGTCATGGTTACCCCTCGTCAGAACGCCGCGAGGCGGACGGCCAGCCAGCCAGCGCCGATCCCCGTGCCCTGCCCGAACGTGCCGGACCCGCCACCGAGCCATTGCCACAGCGTCCCGTCCGAGGACCGGACCGCCACCAGATCGGCCTTGTTGTCCCCGTTGATGTCCATCGAGGTCACCGGCCCGAACCCGGACCAGCCACTGCCCACCTGGACGCCGCTGGCATAAGAGTCACCATTGCGCTTCCAGTAATAGAGACCACCCGACGAATTGATCGCCCACAGATCCCCATCGCCATCACCGTCCGCGTCCGCCGCCGTGTGGCGCGGATAGGCCGCCCAACCGGGCCCCACTGTCACGGCCGCGCTGAAGGAACCGGTTCCCTTGCCGGTGTAGAACTTGAGGTCTCCCGCGTCACGCGCGAGGATGTCGGCCTTGTTGTCGCCGTTGACGTCGGCGACCGAGAAGTAGTCGATGCCCGTCCAGCCGGAACCGACCTGCACGGCCGGCGAGAAGCTGGCGTCGCCGCGGTTGCGCCAGTACTTGAGCGCACCGCCGCCGTCCGTGGCGAAGAGATCGGCCCAGCCGTCGCCGTTGGCGTCCGCGATGGCGATCCGGTTGTACCCGCTCCAGCCCTCGCCGAGCTTCACCCTCGTGCCGAATCCACCGGCCGCGCGCCCGGGATAAAACCAGAGGTCGCCCGCGGCGTCCACACCCGCCGCGTCGTCGTACTTGTCACCGTTGATGCTCTTGGCGGCCTTGACCGGGGCCGACGCACAGTTCTTCGAGGTCAATGTTCCCTCGGGATAGGGAAAACGCGCGCCGTCGAACGTCGCGGGCCGGATGTTGCCCGGATATCCCGAGGAGCCATAGCGGACTTCGTAGTGCAGATGCGGCGAGATTCCGGGGTTCGTCTCGCTGGTGTTGCCGACCCAGCCGATCAGCTGGCCCTGGCTCACCGACTCGCCCCTGTCGACGGCCATGTCGTCCAGATGGGCGTAATAGGTGTAGTAACCGGAGGAGCCGTGCCTGATCTTCACCAGGTTCCCGAATCCGTTGTCCTGCTGGTAGGCGGCGGTCTCGACGGTCCCGGCCGCGGCGGCCAGCACCGGCTTGCCCTTGTCCTGCGCACCGCTGGCGAGGTTGAAGTCGAGTTCCCAGTCGGTCCGGTGCGCTCCGCTGTTCGGGTTGTTGCCCTTCCACACCTCGCCGCAGGTGAACGGCAGCTGGAAGTCGGGTTCAGCGGCTTGCGCGGTGGTGGCGAGCCCGGTCAACGCGGTGACGCCCGCGAGCGTGCTCACCACCAAGCGTCTGGCGAATCTGTGCTCTCTCATGGCTTCCCCTTCGGTCGGGATGGGCGAGCCACACTCGCAGCAGCCGCTAAGTAACCACTAACCGCGGGAACGACGTCGGTCTCGTGAGTGCTCGGCGATGATCTCCGCGTAGCGGTGACCACTCGCCTTCACCGTGCGAACCTGCGTGTCGTAGTCGACCCGCACGAGCCCGAACCGTTTGCTCAGCCCGCTGTCCCATTCGAAGTTGTCGAGCAGCGACCACGCGAAGTAGCCCCTCACCGGCGCTCCCGCCTCAGCCGCTCCCGCCACCGCGCCCAGGTGTTCCTCCAGGTAGGCGATGCGGTCGGCGTCGTCGATCGAACCGTCCTCGGCGACCTTGTCGTCGAAGGCGGCTCCGCTTTCGGTGACGTAGATGGCCCGCGCGCCGTACTCGTTGGCGAGGCGGTGGATCAGGTCCGCGAGGCCCTGCCCGTGGATCTCCCAGCCCATCGCGGTGGTGGCGGCGCCCTCGACCGGCACCTGCCGGGCACGCGGCGCGGGACCGGCCGGGTCGTCCTCGACGATCTGCCGGAAGTAGTAGTTCAGCCCGTGGTAGCCGACCGGGGCCGAGATCACCTCGAGGTCGTCACCGATCACGGGCGGCTCGACGCCGTACACCTCGATCATGTCCGCCGGATAGCCGCGCCCGTTCGCCGGGTCGAGCCACCAGCGGTTGACGTGGCCGTCCATCCGGGCCGCCGCTTCGACGTCTTCGGTGGAGTCGGACGCGGGCTCGATCCCGCTGAGGTTGAGCACCAGGCCGACGTTGGCGGGTTCGGTGGCGTTCGCGGTGATCGCCTGTACGCCGAGACCGTGCGCGAGCAGGAGATGGTGCGACGCGTGGATCGCCTGCTTCAGATCCTTGATCCCCGGGGCGAAGCGGCCCTCAAGGTAGCCGAGCCAGGCCGAGCACAGCGGTTCGTTGACGGTGTTCCAGTCCTTGACCCGGTCACCGAGCCGAGCCGCGACGACGGCCGCGTACTCGGCGTAGGCGTAGGCCGTGTCGCGTTCGGGCCAGCCGCCGTTCGCCTGCAGCGCCGAGGGCAGGTCCCAGTGGAACAGCGTGACGAACGGCCGGATCCCCGCTTCGAGCAGCGCGTCGACCAGCCGGTCGTAGTGGTCGAGCCCGAGCGCGTTGACCTCGCCACGGCCGGTGGGGATCACCCGCGGCCACGCGACCGAGAACCGGTAGGCGTCCAGCCCCAGCCGTTTCATGATCTCGAGGTCCTCCGGCCAGCGCCGGTAGTGATCGCACGCGACGTCGGCGGTGTCTCCGTTGAGGACGGCACCCGGGACCCGGACGAAGTCGTCCCAGATGGACGGGAGGCGACCGTCGACGTCCACGGCGCCTTCGACCTGGTACGCGGCGGTGGCCGCACCCCACAGGAAATCGGCGGGAAGGTGCAGGTTCAAGGCAGACCTCTCTGTATCGGGACGGCGCGTCATTTCACGGCGCCCGCGGTGAGCCCGGCGACGAGATAACGCTGGAGCAGAAGGAATCCGGCGACGACCGGGACGGAGACGATGAGCGAGGCGGCCATCACCTGGTTCCAGTAGACCTGGACCTGGGTGGAGTACTCCTGCAGGCCGACGGCGAGGGTCCGCGTGCCGGAGTCGGTCATCACCGACGCGAACAGGACCTCGCCCCAGGCCGTCATGAACGAGTAGATCCCCACCGCGACGATGCCCGGCATGGCGGCCGGGATGACCACCCGGATCAGCGCGCCGAGCGGTCCGGTGCCGTCGACCATCGCCGCTTCGTCGAGTTCCTTGGGGATCGAGTCGATGTAGCCGGCGAGCATCCAGATGGCGAACGGCAGCGAGAAGGTCAGGTAGGTGACGATCAACCCGAGCCGGGAGCCGTACAGCACGATGCCGGTGGTGTTGCCGATGTTGACGAAGATGAGGAACAGCGGCAGCAGGAACAGGATGCCGGGGAACATCTGCGTTGACAGGACGGTCATCTTGAAGAAGTTCTTGCCCCGGAACCGGAACCGGCTCAGCGCGTACGCCGCGAAGATCGCGATGAGCACCGACAGGACCGCCGCCGAGCCGGAGATGATCAGGCTGTTCACGAAATACTCGGCGAGCGGGATGGTCTCCCAGATGTCGAAGAACGGCTGGATGGTCAGCGTCGTCGGGATCCACTCCCATTTCCCTTGTACATCCCCGAGCGGCTTCAGCGACGACGAAACCATCGCGTAGAGCGGCACCAAGGTGAACAGGGCGAGGAAGCCGAGGACGAAACGTCGGGCCCACGGGACCCAGCGAGGCTCAGACAACGGCTTTCCTCCTTCGCGAAGTCAGTCCCAAGTAGACGGTGCTGACGATCAAGAGGAACAGCAGCAACAGCACCGACATCGCCGAGCCGAGGCCGAAGTTCCAGGTCACGAAGGAACTCTGGTAGATGTGGATCGAGATCAGTGACGCCTCCTTCGGGGCGGACGCTCCGAAAAGGACATACGGCGTGTTGAAGTCGTTGAAGGTCCACAGGAACAGCACCAGCAGGAGAACCTGGTTGACCGGCCGCAGCATCGGCTGGGTGATCGCCTGGAACTGACGCCACCAGCCCGCGCCGTCGATCGCCGCGGCCTCGTAGAGCTCACCGGGGATGTTCTGCAACCCCGCCATCACGATCAGGAACGCGAACGGCCAGTTGCGCCACACCGAGACGACCACCAGCGACCAGAAGCTGTTGTCGCCGATCAGCCAGAAGGAGTCGGTGCCCAGCAGACTGTTCACCAGGCCGGTGTCGCGCTGGAACATGAAGGACCAGGTGATCACCGCGGCGTACATCGGCAGCGCGTACGGCACCAGGAACAGGGTCCTGAGCACCCCGCGGCCCCGGAAGTTCTTCTGCATCAGCACGGCGGCCGAAGTCCCGAAGAGCCAGCAGAACCCGACCGAGAGAACGGTGTAGACGACGCTGATCCAGAACGAGCCGAGCAACGCCTTGCCCGCGGCGGAGTTGAAGTCCAGGACGAACCTGTAGTTGTCCAGTCCCGCCGCCGGGGCGGACGAGAAGTCCCGGATGGAGAACTGCGTCAGCTTGAAGAAGCTCATCACGAGCCCGGCCACCATCGGGATCAGGTGCACGAGCAGTTCGAGCAGGATCGCGGGAAGCAGCAGCAGGTACGGCAGCGCGACCCGGCGCCGTCTCCGCCGGACGCGCTGGGGACCGGACGCCCCGGCCGCTTTCACGGCCGGGGCGTCATCGAGCGTGATCGGCATCAACTACCGGCCGCGATCTGCTGGTCCGCCTGGTTCAGCTGGTCACGGATCTTCGCGTCGTCGACAGGCTTGCCGGCGGCGACGTCCGCGAACATCGTCTTCATGGCCGTACCGATCAGCGTTTCGAACTGCGACTCCTGCGGCACCTGCGGCATCGGCTCGGCCGTGTTCGCGAGCACGCTCTGGAAGACCTTGACGTCCTCGGTCTGGAACGCCGCGTCGTTGTAGGCGTCCTGGACGGTCGGCAGTGAACCGTAGGTCTTGTTGAGCAGTGCCTGCTCCGGCGCCGAGACCATGAACTTCACGAAATCCAGTGCGGCGTCGGTGTTCTTGGTGTTCTTGAACACCGACATGTTGATGCCGGCGACGAAGCTGGTCACCTTCCGGCCGTTCGGCGGTGCGGCGGCGGGCAGCGGGATCGGCGCGACGCCGAGGTCGGCCATGTTCATCCCGATGTTCTTGAACGAGCCGGCGGAAGCCTGGTTCATGAACATCGCGGCCTTGCCGTCCGACAGGTCCTTGAGCGACTTGGCGGTGTCGGCGTACTCGGCGTTCGACGGGTTGACGATCTTGTCCTTCTGCATCAGGTCGACGAACTGCCGCACGGCCGCGACCGACGGCTCCGAAGCCAGCTGCGGCTTGCCGTCGGGGGTGAAGAACCGCGCCCCCTGCTGGGCGCCGAGAATCGCCGCGTGATGGCTGTTCTCCGTGACCTGACCGGCCTGGAGCGAAAGGCCCCACTGGCCCTTCTCTGGCTTGGTGAGCTTCTTGCCGTCCTCGACCAGCTCCTCCCAGGTGGCGGGCGGTTTGGTGATCCCGGCCTCGGAGAAGAGCTTCTTGTTGTAGTACAGGCCGTACGCCTGGCCGTAGAGCGGTACGCCGACCGGCGGCTGACCGCTCGCCCCGGTGGCCGCCAGCGACGGCCCGAGGAACCGCGACTTGCCCCCGACCTTCTCCAGCGCGGCGTCGTCGAACGGCAGGAAGGCCCCGGTCGCCTGGAGCGAGGCCGACCAGGTGTTGCCGATGTTGAGCACGTCCGGGCCCTTGCCGGAGGTGGTGGCCGCGAGGATCCGGTTGAGCAGATCCGTCCACGGGACGACCTCGAGCTTGACCTTGATCCCGGAGGCCTTCTCGAACTTGTCGAGTTCGGGCTGCAGGACGGCCTTGTCGTTGTCGAGACTGGTGCCCTGGTTGGACGCCCAGTACACGAGCTCCTTGGGAGCGCTGGACGACGTGTCGCCGCCGCCGCACGCCGTCGTGGCGGCAGCCGCCAGCGCCAGGACGAGCGCGGGCGCGATCTTTCCGATTCGCATCGATGGTCCTCGGGGTGAGTGGCCAAGCCGCATCCCCGTGTGTGACACGGGACACGCCTTATTTCAGGGCTTGAGTTAAGCCGTGGCCAAGCTTGCCGTCAAGCCCTGGAAGCCACTTCGTGCCACGTTACTTTCCGGTGAGCACGTCGAGAGCTTGACCGCGATGCGCAGCGAAGAGATCGAGGGCTTTCTCGCCGTCACGGGCACGAAGCGCCGACGCCAGCCTCCGGTGTTCCTCCGGAATGCTCGCGAGGTACCCCTCGGAGTTCACGCCGATGCGGGTCAGCAGGAACAGGTGGACCTGCGACCGGATGGCTTGCCAGGCCTCGTTGAGCCGACGATGCCCGGAAGCCGCGTAGACCGCGTCGTGGAAGTCGATGTCGCAGCGCACCATTTCGTGCTCGTCGCGCGCCCGTTCCATCCGCTCGACGACCTCGTCGATCGCGGCCAGATCCTCGTCCGAAGCGGAAGCGACGACCAACCGGACGGCGAGCTGCTCCAACGCGGAACGGAGACTGTCGAGTTCCGCGACGTCCACATCGGACAGTGTCGTGACGAGGGCGCCACGATGCCATTCACTGCGGACAAGCCCCTCGCGCTCCAGCCTGAGCAGCGCTTCGCGCACCGGACCGCGGCTGACGCCGAGCGCGGCCGAGAGTTCCACCTCGCGCAACTGCGCGCCAGGCGGATAGGCGCCACCGAAGATCGCGTCCCGGACCCTGTCGGCGACCTCGTCCGCCAGCCCGCGACGACGCGCCGGCACCACCCGCGCGGGTTCGCTCATCGCTCATCCCTCCTCTGGAACGCCTGATCGTAGCGACGGGATCACCGGCCCTGTTTTGTCCTAATGTTAACATCACGACAAGTGCCCGTCCGGAAAGGATCTCCTCGCCATGACCGTCCTCGACTCCCCGATCCCGCGCTTCCACCTCGCCATGCCCGTCGACGATCTGGCCGCCGCGCGCACCTTCTACGGCGACGTCCTCGGTCTCGAACAGGGCCGTAGTTCCGCCACGTGGATCGACTGGAACCTGCACGGCCACCAGTTCGTCACGCACCTCGCGCCGGAGCGGCCACAGCGGATCCACAACCCGGTCGACGGACACGACGTGCCCGTCCCCCACTTCGGCCTGATCCTCACCGTGCCGGAGTTCCAGAAGCTGGCCGATCGGCTGCGGGCCGCGAAGACGCGGTTCGTCATCGAGCCCTACGTCCGGTTCGAGGGGCAGACGGGCGAACAGTGGACGATGTTCCTGCTCGACCCGGCGGGCAACGCGCTGGAGTTCAAAGCGTTCGCCGACGACTCTCAGGTCTTCGCCGCTTGATACGCGCCGGCCTGGCGCGCGTCCGCACCGATCGATAATCCCCGGGTTATCGATCGGTGCGGATACCCGCGTTGATCAAGCCTTGGCGCCGGGAGAAGCTTCTTCTGTCAGCGAGCCGTTGACCACCGAAGACCAAGGAGATCGCCACCGTGTTCGACCCCATCCTCCTCCGTGCCGCCGACGCCGAGATCGTCAGCGACGCGCCGGGCAGCCACATCACCCTGCTGGCCGACTCCGACACCACCGACGGCGGCTTCACCGCGAACCGCGCGACCCTGAAGCAAGGCGTCTTCGGCACCCCGGCCCACTTCCACACCCGCGCGACCGAATTCTTCTTCGTACTCGAAGGAAAGCTTCAAGTACTCGTCGAGGAAACCCTGCACACCTTGGAAAAGGGCGATTTCCTCGCCGTGCCACCCCGGGTGCCGCACGCCTTCGGGCCCGCCGCCGACTCGGACGCCGACGTCCTGGTGACCTTCACGCCGGGCATGGCCCGCTTCGACTACTACCGGCTCCTGGATCGGGTCGCCCGCGGGGAAGCCGATCCCGCGGAGATCGCCGCGTCGTCGAAGCAGTACGACAACCACTACGTCGACAGTCCGATCTGGCGCGCTGCCCGCGGTCAGTGAGCGTCAGTCGATGACGGCGGTCGCTTCGACCTCGACCAGATGCTCGGGCACGTCGAGTGCGGCGACGCCGATCAGGCGTCCCCGGTGGGGCCGGGGTGCCGCCAGTTTCGCGACGTCGCCGACAAAGTGGGCACACCGACCGTGCCGCCGCGGGTCGACTACACCCTCACCGAGGCGGGCCACGGCATATGCGACCGGACCCACCGGTTCCTCGGCCACATCGAAGACTCGCGCCGACGGTTCGATACACCTGTTAACGGTTAACGCCCTGGCCAGCGCATCGCCTGGTTCACTTCCCGGCAGCGCGGACCTATGCTCGTCGCGTGATGTCCGGCCGAGCGGAACCCCGGCCCGAGTTCGAACGGTTGCTGCGCGACGGGCCCTTCGCCGACGCGCTGCGTGAGGCCATCCGGGCGCGTGGCCTCAGCCTGGAACGCCTTCGCGACCACCTGCGTGCTCGCGGCGTTTCGATCACTGCGGCGACACTCAGCTATTGGCAGTCCGGACGCAGCCGCCCCGAACGCCGGGATTCCGTGCTCGCCCTCCGCCACCTCGAGCAGGTGCTGGAAATCCCGTCCGGCTGTTTGGTCACATTGCTCGGACCGCCCCGCGCCCGCGGCCGATGGCCCGCCCGCGCCGACGGCCTGCCGGAGATCGGCCGGTTCTGGCCGGACCGGACGCGGATCGACGCGGCCGTCAGCGAGGTCGACACCCGGTGGGACGAGCGGCTGACGAGGATCAGCCAGCACGACGTCGTCTTCGTCGGGCCCGGCCAGGAGGAACTCGCGTTCCACTCCCGGCAGGTGCTGCGCGCCGAGGCCGACGGCCCGGACCGGTGGGTGGTGATCGTCCACATCGACGAACACGACCGGCCACTGCCGCGCGTGACGTCGCTGCGAGGCTGCCGTCCCGGCCGGAGCGTCCACCGCCCCGAAGACGGTCTTCTCGTGATGGAACTGCTCTTCGAACGACCGCTCGCGAAAGGCGAAACGGTCATCACCGAACACACCCTGTCCAACAGCGCACCGTTCCCGCACGCGACGAACTACGAACGCAAATTCCGCCTTCCGGTAAGGGAATACGTGCTCGAGGTCCGGTTCTCCCCCGATGTGCTCCCGGTATGCTGCCGCCGCTATTCCGAACAGGACGGACAGCAGGCGGAATGGACCGAAGTCCTTCCGGGTGGCGATTCCGTGCACGGGGTGGCCCTGAATTTCGGCCCCGGCCGCTTCGGGTTCGCTTGGGACTGGGAGGCTTAAGGCGTGTCTCGTGTGGTTCTTTTGCGGGCTTCACACCGCTCACTGCTCGCGAAGGTGCCTACGCGCGCTACGTAGTTTCTTGGCCGTAGTTTGCTCCCGTGTAGTCTGAATATGCGATAGCACAGGTGTTCGAGTAGGGGTATTGTTGGGGTCGTGGCCAGCGAAAACAGACCCCAGGTGGTGCGCTCCGAGTGGTGGCGTGCCGACACTGCGACGCTGCACGCCCGCAAACAGGAAATCGAGGTGTTGAAGCGTCAGCTGGAGGCGGAGCAGTACGCGATCCTCGCGGAAATCAATTCCCGCGGTATCCGCGGCTGCTCCGGCCATTCCACGCTCGCGGCGATGATCTTCGAAGACTTCCAGGTGACCGACCAGGAAGCTGGAGCCCGGGCCGATCGGGTTCTGGCGTTGCATCCGGGGCCGTCTATCGGTGGAGATCCTGAGCCGCCGCTGGCGCCGTTGACCGCCGAAGCTGCCGCCGAGGGTGCGATCGGGGGTGCGCAGATCGACGCGATCATCCGCACTCTCGCCCGCATCCCCTCCACCGTCTCGGAGGAAGCTGTGCGGGGCGGGGAGAAAATCCTCGTCGACTTGGCCCGGTGTGCGGGTCCTCGGCAGATCGCCCGCGCCGGACGACGACTCTTGGACAAGCTGGATCCCGACGGCAAAGAACCCCGCAACGAAGACCCCAAAGACACCCGGCCGGAGCTGCGGTTCGTCAAACACCGCGACGGAACACTCGGCCTCAAAGCCAGACTCGACCTCGAAACCTACGCGCGGTTGAAGTCCGACCTCGACCCGATGGCGAAACCCCACAAGGCCATCGACGGGGTCCGCGACTCCCGCACCCAGGACGAACGCTACGGAGACGCGTTCACCGACTATGTGCGGTTGAAGACCACCAGCCGGAACCTTCCCGGCCAGGCCGGGGAAGCCACCCACATTCTCGTCACCCTGTCGTATGAGGACCTGATCCGGGACATCGGTGAAGCACACCTGGATCTGGTCGGGCCGATCAGCGCCACCGACGCCCGCATCCTCGCCTGCGACGCCCGTGTCCGACCCGGCGTCCTCGGCACCGCGGGCGAACCACTGGATATCGGCCGGTCGAAACGGACGGTGTCACTGGCGCAGAAGTACGCGCTGACCCTCCGCGACGGCGGCTGCGCGTTTCCCGGCTGCGACATGCCGGTACCCCGCTGCACCGCACACCACATCGTCTTCTGGCGCCACCACGGCGAAACGAAGATCGACAATCTCGTGCTGCTCTGCACGAAGCATCACCGGCTCATCCACCACAGCGAATGGAAAGTCCAGATCGCCCAAGACGGGCTGCCGGAGTTCACCCCGCCCGCTTACCTCGACCCCACCGGGGCTCCGAGGCGCAACACCATGCACCTCAGGACATAGAAGAGCTTGATGTTCCCTGTGGGCTGAACGCCTCCGCAGGTGTCACTTCCTGCCCAGCCAAGAAAACTCAGGCAGGGCGGACCCCAGGCACCAGAACATCTCTGGTGCCCCTATGGGCTGGCCGCAACAGAGCCCGCGCAACACAAGCTTTTAATTGTTAACGACTCGCGGGTCTAAAATTCCACCGGACAGGAGCCTTACCGTCTGCGCACCTACTTTTCGATTCAAGGAGTGCGCATGCGACGGCACAGCAAAGTGCTTTCCTTTTTGAGCCTCATGGCGTTGGCCGCACTGGGATTCGGTCCGACGGCCCAAGCGGTCTCACCACCGGCTCCGGCCCATCCCGACGCCGAAGTGAACGGGGTGGCCGCCGCCTTCGGTCTGACCGTGTCCGAAGCGAAGTCCCAGCTCGCTGCCCAGGACGAGGCACATCGGCTGGCCGCGTCGCTTCCGGCCGGTCTGCGCGACCGCACTGCCGGGCAATGGTTCGACGCCGCCACGGGCAAGCTGACCGTGGCGGTCACGAACACCGCCGACGCCGACGCGGCCAAGGCGGCCGGTGCCGAAACGCGGCTGGTCGCCCGCACCAAGGGCGAACTCGACCGGACCGACGACGCCGTCCGCGCGCTGGTCGGCGACGGTGTTCCTGGCGTGTTCGGCTGGGGTGTCGACGTCCGCGGCAACGAGGTCGGCGTCTCGGTCGACCGTTCACGCAAGACCGCCGAGACCGAGCGTTTCCTTTTACAGGCGAAGAATCTCGGCGTGCGGATCACCGAAACCGGGTCGTCGCCCCGGCAGCAGGCGGGCACGATCCACACCGGCGACCCGTGGTGGCCGGGTAGCGAGTCCAACTGTTCGGTCGGATTCGGCGTGACGGATTCCTCCGGCGGCAAGCACTTCCTGACCGCCGGGCACTGCACGAACGACCGCGACCAAGCCGCCTATGGCGCGTCCGGCCAGCAGAACCGGATCGGCACGTCGAACGTCGGCGGGACGCGCAGCGTCAACGCCCGCGAGGGTGACATGGGTGTGGTCGCGGTGACGCAGTCCGGCTGGGAACTCTCGGCGGCGGTCAACACCTGGGGCGAGCCCGCCGTCACGGTCACCGGTTCGGCCGAGGCGATGGTCGGCGACCGGGTCTGCCACTCCGGCAACACTTCGCACTGGAAGTGCGGCGAAGTGAAGTACACGCACAAGGCCGTCGACTACGGCGGCGGGCTGATCATCGAAGATCTGACGTGGACGACGGCGTGCTCGCTCGGCGGCGACTCGGGCGGCGGCTGGTTGCTCGGCACCAAGGCGGTCGGCCTGCACGACGGCGGCCCGTCGAAGTGCGTGGAGAACCCCGGCGACGGCGACATGTCCCTCTTCCAGCCGGTGCTCGAAGCGCTGAACAAATGGAACCTCACCCTGGTGACGGGCGACGGCGGCGGCGACACGACGGCACCGAGCGCCCCCGGCAACGCCCGGTCCACCGGCACGACCTCGAACAGTGTCACGCTGGCCTGGGACGCGGCCACGGACAACGTCGGCGTCGCCGGTTACGACGTCTACAACGGCTCGGCACCGGCCGCTTCCACGACGGGCACCAGCACCACCGTGACCGGTCTCAGCCCGGACACCTCCTACAGCTTCACGGTGAAGGCCCGCGACGCGGCGGGGAACGTGTCGCCTGCGAGCGGTGTGGTGTCCGTCAAGACGCAGCCCGGCGACGCGGGCGGCCGGACGCTGAGCAACGGCACCGACTTCGCGATCCGTGACTACCAGCAGGTGTTCAGCCCGGTGACCTCGACACTCACCGGACCGGCCGCGACCACGCTCGGAGTTTCGGTGACGATCCGGCACACCTGCGCCGAGGATCTCGGCGTCACGCTCTTGGATCCGGTGGGCAAGGCCTACCCCCTCAAGTACAGCGGCGGCTCCACCTGCACGGCTTGGAACGGCACGCGGACGTTCTCGGTGCCCGGCGCGTCGTCCCCGGCCGGCGGGAAGTGGCAGTTGCGTGTCACCGACTACGGGCCCGGCGACATCGGAGTGCTCGATGTCTGGGCGCTGACGCTTTAAGGGCGCGGGAAGGCCCGCGTTCCTACGGCAACCTCACCACCCGCAGGAACGCGGGCAACAGCCACGGCCGGGGACCACTGACGACGATCTTGCGGGTCAGCGCGGAACGCGCCTTGCCGACCCGGTGGAACAACATCAGGTTCAGCGACGGCGGATCGAAGGAGATCCGCGCGTCCACCGGGCCGTCGGGCCGCTCGACCGTGACCCGCCCCCGATGCAGCATCAGGACGACCGGAGCCGTGTACGCCGATCGGAAGGCGACGGCGATGCGTCTCTCCCTCGGTGGTTCGTCGGTGTCGAGGAGATGCCCGACGTCGTGGGTCAGCACGCCCACCAGGAAGAGGTCGAAGAACAGGGCCGCGTCACCCGGTGGGATCGTCCAGGGCAGCTTCAACGCCTTGGCGATGTCCCAGCCGTGGATCTGCAATTCGTTGACCAAATGGGCGAGGACACCGGCAAGTGGCACCTTCGAGTCCCCGAGCCAGCTCAGCGGGGTCGCCGGATCGGCGTCCTCCGTCACTCGCAGCACTTCCTCGATGTCAGCGAGCAACCCCGCCACCAGCACGCCGATGTCGCGTTCGGGAAACTTCTCCAGCACCAAGGCGTTCAGCACGGAAACCGTGTCCACAGTGGTCTTCTCGACCTGCCCCTGCCCGCGGGCGTCCAGCAGCCGCGCGCCGTCCGGCCGCACCAGCGAGGTGTACATCTTCGCGATCAGCGCGACGTGGGCGACGGTGTCGGCCACCGTCCACTCCGCGGTGACCATCGAGGCCGGATCCGGGACGCCGGTCACCAGCTCGGCGAAACGCGCGCCCGTCACCCGATAGGCGCGTCGCACCGACCTCCACTGAGCCACGGTGATCTCACTGGTCACAGCACGATTTTAGGTTGGCGGGACGGGAAATTCGTTCCTCTCCCGTGCGGAGCGGTCGTCCGCCCACAGCGGAGTGACCGTACTAACTACGGAAATCGACGTGACACACACCGGCCGGCACAGGCAGACTGAACCCCGATCAGCCTCGCCTTCGCTGTCACCGTTGCCGTCGCCGGAGGCGGCCCGACGCGGACAGCGGCCTTCCAGGAGCCCCACACAGATGACCGAAACCATGCCCGAAACGACTCACGACCAGGAAAGAGCACCGGCGAGCGCCGGGCTCCTGATCGGGGTGCTGGTCCTTTCCGCGTTCGTGATGATCCTCAACGAGACGATCCTGAGCGTCGCGTTGCGTGACCTGACCGTCGACCTCAAGGTCCCGACCACCACCGTGCAGTGGCTGACCAGTGGCTTCCTGCTCACCATGGCGGTCGTCATCCCGACCACCGGGTTCTTGCTCGAACGGTTCACCCCGCGCCAGGTCTTCCTCGCCTCGCTGACCCTGTTCAGCCTCGGCACCCTGGTCAGCGCGGTCGCGCCGGGATTCGCCTTCCTGCTGGTCGGCCGGGTGATCCAGGCTTGCGGTACGGCGGTCATGCTGCCGCTGCTGATGACGACGGTGATGCGCCTGGTCCCGGTGGAGAAGCGCGGCGCGACGATGGGCACGATCACCATCGTCATCGCGGTCGCCCCCGCCATCGGCCCGACCATCGGCGGCGCGGTCCTCTCGTCGCTGGGCTGGCGCTGGATGTTCTGGATCGTGCTGCCGCTCGCGCTCGCCGCGCTGGTGGTCGGCATGCTGCGGCTGCGGCTGGACAGCGATACCCGCAAGGTCCCGCTGGACGTGCTGTCGGTGATCCTGTCCGCCGTCGGTTTCGGCGGCGTGCTGTACGGCCTGTCGGTGTCCGGCGAGTCGGCGGGCGGGCATCAGCCGGTGCCGCCGTGGGCGCCGATCGCATTCGGCGTGGTGGCGCTCGCGGTGTTCACCTGGCGACAGCTGCGCCTGCAAAAAGAAGACCGCGCGCTGCTGGACCTGCGTCCGTTCACCCACCGCAGCTTCGTCGTCTCACTGGTGCTGACGGCGCTGTTGTTCATGTGCCTGCTCGGCGCCGCGGCGATCCTGCTGCCGCTGTACCTGCAGACCGTCCTGCACACCAGCACGTTCGTCAGCGGGCTCGCGGTGCTTCCCGGCGGCCTGGCCCTCGGCCTGCTCGGCCGTCCGGTCGGTGCGCTGTACGACCGCTTCGGCCCCCGGCCGCTGGTCATCCCCGGCGCGGCCTCGATGGCGGTCTCGCTGTGGCTGTTCGCCCTGCTGGGCGCGGAATCACCGCTGGTCGCGGTCATCGCCATCCACATCCTCCTGATGTGCGGGCTCGGCCTCATGATGACGCCGCTGATGACCGAGTCCCTCGGTTCGCTGCCCGAACACCTCTATTCACACGGCAGCGCGATCCTCGCCACCCTTCAGCAGCTCGCCGGCGCGCTCGGCACCGCCTTGTTCATCGCGGTCGCCACGGCGAGCACGGTGACGGCCGGGGCGGCCAGCCCCGACGCGACGGGTATCCGCACCACCTTCATGGTCGCCGGCTGCGTCGGTCTGGCCGCGTTCGTCGGTTCGCTGTTCGTCAAGAAGAACGCCAACGCCGGTGCGGTGGCCGCGCACCACTGACGACCTGGCTCACCTCGCGCCCGCCGCGGCCTCCACCGGAGGCTCGGCGGGCGCGCGTCGTCCGATCATCTTCCGCCCGTAGGCGATGGCGGGCTGTTCGACCCATCGGCGCAGCGCGCAGGCGAACAGCAGGGCGACCCCCGTGGTCACCGCGGCCTTGGCGATCCCGCTGGGCAGCAGCCAGCCGGACACTCCGGCGGCCGCGGTCTGGGCGAGGTAGAGCGCGTACGAGCGATCGCCGACGAAGGTCATCGGGCCGCTCGAGAGCAGCTGCCGGACCGGACCGGGTGAAACGACGGCCACGAGCAGCAGCGCCGAGCCCGCCGCGTAGACCGGGACGACGGACTGCCAATGCCCGCCGAGTGCCTTCGCCAGCGGTCCGACCGAGAACTGCAGCACGACGAACCCGCAGGCGATCACCGTGGCGACGGCGGGACTGGTCAGCGGCCGGAACAGGGCGAAGCCGCGGGGATGGTGCAGCGCCATCGCCAGCAGGCACCCGATGACCAGTGAGCAGTAGTGCACCGAAAGGCTCGCCCAGGTGTGCGACGGCGCCAGCGGCAGCGCGACCAGCACCACGCCGAGGACGGCCGACGTGCCGAGCAGGAGCCGCAGCGCTGTCTTCCCGCTTCGCGCGAACGAGGTGAGCACCAGCAGCGCGGGCCAGACCAGGTAGAACTTCTCCTCCACGCCCAGCGACCACGACGTCGGGTAGGGCGTGTTGAAGTCGACCAGCTCGTTGCCGAAGACGAGGTAGTACGGCATGGCGTCGGCGAGCCTGCTGCTCTGGTACGTGCCGCCGATGATCACCGCGATCGTGGTCAGCGCGAGGAGCAGGAAGTACACCGGAAAGATCCGGAAGACGCGCCGGAGGTAGAACTCGCGCAACGAGATCCGGCCGGTGCGGCCCTCCTCGCGCAGGGACAACGTGGTGATCAGGAAGCCGGACAGCACGAAGAACAACTGCACGGCGATCCAGCCCTGCAGCCGGTCCACGATCGGACCGCCGTAGTGGAAGAACACGACGGCCACGGCGGCGAGCGCGCGCACGCCGGTGAGGCCGGGGAACCAGGACGACTCCAGGTAACCGGCGTGGCTGAGCGGCTGCCACCAGGAGCGGCGCGAGAGATCGGACATGGCCCGTAGGTTCGGGCCCGGACGCTGAACCGAAGCTTAAGGAAGCTGAAGCCGTCTTCAGCTTCGTGTTCCCGCCGAGGGCAATCGGACGACGAGGCGGGCACCGCCGTCGTGATCGTCGACCTCGGCGGTACCGCCATGGGCGTGGGCGATGTCGGCGACGATCGCCAGCCCGAGTCCGGCGCCGCCTTCGTCACGCGCACGGCCGTCGTCCAGCCGAACGAACCGGTCGAACACCCGCTCACGGTCCGCGGCGGGAATGCCGGGGCCGTCGTCGGTGACCGTCAGCACGCAGAACTCGTCCACTGTGGACACGGCGACCTCGACGCCGGTGCGGGTGTGCCGCTGCGCGTTGTCGATCAGGTTGCGGAGCAAGCGTTCCAGCCGACCGCGGTCGCCGAGCACCACCGGATCCCCTTCCAGCCTTGCCCGCACCCCCTGCCGTCCGGAGAGACAGGATTCGACCACTTCGGACAGTCGTACCGGGGTGAGCCGTTCGGGGCCGGAGTTGTCCAGCTTGCCGAGGAGCACGAGATCGGCGACGAGATCCTGCAGCCGGGTGATGTCGAGGAGCGCGTTGCGGCAGGCTTCGCGCCAGTCCAGCCGGTCCGGATGTGCGAGCAGGACCTCCAGCTGCGTCCGCAGCGAGGCCAGCGGCGTGCGGAGTTCGTGCGACGCGTCCGAGGTGAACCGGCTCTGCCGGGTGACGGCGGTGTCCAACCGGGAGAGCATCGTGTTCATCGTCTCCGCGAGCTTCGCGATCTCGTCACCGCTGTCCGGGGCCGGTACGCGGCGGGAAAGATCGTGCGCGCCGATTTCCGCGACCTCGGACCGGATCGCCTCGACCGGTCGCAGCGAGCGGCGGACCGCGAGCCACGCGATCACACCGATCAGCAGGGCTACCACCGGGACACCGATCAACAAGGTCATCCGTACCGAGTCCAGCGCCGCCTGCCCGGACTCGTCGACGATGGCGGCACCGAAGACCCGATATTTGCTGTCCCCGCTCGCGGTCGCGTGGACGTGCAACCGGAGCCCGTCCCCCTCTGGGTCCGTCCCGAGCACGGGTGCGCAGCCGACGGATTCCTGCCTGCCGAGGTCCACCTCGCCGGGCTTGATGATGCGGACGTCGTCCCCGGACCCGGTTCTTTCGTCCGGCTCGATCGCTCCGGAGCGCAGACCGGGACAGGAGGCGAGGCGCTTCCCGGTCTGGCTGGTCACCTCGTAGATCGAGTCCCGGACGAGGAGGCGCAGGTCGGCGGGAGCCGCGCCGTTGTTCAGCAACTGGACGATCGCGTCCGCCCGCGCCCGCGCCAGTTGCGCCGCGCCGTACCCCAAGCGGCTCTGGGCATCGAGCACGAGCCAGGCCGAAACGACCCCGAGCGCGATGATCGACGCCAGGAACGCGGTCAGCGCGACCCGGAAACGGGTCGACCGCAAGCCTTTACGCACCGGAGGTCACCACGTGGTAGCCGGCGCCGCGGACCGTCCGGATCGTCTCCGCGCCGAACGGCAGATCGATCTTGCGCCGCAGCGCGCTCACGTGGACCTCCACCAGGTTCGCCGTCGCCGACGCCGCGAAGTCCCAGAGGTTTTCGAGCAGTTCGGCCTTGGTCACCACCTCGCCCTGCCGCTTCATCAGGTACGCCAGGAGGGCGAACTCCTTGCCGGTCAACGGGATCACCGTGGCGCCACGACGGCAGACGTGGCTCGCCTGGTCGAGCTCCAGATCGCCGAGCCGCAACGTGCCCGGCCGGGTCGCTCCCCCGCGCCGGATCAGCGCCCGCAACCGGGAGAGGAGGACGCCGTAGGAGAAGGGCTTCGGCAGGAAGTCGTCGGCGCCGGTGTCCAGCGCCTCGATCTCGTCGTCTTCCCCGTCCTTGGCGGTCAGCATGAGGATCGGCGTGGTGTCGCCCCGTTCGCGCAGCCTGCGGCAGACGCGGTAGCCGTTCAAACCCGGCAGCATGATGTCGAGGATCATGGCGGCGTACGGGTGTTCGTCGGCGTACCAGAGCGCGTCGCGGCCGTTGTGCGCGACGTCCACGGCATAGCCCTCGGCGCTCAGCCCGGCGCGCAACGATTCGGCGAGCCGCCGCTCGTCCTCCACGAGCAAGATCCTCATCGGGTCACGATCCCATACGGCCGCTTCAGGCCTGTTCGCCGCTGTCCGGGTGTAGGCGGCACCCCCATCAGGACGAGCCTTCCCCCGGGTGGCTTAGTCCTTTCGTAGCCTTCTGGGAGCGATCCCACATTACGGACCAAGCGACCTTGTCATGTCCGGCTCACCGCCTTACGGTCCCCATGGGAGCGCTCCCAGACATCGGATTCCGGTCGCAAGGAGGCGACGTATGAGATTCCGCAGAAAGGGTGTTTCGGCACCCCTGGCCGTCACCGCGGTACTCGCGATGGTCGGGGTACCGGCGGTCTTGGGCTCGAGCGCCGAAGCCGCGCCGGGGTGCAAGGTCGACTACACGATCACCAACCAATGGGACACCGGTTTCGGGGCGACCGTGACCGTCACCAACCTCGGCGACCCGATCAGCGGTGGCTGGAC
Organism: Amycolatopsis sp. NPDC033938; assembly: GCF_055575975.1. Classification (NCBI taxonomy): domain Bacteria; kingdom Bacillati; phylum Actinomycetota; class Actinomycetes; order Pseudonocardiales; family Pseudonocardiaceae; genus Amycolatopsis; species Amycolatopsis sp. NPDC033938. The sequence continues at coordinate 67,927 of NZ_JBVIRO010000018.1, forward strand.
GCTGGAGTGGGACTTCCCCGGAAATCAGCGGGTCCAGCAGGGCTGGAACGGGACGTTCGGTCAGCAGGGCGGGCACGTGACGGTCCGCGACGCGGGGTGGAACGGTTCGCTCTCCACCGGCGGCACCGTCTCCCCCGGCTTCAACGGAAGCTACTCAGGCACCAACGCGAAACCCGCGGTCTTCACCTTGAACGGCACCACCTGCACCGGTTCCACCACCCCGACCACGACCACCACCACGACGACGTCGTCCCCGACCACCACGACCTCCACCCCGAACCCGGGCGGCCCCAAGGTGGACAACCCCTACGTCGGCGCCGGGGTGTACGTGAACCCGGACTGGTCGGCGAAGGCCGCCGCGGAACCGGGTGGCGCCCGGATCGCGAACCAGCCCACCGCCGTCTGGCTGGACCGCATCGCCGCCATCACGGGCACGACCAGCGGCCGCGGGTTGCGTGCCCATCTCGACGAGGCACTCCGGCAGAGCGCCGGGAAACCGTTGGTCATCCAGCTGGTGATCTACAACCTGCCCGGCCGTGACTGCTCCGCGCTCGCCTCGAACGGCGAACTCAAGGCGGACGAACTCGGGCGATACCAGACGGAGTACATCGACCCGATCGCCGCGATCCTCGCCGATCCGAAATACTCGACGTTGCGGATCGTGAACGTGGTCGAGCTCGACTCGCTGCCGAACCTGGTCACCAACGTGACACCCCGTCCGACGGCCACGCCCGGATGCGACGTCATGAAGGCCAACGGGAACTACGTCAAGGGCGTCGGCCACGCGCTGGCGAAGTTCGGCCCGATCCCCAATGTCTACAACTACATCGACATCGGGCACCACGGCTGGCTCGGCTGGGACGACAACCTCGGCCCGTCCGCCGCGCTGATGGCCGAGGCCGCGCGGTCCTCCGGCAGCACGACGGCCAACGTGCACGGTTTCATCGCCAACGCCGCGAACTACGGTGCGCTCAAGGAGCCGTACTTCACCGTGAACGACAGCGTCGGCGGCACTTCGGTGCGGACGTCGAAGTGGGTCGACTGGAACCGCTACGTCGATGAACTGTCCTACGCACAGGGATTCCGGCAGGAAGCCATCCGCGCCGGGTTCTCGTCGGACGTCGGCATGCTCATCGACACCTCCCGCAACGGCTGGGGCGGCGCCGCCCGGCCGACCGGCCCCGGGCCGTCCACCACGGTCGACGCCTACGTGAACGGCAGCCGGACGGATCGCCGCATCCACCTCGGCAACTGGTGCAACCAGGCGGGCGCGGGGATCGGCGAACGCCCCAAGGCCGCACCGGAACCCGGGATCGACGCCTACGTCTGGGTCAAGCCGCCGGGCGAGTCCGACGGTGCCAGCAAGGAGATCCCGAACACCGAAGGCAAGGGTTTCGACCGGATGTGCGACCCGACCTACACCGGTAACCCGCGGAACCAGTACAACATGTCCGGGGCGCTTCCCGACGCGCCGCTCTCCGGTCACTGGTTCTCCGCACAGTTCCAGGAACTGATGAAGAACGCTTACCCGGCGCTCTAGGGGTGGGTCTCGTGAGTGGTGATGACGGTGCTGACCGTCATCACCACTCACGGGCTTTTAGCGGGCCAAGGCCTGCCACCGCTGGTTGGCCCCGTTGGTGGGCTGATAGAGCCCGATCCGCGCACCGTCCTCACGGGACTCGCCGGTCACGTCGAGCAGCCCGCCCGTCGCGACGTTGACGAAGGCCCAGGTCCCGTCGCCGGTGCTCGACAACATCCAGCGTGACGCCGGGCCGTCCGTTCCCGCGGGAGCCAGCGTCACCGCGCCGCCCGAGGCGCCGAGCACCTGTCCAGTCCCCGCGTTCGTGATCGTGAACTGATCCCGGTTGCCGTACCGGCCGGTGCGGTCGGTCAACGTCCACCGCTGAGCCGCGGCGGAGGCGTCCGTCGTCCGCTGCACCAGGGCGCCGTTCTCGGCGCTGAGCGATTTGCCGCTCTGTACGCCGGCGAAACCGAACGCCTTGCCGGAGCCGAGGCCCGTCCCGGAGGCGACCGACCCGACGCCGTCGACCACGAAACTGGTCACCGACCGGGCCGGGACACGCAGCGTCGCCTTCTGGCCGGCCACCTTCACCGCCTTACCCGGCTTGAGCGCGCCACCGACGTCCGTCACCACAGGAGTCACCTTGGCGCCGGGCTGGATCCGGCCGAAGCCGGACAGGTCGAGGGTGACGTCCCGTTCGGTGTCGCCCGCGTTGACATGGACCACCGTCGCCAGGTTCTCGCCACGCATCGCGGCGGTGCTGGAAGTGTCGTTCACGCCGATCACGCGGTCACCCGGCTTGATGTAGTGGGTGAAGTTCCGCATGGTGTGGTACTTCGTGTTCGTCCTGATCGGACAGTTCGCCAAGGTGGCGTTCGCCGGGCAGTCGAACGGGATCTGGATCTCGCCCCAGTTCATCCCCTCCGGCCGCTCGCCGCCCGGCTTCATCGCGTTGTAGTCCTCGATCGGCTGCCAGCCGATCCACGCGCTCGGCTCCAGTTCGCGCAGGTCGCCGGTGATCTGCCGGGCCAGACCGAGGCCGGGGTCCATACTCGTGAAGTCCTGCCCGTCCTTCCAGCTACCGCCGACCTCGCTCATCCACAGCGGTTTCGCCGCGCCTTTGGCCAGGTCACGCGGGATGGGACGGTTCCCGGTGCCGTAGGTGTGCACGTTGAGCCGCCCGGCCGCCGCGCGGGCTTCGGGCGACCAGCCGTTCCAGTCCGCGGCGAAGATGTCCGGATTGGTTTCGTCGGGGGCCGACACGATCGCCCGCGAACCGCTCGCCGCCAGCGCCTTCGCCATTTCGGGGATCAGCCGGGACTGGACCGACGGCCCGATGTGCGCGCCTTCCTGCCTGCCGCCGGTCGGGTTGCCGTCGGCGCCGAGGGTGGTCTTCCAGTAGTTCGTGTTGGGCTCGTTCAGCGGGTTCACCGACGTGAACTTGATGCCATGCGCGTTTTCGAGGGTCTTGGCGGCCTTCGCCAGATACGCGGTGAAGTCGCCCATCTTCTCGGCGCGCAGCTGCTCGTCGGTGGGATTGAACCCGCCGGAGACGTAACCCGACACCGTGTGGAAGTACGGCGGCGAGTTGCTGAACGCCTCCCAGCGGGTGATCCGCTTCTTGATCCGGTCCACCCACCAGCGCTGATTCGGGTCCGCGGCGGGGTCGAACTCCGCGGGGTCACCGGGGGTCCACCAGTCCTTGTCCGCGCGGGTCGTCCCGGCAGGCGCCTTCCACCAGCCGGGGATCGCGCCGCCAGGACGCAGGTACGGCGGGACGTCCGGCGCGTTGCCGCCGCCGATGTTGAACCGGGCGATGGTGAAGTTCAGCCCCTCCTCACCGAACACCATGTCGGCCAGCTTCGTGCGGATCGGGTCCGGGTAACGGCCGGTGGCCTCCGCCATCCACGCGAGGCTGGAGCCCCAGCCCTCGAAGGTCTGATGGCGGTACGTGGGGTCGGGCCGGACGGTGACCGCGTCGGCGGCCGAGGCCGTCGCGACGAACAGCCCGGCCGCGGTCAGCGGTACACAGAGGACGGTGAACAGACGGCGGAACGCGGTTCTCGAGTTCATCGGTGAACTGCCCTTCGTTCGGATCCGTTTGCCGGTCAGGCTTCGGTGTGCCCCAAAAGCGGACGGGGAACGAACCGCGCCTCGGTTTCGAGCATCGTGTCGAGTTCCAATACGACCAGATCGTTGACGCCGGCCCGGACGACCGGTCGCGGCACGTACAGCGTCCTTTGTGGACCTCGGCGCCAGTACCGGCCGAGCAGGAACCCGTTGATCCAGACCAGGCCCTTGCCCCAGTGCGCGGTATCGAGGAAGAGGTCGGCGGGTTCGTCGAGCTCGAATCCGCCCCGCACCACCACCGGGCCGGACAACGGCCCCGCCTGGCTCTCGGTCGTGGAGACCTCCGGGAGGAGATCCGGCAGCGCGGCCACGTCGATCGGGACGACCTCCCAGCCGGTCAACGGCTCGCCGTGCAGGCGCGCGCCGCCGACGATCCCCTTGGCCTCGCCGATCCGCTCCCCGTAGTTGACCCGCCCCAGGTCCTCGATCAGCACGAGCAGTTCGCCGCGCGCACGGGGCAAGCGGATCGCGCGGTCGCGGTGCTCGCGAAGAAGGGTGCCGAGGCGGTCACCGTCGAAGAACACGGTCGCCCGGTCACGTACCTCCCCGAAGGTCAGGACACCCGGCTTCTCGGCGTCGACGTCTACCCGCAGGAACGCCAGGCGCGGCGTCGGGGTCAGTTCGTCGAAGGCGGGCAGGTGTTCGTGGACCTGCGCGGTCCCCCAGTGCCGCGGCGAATCGAGCAGCCAGATGGGGTCGTGCAGTGCCGCTACCGGCGTCGGCGCCGGACGGGCTTCGGGCGGAACGCTGTCGGGAACCTTGTGGTAACGCGCGATCACGTCACGGAACGCGTGGTACTTCGGTGTCGGGTCACCGGCTTCGTCGAGCGGGGCGTCGTAGTCGTAAGAGGTGACCAGCGGCTGGTAGACACCCTTGTCGTTGGCGCCGTTGGTGAGACCGAAGTTGGTACCGCCGTGGAACATGTAGAGGTTCACCGAAGCGCCGGCCGCGAGCAGCGCGTCCAGATCCGCCGCGGAATCGGCGACCGTGGTCGTGTGATGGTGCGCGCCCCAGTGGTCGAACCAGCCGTCCCAGAACTCGCTGCACATCAGCGGCCCGGTCGGCTGGTGTTCACGCAGGGTCTTCATTCGCGCGGTGCTCTGCGAACCGAACGACGCCGTCCGGTGGAGCACCCCGTCGAGGCCGCCGTTCTCCAGCATTTCGTGGGTGGGCTGGTCCACCGTGGTCAGCGGGACGGTGATCCCGGCGGCGCGGGTGTAGTGGGTCAGCGCGGCCAGATACCGCTTGTCTGCGCCGAAAGCGCCGTACTCGTTCTCGACCTGGACGAGCAGGACCGGTCCGCCGCGGTCGATCTGGTGCGGCGCGACCACCCGGAACACGTCGTCCAGGTAGCCGCGGACGGCGGCGAGGTAGCGCGGTTCGAACTCGCGGACCCGGAGTTCGCGGTCGCGCAGCAGCCAGGTCGGCAGGCCGCCGTTGTCCCATTCCGCGCAGATGTACGGTCCCGGCCGGACGATCGCGTACATCCCGGCCTCGGCGATCAGCCGGAGGAACCGGTCGAGATCGAGGCCGCCGGAGACGTCGAACTCGCCTTGTTCGGGCGAGTGGGCGTTCCACGCGACGTAGGTCTCGATGGTGTTGAGGCCCATGCGGCGGGCCTTGTCGATGCGGTCGGCCCAGAGGTCCGGGTGCACCCGGAAGTAGTGCAGTGCACCGGAAATGATCTGGAACGGTTTGCCGTCGAGCAGGAAGTCGTTCTCCCCGATGCTGAACTCAGACATCCCGGACCACCACCGTGGCCAGCCGGAGCGCGGTCCAGGAAAGGGGCGGGAGCGTGGCGGTGATGGTGGTTCCTTCCGGGTCGTGCTCGGCCGTCACGTCGGGCGACGGGACGGGCCGGACTGGTTCTCCGTGGACGGAATTCGTGGCGTGGCGGTCGTGCCCGTCCGGGACCGTGACGGTCCAGGCCCCGTCCGGCGTCAGCCGCGCGCCGCGGACGCGCAACCGCACTTCGGTCGCGGACACGGTGGAGCGGTTGGTGAGGAAGACGGCACAGCGGCCGTCTTCGTCGAAGGTGGCCGCGGCGTCGACGACGTCGACCCGGCCGTGCAGTCCGGTGTGGACGGTGTCGCCCTCGACGGTGAGCCGAAGGCTGTTCCCCTTGGCGAGCTTCGAAACCAGGCTGAACGGGTGGAACGTCGTCTGCCGCCACGCCGGACCGCCGGGTTCGGCGCGGATCGGCGCGATGACGTTCACCAGTTGCGCCTGGTTGGCCATCGTGACGCGGTCGACGTTACGCAGCAGGGAGCCGAGCAGCGAGCCGACCACGACAGCGTCGGTGACGGTGTAGTCGTCCTCGATGATCCGGGGGTGTTCCCGCCAGCCGCCGCCGATCAGTTCGTGCTGCTCGACCTCGTTCCAGTGGCGCTGATCCCAGACGTTCCACTCGTCGACGCTGATACCGATCTTCTTGTCGAGACCGGTTTTCGCGAGGACGTCGTCGATGATCCCGGCGGTGGTGCGGATGAACTCGTCGAGCCCGGCCGCACTGGCCAGGTAACTCGCGACGTCACCGTCGTGCTCCTGGTAGTAGGCGTGCAGCGAGAGATGGTCGACGAGCGCCGCGGTGTGCTCCAGGACGGTGCGCTCCCAGTGCCCGAACGTCGGCATCTCGCTGCTCGAACTCCCCGCGACGACGAGTTCGACGCCAGGGTCGATCATCCGCATGAGCCGCGCCGTCTCGGCGGCAAGGCGGCCGTACTCGTCGGCGGTCTTGTGCCCGACCTGCCACGGCCCGTCCATCTCGTTGCCGAGGCACCAAAGCCGGAAGCCGAACGGACGGTCGGCGCCGTTCGCACGCCGCCGTTCGCTCAGTTCCGTCCCGCCAGGGTGATTGCAGTACTCGAGGACGTCGGCGGCCTCCTGGATACCGCGGGTGCCGAGGTTGACCGCGTACATCACCTCGACGTCCGCGGCTTCGGCCCACGCGGCGAATTCGTGCAGGCCGAAGCGATTCGACTCGACGCTGTGCCACGCGGGATCCAGCCGGACGGGGCGGCCGTCCACCGGACCGACGCCGTCCTCCCAGCGATAGCCGGAGACGAAGTTCCCACCGGGATAGCGGACGACGGACGGACCGAGTTCACGGACGAGGCCGAGGACGTCACCCCGGAAACCGCTACCGTCAGAAGTGGAGTGTCCTGGTTCGAAGAGTCCCGTGTAGACGGACCGGCCCATGTGCTCGACGAACGAGCCGAACAGCCGTCGCGGCACCGGGCCGACCACCTCGGAGACGTCGGCTTCGATCTGGATGCCCACGCCTCACCCCGCGCTGACGGTGAAGCCCTGCTGGTTGCCGTAGTCCACGAGCGCCTGCTGCCAGGCGTTGAGTCCGGCATCGAGCGAGGTGCCGTTGAGGTAGGCCTTGCCGACGGTGTCGCTGAAGACGCTGTTGGCGTAGGTCTGGTACGGCAGGTACGTCCAGCCCTTGGCGACGTTCTTCGACGCCTCGGTGAGCACCTGGTTGATCTTCTGCCCGCCGAAGTAAGGATTGGCCTCGTCGAGGAAGGCGGGCGAGCTCAGGTCGGCCGTGGTGGCGGGGAAACCGCCACTGGCGATGAACGGCTTGACGCCGTTGCCGTGGTTGAGCCAGCGGACGAACGCCGCGGCCAGCGCCGGGTTGCCGCTCTGCTTCAGGACCGACTGTGTGCTGCCGCCGTTCTCCGCGGTGACCGGCTGTCCACCGTCGTAGGTCGGCATCGGCGCCACCGCCCATTTCCCGGCACCACCGGGGACCGAGGATTTGAAGTTACCCGGCATCCAGGCGCCGGTGACCAGCGAGGCGATGGTGCCGTCACCGAGTGCGCGGAACCAGTCGTCGGACCACTCCTTGATCGGGGCGAGCAGCTTGCCCTCGACCAGCTGGTTCCACATCGCGGTCCACTTCTTGGTACCGGCGTCGGCCAGGTTGATCTTCACGTTCCGGCCGTCGGCGGTGAACGGCTTGCCGCCGGCCTGCCAGATCATGCTGCTGGCGAAACCGGGGTCGCCGGTGTCGGAGGTGATGTACTTGCCGGGGTCGGCAGCGTGCAGCTTCTTGCCCGCGGCGACGTATTCCTCCCAGGTCTTGGGCACGGCGATACCGTTGGCGTCGAAGACTTCTTTGTTGTAGAAGAGCGCCATCGGACCGGAGTCCTGCGGGAGGCCGTATAGGCCGTTATTCACCCGGACGCTGGACCAGGTCGAGGGCGAGTAGTCCTTCTCGAACGCGCCGAAGCCGTACTGGTCGAGGTTGGCCAGCGACTCGGTCAGGGCGAACTGCGGCAGTGCGTAGTACTCGATCTGCGCGACGTCGGGTCCGCCGGTGCCTGCCTTGATCGCGTTCTGCAGTTTGGTGTACTGCTCCTTGTTGGTGCCGGCGTTGACGTAGTTGACCTTGACGTTCGGGTATTCCTTCTCGAACGCCGCGACCTGGTCCTTGGCCGACGGGGTCCAGCTCCAGTAGGTGATCGTGCCGCCTGCCTTCAGCGCGGCGTCGACCGAGTCCTGTGTCCCGGTGGCGGTGGCCGGGCCGCCCGCGCCGGAGGAACAGCCGACGGCCAGCGCCGCGGCCAGTGTCACGGCGACGACCGCTTTGACGCTTCTGTGGATGCGTGGCATCGAGTGTCCTTTCGGGACGGTGTTCATTGCTTGACGCTGCCCGCGCTGAGGCCGGACTGCCAGTAGCGCTGCATGAGCAGGAAGGCGAGGACGAGCGGGATGATGGTGAGCAGCGAACCGGTCAGCACCAGGTGGTACACCGGCTGTGCCCCGGCGCCGGAAGCCTGCGCGCTCCACTGGTTGAGCCCCACGGTGAGCGGATACCACTTCGGTTCGCTGAGCATGATCAGCGGCAGGAAGTAGTTGTTCCAAGTGGACACCATGGTGAACAGCGCGACGGTGACGATGCCGGGCGCCAGCTGGCGCAGGGTCACGGTGAGGAAGATCCGGATCTCCCCTGCCCCGTCGATCCGTGCCGCCTCCAGCAACTCGTCCGGGATCGCGTCGGCGGCGTACACCCAGATCAGGTACAGGCCGAACGGGCTGATCAGCGACGGGATGATGATCGCCAGCGGGTTGTTGGTGAGGCCGAGCTTGCTGAACATCAGGAAGGTCGGCACCGCGAGCGCCGTGGTGGGGACGGCGACCGCGCCGAGTACGACCGCGAACACCGCGCGGCGGCCGGGAAAGCGGTATTTGGCCAGTCCGTAGCCCGCGGCGGTGGCGAGGATGGTCGCTCCCCCGGCGCCGACGATGACGTAGAGCAGCGTGTTCCCCAGCCAGCGCAGGAAGATCCCGTTGTCGTAGGTGAACGTTTCGCCGATGTTCTCGAACAGCGCGAACGGGCCGCCGAACGCCAGTCCCGAGGTGGTGAACAGGGCGGGCTGCGTTTTGGTCGCGTTGATCACCAGCCACACGAGCGGTACGAGCGTGTAGATCAGGTACAGCGCCATCACGGCGGTGAGGACACGCGACTTACGGGGCCGCGTCACCGAAAACGTGGCCATCACATCTCTTTCCGGGAACCGCGCAGCTGCACGACGTAGGCGATGATCGCGGTGATCACGCCCATCACGATCGCGACGGTCGCGGAATAGTTGTACTGCTGTCCGTTGAAGGAAAGGTTGTAGGCGTACATGTTCGGCGTGTAGAAGGTGCCGATCACGTTGGGCTCCAGGGTGCGCATGATGTTCGGCTCGTTGAACAGCTGGAAGCTGCCGATGATCGAGAAGATCGTCGCGATGACGATCGCCCCGCGCAGCGCGGGCAGCTTCACGCTCAGGATGGTGCGGAACGCGCCCGCGCCGTCGATCGCCGCCGCCTCGAACTGCTCCTTGGGGATCACCTTGAGCGCGGAGTAGAAGATGAGCATGTTGTAGCCCACGAACTCCCAGGTGACGACGTTGCCGATGGACGCGAGCATCCAGTTGTCCGACAACGGTTTCACCACGTCGCGGCCGAGCAGGTGATTCAGGTCGGCCGCCAGTCCGAAGTGGTCGCCGTAGATGAAGCCCCACATCAGCGCCGCGACCACGGCGGGCACGGCGTACGGCAGGAAGATCACGACCCGGAAGAAGCCGGACGCGTGCAGCCGGGCGCTGTCGATCGCCAGCGCCGCGATCAGCGCGAGCACCAGCATGATCGGGACCTGTACGGCGAGGAACACCAGCACCCGCTGGAAGGAGTCCCAGAACTTCGGGTCGCCGAGCACCTGCGCGTAGTTGGCCGCGCCGACGAACGTCGTGCCGCCGAAGAAGGCCTGATCACGGAAGAGGCTCAGGACGAACGCGTAGACGATCGGCGCCAGGAAGGTCAGCGCGAAGACCAGCATGAACGGGGCGACGAAAAGCCAGCCTCGCCAGTTGCGGCGTCGGCGGCGCATGGTGGCCGTGCGGCGGGGCGGCGCCGGGGTGGGCGCGACCGCGGTGGACGTCATCGTCTCTCCGGACTCACCGAGCGATATCGCGACTCGGCGGAATGTTTACGTCAACATCAGTGCGGCGGAGGCTATCGTGTTGACGTAAACATGTCCAGAACCCCTCCGAGGAGACCACTGTGGCCGGACGCGGACCATCGATGGCCGACGTCGCCAGAGAGGCCGGAGTGTCCGGCCAGACCGTCTCCCGGGTCGCGAACGGGAAGTCGAACGTCGACGAGGCGACCCGTGAACGCGTGCTCGCGGCGATGCGGCGCGTGGGCTACCGCCCCAACAGCGCCGCCCGCGCGCTGCGTAACGGCCGGTTCCGCAGCATCGGCGTCATCATCTCGGCGCTGTCGACCTTCGGCAACAGCCGCACACTCGACGCCGTCGCGACCGCGGCCGCCGACGAGGGGTTCTCGATCGTCCTCATGCCCGTGACCAGACCGTCCCAAGGCGAGGTGTCGGGCGCCTTCAGCAGGCTGAACGAACAGGCCGTCGACGGCGTCATCATCCTCATCGAACAGCACGAGCTGGACCAGAGCGAGATCGAGCTGCCCCACGGGCTACCCGTCGTCGTCATCGACGCCGGCGGACGCCGCGACCATCCGGTCGTCGACTTCGACCAGGCCTCCGGCGCCATCGCCGCGACCCGGCATCTGCTCGACCTCGGGCACGAGACCGTCTGGCACGTCGCCGGGCCACCCGAGTCCTACGCCGCCGAACAACGCCGGAAGTCGTGGCAGGACACGCTCGACGAGTACGGCCGGGAAGTGCCGCCGCCACTCATCGGCGACTGGTCGTCACGGTCCGGCTACGAACACGGCGTCCGGCTGGCGGGCGATCCGGAGGTCACGGCCGTCTTCGCCGCCAACGACCAGATGGCGCTCGGCCTGCTGCGGGCGCTTCACGAAAAGGGCCGGTCGGTCCCCCGCGACGTGAGCGTGGTCGGCTTCGACGACATGGACGAGGCCGCACACTTCTGGCCACCGCTCACCACCGTCCGGCAGTCGTTCGACGAGGTCGGAAAACGGGCGGTGGCCGCGCTGCTCGCCGAGATCACCGACGTGGGCACGGCGGGCGCCATCAGTGTGCCGACCGAACTGATCGTCCGGTCCAGCACCGCGCCCCACGTTCACCGGACTGTCGCACGATAGGCGTGGCAGGCCTCGGACAATGAGGCCGCCACTGAAACTTTCACTGTTCACGCTCACAGCGGGCACGCGCCGGAGAGCACGGCAGCCGCCCTGGTCGATCTCGTAAGCCGTGATTATCGAGGCACAGCAACGATCTTCGGATTCGTACAATCGGTGGCAATGACTGTTAACGCTCACTTCTCACGTTGACTGGCCTTGGCCGGCGGCGCTACATTTGCCCGAAGTCAAGTCGCGCCCAGGTTTTGCTCCCACCCGGTCGAGCTGCCGCAGCCCCGACCGCCCGTCAACGATGACGCCAGGGGTTTCGATGCGAACGAATCCGATGACCAAGCTCGGGGACACCGCCGCTCCATCCATTGAGGACGGTCCAGGCACACTGGCCGAGCAGGCCGCGAACTCCGTCCAACGCAGGCGGCGACAACCGTTTCGCCCTGCCGGCCGCGAACTTCACCAACCCCTTGCCATGGCAGGACTTCGCTGAGGCGCGCCGATCCAGCGGTGACGGCGCACCGCCTCGAACTCGCCATTCCCTGACACTGAAGGAGAATCACCATGAATTCGATGGGTCAAGCTCCGCCGGCCGGGCCACTCCGGGCGGCACCCCGCCGTAGGGATCGCGCCCGGCGCGGCCGTGGGGCGCGCACGCTGATCACCCTGCTCACGACCGTCCTCGCGGCTTCCGCGGCGGTCGCGTTCAACACCACCACCGCGTCGGCGGCGACCGTCGACACGAACGCGTGGTACGTCCTGGTCAACCGCAACAGCGGCAAAGCGCTGGACGTCGCCGGCGTTTCCACCGCCGACGGCGCGGTGGTCCAACAGTGGTCTCGCCACGACGGAGCCAACCAGCAGTGGCAGTTCGTGGACTCCGGCGGCGGCTACTACCGGCTGAAGTCGAAGAACTCCGGCAAGGTGCTCGACGTCGACAACTTCTCGACCGCCGACGGCGGGAAAGTCCAGCAGTGGAGCGACCTCAACGGAACCAACCAGCAATTCCGCCTCGCCGACTCCGACGGCGGCTACGCCAGGCTGATCAACCGCAACAGCGGCAAAGCCGTGGAGGTGACCGGCTCGTCGACCGCGGACGGAGCAGCCGCCGTCCAGTACGGCGACCAGAACCGGTCCAACCAGCAGTGGCAACTCGTCCGCCTGGGCGACACACCCAGCGGATGCGCTCTTCCGTCGACGTATCGCTGGTCGTCGACGGGAGCGCTGGCCACGCCGAGGCCGGGGTGGGTCTCACTCAAGGACTTCACCAGCGTCCCCTACAACGGCAAGCACCTGGTCTACGGGACGACGCACGACACGGGGACCAGCTGGGGCTCGATGAACTTCACGACCTTCACGAACTGGTCCGACATGGCCTCGGCAGGCCAGAACGCGATGAACTCCGGCACCGTCGCACCCACGCTGTTGTACTTCGCCCCGAAGAACATCTGGGTACTCGCCTACCAATGGGGCGGGACAGCGTTCAGCTACAAGACGTCGACCGACCCCACCAACCCGAATGGCTGGTCGGCTCCGCAGACGCTCTCCACCGCGAGCATCTCCGGCTCCGGCACCGGACCCATCGACCAGACCCTCATCGCCGACGACACGAACATGTACCTGTTCTTCGCCGGTGACAACGGCAAGATCTACCGTTCGACGATGCCCCTCGGGAACTTCCCCGGCAACTTCGGCTCGTCCTACACGACCATCATGAGCGACACCCAGGCCAACCTGTTCGAAGCGGTCGAGGTCTACAAGGTCAAGGGCCAGAACCAATACCTCATGATCGTCGAGGCGATGGGCCGCAACGGGCGCTTCTTCCGCTCGTTCACGTCCAGCAGCCTGGGCGGTACGTGGACACCGCAGGCCGCCACGGAGAGCAACCCGTTCGCCGGCAAGGCCAACAGTGGCGCCACCTGGACCAACGACATCAGCCACGGCGACCTGATCCGCAGCACCGCCGACCAGACCAAGACCATCGATGCCTGTAACTTGCAGCTCCTCTACCAGGGACGTGACCCCAACTCCGGCGGCGACTACGGCCTCCTGCCCTACCGACCGGGCGTGCTGACCCTGCAGCGCTGATCACCTCACGCGGTCCTACCCCAGCCGGGTCGGCGCCCTCACCCCTCGCCGGGTGTGGGGGCCGATCCGGCTTTGAAGGAGATCCTGTGTTCGCGTCCTCTTCCTCCACGTCACGGAGATCGGTGTCCGTGTCCGTGGTGACCGCGGCCTTGACCGCCGCGATGGCCGTGGTGGCCCCGGTCCCTTCCGCTTCCGCGGCCACGACCACTCTTCACGCGTCCCCGTCCGGCACCGGCGCCGGTTGCTCCGCCGCCGCTCCATGCTCGTTGGCGGCCGCACAGGCCGCGGTGCGGTCGCTCACCGGCGCGATGTCCGGTGACCTCGTCGTGGAGCTGGCAGGCGGGGTGTACCGGCTTTCCGAGCCGCTGCGGCTGACCGCGGCGGACTCCGGCAACAACGGTCACCGTGTCGTGTGGCGGGCGGCCACGTCCGCCCGTCCCGTGATCAGTGGCGCCCGCGCGGTCACCGGCTGGTCGATCGCCGACGCGGGGAAGAACATCTGGCGTGCGAACGTGGGTGCCGGTACCGATACCCGGCAGTTGTACGTCGACGGCGCGATCGCCACCCGCGCGCGTACCCAGGTGAACCGGTCCTTGTTCACTTTCACCAGCACGGGCATGACCTTCTCCAGCTCCGCGCTGAGCTACCTGAACGGCCTGGCCGGCCAGAACCGGGTCGAGGTGGAGAGCGTCAACTCGTTCACCGACCGGTACTCGCCGGTGCAGAGCATCAGCGGGAACGCCATCACGATGCAGCAACCCGCGTGGAACAACAACACCTTCGGCTACGACACGGTCGCGGCCCCGCACCGGGCCGGTCCGTTCTATCTGGCCAACGCCTACGAGTTCCTCGACTCGCCTGGTGAGTGGTACGTCAACCCAGGGACCGGCACGCTGTACTACACCCCGCTGCCAGGACAGAACATGAGCGACGTCAGTGTGGAGCTACCGGTGTTGCAGTCGCTGGTGAACGTCGGGGGCACCTATGACGCGCCCGCGCACGACATCACGTTCAGCGGCATCACGTTCACCGGGACGAGCTGGCGCGGTCCCAGCAGCAACCAGGGATACGCGGACCAGCAGACCGGCGCCTACCTCGCGGGCAACTGGAACTGGCCCGCCGACCGGCTGACGTCCTGCCAGAACGGTTGCCAGCAGTTCGAGGCGGCTCGGCCGCACTGGAACCAGATGCCCGCCGCCGTGCAGGTGTCCGCCGCCCGCGGCATCACCTTCAGCGGCTCCGCGTTCGTCAACCTGGGACAGACGGCCATCGGCATCGGCAACGACGCCAACGCCCACGCCAGCGGAGTCGGTCTCGGCGCGAGCGACATCAAGGTCACCGGATCGGAGATCGCCCGCAACTCCGCGGGCGGTTTCGTGGTCGGTGGCGTCCGGGCCGACGCGCACCATCCCGGCGATCCGCGGATGGTCAACCGGAACATCACCATCAGCGACAACCGCGTCCACGACCTCGGCCTGGAGTACCGCGGCAACGTCTCGGTACTGACCACCTACGTCACGACCACCGACGTGTCCCACAACGAGGTCTACAACATGCCGTACTCCGGCATGTCGATCGGATACGGCTGGGGCAGCAACGACGCGGGCGGCAGCAACCACTACGCCAACCGCGGCCTGTACAACTACCAGCCGCGGTACTCGACGCCGACCACCGCGTCCGGCAACCGGCTCGTCGGCAACTACATACACGACGTCATGCAGCAAATGAACGACGGTGGCTGCATCTACACGCTGGGGTGGAACCCGAACGCGACGATCAGCGGCAACCACTGCCTGCGGACCAACGGTTACTTCGGCATCTACTTCGACGAAGGCTCCCGGTACTACACCGCGACGAACAACGTCTTCTCCGCCACGGGAACCTGGGCCACCGCCAACTACTGGGGCGGCGAGAACATGGGCAACTGGACCGTCACCGACAACTGGTCGACCAACGGCAGCACCAACGTGTCGAACGGCGACCGCGGCAACGTCGTGTCCGGCAACGTCACCGTGACCAATGGGAACTGGCCGTCCGGCGCACAGGCCGTGATGGCGAACGCCGGCCCGCGGGGCAGCGGCGAGCCACAGGCAGGCACGATCGTGGGCGGACAGTCGGGCCGCTGCGTCGAGGTCGGTGGCGGAAGCACGGCCAACGGTGCCAGGACACAGCTGCGGGACTGCACCGGTGCCGTCAACCAGAGATGGACCTACACCTCCGCGAAGCAGCTGGTGGTATACGGCAACAAGTGTCTCGACGCGTCGGGACAGGGAACCGTCGACGGCACCGCGGCGATCATCTGGGACTGTCACAGCGGGGTCAACCAGCAGTGGAACGTCAACGCCGATGGCACCATCACCGGCGGGCAATCCGGACTGTGCCTGGACGCCAGTGGCAACGGGACCGCGAACGGCACCGTGATCCAGCTCTGGTCGTGTCACGGTGGAACGAACCAGCAGTGGGCCCTGCGGTAGCACAAGTGTCCCTTATGGACAGCTGTCCCGGCCGCGTCCGAGCGGCGCGGCCGGGACAGCGATCAGGTCAGCGGCGCCAGTGCTGGCTGGTGGCACCCCGGCAGTCGTACTGCTGGAGCCGGGCACCGTTCGCCGTCGAGGAACCGACGACGTCCAGGCACCGGCCCGAGTGACGGGCGACGATCTCGAGGTAGCCGTCGGCGTCGCGTAGCTGCCACTGTTGATTGGTCCTACCATTGCAGGACCAGAGGACGATCCTGGCGTTGTTCGCGGTCGAAGCGCCGCTGATATCCAGGCATTTTCCGGAATGCCTTGAGACGAGCTGGACGTGACCATCGGCGGCGGGGCGCGCTTCCCACTGCTGGTTCGTCCCGCCATGGCAGTCCCATTGGATGATCTCGGCACCGTCGGCGGTCGAGGCGCTCACCACGTCGACGCATTTGCCGGAGTTCCGGTTCGCGATGGCGGCGACCGGCGTGCCAGGGCTTCCGTTGTCACCCCAGGCGTGCCGCAGCCGGTCGGCGCCGCTGGTGTTGCGAAGGCTCAGCGAGAGCCCGGTGCCGCTGCCGTGGAGCGCGAACATGGAGTACCAGTCGTAGGTCTGCCCGGCGGTGACCTTACCGCCGAGCGCCGGCCAATAGGTCCCTCCCATAACGCGGTCGCGCATGGTGTCGGTGATGGCGCGGAGATACCGGACGAAGTTGTCGGAACTGTTCGCGTTTCCGTAGTCGAGACCGGTGTCCATCGGCGCACCGAATTCGGTCACGACCGCACGGGAGGCACAACTGCCCAGCCGGGTCTGCGCGAGATCGCGCCAGCCTGCGTAATCGTGCTGCCCGTAGAAGAATGCGTAGAAATGGAAGGACAGCAGGGTTCCGGCGAAACGGCTGTCAGCACACACGGGCCTGAGATCCTGGCTGAAACCCGTGCCGCCGATGAGAATTCGGCCTCGCGGAATCGACGGGCGCGCGCTGATCCAGTTGGCGGCGACGTTCAACCATTCGCTCGCACCGTATCCGTGCGGTTCGTTCATCGGCTCGAAGTGCACCAGGCCGTTACCGCCGTACTGGGCGATCACGGTGTCCCACATCGAGTTGAAAGCGGCCATGTTGGTGATGCGGCCACCCGAGGCGGCCCCGTCCTCCCAGTAGGCGAGGATGACCTTGAAGCCGCGGCCGGTCGCGGCGTCGATGGCGCCGCGGTAGGCGTTCCACCAGGATGAACCGACGGTGTGGGTGTTGACGGGCAGCCGGACGGTGTTGACGCCGAGCAGGTTCTCCATGCCGGCGTAGATCGCGTCGGCCTTGGCCCGGACGGTCGCGTAACTGTCAGATCCGTTCAACCCTTCCAGCACGAGGGTGCCGGTCGTGAAGTTGTCGCCTTTCCGAGCCCAGTTCATACCTCTGAACTGACTCGTGTCGGCGACGGCGGGCGACGCACTGACGAGCGCGACGGCGGACATCAGGGCCGCCGTCATCAATACACCGAGGAGGCGGCGGAGCGGCAGCGTGAACTTGTATCTTTTGGTGGACATGACACCGACCGTTCTCGTGCGACGTTGCAGGAAGTGGTCATCGAGAGAGGGTCGGTCGTGAGTGGCGATTCGTGTTACACCCCGAATCGCCACTCACGACCGTCGAAGGGTGTGCGGTAGGACGGAGGCTGGTCTCGCAGGTCGAGACACAGCGTCAAGCGGACACGAGTGGAGGGAGGCAACTCGACGCCGAGCCACGGCCCGCCGACCTGTGTGGACACCGAAGTCACCGTCGGCTGACGATGTCCGTAGTCGTACAGGTCGCCGAGCCAAGACGAGTCCTCGCAGACGGTGTGCCGCACGGAGCGGATGGAGTGCTCGGCGAACGCCCCCGCCTGCACGACAACGGAACGCGCCGTTCCCGGATCGAGATTGACCAGCTCGACCATGGTCGCCTCCGGCTCGATGCTCGACACGAGCGCCGCCACCGAGGGCGGCAGGCCGGGCCGCAGGGCTTCGGCGTCGTAGTAACGCACCCGAGCCTGCTGCAAACCACCGTTGTAGATCACCTGCGGGCCACCCCACGTGAGTTGCACCAGTGCCTCGGTGACGACGGGATTCGACTGCTGCCACAGGTGGATGTCGGCCTCGGACACGTCATGGTCCCGGTGGCGCTCCATCCTGGCGAGCCGGTGCCGCACCTGCGCCTGCGCGGCGGCCAGTATCCGTTCCGGGTACTCGGGGTTGTCCCCGGCGAGGAAGGCGAACCAGGGCTCTTCGTGCCCGGCCTCCTCCTTGAGCCGGAACGGTCGCACGGTGCGCCAGTCGTGACCGCTGGCTCTGCGCAGTGACTCGACGCGCTCCCGGTCGGCGGGTGCGGCCGAGTGATGCCACAGCGCGGCGGGAACCGACATCAGCATCGGGTTGTAGTCGAACCATCCCCGGTCGTCGTGCCGGAACGGTACGAGCAAGGTGGGTGTGTGGACGTCCTCGCCGAGTTGCCTGATCCACCGGGACCGCAGGCTGGAGTCCGCCTCGGTGAACGCCATCGTCTTGCCCCGTTGGATGACCTCGTCCAGCGCGGGCCGCACCAGGTCGAGAAAGGACTCGTCGCCGGTCGCCGCGACCGCCGCCAACGCCGCGACCATCGCGGCGTGCCCGACGCTGTACCAACCGTGCGGCCAGGACCAGCCGTAATGCCCGCCGTACCAGCGTCCATCCAGCAACCCGCCGACCGTGCCGTCCGGGCCGACGTTGTCGGGGATGATGCCGCCGTTGCCGTCGGCCCGCTTCCGCCATGCCCCGACGTAATCGGCGATCCAGTCCCGATAGCGCTGCTTTCCGGACAGCAGCAACGCGTTGTGGACGAGCCCCGAGGCCGCCAGGTTGACCGCGGTGTCACCCACCGCCATCCGCCGGTGCATCTCCTCGCCGAGGCGCGGGTCCCGATCTCGCGGCGGTTCGTCCTCGCCGGGAGGCAGCACCCAGTCCAGAGGAAAGCCGTACATGCGGGCTTCTTGCGGCAGCCAAGGATAGGAATCGCCGTCGAACAATCCCTCCCGGTGCGGATCGCTGCCGTTGTGCGGCCGGCGGATGATCCGGTGTTCGGGGTCGTAGTTGCCGTGCGCCGGGTCGACGTAGAGCTCCGCGAAGCGCAAAGCCCGCTCGGCCCAGCGATCGGGCGCGGCCATACACAGGAAGTAGAACATCTGCAGGCTTTCGCCCTGATGGAACCAGTCGTAGCCGCGCTCGTACTCGCCGTGGAGCATGCCCAGTCCGGCGAGCTGGCGGGTGACCCCCTCCCAATGCCATTCGGACGCGGGCAGGAGGTCGTCGGCCCCACCCAGCAGGTAGAGCTGGGGCCAGTTGAAGAAGGTCTCGTAGAAGTCGTCCACGCCGTCGCGTGAGGTGAGCCCGGCCTGGTAGTTCAGCTGCCCGTCGGCACCGGTGAAGTCGTGCTCGAACCGGCGCCAGGCATGGTCGAGCAGGTCGAACAGTTCACGTTGCGCGATCGCCCAGTTCGGCGGCTCGAGCAGGGGCACCGAGGCGGTGATGAGGGGATGCATCCGGGGCGATCACTCCTTGGTCGCGCCGGCCAGCATTCCGGCGACGAGGAATCGTTGGGAGAAAAGGAAGACGGCGAGTACCGGGATGATGGCGACCAGCGTCGCCAGCGCCAGTTGGGGACGCTGGACCGCGAGTTCGCCGACGGTCGGATTGAACTGGGGGACGTTGTTGAGCAACTCGCCCAGGCCGACCTGGACCGGGAAACGGTCGCTCGTGGGCAACAGGACGTAGGGAAGGAAGTAGTTGGTCCAGTTGGTCACGAAGCTGAAGAAACCGACCAGTGCGACGACCGGAGCGGCCAGCGGCAGGGCGACGCGGCGGAACACCCCGAATTCCGAACAGCCGTCGAGTCTGGCGGCGTCCAGCAGTTCCCTCGGCAGCGCGGTGGTGAAGAAGATGTAGGCCAGGTACACGCCGAACGGGTAGAACGAGTACGGCAGGACGATCGACCAGACCGAGCCGATCAGGCCGACCGCGTTGAGCTCGAGAAACAGCGGTACCACCAGGGTCGCGTTGGGCATGAGCATCACCACGAGGGTGGCCACCAGCAGGGTGTGCCGACCGCGGAACTCGGTCATCGCGAGCGCGTATCCGGCCGGAATCGCCACGCACAGGGTGATGACCAAGGCGAGACACGAGTACAGCGCGGAATTGCCCAGCCAGCCGAAGATCGCGTTGTCCCCGAACGCTGTCAGCGCTTCCCAGTTCGCCCGTAGTGCCTGCCATGACCCGAAGGACAGCGGGCTGCCGTGCACGAGCTGGTCGTCGGTCTTGGTGGCGGCCAGCACCAGCCAGAGTGCCGGGAGGGCGAAGAAGAGCAGGAAGAACACAAGGACCACTGTGGACAGTGGGTTCGGAAGGTCGCGGCGAGTGCTGTCAGTCGGCATCGAAGAACCTCGATCGCGTGACGAACAGACCCGCGGCGATGAGCCCGACCACCAGCAGCTCGACCGAGATGGCGGCAGCGGTGTTGACGTTGTCGTTCTGAAAGGCGAAGTCGTAGGAAAGCTGGTTGAGCGAATAGTCACGACCGGCGACCCCGACACTGGCTTGTGACAGCAGTTGCGGCTCGACGAACAACTGCGTCCCACCGGCGAACGCCAGGATCACCATGTACACGATCCATTTGCGCAGCAACGGAAGCTGGATACGCCGCGCGATCTGCCATGGTCCAGCGCCGTCGATTCGTGCCGCTTCGACAAGGTCCGGTGAGATGTTGTTCAACGCCCCGTACAGCACCACGATCCACCCGCCGGCACCGGTCCAGAACGCGATGAGAGTGAACAGGACCGGCAGGTGTCCCGGCGCCACCACTTGGCCGAAGGTGTCGAAACCGAACGCGCGCAGCAGGAAGCCGACCGGGCTGACCGCCGGATCGAGCAGGAACAGCCAGACCAGGACGCTCGCCGCTCCGGCCAGTGCGCCGGGAATGTAGTACAGGAAACGCAAGGACCTGCTGAGGGCGCGGGAGGACACGCGGTGCAGCAGCAGCGCGAGGCCGACCACGAACACCACCAGGGTGGCCAACCAGAAGACCAGGTAAAGCGCGACATGCCCGACGGCCGAGACGAACCGGAAGTCGCTCGCGGCGGTGGCGAAATTCGCCAACCCGACGAAGCCACCCTGGGAATCGGTGAAGGCGAAGTAGAACGCGTACCCGATCGGCACGACACCGAATCCGGCCAGCAGTACCACGTAGGGTGCGACGAAACCGTAGCCGGCGCGGCCACGCCGGCGCGCCACGGCGCTCGACGGCGAGGTCATGGGCTGACTTGGTATCCGTCGGACCGCGCGTGGTCGGCGATCGCTTTCTGCCATTCCGGAAGCATCGACACGATGGTCTTGCCGGCGTTCAGTCCCGGGGTGACCGTCGCCGCCCAGATCGCCTCCTGACTGAACTGCCCGTAACCCCAGCCCGGCCACACCTGGCCCGCCGCGGCTTGCAGCGGTGGGGCGATGTCGTGTGCGTAGTACCCGGAGGAGTTCTGGTTCGCCAGCCAGGTTTTCGCCGCGGGCCCGTATGCCGGATAGCCGGGTGCGATCTTGCCCTGGTAGTCGTCCGATGTGGTCACCCAGGTCAGGAAGTCGGTGGCCGCCTTCAAATTCGCGCTGTGGGCGGACAGCAGCCAGGTGCCACCGCCGACATTGCCGACCGCAGGGTTGCCGTCGCCGGACCACTGCGGCATCGGGGCGACCGCGGTCTGGCCTGGCGGGACTTTGAAGGTGCCCTGGAACAGCGAGCCTCCGTACCACGCCGGCCCCGGCATCATCAGGATCTTGTCGGCGTGGTTCTTGCCGAAGTCCGAACTGAACACGCTACTGGTGGACAGCGTGCGGTTCTTGATCAGCGTGTCGAGCAGCGATGCCATCCGGGTGCACTCCGGGCTGGTGGTGTTCACCGTGACGGCCTTGGGCCCGGTGATCTGGTTGGCGCCGCATTTTCCCGCCCACAGATAGATTTCCGGGGTGAACGTGTCGCCTGCGGAGCCGACCAGGTAGCCGGGGTGTTCGGCGGCGACCTTCTCACCGAGTGCCTGGTACTGCTCCCAGGTCGTGGGGACTTGGTACCCCCACTGCTTCATCAGGGACGCGTTGTACCAGAGCACGGTCTGGGACACGTCGTTGCGCAGACAGTAAAGTGTGCCCTCGACCAGGCACGGGTCGTTGGCACGGGGAGCCCAGCCGTCGAGCAGCGGCTGCGGGATCAGTCCCTTGTTCAGCGGCGCGGTGAACTTCGCTTGCACAGCCCAGGTGGTCTCGTTGTTCTGTGAGCTGAAGACCACGTCCGGCCAGCCACTTCCGGTCCGGTTGAACAGACTCACCTTCGTCTGCAGGTAGTTCGAACCGTTGGCGCCACCGTCGTAGGTGACGATGTCCATCGGCACCGAAGGGTTCTGCTTCTGATAGAGCTGCGCGGCGGCCAGACGCGTCGAATCCACCCACACCGTCAGCTTGCCGCCGGTCTGTTCCACCGGCGTGAACTCGTTCTGCGCGCCCGCGGGTACACCGCCGTTTCCGCAGCCGGTGACCGCGGCCAGGACCAGTGCGGCACCACCGGCCAGCAACGCCGTCCGCCTTCGGCCCTTCCTTGACTTCGTTCCGCCGCCCGCGTCGAGCTTCGCTGTCATGAGCTACTCCACTACGTTGTGGTGCCCGCCGATCGATGCACCGCGGGCTCCAAGCTTCCAGCATGTATCTGACTCATTTTCGTGTCGCAGACAGGCGAACCGAGTCATTGCCGGGTTTTGTGCGGTCGCCGGGACGGAGTACCTTGCATAGATCACACATAACAGCCGCCCGAACGCGGTCAGTCAAGAGATGAACCTGACTAATCCACCGATCACCGGAACCCAGCGCGTCCGTTTGGCCCTGTCGTGAGGGCAACGTCCACAGACGGCGCCAGGTAGTGTCATGTGGAGTCCGACGATGACTCACACTTCTTCTGGTGGTCCTACGTTGTAGGAGGCATGCAGGTGGACAGTGAGCCCCTACCGGCCGGTGCCGTCGCGCCCGCGCGGGAGCAGGATGTCGGCTCGTCCGGCGGGTACCGGCCTGGTTACGAACTGGTGGCCGAGCGGATCCTGCACCTCATCGCCGAACTGAAGCTGCGGCCAGGTGACCGCATGCCCACCGAGAACGACCTGGCCACCCGGCTGGGCTCGAGTCGTACCGTGGTGCGGGAAGCGGTCAAGATCCTCTCGGCCATCGGCCGGATCCGGGCCCAGAAGGGCAGGGGGCTCTACGTCGCGGACGACGACGGCATGCTGGGTTCGGCACGCTGGGGAGGATTCTTCCTGCCCACCGACCTGGACCACGTGTACATGCTCTTCGAGTTCCGCCGGGTCCAGGAAACCGCGGCCAGCCGGCTGGCGGCGACCAGGGCGACACCGGCCGAACTGCGAGCCATCGAAGCCGCCGCCGAAACCTGCCACCAGGGCCACCTGACCGATCAGGCCGCGCTGTTCGATCGCGGCGACGACGACTTCCACCTCGGCATCGCCGCCGCGTCACACAACGACTTCCTGGTCGCCTCCGTGCGCGAGGCCCGCCGTCTTCAACGCCAGTCCAGCGCCATCGGCCTGAACGGCACGGTCGGCGGCCACGCCGAGGGAGCCATCGAGGAGCATGCCGCCATCTACCGGGCGATCCGGGACGGCGACCCGGAAGCCGCGGCACAGGCCACCGCCGTGCACCTGGACAACACGCTGCAGGACTACCGCCGCGAGATCCAGCGTCGAGTCTTCGGCTGACCTCGGCGCTCCACTTGGTGACGGGACAACCGGGCCGCAGTAGCTACCTAACGTGGTGCTGTTGCCGGGGGGATGTTCCTATGTTGGTTGTCAACTGGGAGTCGGGTTTCTGGTCACCAGAGTTCGTCGAGGGTTGCGAGTTGTTGCCGAAAGGTTCTGGCATCCTTGGGCGGAAGGGCGTGTGCAACAAGGTCGAGGGTTCGTCGCAGTTCGGCCGGGTCGGGGCAGCATTGCGGTACACCGCAGCCACTGTGAGGGTCCCAGAGTCGATGCATGGGTTCGTGGACGAACAGTCTCCAAGCTTGAAGTGCTTCGGCGGCGGCGCCGGGCCATAGCCGGGTGCGTTCGAGGCGGGCGATGCTGGCTCGCCCTCGGGGTGAGAGGCCCTGAAGCGTGAAAATCCGCTCGTCAGTGCGGCAGCGGCGATGAGTATCGGCCCGGACACGGGCTGGCGATCTATGCGGCATTGCCCTTTCGGATGGTCGACATAGCGTTGATTGTGCCACGCGCAGGCTTCGGTGCGGCGAGGTTCAAGCGGCTGATGCCGTGGGGGTTGGTAATGGGTGCGGTTGCGGAGCATGGCGAAGAGGACGTCGCAGCGTCGTCGGCGAGGCAGATGAGGGCGGCGTTGTGTTTCTTGCCTTCGGCGCGGCCGCGTCGGGTGGCGGTGCGGTAGAGGGTCCCGCCTCGGTGGGATGCTCGGTGATCCCAACCGGCGCCGTGTCGCGGCCAGCCCACAGGGGCACCAGAGATGTTCTGGTGCCTGGGGTCCGCCGTCCCCGGCGGACGGAGGCGTTCAGCCCACAGAGGGACATCAAGCAGGTCTATGTCCTGAGGTGCATGGTGTTGCGCCTCGGAGCCCCGGTGGGGTCGAGATAAGCGGGTGGGGTGAACTCCGGCAGCCCGTCTTGGGCGATCTGGACTTTCCATTCGCTGTGGTGGATCAGCCGGTGATGCCGAGTGCACAGGAGCACGAGATTGTCGATCTTCGTTTCGCCGTGGTGCCGCCAGAAAACGATGTGGTGTGCGGTGCAGCGGGGCACCGGCATGTCGCAGCCGGGAAACGCACAGCCGCCATCGCGGAGGGTGAGTGCGTACTTCTGGGCCAGCGACACCGTCCGTTTCGACCGGCCGATGTCCAGTGGTTCGCCCGCGGTCCCGAGAACACCGGGCCGGACACGGGCATCACAGGCGAGGATGCGGGCGTCGGTGGCGCTGATCGGCCCGACCAGATCCAGATGCGCCTCACCGATGTCCCGGATCAGGTCCTCGTAGGACATGGTGACGAGAATGTGGGTGGCCTCGCCCGCCTGCCCAGGCAGGTTCCGGCTGGTGGTCTTCAACCGCGCATAGTCGGTGAAGGCGTCTCCGTAGCGTTCGTCCTGGGTGCGGGAGTCCCGGACCCCGTCGATGGCTTTGTGTGGTTTCGCCATCGGATCCAGGTCGGACTTCAACCGCGCATACGTCTCCAGATCCAACCGGGCCTTGAGACCCAGGGTGCCGTCACGGTGCTTGACGAACCGCAACTCTGGCCGCGTGTCCTTGGGGTCCTCACTCCGGGGCTCTTTGCCGTCGGGATCCAGCTTGTCCAGCAGGCGTCGTCCGGCGCGGGCGATCTGCCGGGGCCCGGCACACCGGGCCAAGTCGACGAGGATTTTCTCCCCGCCCCGCACTGCCTCCTCCGACACCGTGGACGGAATCCGGGCGAGAGTGCGGATGATCGCGTCGATCTGCGCACCGCCGATCGCACCCTCCGCCGCCGCCTCCGCGGTCAACGGCGCCAGCGGCGGCTCAGGATCTCCACCGATAGACGGCCCAGGATGCAACGCCAGAACCCGGTCAGCACGGGCCCCGGCTTCCGCGTCCGTGACCTGGAAGTCCTCGAAAATCATCGCCGCCAGCGTCGAATGACCCGAGCAACCACGGACACCGCGGGAATTGATTTCCGCGAGGATCGCGTACTGCTCCGCCTCCAACTGCCGCTTCAACACCTCGATTTCCTGCTTGCGGGCGTGCAGCGTCGCAGTATCGGCACGCCACCACTCGGAGCGCACCGCCTGAGGTCTGTTTTCGCTGGCCACGCCCCCAACAATACCCGTGCTCGAACACCTGTACTATCGCATATTCAGACTACACGGGCACAAACTACGGCCAAGAAACTACGTAGCACGCGTAGACACCTTCGCGAGCAGTGAGCGACGTAAAGCCACAAACCATTACACGAGCCACACCTAAGGAATGATTCCCAGAACCCGGAATCACCACTCACGACTGCACGGCCGCTTTCTGCGCCGCCCCGGTGATGTTGCGGACCATGCCACCGAAGATGACACCGTGGAACGGCGCGATCCCCTTCCAGTACGCGTGCCCGGCGAAGCCGTGTGGCTCGAACACCGCACGCTGCTTGTAGATCGTCCCGCCGTTCCCGTCGGGCTCGACGCCGAGTTCGAGCCAGGCTCGTCCCGGCAGCTTCATCTCCGCGCGGAGCCGCAGCAGGCGTGGCCGGTCGAGGTATTCGACGCGCCACCAGTCCAGTGCTTCGCCCAGGTGCAGCCGCCGTGGATCCCGGCGGCCGCGCCGCAGCCCGACGCCGCCGACGAGCCGGTCGGCCCAGCCTCGGACGGACCACGCCAGCGGGAACGAGTACCACCCGTGTTCGCCGCCGATCGATTCGATGACATCCCACAGCGCCTCCGGCGAGGCGTCCGTCCTCTGCTCACGTTTGTCCTCGTAGACCGTCCCGCCCGCCCAGTCCGGGTCACTCGGGAGCGGATCCGAAGGTGCCGAGGCGGTCGACGCGTCGGACCAGCGGGTCGGCACGTCGGCGTTGCGGATCCGGGTCAGCGCCAGGCCGACGGCGTGTTCGTAATGGGTCAGGCCCGCTTCCGGGTCGGGGATGTGCTCGGCGATCGCGTGGTCGTGACAGACCACCTCGTGCACCAGCGATTCGATCAGCGGGACGGCGATCGACTTCGGCACGGGGGTCACCAGGTTGACCCACTGCGCCGAAAGCCACGGCGTCAGCACGGGCACGGGTACGACGGCTCGCCTCGGCAGCCCGGCGACGACGGCGTAGCGGCGCATCATGTCCAAATAGGTCAGGACGTCGGGACCGCCGATGTCGAAGGCACCTTGTACGTCGGGCGGCAGATCCGCGGCATGCACGAGGTAGTGCAGCACGTCCCGGATGGCGATCGGCTGGATGCGGCTGCGCACCCATCGCGGGGTGACCATCGCCGGGAGCCGCTCGGTCAGATAGCGCAGCATCTCGAAACTCGCCGAACCCGAACCGATGATCACCGCGGCCTGCAGGACGATGGCGGGCACCCCCGACTCCAGCAGGACCCGGCCGACCTCGGCCCGCGACGCCAGATGCGGCGACAACTCGTCGTCGTCCGGCACGATGCCGCCGAGGTACACCAGCCGTCGCACGCCCGCCGCCTTCGCGGCCTCGGCGACCGTACGGGCAGCCTCCCGGTCGATCTCGACGAAGTCCTTGCGCGACAAGGAATGCACGAGGTAGTAGACGACCTCGCCGTCAGTGAGCACCTGCTCGATCGACGCCGGATCGGTGACGTCGCCGCGTTCGACCTCGACGCGGTCACGCCAGGGCTCTTCGGCGACCTTCTCCGGAGAGCGCGCCACCACGCGGACCTCATGACCGGCGTCGAGCAGCTGGGGCACCAGCCGCCCGCCGACATAACCCGTCGCACCGAGCACCACACATCGCATTCCACCGAGTCTTCCCGGAGGAGGCCGGTGGCGCAGCCCGAGTGGCCCGTTCAGGGGGCCAGGCGCCCGCGGACCTCCACCGTCGCGGCGATGCTGCTCCGGAGGAACCGGGCGACCGTCCGGCGCTCGTCCTCCCCCAGATCCCGCCACGCCGCGGAGAAACGCTCACCCAGCGGAAGGAAGAACTCGGACCCGATCCGGCGGGCCTGGTCGTGCATACGCAGTTCGACCTTGCGCCGGTCGGTCGCGCTGCGGTCCCGGTAGAGGTGCCCCGCCCGCTCCAGCCGGTCGAGCACCGCGGTCGTCGCGGACGCACTGAGATGCAGCGCCTCCGCCAGCCGGCTCGGACTCATCGGTGTGCCCATCTTGGCCGCGTCCATGATCACCGCGAGCGCGTTGAGATCGGTCCGGTGCAGGCCGTGGGCCTCCCCGAACATCTCGGCGAACCGGTCCGACTCGACGGTCAGTTGACGCAGCAGGAGGACGAGCAGGGCGTCCGTGACCTCCTCGGTGTCCTCAGCCACGCCCGAAACCTCCCCTCACGCTGCACCGGCCAGGCGACCACTCTACTATTTCGATGGTCGAACTATTCACTCGTCGAAGTAGTATTGCCACGGGAGCCATCCGCTCATGATCTCGGAAGTCGAACACCCCACCCGCACGCGGTCACGTCTGCGCTGGCTGCTCCCCGCGCTCGTGGCGGTGGCCTGGCTGATCTTCGGCGGGCCGTACGCGGGCAAACTGAGCCAGGTCACGGAGAACGACAGCAGCAGTTTCCTGCCCGCGTCGGCCGAGGCGACCGAGGTCGGCGAACTCCAGAAGCGATTCTCGAGCGCCGCCGTCATCCCGGCGATCGTCGTGGCCGAACGGCCGTCCGGCCTGACCGAGGCTGACAAGCGCTTCCTCGCCGACCGGACCTCGAACGCGCGGCTCGTCCCCGCGCCGGAGAGCGACGCCGGCGCCCAGGTCGTCGTCCTGCTCGACGCCAAGGGCGATCCCGGTGACGTCGTCGAGGCACTGCGAGAGGCGCTGGCCCGTGACACCCCCGACGGCCTGAAGGTTCTCGTCACCGGCCCCGCCGCCCAGGTCGCCGACCTCAAGGAGGCGTTCGGCGGGATCGACGGGCTGCTGCTCCTGGTCGCGGGCGCGGTGGTCGCGCTCATCCTGATCATCGTCTACCGAAGCCCGTTGCTCCCGCTGCTCGTCCTGTTGTCGGCCGTGTTCGCCCTCGGGACGGCGAGCCTCGCGGTGTACCTCCTCGCGGACAACGACCTCCTGGCTTTGAACGGGCAGAGCCAGGGGATCCTCTTCATCCTCGTCTTCGGCGCCGCCACGGACTACGCGCTCCTGATGATCTCCCGCTATCGCGAAGAACTCCGGACGACCGACGACGCCCGGACCGCCCTGCGCACCGCATGGCGCTCGACGATCGAACCGATCGCCGCCTCCGCCGGGACCGTGATCCTCGGCGTCCTCTGCCTGCTGTTCAGTGACTTGAACTCCAACAAGGGACTCGGCCCGGTCGCCGCCATCGGCATCGCCGCCGCCCTGCTCACGACGGTCACCTTCCTGCCCGCCGTTCTGGCCTTGTGCGGCCGCAACGCCTTCTGGCCCTTCCGGCCGACAGTGGCTCCGCCTCGCGAAGAGACCGGCAAGCTCTGGGGACGCGTCGCCGGCTGGGTCGCGCGTGCTCCCCGCACGATCTGGATCGCCACCACCGTCGTCCTCCTGGCGGGTGGTGCGTTCCTGCCGCAGCTCAAGGCTTCCGGAACCGCGCAGTCCGACGTCTTCCTCACCCCGGTCGACTCCGTGGCGGGACAGGAGGTCCTCTCGCGCTACTTCCCCGGTGGCTCCGGCTCCCCCACGGTGATCGTCACCCCTGCCGGACAAGCCAAGACGGTGACCGAGCTGGCGCGCGTCCCCGGCGTCTCGGACCTCCGTCAAAGCGGCGAAGCCGACGGCCTCGCGAAAATCGACGCTGTGCTGGCCGATCCCCCGGACTCCGACGCGGCAGTCGCGACCGTGGAACGGATCCGCTCGGCCGTGCACCCGGTCGACGGCACCAAGGTCGGCGGCCCGACGGCGACCCTGCTCGACACCAGGACGACGTCCGAGCACGACCGGATGGTGATCATCCCGATCGTCCTGGTCGTGATCTTCCTCGTGCTCGCCCTCCTGCTGCGTTCATTGCTCGCACCGCTGCTGCTGATCGCCACGGTGGTGCTGTCGTTCGCCGCCACGATGGGCGTCTCGGCGCTGGTGTTCAACCACGTCTTCGACTTCCCCGGCGCCGACCCGGTCGTCCCCCTGTTCGGCTTCGTCTTCCTCGTCGCGCTGGGCATCGACTACAACATCTTCTTGATGACCCGGGTCCGCGAGGAGGCGGGCAGGATCGGCACGAGGGAAGGGACCCTGCGCGGCCTGCGGGTCACCGGCGGCGTGATCACGTCCGCGGGGGTCGTCCTCGCCGCGACCTTCGCCGCCTTGGCCGTCCTGCCGATCCTCTTCCTGGCCCAGCTGGCGTTCATCGTCGCGTTCGGCGTTCTGCTGGATACCCTTCTGGTCCGGTCGCTGCTGGTACCGGCGCTGACGATCGACGTCGGACGGAGGATCTGGTGGCCGTCGAAGCCGGCGAAAGCGGACCGGGGATGAACGCGGCGATCGCCAGTGCCACGAGGGCGGTCCCGCAACCGAGTCCCATGATGAGCCGGAAGCCGCCCTGCGACGGGACCGCGACCGGGCCGAAAGACACGGTCAGCTGCGCCAGGATCACCCCCGCGACGGCACTGGACACCGAGGTGCCGATCGCCCGCATC
This sequence comes from Amycolatopsis sp. NPDC033938, assembly GCF_055575975.1. Classification (NCBI taxonomy): domain Bacteria; kingdom Bacillati; phylum Actinomycetota; class Actinomycetes; order Pseudonocardiales; family Pseudonocardiaceae; genus Amycolatopsis; species Amycolatopsis sp. NPDC033938. Next base: position 98,043 of record NZ_JBVIRO010000018.1, read on the forward strand.
AAGGTGTTGAGGCTGTTGGCCGCGGCGGTCTCCGAGACCGGGACGGCGCCCATGATCAGCGCGGGCATCGCGCCGTAGGCGAGGCCGATCCCGGCCCCGATGGTGGCGGACACCAGCACCAGTTGCCACACGTTCGCCATCAGGACGGTGCCGAAGCCGTACCCGGCGGCGACCACGAGGGCGCCGGCCATCAGCGTCACCTTGGGGCCGCGCGCCTTCGTGATCCGCGCGGAGAGCGGGGCGGTCAGCATCATCACGACCCCGGACGGCACCAGCACCAGTCCGGTGACCAGCATGGTCTGCCCGAGCCCGTATCCGGTCCCCGTCGGCAGCTGCAGGATCTGCGGCAGCACCAGCGACTGCGCGAACATGGCGAACGCGAACACGATCGACGTCAGATTGGTCAGCAGGACCTGACGCCGGGTGGTCGTCCGCAGATCCACCAGTGGCCTGGCCGTCCGCAGCTCCCACCAGCCCCACAGCAGCAGAACCAGCGCGGCGGCGCCGAACAGGCCCGAAGTCCGTCCGCTCGCCCAGCCCCACTGCCCGCCCTTCGAAATCGCCAGCAGCAGACAGACCAGCGCCACCGAAAGCCCGGCGGCGCCGACGAAGTCGAACCGTCCGCCGGTCCGCACACTCGATTCCGGAACGAAGGCGAGCACGAGCCCGGTCACGATGGCGCCGAGCCCGGCCGCGATCCAGAACAGCAGATGCCAGTCGGCGTTCTCCGCGAGCAAGGCGGCCGCGGGCAGGCCGAGTGCGCCGCCGACGCCGAGTGACGCGCTCATCGTCGCGGTCGCCGACGCGAGCCTCTCCGCCGGGAGTTCGTCGCGCATGATGCTGATCCCGAGCGGGATCACCCCGGCCGCGAACCCCTGCAGCACCCGGCCGGCGACCATCGGGACCAGTGTGTCGCTGAGCGCGGCGAGCACCGAACCCGCGATCAGCATGCCGAGGCTGAGCAACAGCATCCGCCGCTTCCCGTACATGTCGCCGAGCCGGCCGACGACCGGTGTCGCGACCGCGCTCGCGAGCAACGTCGCCGTGATCACCCACGTCGTGTCGGCCGCCGGCGCGTGCAGGAGTTCCGGCAGTTTCGGGATCAGCGGGATGACCAGGGTCTGCATCAGCGAGACCACGATCCCGCCCAGCGCTAACACCACCACGACGAGCCGAGGTCGTGGCACGGCGGACGACTGGGGCATACGAGGCCTCCGGTGAAGAGCACGAGTGAGTGCGACCAACTTAAGTCAGTTGATTGACTTATGCCAACACTCCGGGCACTGTGTGAATCAAGGAACCACCACGCTGAAGGAGTCCTTGATGACGCAGAGCGACCAGGATCGGCTGCCGAGCTTCCCGTTCCCGACCGAGGCCGCACTGGCGCCGCCCGCCGAATGGGCCGAGTTCCGGGCCAAGTGCCCGGTCGCCAAGGTCGCGCTCGCCAGCGGCGACGAGGCGACGCTGCTCACCCGGTACGCGGACGTCAAACGCGTCCTGTCCGACCCGCGGTTCACCAGGCCGACCCCCGAGGACAAGGCGGCCAGGGTCGCGGACACCGAGTCGGGCGGGGTCTTCAACAGCGAGATGGCCTCGGTCATCCCCCAGCACGGCGAGGCGCACCTGAAGTGGCGCCGGATGCTCGGGAAATGGTTCACCGCCAAGCGGATGACCGCGCTCCGGCCGCGGATGGAGGCCATGTCCGTCCAGTTGATCGACGAGATGGTCACGAAGGGACAGCCCGCGGATCTCAAGGCGGGCTTGGCCTTTCCGCTCCCGGTGTGGGTCATCTGCGACATGCTCGGGGTGCCGGACACCGACCGGGACCGCTTCGCGCACTGGTCCGACGTCATGCTCAGCATGACCCGGTACACCCAAGCGGAGTTCGACGTCGCGCAGGCGGAATTCGGCCGGTACATGGGCGGGCACATCGCCGCCAAGCGGGCGGAACCGGGCGAGGACATCCTGAGCGCGCTCATCACCGACACCGACGTGGACGGCGAGCGCTGGTCCGACAAGCTGCTCGTCGCCACCGGGATCGGCCTGCTGATCGCCGGGCACGAGACCACCGCGAACATGATCGCGAAGATGGTGGCGATGCTGCTGGAGGACCGGACCCGCTGGGAGGCCCTGCTCGCGGACCGGACGCTGATCCGCACCGCCGTCGAGGAATCCCTGCGGATGGACGCCAACGCGGGCATCGGAATGTCGCGCTACCTCACCGAGGAATTCGAGGTCGGCGGCACCACCTTGCCGGCGGGCACCACCGCGATGTGCAGCATGGCGGCCGCCAACCGCGACGAGAGCGCGTTCGAGGCCGCAGGCGACATGACACTCGATCGCAGCCCGAACCCGCATCTGGCGTTCGGCGCCGGAGCGCACGCGTGCCTCGGGCAGCCTCTCGCCCGTACCGAACTGCAGGTCGTACTCGGGGTCCTGCTGGAGAAACTGCCTTCGCTGGAACTCGCCGTCCCGGCGGCCGAACTGCGCAAGGTCGAAGGACTCGCCGTCGGCGGACTACGGGAACTGCCCGTGCGATGGTGATGCCCATGACGAGTGAGATCACCGGTGCCCGCGCCGAACGGGTGCACGCCACGCGGGAACTGATCCTGACCGCGGCGGAACGGCTGTTCGCCGAACACGGCGTGTTCGCCGTGTCCAACCGCCAGGTCAGTGAAGCTGCGGGGCAGGGGAACAACACCGCGGTCGGCTACCACTTCGGCACCAAGGCCGATCTGGTCCGGGCGATCGCGCGGCGGCATTCGGGGCCGATCGAGGAGATCCGCCGCCGGAAGCTGGCCGAACTCGGGGACAGCACGGACCCGCGGGACTGGATCGGCTGCCTGGTCACCCCGGTGGCCGAGCATCTGGCCACCCTCGGCAATCCCACCTGGTTCGCGCGGTTCGGCGCACAGGTCATGACCGATCCCGCGCTCCGCCCGATCATGGTCGAGGAATCGCTGACCTCGCCGTCACTGGTGCGGATCGTCGAAGGATTGCACCGGTGCCTGCCCGACCTGCCGCCCGAGGTACTCGCGGAACGCGGCGACATGGCCCGCCAGCTGCTGGTCCACATGAACGCCGAACGCGAACGCGCCCTCGCCGAGGGCACCCCCACTCCCCGGTCGTCCTGGCAGGACGCCGCGACCGGGCTCATCGACGCACTCGCCGGGATGTGGCTGGCACCGGTCACCCCCGGCCCGGACGGAGGAAAAGGATCATGAAGATCACCGTCGACCAGGACAAATGCTGCGGCGCCGGCACCTGCGTGCTGCTCGCCCCCGACGTCTTCGACCAGCGAGAGGAGGACGGCATCGTGATCCTGCTGGAGGACGCGCCCGGCACCGACCTGCACGACGTAGTCCGCGAGGCGGCGGACGTCTGCCCCGGCGCCGCGATCGCCGTGAGCGAGAACGCGTGACCGTGCTCGTCGTCGGCGCCTCCGCCGCCGGTCTCGCGACGGTGGAGGCGCTGCGCCGCAAGGGATATCAGGACGAGATCACGGTGCTGGGCGCGGAACCGCATCTCCCCTACGACCGGCCTCCACTGTCCAAACAGGTCCTTTCCGGACTCTGGGAGCCGTCGCGGACCCAGCTGCGACCCGCCGACCGGTTGTCCACATTGGACGCCGAGTTCGTGCTCGGAGACCAGGCCACGGCACTGGACGTCCAGGAGAGGGCCGTCCACACGGCGTCGGGCCGGACGCTGACCGCGGACGAGATCGTGATCGCCACCGGGCTGCGGCCACGCACCTTGCCGGATCAGGACGGACTGGCCGGAGTCCACGTTCTCCGCACCCTCGAAGACGCGGTGGGCCTGCGAGCGGACCTGCTGTCCTGCTCCAGGGCGGTGGTCGTCGGGGACGGCGTCCTCGGCACCGAGATCGCCGCGAGTGCCGCCGGGATGGGCGTCCACGTCACCCTCGCGGGACCGCAACCGGCGCCCCTGGCCGCCCAGTTCGGGCCGGTCGTCTCGGAACTGCTGGCGGAACTGCACACGTCCCGCGGTGTCGCCTTGCGGCTCGGCGCCGCGGTCACCGGACTGGCTTCACAGGGCGGACGCGTCAGCGGCGTGCGGCTGGAAACCGGCGAAGTACTCCCCGCGGACGTCGTCGTGGTGGCTTTCGGCGCCGCACCGGCGACAGAGTGGCTGGAAGGAAGCGGGCTGGCGCTGGCGAACGGTGTCGTCTGCGATACCCGATGCCGCGCCGCCGAGGGTGTCTACGCCGTCGGCGACGTCGCCCGCTGGCATCACGAGACCCTCGACATGGCGCTGCGGCTGGAGAACCGGACCAACGCCACCGAACAGGCAGGACACGTCGCCGGGGTCATCCTCGGCGACGACCGCCCCTATACCCCCGTCCCCTATTTCTGGACCGACCAGTTCGACGCCAAGATCCACGTGCACGGCACCCTCTTCGCCGACGCCGAAGTGTCCATTGTGGAGGGCGACCTGGCCGGACGCCGGTTCGTCGCGCAGTACCGGCGCGACGGCGCGGTGACCGGCGTCCTCGGCTGGAACATGCCCAAACAAGCCCGTCTGCGCCGTCCGGAACTCGCTGGAGGAACGCTGAGCACGCCCGGCTGCCCGTGACGTGGTGATCAGCGTTCGCCACGCATCGCGGGGATCAGCACCGGAAGCACGGACAGCAGCGCGACGCCACGCACGACACCGGCCACCGGATACGGAACACGAAGGCCGAATCGGTGGGCGAGCAGTCCACCGGTCAACGCGCCGAGCGGCATCAGGCCCCAGCCGACCAGCCGGTAAACGCTGTTGACCCGGCCGAGCAAGGTCGACGGCACGTTCCGTTGCCGGACGCCGACGGTCACGACGTTCCAGATCGTCGTGACGAACCCGCTCGCGGCCAAGAGCGCGCCGAGCATGATCACGTTCGCGCTGAACCCGATCCCGATGAAGACGAGGGCGTTCACGGCCAAAGAGGTGAGCAGGGCGCGCAGGTCGCCGAGACGGGTGACCAACCGCGCGCTCGTGAGCGCGCCGAGGACACTACCGATCGCAGCCCCGGCGAGCACGAGGCCGAACGCTCCCGAACCGCGACGCAGCTCGTCCGTCACGAACAGCACCAGGGTGGCGTTTCCGAGCTGACCGCAGAACGTGTTGACGCCGAGCAACAAGGCGAGGGCACGCAACAACCGGTGTCTCGTCAACCAGCGGAGTCCACCGAGGACATTCGCATTGTCCGAATGCTCGCGCCGTCGCCGGGGCAGCCGGGACAGCAACAGGGCGGCGATGACGAACGACACGGCGTCGACTGCGAACGGAAGGGTCCAGGCGAGCGCGAAGAACAAGCTCCCGAGGGGCGGCCCCAGGAACTGGTTGCCGACGGTCATCGCCACCTGCTGGCTACCGTTCGCCCGGTGCAACAGCTCCTTCGGGACGAGATCCGGGAGCACCGCTTGGGCGGCGTTGTCGTAGAAGACCTCGCAAGAACCGAGCGCGAGCGCCAGTACGACGAGGACCGGAACACCCAGCGCGCCCACGGCGACGAGCACCGAAAGGACGCCGACGACCAGAGCTTGGAGCACCTGCGTCCGCCACATGAGGAGGATGCGGTCAACCCTGTCGACGACGGATCCGGCGGTGAGGGACAGCAAAAGCCATGGCAGGTACGTCGCCACGGAGACCAGTGCGATATCCCGCGCGTCGTGGCTCACCGTCACCGCCACCAGGGGCAGTGCCGCGGTGAAGACGCCATTGCCGAGGCTGTCGATCCCGGTGGCCCGCCCACCACAGCCGCCGGTAGACACGGGGTAAGCGGGGCATGGTCGAATCGTGGCGACGTCACGCGACCCGGAGACACCTTTTAGTGCGGGGCTACATACTCGGGCGATGTCGATGACCATCGAACTCGGCGTCGCCGAACTCGCCGCGACCCGGTTCGCGCTCTCGCCGCTGTCCGAAACCGTGGCCTGTCTGCAGCAGATCGCCGGCCTCGACCAGAACACCGTCAACCTGCCTTGGCTCCGGTGGGCGCGCGAGGAACTCGACCGCGAACCACTCTCGCTTTCCTGGACGTGGCCGCTGCTCGTGAACGGCAGGCTCACCTGGCCGGAGTTCCTCGTTCCCGCTCCGCGGGATTCCGGGGCCTCCCTCGAAAACGACCTCGAGGCATTGCGGCGGACCTCCGGGGCTCAGGTCAAGGCCAGTCTTCACCGGGTCTTCGGCGGAGATCTTCCGCCCACCGCCGCCGCACTCGCCAAGGACCCGGCGTCCGGGCTACGGGAAATCGCCGAAGAACTCCGCCAGGCGCACGACCGCCTCGTCGCACCACAGTGGCCTCGGATCCGCGCGGTGCTGGACGCCGACGTCGGGCATCGGGCCCGGCGCCTCGCCGCCGGTGGTGCCGAGAGGTTGTTCGCGGATCTGCATCCGCACCTGCGTTGGCGCGCCGACCGGCTGATGCTGGTCCGCGACCGGCGGGAACGCACCGACCGCGTCGTCAACCGAGGGCCGGGCGGCCTGGTCCTGATGCCGGTCGTCCTCGGCTCGCCGTATGTCCTGATCAAAGAGAACACCTCGACCCAGACCACGGTGCGATATCCGGCGCGCGGCACCGGCACCCTGTGGGCGGCCGGGACCCGGCCGCCCCGGCACAGCACGGTGCGCCTACTGGGGCGGCCGCGCGCGGAACTCCTGCGGGCGCTCACTTCCCCCGCGACCACGACCGACCTGGCCCGCACTCTCGGCGTGACGCCGAGCGCCGTTTCCCAGCACCTCAAGGTCCTATGGGACAGCGGCCTCGTCGCGCGCGAACGCTCCGGGCGCAGCGTCCTCTACCTGACGACCGCGCTCGGCGAAAGCCTGCTCTGAGCCTCCCTCAGAGATCGATCAGCTCGACGGTCACCTTCGCGACATCACCCTCCTCGAGCCCTTCGGCCTTCCGGACCGCCTTCTTGACCGGCAGCACGTAAGCGCCGCGTTTGGCGTCCGGGAAGATGGACGTCTTCCACTTGCTGCCACCGATGCCGACCTGGACACGGACCGCGCCGAAGCCGCGACGCGGGCCGTCGGTGATCTCACGGATCTCCTCGGAGATGTCCTCGGGCAGGCTCACGAAGGTCCAGGTCTCTTCGCGGCGGGCGTCCCAGACCCACAGCTCGGCATCGAACACGACGATCATCCCCGGAGGGTCGCACAGGGGACCGACAATTCCCGCGCGGGATCGTGCAGAGCCCTGCCGAGGCCGCGGCCCTAATCCTGCGGAGGATGCCGCAGTGAGCGTGTCGTCGGAGTCCCGAGCACACGCGAGGCCATCCACGCGAGCGCGTCGGCCGTCCGCGCCGGGGTGTCCGACGGCTGCATGATGTGGCTCAGCACCGTCCGGACGACGACGTCGATCGCCACGTCCAGCTGCGCGGCGTCCAGCGGCGGGCCGTAGGAGCGCACGCGGCCGCGCAACATGATCGTCGCTTCGCTCAGCAGGCTGCCCGCACGAACCGTCAGCAGCGGCAGCAACTCGGTGTCGGCACCGTGTGTCGCCGAAACGATGGCGCGCAGCAGGAGGTTGTCGTCGGCGAGTTCGAGGACGCCGCGGACGGCGTCGTGGATCGCCTCGACGAGGTCGTCGGGATGCCGTTCGAAAGCCTCCCGGACGACCGAGAGGAACCTGCCGAGCTCGTGCGAGATCATCGCTTCGGCCAGCTGGGACTTCGAACCGAGCTCGTTGTAGACGGTCTGACGGCTGACGCCGACGATCTCCGCGAGTTTGCTCATCGTCACCGACGACCAGCCGGAGCGCACGGTCAGCTCGATCGCCGCCGCGACGATCGGCTGCCGGTACGGGCCACCCGTAACGGAGACTGAGGGTGCCTCGCTCATGATCGTCATTCTAGGCCGCCGTTCCCGCCGCGAACGCCAGCGCCTCCGGCCAAGGCGCCCGTCCGGCGATGTGGCGCCGGTACTTCATGATCTCGCGTGGCCGGTCGACGGTCAGCGCGCCGACGATCCGGTCCCCGCGCCGGTACAGCGCCGTGAACCCGCCGGAAGCCGGGACGGCGGCCACCACCTCGTCGGCGCGCGGGGTGCCGACGAACTGGATCCGGTGGTCGTACCAGTCCGACCAGAAGTACGGCACCGGCGCCAGAACGCGCGCCGACTCCGGGGCGAGCGCGTGACGAGCGGCCGCGGCACCCTGCTCCGCGGCGTTCGTCCAGTGCTCCAATCGCATCAGGTCGCCATCGAACAGCGGGTTCTCGGCGTGCGCGACGTCCCCGGCGGCGTACACACCCGGTATCCCGGTCGCGAGGGTGGCGTCGCAGACCACGCCGCCGTCGCGCTCGTGCAGCGGGACCCCGCTCCCGGCAAGCCAGTTCGTGGCGGGAGCGACGCCGATGCCGGTGACCACCAGGTCCGCGGGCAGCGTCTCGCCGGTCGAGAGCCGGACTCCGGTCACCACGCCACCGGCCGACTCCAAGCCGGTGACCGCCGTGGACAACCGCAGTTCCGTGCCCGCCTCCCGGTGCAGAGAAGCGCACACCTCGCCGGCCTCGGCTCCGACGGATCGGGCGAGCGGGACGTCGAGCGCCTCCACGATCGTCGCCGCCCGCCCGCGTTTCCTGGCCGCGGCGGCGACCTCCGAGCCGATGAAGCCTGCCCCGATCACGACCGTGCGTGCCCCGCGATCGAGCGCGGCCCGGATGGCCAGTGCGTCCTCGGCGGTCCGCAACGCGTGGACCCCGGCGATCCCGTCGCTCCCGGGCAGACGGCGCGCCGTGGCGCCGGTCGCGATCACCAGCGCGTCGTATGGCACGGCCCGGCCCGCCACCGCGACTTCCCGCGCGGCTGTGTCGAGCCCGTCCGCGGGTGCGCCGAGCAGCAGGTCGACGCCTAGTTCGTCGCGCAGAACCGCCTCGCTGTGGAACGGCTCGACCTGGCCTGGGCCTTCGGCGTCGAGGAACGACTTCGACAGCGGCAGCCGGTCGTAGGGCGGATGTTCCTCCGCCCCGATCAGCACGATCCGCCCGCGGTATCCGTCCCGCCGCGCGGCCTCCACCGCGCGCAGCCCGGCCAGCGACGCTCCCACGACGACCAACGTCATGATCAGTCCCGCAGCTTCAGGGCGAGGACCGGACAGGCGTCGACGGCGGCCGACAGGTCCTGCCGGTGCTCCTCGCCGGGCTGCTCGTCGAGCACCACGACGGTTCCGTCGTCACCCACCTCGAAGAAGTCGGGCGCCATCGCCTCGCACATGCCCAGGCCGTCGCATTTCGCGCGGTCCGCCTCGATCTTCATCATGCTCCGACCCTTCCCGGTGCCACGAAATCGATCTTTTCCCGCACACCGCAGTCCGGGCAGCACCACGAGTCCGGGATCGCCGACCACGGTGTTCCGGCGGGGAAACCCTCACGCGGGTCGCCGAGTTTCTCGTCGTAGACGTAGCCGCAGCCAGGGCACATCCCGCCATCGGACGCGTCGCCGTACGTGTCGGCGGCGGCGCGGGACGGCGCGGTGACGCGGGTTCCGTGGCGCGCGAGGATCTTGGCGCGTTTCGACGGCTGGATGTTGGCGCGGGAGATGTCGCCGTCGAAATGCGCGAGCACCCGCGGATCCATCACCCGGCGCCAGAGCGGCGGGAACAGGGCCAGCACGATCATCCCGGCGTATCCCGTCGGCAGCACCGGCGATTCCGCGAAATCGCGCAGCGTCTGGTAGCGGCGAGTCGGGTTGGCGTGGTGGTCGCTGTGCCGCTGCAGGTGATACAGCAGGACGTTGGTGGCGATGTTGTTGGAGTTCCAGCTGTGGCTGGGATCAACCCGTTCGTAGCGCCGCCGGTTCGGCGGGCCGACCTTCTGCCGCCGCATGCCGTAGTGCTCCATGTAGTTGACGACCTCCAGCAGCGAGAACCCGATCACTGCCTGGATCACCAGATACGGCAGGATTCCGACGCCCAGCCAGGCGATCATCGCCACCCAGAGCACCGCAGACATCAGCCAGGCGTTGAGCACGTCGTTGCCGATCCGGAACGGATGCCGGTCGCGCCGGGCGTACCGCTTGCGCTCCAGCCCCCACGCGGACTTCAGCGAGCCGAACACCGTGCGCGGCCAGAACCGGTAGAAGCTCTCCCCCACCCGGCTGCTGGCCGGATCCTCCGGAGTCGCCACCCGGACGTGGTGGCCGCGGTTGTGCTCGATGTAGAAGTGGCCGTAGAAGCTCTGCGCCAACGCGATCTTCGACAGCCAGCGTTCGTGGCTTTCCTTCTTGTGCCCGAGTTCGTGCGCGGTGTTGATGCCGATCCCGCCGATGCAGCCGATCGAGATCGCCAGGCCCACCTTGTCCACAACGGACAGATCACCCCGGGAGATGAGCCAGAACGCGGCCACGAAACCCGCGTACTGGATCGGCAGGAACGCGAAGGTGATCCACCGGTAGTAGCGGTCCTGCTCCAGCCGTTCGATCACGTCGTCGGGCGGATTGCTCCGGTCCAGGCCGGCGAGCAGGTCGATCAGCGGCACGACCACCAGGATCACGATCGGCCCGATCCAGAACCACACCCCCCACCCGGTGGCCGAGTGCAGCCCGATGGCGAGGAAAGCGAGCGAGGGGACCACCAGCCCGATCAGCCACAGATATCGCTTGCGATCGGTCCACCGTTCGGTCGAGCCCGCCGGGACCGTGCCCGTCATCTCGCTCATCGCACCCTCCTCCGTTGGCTGGGTTTACAAAACTGTAGGTGATGTACACCCCGTTTGACAAGTATCCACCTTTTGTAAATCCGCCGTTGCTTCATTTCGTGAGAACTTGGCGATATCTTGTGTTCGTAAGGAAACTTACTTAACTTGTGACGACACGCCGCGACCCACTTCGTCCGTCCCGAAGGAGCGCGAATGCCTCGATCATCCCGTCGGATCCGACCCGCCGCCGTGGCCGCCGTGGCCGCGGCTCTGCTGGCACTGCCCGCCACGACCGCCTCCGCGAGCACCGTGGCGAACAGCTCCTGGCCGGGCTCTTCCACCGTCACGAACGCCGACAGCTCGAACGTCCTCGGCGGCAACATGAGCGGACTGTCCTTCGGCGGACCCGACGTCCTCTGGGCGGTGAAGAACGGGCCGGGCACGCTGTACCGCCTCGTGCGCAACGGCACGAAGTGGCAGCCGGACACCGCCAACGGCTGGTCGTCGGGCAAGGCACTGCGTTATCGCGACGGCAACGGTGACCCCGATGCCGAAGCGGTCGTAGCGACCCCGGACGGCGTGGTCGCGGCCACCGAACGCGACGGTGACGAGAGCAGCACGAGCGCGCTCAAGGTGCTCCGGTACGACGTCTCGGGCACCGCCAAGACCCTCACCGCCAAAGCGGAGTGGAATCTGACGGCCGACCTGCCGAAAGTCTCGGCCAACGACGGTCTCGAAGCCATCTCCTGGATTCCGGACAGCGCCCTCACCGCGAAGGGTTTCGTGGACGAGCGCACGCAGGCGCCGTACAACCCGGCAGGCTATCCCGGTCACGGGACCGGCCTCTACCTCGTCGGCCTCGAAAGCAACGGGATGATCTACGCCTACGCACTCGACCAGGCAGGTGGGAAGTACACCCGCGTCGCGAGCTTCGCGAGCGGTCTCGACTCGATCATGGAACTCGAGTACGAGGCTTCGACCGGCAAGCTGTGGGCGGTCTGCGACGACAACTGCGGCGGCACCTCGACGACCCTCTCCGTCGGCACACAGGGCAAGTTCGCCGTGACCGCCACATACGACCGTCCGAGCGGGATGCCGGACTACAACAACGAAGGCTTCGCCATCGCGGCCACCTGCGCGTCGGGAAGCAAGCAGGTGGTCTGGGCCGACGACGGGAACGAAAGCGGCCACGCACTCCGCGCCGGGACTCTTTCCTGCGGCTGAACCGGCACCGTTCCGGCGCGGATCCGGGGGATCCGCGCCGGAATGGAGTGCATGGATTCCGGCCTTTGTTCCCGCCGGTGAGATGGACTACTTTGTCGGCATGAAATTCGCCTCCCTCGCTATTCTTCCGGCATTGGCCGCACCCCTGCTCTTACCCTCAGCGGCGTCGGCGGGCGACGGCCGGGAATCCATCGGCACCGGCATGACCTCGGGCGCCAGCGGTATCGCCGTCCTGAGCCGGGACGACGGCCGTATCGACGCACTGGTCTTGCGAGACAGCAAGAAATCCGGCGAGAACCGGGCGGCACGAGTCCGGCTCGTCGACGGCCGAGTGTCCAAGGTGGACCCGATCGACTGGCCGGGCGAACTCCCGGTCGACCTGGAAGCGGCCGAAGCGGTGCCCGGAAAAGCCGGCGAATTCATCGCACTGGCCAGCGGCGGTAAAGGCTTCCACATCAAGCTGAACGATCGGCGCCTGAAAGTGCTCGGCACCTTTCAGGTACCGAAGAGGGACGCCGACGACAATTACGAGAGTTTCGCACTGAAGAAGACGAATGGCCGATTGTTCGCGGTCTGGGCGGACCGGGGGCAGGACGCGCGCCCGGCGACGCTGTACTCCGCGGAGTTCTCGGTGTCGAAGCTGTCTTTCGGAAAAGTGAAGGCGATCCCGTTCCGCGTCTCGTACCCCACCACCCACGTCCGGCACGCCTCGGACGTCGAGATCACCGCCGACGACCGGATCCTGATCTCGTCGGCCTCCGACCCGGGTGACGACGGCCCGTTCGACTCCGCCGTATACGCGGCCGGATCGCTCCGCTCCGACGGTTCGATCGCCCTCTCCCCCGCCCCGGTGAGGATCGGTGACTTCCCCGGTCACAAGATCGAGGCGATGACCTGCCTCTCGCGCTCGTGCGACAGCGTGCTCTACGGAACCGACGACGAAGCCGGGGGCGGTAGTGTCCGGATCGTCACCAGTAACGAGCCGGAGGACCAGTGATCAGCGAAGACCTGCGCGAACGCCGCCTCAAGATCATCGAAGAACACATGGACACCGAGGTGACCCAGGAGTTCGACCGGACACTGGGCACCTTCAACGGCCATCCGCGCTACGAGATCATGGCGACCGGGCAGATCTTCGACGGCGACGAAGAGGTCATGGGCTACTACCGCATGACCCGCACGGCCTTTCCCGATCAGCGGCACGAAAACGTCCGCTACCACTTCGCCGACGAATCGGTCGTCGTCGAGTTCGACCTGCTCGGCACCAACCTCGGCGAATTCTACGGTCGCCCGCCCACCGGCAAGGCGTTCCGGGTGCCGATCATCGCGGTCTTCTTCTTCGACGAAGACCGGATCACCAACGAGCGGGTCTACTTCGACGCCGCCAGCCTGATCACCCAGGCGGGGCACGCCGAACTGCTGACGCTGCTCGCGGCGGGCGGGGCCTGAACCAATGGCCGCCCACATCGGCCGATCGGCCGATGTGGACGGTCGGGGCACGCGGAGAGGCTGACGGAGACCTGCCGTCGAGTCTTGGAGAACCACCCATGCCCCGAAACCGGGTCGCGACCGTGTTGCTCGCGACGACGTTGGCCGCGCTGGCGACACCGGCACTCGCCTCGGCGTCGTCGACCTCGCCGCTGGACTGGAAACTCTGCAAGGACGTCGCCAAGGACTGGCAACCCGCCGACGATCAGCGTACCGAATGCGCCATGGTGGCCGTTCCGGTCGACTACGCGAAGCCGGACGGCCGCAAGATCGACATCGCGGTCTCGCGGCGGAAGGCGGCCGACTCCGCCAAAAGGCGAGGCGTCGTCCTGCTGAACCCCGGTGGCCCTGGCCAGTCCGGGATCCACGAGCCGAGGTGGATCACCGACAGCAAGGCGGCCGCGATCGGGGTGGACCACGATCTCATCGGGTTCGATCCGCGCGGTGTGGACTACAGCGCCGACGTCGCCTGCCCAGCGCTTCCCGGTGACGACGCAGAACCATCGCCTTCCTTGCCGGACAAGGAAAAGGCCCGGTTCGTGTTCGAACGGGACGCGAGAGTGAACCAGCGGTGTGTCGCGGCCGATCCCGAGTTCGTCCGGAACCTGACCACCGACAACGTCGCCAGGGACATGGACCGGATCCGGGAGGCGCTCGGCGAGGAGAAGATCGGCTTCTACGGCGTCTCGTGGGGTACCGCCCTCGGTGCCGCCTACCGCACCCGGTTCGACTCCCATGTGGACCGGATGCTGCTGGACTCGCCCATGGCGCCGACCTTCGACGTCGGCGCCATGGACGACGCGATGATGGCGGCGGCCGACGTCACCGTCCGGGACTTCGCCGGCTGGATCGCGCGCTACGACGCGGTTTTCCACCTTGGTAGCACTCAGCCCGCAGTGCTCGATGCGCTGCTGAAGCTCCGCGACGAACTGACCGGACACCCCCGGACGGTGAACGGGGAGACCGTCGACGGCGAAACGGTGAAGAACTACCTCGCCGGTCCGCGGCGCGAGTGGGCGAATGCCGCCAAGGCCCTGGCGGCCCTGCGCGACGGCGTGACGCCCGGCGCGAAACCCGTGTCGGGTGGTGGCGCGGGCTTCGGCTGGGACACGAAACCGAGCGGGCACAACGCCTTCCAGCAGACGGCGATCCTCTGCAACGCCTCCGAAGGCCCTCGCGACTTCGAAACGATCTGGCAGCGACGGCTCGACCGCGTCCGCGCCTACCCGGCCGTCGCCTCCCCTGGGTTCTGGAACGGCCGGTGCGCGGGTTGGCCGCTGCCGGTCCAGCCGTGGAACTTCACAAAGGGAACCAGTCCGCTGCAACTGGCCGGGCACGTCTACGAACCGGTGACACCGATCGGCTGGGCGGTGGCCATGCACGAGCGGATCGGCGGTGCCCTGCTCACCATCGAGGACGATCACCACGGTTCGCTGTCCTCGCTCCCCTGCGCGAGCAAGGCGGTCCAGTTCTTCTCCACCGGCGAGACGAGCGACGAATCCTGTGCCGGAGCGCCGATCCCACCGCCGCACATCGGTCACTGACGACGGCTGCCACGGTGGGCGCGAACGGACGTCGTTCAGCCGTCGAGGCGCGAAAGGCCGAACGCGGTGAGGAAGCCCGCGACCGTGATCAGCCCGGTCCACAGGTGCGCGTCGTCGAAGGCCTCGGGAATCATCGTGTCGGCGATCATGGCGAGGATCGCTCCGCCCGCGAGTGCGGTGATCACGGCAAGCACGGTGCCGGACGCGCCACCGAGGAGACCATAACCGAGCAGTGCCGCCACCCCGCTGATCACGGCGATGCCACTCCAGAGCGTAAAGACATAACGCGGGCTTCGGCCTGCCCGCTTCATCCCCGAGGCGCTGGAGAGTCCTTCCGGGACATTGCTGATGAAGACGGCCGCCACGGTCACCACACTCACCTTCCCCCCACCGAGCAGGCTGGTTCCGATCACCATCGACTCGGGGACGCCGTCCAGCAACGCGCCGAGCGCGATCGCCGTACCGGAACCGGCCTGCTCCGCCTCGGACGGCTGCAGGTCACCCGACCGCTTGCGATGACGCGCGCCCCGCCGGGCGAGCACGATGTTGGCGAGCGTGTAGATCAGCGACCCGCCGAGGGCACCCAGGGCCGTCGGCAGGAAACCGCCCTTTTCGTGAGCCTCGGCGATCAGTTCGAAGGACACCGCGGAGATCAGGACCCCGCTGCCGAAGGCCATCACGCTGGCCACCGCCCTGCTCGGGATCCGGACCAGGAAACCGATCATCGCGCCGAACAGCAAGGCCGACCCACCGAGCAGACCCCAGCCGCCCGCCGCGAGCAACTCCGGCACGTGTCCCGTCTCCTTCCGTCCGGCGAAAACAGGCCGGGCCGGCCGCGAACCGCGGCCGGCCCGGTCTCAAGCCAGGTTCAGGCTCGGATCATGCCACGTCGTACCGGTCGGCGTTCATCACCTTGTCCCATGCCGCCACGAAGTCGCGGACGAACTTCTCCTTGGCGTCGTCGCTGGCGTAGACCTCCGCCACCGCGCGAAGCTCGGAGTTCGAACCGAACACGAGGTCGGCACGGGTACCGGTCCACTTGACCTCGCCGGTCGCGGAATCGCGGCCCTCGAAGGTCTCCGCGTCAGCGGACGTGGCGGTCCACTGAACACCCATGTCGAGCAGGTTCACGAAGAAGTCGTTGGTCAGCGACCCCGGCTTCGCGGTGAACACGCCGTGCGGGGACTGCTGGGCGTTGGCGCCGAGGACACGCAGGCCGCCGATGAGGACGGTCAGCTCGGGCGCGCTCAGGTTCAGCAGGTTCGCGCGGTCGAGGAGCAGGTACTCCGTCGGGAGACGGTGGCCCTTGCCCCGGTAGTTGCGGAAGCCGTCGACGGTCGGCTCCAGCGGGGCGAACGACTCGGCGTCGGTCTGCTCCTGCGTCGCGTCGGTCCGGCCCGGGGTGAACGGCACCTTGACGTCGTGTCCGCCGTCCTTGGCTGCCTGCTCGACGGCCGCGACGCCACCGAGGACGATCAGGTCGGCGAGCGAAACCTTCTTGCCGCCGGTCTGGGCGCTGTTGAAGGACTCCTGGATACCCTCCAGGGTCCGCAGCACCTGGGCCAGCGTCTGCGGGTCGTTGACCTCCCAGTCGCGCTGCGGCTCGAGGCGGATGCGGGCACCGTTCGCGCCGCCGCGCTTGTCGCTGGCGCGGAACGTCGAGGCCGACGCCCACGCGGTCGAGACCAGTTGCGAGACCGAAAGCCCCGAAGCGAGCAGCTTCTCCTTGAGGGAGGCGATGTCCGCGTCGTCGATCAGCTCGTGGTCGACGGCGGGCACCGGGTCCTGCCAGATCAGCGTCTCCTGCGGGACCAACGGGCCGAGGTAACGCTGGATCGGGCCCATGTCACGGTGGGTCAGCTTGAACCAGGCACGGGCGAAGGCGTCCGCGAACTGGTCCGGGTTCTCGTAGAACCGGCGCGAGATCTGCTCGTAGACCGGGTCGAACCGCAGCGCCAGGTCGGTGGTGAGCATGCCGGGCGCGCGGTTGAGCTTGCCGTCCTCGGGGTCCGGCACGGTGTTCTTCGCCTTGCCGTCCTTCGGCGTCCACTGGTGGGCGCCCGCCGGGCTCTTGGTCAGCTCCCACTCGTACTCGAAGAGGTTGTGGAAGAACCAGTTGCTCCACTGGGTCGGCGTCGGCGTCCAGGTGACCTCGAGGCCACTGGTGATCGCGTCACGGCCCTTGCCGCTGCCGAAGGTGTTCTTCCAGCCGAGCCCCTGCTCCTCGATCGAGGCGCCCTCGGGCTCGGGACCGACGTACTTGTCCGGGTCTGCCGCACCGTGCGTCTTCCCGAAGGTGTGCCCGCCGGCGATCAGCGCGACGGTCTCCTCGTCGTTCATCGCCATGCGGCCGAAGGTCTCGCGGATGTCGCGGGCCGCGGCCATCGGGTCCGGGTTGCCGTTCGGGCCTTCCGGGTTCACGTAGATGAGACCCATCTGCACGGCGGCCAGCGGGTTCTCCAGCTCACGGTCGCCGGTGTAGCGCTCGTCCCCGAGCCACGTGCGCTCGGGACCCCAGTACACGTCCTCGTCCGGCTCCCACACGTCCGCGCGGCCACCGGCGAAGCCGAAGGTCTTGAAGCCCATGGTCTCCAGCGCGCGGTTGCCGGTGAAGATCATCAGGTCGGCCCACGAGATCTTGCGGCCGTACTTCTTCTTGACCGGCCACAGCAGCCGACGGGCCTTGTCCAGGTTGCCGTTGTCCGGCCAGCTGTTGAGCGGGGCGAACCGCTGCATGCCCGCGCCCGCGCCACCGCGGCCGTCCTCGATGCGGTAGGTACCCGCGCTGTGCCATGCCATGCGGATCATGAAGGCGCCGTAGTGGCCGAAGTCCGCAGGCCACCAGTCCTGCGAAGTGGTGAGGACGGCGTCGACGTCCTTGGCGAGTTCGTCGAGGTCGACGGTCTTGAACTCGGCGGCGTAGTCGAACCCGGCGTCCATCGGATCGGAGGCCGCGGAGTGCTTCCGGAGGATCTTCAGGTTGAGCTGGTTCGGCCACCAGTCACGGTTGCCCGCGCCTTCGGTGGGGTGATTGCGGCGCCCCGCCGAGACGGGGCAGCCGCCCGCGCCCTCTTCGTTCATTTCGCCGACGACGGCGTCTGGGCTGTCAGACACAGGGATCCTTCCGGAGGATTCAGAGCTTGCAGGGCTCAGGAACGGGATTCTTTCGCGCAGTCGGGACACAGGCCCCAGTAGATGACCTCGGCCTCTTCGATCACGAAGCCGTGGTCGTCCGACGCGCTCAAACAGGGTGCGTGGCCGACGGCGCAATCGACGTCGGCGATGACACCACATGATCGACACACGACGTGGTGATGGTTGTCCCCGACCCGGGACTCATAGCGTGCCACGGATCCGGCCGGCTGGATGCGCCGGACGAGACCCGCGGTGGTCAGTGCCCGCAACACGTCGTAAATGGCCTGGTGAGAGACCTCGCCGAGCTCCGAACGCACGGCACCGATGATCGAGTCGGTGTCGGCGTGCGGATGGTCGCGTACCGCGGTCAGTACGGCCACCCTGGGACGCGTCACGCGCAGGGAGGCCCCGCGCAGCATCCGTTCGAAGTCCGGGTTCGTGGGCACGGCCGCAGTCTGGCCCATTTTCTGGAATGAATCAAGTTCGTGGATCCCGGGCGTGTCCCGCGCCACAGGACGCCACGAGGACCCCGCCCGCCGACTCGCGGCGGGCGAGGTGATACCTCCCAAGGGCGGCTAACCCTGTAGCCGTCACTTTTGTCGCCCTTGTTACAGATTTCATTCGAATGTTTTGCTTCGATGACAAAAACGGCCGAAGACCTATTCCTTCGATCGTTTTGCAATATTCCCGAAAGGGCGAGGTCAGCCGGTCGCCGAAGACTGGGCACCGGTCCGCACCTACCGCGGAAACGAGCCACGAAAGTGCGGAAATCGAACCGGATTTGCGCTCATGGCAAGGAATCTCCGCCACCGGAGGCCGCTTTGGTTACACATCAACCGAAAGAGGCTCTCCGATGCACCTGGAAGAGTGAGCGTCTTCAGCGGAGCGTCGCCGGCCCGGCATGATCGAATCCGCCGCGGGGCGCCCAGAACCGTTGCCAGAGCGCCGATCCGAGTGTTTCCGCTGCTCCAGGACCTGCTCAACATGGTGCCACGACCCGATTCTTCCGTGGTAGCGTCTGCGCCCTGTTCGAATTCGATCCCACTCGACGATCGCCCGATCCAGTCAAGGAAAACGACATGCCTGAACACGGTGCCGGTACCGTCATCGCGGTGGACGGCCCGGCGGCCGCGGGCAAGACCACCACCTGCCTGGCGCTGGCGAAAGCCTTCGACCTTCGCTACCTGGAAAGCGGCAGGACCTACCGCATCATCGCCTTCGAAGCCCTTCAACGGGAAATTCCGGTGGACGACGCACGAGAAGTCACCGGCCTCTGTGACGAACTGCTCGTGGAGAGCCACCCGGCCGGCCTGCTGACATCGGAGCGCTATGCTTCGGACAAGCTGCGCGAAACCCCGGTCAATGTCGCCGTTTCCGCCGTCGCGAAGATCGCGGACGTCCGCCAGCGGGTCACCGGTCTCATCAGGCTTTGGGCCAAAAGCCAAGCGCGCTGCGTCATCGAGGGCCGCGACATCGGGACGGCCGTCTTCCCGGCGGCACACGTCAAGTTCTACTTGACCGCTTCGCCCGAAGTCCGGGCGATGCGGCGAGTACGGCAGGAGCGGGCAGGTACTTACGAGAACGTGCTCAAGGACGTGATTCGCCGAGATGAAGCCGATATGAACCGAGCGGCGTCACCATTGGTCCCCGCCGAGGACGCCATCAGGATCGACACGACTCGGCTCACCATCGACCAGGTGATGAGCCGGATGTCGGCGGCGTGTCGCAATCGAGGGTTAGAGATCATTCGTTAGTGCGAGTAGGCTTCTGCTTTGTCTGCGACGAAGCTAAGTTGACCAACGGTATGACTTCAAGTGATCGATCAATGACAAGGGGTATCAATGATGGAGCCGGTGATGGCGAAGGAAAACGGCGCCGAGCCGGCCGCTGGCAAATGTCTCTTCTGCCAGCTTCACGATCCCGATGTCAACGAGCTGGTGATCGACGGCGGCGAGGTCTACGTCCGCTGGGACAACTACCCCGCCGCCAAAGGCCATGTCGAAGTCGTCCCCAAACGACACGTGGAGTCCTACTTCGAGCTCACGAAAAGTGAACACGCCGAAGTCTATGCGCTGATCAAGGAAGCGAAGACGCGGATCGAGGAACGGTTCCAGCCCGCCGGTTACACCATCGGGGTGAACGAGGGGCGTGCCGCCGGCCGGACGATCGACCATCTCCACATCCATCTGATCCCCCGCTACGAAGGCGACGTCGAGGATCCCCGGGGCGGCATCCGTCATGTCCTTCCCGGGACGAATCCCGATGAGTGGCTGGCTTGAGCTTTCACCGCCTCCACGACGAACCAGGTGCCCCGGCCGCTCGGCAAGATCCGGGCCGACGCGAAGCCGACCTCAGTCAGTTCCTTCACAACGGCCTCGGGCCTGCGCAACGAAAACCACCGCGCGGAGGGAATCCGGCCGTCCCGTACCCATCCCTCGCCCTTCCCTGCTTTGAGACTGATCGCCGCGAGGCCGCCGGGCGCGAGAACGCGATGGATCTCGGAGAAGGCATCGGGATGTGCGGCGCTCGGCAGATGAAGCACACTCGCGCAGGCCCAGACGCCATGGAACGCCCCTGCCGCCAACGGTAACGCCAGAAGATCGCCATGGACCGCGCCGAAAACCGCGCAACGACCACGGGTGTGGCGCAGCATCTCCCCGCTGATGTCGCTCGCCACCACGGCCGCACCTCGCAGAGTCAGATATTCGGAATCGCGGCCGGCGCCACAACCGAGGTCCAGCACCAGATCTCCGGGCAAGGCCGCGAAGAAGCGATCCAGCTCGCGGTCGAGACCGGGAAACTTGTCAAGCGTTTCAGTGGCCCGGACGTACATCGCGGCACTTTCGTCGTAGGTCCGGCGAGTACTCGACACGAGTGCGCGCAACTCCTCGCCGGTCAGGTGCATTCGAAGTCCTCACGACCGATGGCCATCCCCAGATTGGTCATCTCTTCGAACAGTTCCCTCCGGTGGAGCACGTCGTAGCCGCGGCTGCTGTCGACGCTCACACAGCCGACGAATTTGTTGCGCCCGCTCCTGATCGGCGTGACGAAGAGCGCCGCTCGATGGTTGAAGGCCTGAAACTCCCCCCACGTCAGGTTCATCACCGCTTCCGATCCGTACCGAGCCACGTGGTCGTCGTACTTCGCCTCGTCATCGAGGCTCTTCACCAGCGACGCGACGTCGAACCACACTTCACGATCATGTCGCCAGCACAGCCCCACCGCCCCCACACCCCGCTTCGGGGCGAAAGCTCGTGTAGCCGGATAGGAGGACATCCGATAGGAGGAAAGTCGCTTCAAAACCCCATGTACCGGATGCCGCAGCGTCCGCCTCCTCCGCCAGACATGGAGCGCCAGATCGCCTCGGTCCAACGGAGGATCGATTTCCGCGCTGATCTCCAGCAGCCTGCCGAACGTGGACAGCACCCGTCTGCGCATCATGACGTTCCGGTCCACGAACGAGCGCCGCCGCCAGCTTTCGAACGGCGTGAAGGCACCGAAAACCCCGGCCACGACGAGAGAGGTCAACAGCAGGTACGGACGGCCGTTCAGGACAGCGTCCCAGAAGTCCCTGGAAGGAACGTTGTAGGCCTTGCCTGCGAGGAACAAGGTCGCCGACAGCAGGACCGCCTTGTCCGCAGCCTTCGCCGTCGTCCGGCTCATGCGCTTCCGTCGCCCTGGTGCCGCCAAGCCTTACCGGGCAGGGCCGTACGAGTGCCGTCCCCGCTGAGCAAAACCACCTCGCGCTTCTCGGTGACGATCCCGATCCGGTGGAAGTTCAGCGATTCGGCGAGCTCGTCCACCCGGCCGGGCGGCACGGTGAAGACCAGTTCGAAATCGACGGAATCGCCCATGACCAGGCTCAGCGGCTCCATACCCACGTGGGCGGCCACCGCGGCGACCGCTTTGGGAACCGGGAGCGACTGTTCCTCGACGGCGATCCCGACACCGCTCAGCTCGGCGATGCTCAGTAACGTGGCTTTCAGCCCGTCCGAAGTGTCCTGGCAACTCGTGACCATTCCACCGGCTCCGAGCGCGAGTCCCTCGTCGATCCTCGCCACCGGCCGTTTCCAGTTGGCGATCAACGACGGAAGCAAACTGTCGATGACCAGGTCCGGCTCCCCCGCCCGCAGATAGGCCATCGCGGCCCCGGCGAGCCCGGTCGGAGCGGTGAGGCACACGACGTCACCGGGTTTCGCTCCGGACCTCAGGAGCGCTCCACCCGCCGGGCACACCCCGAGCGCCGACGCAGACAGGATCAGGCGTTCCGCTCCGCCGATGTCGCCACCGACGTTGAGGCAGCCAAAGGCGGCACACGCGTCACGGATGCCCTTCATGACGGAGCCGAACACGACGTCGTCCATGTCGGCGGGGTACCGGACGACGGAGAGCAGGCCGATCGGCTTCGCGCCCATCGCCGCGATGTCGCTCAGATTCGCCGCGACGAGGAAGTACCCCAGATCGTATTCGTCGAGGTATCCCATCTCGTACAACCTGAACTTCGGGCCGCGGACGTAGTCGGTGCCCACCACCAGGTCGTGTGCTCCTTCCAACCGGAAGACCGCGCAATCGTCCTGTGCGTCGGCGCCGGCGGTCAGCTGCACCCGGCCACCGTCCGCCGACAGGACCGGAACGAACTCGCCTGCCTGACGAGAGAACAGCGGGACGATCGTCCGGGCCAGCCGGGTAGGTTCGTCGGAGAATCCTTCAGTCGCCACAGGACATCTCCGCGCCGGCGGTCATGAGGGCCCCACCTGGTTTGCCGGGCCAGTAGCCCACCCTCCGCATGGTCTCGCGGAGATCTTCTTTCCGCATCACCACCGCGTAGTCCCATTCCGGATCCTCGATCGCCAGCACGGCTCCGACGACCGAACGCAGGTACTGTCTTTTCTGCTCGCCGGTCGGCCGATAGACGCGGCACTCGCCTCGGTACAGACGAAGGAAATAGGCGGAGGAAGGCCACGGCGGGCGCGCGAGTTCACCGAGGGAACCCAGATCCTCATAGGCGAGGCTGTCCCCGATCAGAAGATCGTCCACGCGGTCGCCGTCGACGGGGAGAAAATGCAGATGCGCGTGCGTGATACAGGCGTGACTCTCCTGCCCCGCGCTCGATCCGTGCTCCAAGATCAGCGGCTCGCCGAAGGTCTCCCGGTACAGCGGAACGAAGTCGGCGAGAAAACCTCTCACCTCCATCTCATGGAGGGAAAGTACCTGAGCAA
The DNA here is from genome assembly GCF_055575975.1 of Amycolatopsis sp. NPDC033938. Taxonomy (NCBI): domain Bacteria; kingdom Bacillati; phylum Actinomycetota; class Actinomycetes; order Pseudonocardiales; family Pseudonocardiaceae; genus Amycolatopsis; species Amycolatopsis sp. NPDC033938. The sequence continues at coordinate 121,287 of NZ_JBVIRO010000018.1, forward strand.
AGGACAAGTAGTGATTCGACGGCAGCAACAGAAGATGCCCGAGCACGAGCGGCGACATATCGGCGAGCAAAGTCAAATTTTCCGTTGAATATATTGCCCGGGACGGCGGATCACCTTCGTAGAAACGGGTGAAGGAGGTTTCCCCGGAACCTGCGAGCTCTTCGCAGAAATCCGCGCCCGCGCACCGTATGGTCTCGATCATGTCTCCCCCGCCACTCGTCCCGGCCGTCGTCGATCAGGGCACCTGGATTTTTGCGCACCGATATGGCCGACTTGAATGGTCGTTGCGGAGGTTAACTCGAACGTCGCAACCTGATCGTTGATTCGTGATGGCGACACTTTGGACAAATGCGGGACACATCATGGCCGAAAAACCACCGGAAGGCCAGGGCATGGAAAAGCGTCCGCCGCCCGACTGGACAGCGGACGCTTTTACGGTTGTCGCGATCCGCTCACCTTCCCGCCGATCCCGACGGAATCACGCACGTGTACGTATTTCTCGGCGAAATCCGTACCTACTGCCCTTCGCGTGCCAGCAACTCCCGAACCCGTTCCTGCAGCGCCTCCCTCGGATACGCGTTCACCTGGGCGCCTGCCATCCGCACCGGGTCGCCGAAGAAGAAGTACTCGTACAGCGATTCCCGCCCGGCGAAGCTCGAGACCGACGCGTCGAGTGCCAGCTTGAACAGCCGCGCGCGGTCCTTGGCCGGCAGGGTGGCCGATTGGAGGTAGACGTCGATGTCGGGACGGCCTTCCGCCTCGAAGTCCGCTTCCCCCGGCAGGGCCATGAGCCCGGAAGCGGAGAACTTGCGGATGATCTCGGTCAGTCGCGGCGAAACCTTGGTGGGGTACCAGTTCCGGGCGGCGTTGAGGACTTCCCACTTCGGCAGGAAGACTCCGTCCTCGCTCACCGCGCCGTCGGCTTCCGCCGCGCGCAGCACGGCCTTCTCGATTTCGACGTAGGAGATCAGTTCCGACAGGTCCTGCTGGATGTGCTGGAACCCGCCGATGCCGATCGCCGCGGCGATCTCGCTGGCGAGCCCGAGGTAGAACTCGGTCTTGGCCAGCGTGCGGGTCACGACCTGGTGGGTCATCAGCGCGCCGGCGCCGGTCTCGGAGTACCACGCGTTGCACAGCTCCGGGTGACCCAGCAAGAAGACCCGCTCGTTCGGGACGAACACGTCGTCGAAGACCACGACCGCGTCCATCTCCTCGAAACGTGACGCGAGCGGCTCGTCGAAGTGCGAGCGGCCGTGGTCGAGTCCGGCACGGCAGAAGTACTTCAACCCGGGCGCGTCGTTCGGGACAGCGAAGGCGTAGGAGTACGGGGCGTCCTCGGGGGTGCCACGCAGGACGGTCGACGGGAACACCAGCAGTTCGTCGGCGATCGGCGCGATCGTGGCGAGCATCCGGGCACCGCGGACCACGATGCCGTCCTCCCGCTCCTCCACCACTTTCGCCGAAAGGTTGCCACCACCCTGCTGACTCCCGGACACCGAGCGGTTGACCTGCGGCGGGATCAACGTGTGCGTCGCGAGGAGATCGTTCTCGCGCACCTTCTCGTAATACTTCTCGATGCGCTCACCGAAGACGGGATCGGCCCGCGAGAAGAACTTCTTCGCGGTCGAAAGCGCGGTGAGCGACGAGTTCATGTAGTCGCCGGTACGGCCGAGGAAACCGTGGGAATACTGGGCCCACACGGAAAAAGCGGCACGACGGCGCTTGAGATCCTCTTCGGTGCGCGGCACCAGGAAGGATGTCCCGACACGCTCCCCCGTCGTCGGCGACTCGTAGGTCAGGACGTCGCGGTGCGCCGGGTCGTGCTGGAGGTCGAACAGCTTCGCGTAGGTGAGCGCGTTGTTGCGGAACGCGGGGTGCTCTGCGACCTTCGAGGTCACCTTCTCGCCGTCGACGTACAGCTCCGGCGTCATCGCGTTGAGCTTGTCGAGGTACTGCTGTCCGGTACGTGCTCCCATGTCATGCTCCTTCTGCGGGGACGTCGTTGTCAGAACAGGGATTCGTGGCCTTGCGCGGATTCGTGGACGGTCGAGAACTGCCCGTTGACGAAGCCGAGCGCGTCGCCGGATCGGTAGTCGAACTCCCGCACCTCACCGAGGAACAGCGTGTGGTCGCCGCCGTCGTAGGCGGCCCACGGCGTGCAGTCGAACCAGCTGAGGACGCCGGCGAGCCGCGGCGCGTGCCCGCCTTCGATCCACACCGGCGCGCCTTCGGGAGTCGGGCGACCGGCGAAGTTCATCGCGAGTGCCTGCTGTTCGGCGCCGAGGACGTTGACCGCGAACGGCCGTCCTTCGAGCAGATCGTGACTCTTGACCGTGCGCTGGATCGACACGAGCACGAGCGGCGGCTCCATCGAGACCGCGGTGAAGGAGTTCACCGTCAGGCCGTGCCGCTTCACCGAGCCGTCGGCGGTGATGGCGTCGAAGGTCACCACCGCGACGCCCGTGACGAACCGCCCGAGACAACCCCGGAAGAACTGCGCCGGTGGCCGATAGAGGTTCGAGCCCGGCGAGAAACTGGTTTCGCGTGACATCATCGTCGGATCCTGTTCTATAATCGAACAGCCAGTTCAACTATCGAAATGGATCGTATACGATGGTTTCGGACTCCCGCAAGACCGCGAGCACGTCCCAAACACTCAGCCGCGGCATCCGCGTACTCGAAGTGCTCGCCGACGCCCAAGAAGCACTCAGCGTCGACCAGATCGCCGAACGGCTGGGCGTGCACCGATCGATCGCGTACCGGCTCATCCGCACGCTCGAAGACCACGGACTGGTGACCCGCGATCCCGCCGGCCGGATGGAACTCGGCGCACGGCTCGCGGCGCTCGCGGCGGGGATCAAGCACGACCTGCAGGCCGCCGCGCTGCCCGAACTGACCACGGTCGCGAACGAACTCGGCATGACGTGTTTCGTGGCGGTACTCGACCGCGAAGAGTGCGTGACCCTGGTCAGCGTGGAACCCCGGCACGCCGTCGCGTCCGTCGCGCAGCGCCCGGGGTCCAGGCATCCGTTCACCGCGGGCGCGCCGGGCCGCGCGATCCTTTCCCAGCTGCCGTCGGAAGACTGGCCGGTGGACGTGCGTGAAGTGGCCGCCCGCGGATACGCGGACAGCCATGGTGAGGTGATCGAGAATCTCAGCGCCGTCGCCGTGCCGCTCCCCCTGCGTGGGCACAACCCCGCCGCGCTCGCGGTGGTCTATCTGTCCAGCCCGCACACCCCCGCCGAACTCGCGGAGCGGCTCAAGGCGGCGGCGAAGGCCGTCCGTGACGCCCTCGGCGGATGAACGTCACGGACGGCGTGCTTGGCGAGGGGTCCGGCAGGGGCTGAAGGGGCCTTTCCTCTCATCACATGCGGCGAAGGGCGCTTTCCCCGCATCGCATGCGGGGAAAGCGTCCTTCAGCCCCCGAACCGCAGCGGGCTCACCGCCTGTTCGGCTTCGTGGTCCGGGCCGAGCGGGATCCCCGAACGGTCGCGCAGGAGCAAGGTGGCGATGAGGCCGATGACCGTCATCCCCGCCAGGTACCCGGCCACGGACAACGACGTTCCGGTCGCGCCGACCAGCGCGGTGGCGATCGTGGGCGCGAACGCGCCGCCGAGGATCGCGCCGAGCGCGTAGGAGATCGAAACGCCGGAGAACCGGATCGACGCGGGGAACAGCTCCGCGTAGAACGCCGCCTGCTGGCCGTAGGTGAACCCGAGCCCGACACTGAGAATGATCAAGCCCAGCGCCAGCAGCACGACGTTTCCGGTGTCCACCAAGGGAAAGAGCACCGCGACCCCGGCGAGTTGCGCGATCCAGCCCAGTACGTAGGTGCGTCGCCTGCCGATCCGGTCGGACACCGCGCCCGCCGCCCACGTCGAGACCAGCCAGGTCGCCGCCGACGCGGTCACCGCCCACAGCACCGGGCCGCGGTCGAGTCCGATCGGGCCCTTCGGGTTGGTCGCGTAGTTCTGGATGTAGCCGCCCGTGGTCATGTAGCCGACGGCGTTGTTGCCGGCGAACACCAGCGCGGCCACCAGGACGAGCACGGCGTGCTTGCGGAACAGCTGGATGACCGGGGTGCGGGTCTGCTCGCGGCGTTCGGCGATCTCACGGAAGACGGGACTCTCCTCGACGCGGCGCCGGACGTAGTGTCCGACCAGGATCAGCCCGACGCTGAGCAGGAACGGGATCCGCCAGCCCCAGTCGAGGAACGCCTGACCGGGGACGAGCAGGCTGGTCAGCGCCAGCACGCCGGAGGCCAGCAGCAGGCCGAGCGGGACCCCGATCTGCGGCGAGGCACCGAAGAGCCCCCTGCGCTTCGGCGGAGCGTGCTCGACGGCCATCAGCACCGCACCGCCCCATTCACCACCCGCCGAGACACCCTGCAGGACACGCAGGAGGATCAGCAGGACCGGTGCGAGGACGCCGATCCGGTCGAAGGTCGGGAGCACGCCGATCAGCGTGGTCGCGGCACCCATCAGGATCAGGGTGAGCACGAGGACGACGCGACGGCCGTACTTGTCGCCGAAATGCCCGGCGAGGAACGCACCGAGCGGGCGGAACAGGAAGCTCACGCCCACGGTCGCGAAGGACACCAGTGTGCTGTTCGCCCCGAGGCCGGAGAAGAACAGCTTCCCGAAGACGAGCCCGGCGGCGGACGCGTAAACGAAGAAGTCGTACCACTCGACCGTGGTGCCGACGACGGTCGCGAACGCGACCCGGCGCCGATCGGCGGCCGGTGGAGCGGTCCTGCCGGAGGTGCGCTGATCCTGCGCTGGATTCGACACGTGGACTCCTTTGTCGTCGGCCGCCTTGCCACTGTGGCACGGAATCATATACGTTATTAGATACGAAGCAAGGGCCGAGCGATTCAGGGAAACATGGACACTTACGAGCCACCGGCACCATCGGGACGCGGGTCCGGTCCTCTGGGGACACGGCCGGGCAAGATCATCGCCGTCCATCTCAGCTACGCGTCACGGGCGGAGCAGCGCGGGCGGCGTCCGGCGAACCCGTCGTACTTTTTCAAACCGTCGAGCTCGATCGGCGCGTCCGGGGGCACGGTCGAACGTCCCGCCGGTACCGAACTGCTGGCCTTCGAGGGTGAGATCGCGCTGGTCATCGGCACCCCCGCGCGGTGGGTGAAGCCGGACAAGGCGTGGGACCACGTCGCCGCGGTCACCGCCGCGAACGACTTCGGCCTCTACGACCTGCGCACCGCGGACAAGGGCTCCAACGTCCGGTCCAAGGGCGGCGACGGCTACACCCCGCTCGGGCCCGGCCTCATCGACGCGCGCGACGTCGACCCCGCCTCCCTGCGCTTGCGCACCTGGGTGAACGGCGACCTGGTGCAGGAGGACACCACGGCCGGGCTGCTGTTCCCCTTGCGGCAGTTCGTTTCCGACCTCTCCCAGCACTTCACGCTCGAACCCGGCGACGTCATCCTCACCGGCACCCCCGCCGGATCCACCGTGGTCTCCCCCGGCGACGTCGTGGTGGTCGAGGTGGACGTACCCGGCACTTCCGCCAGCAGCGGACGGCTCCACACCACCGTCACGCAGGGAATCCGCTCCTTCTCCGACATCGGCGCTCTCCCCGAGGTCGACGAGAAGCAGCGCGCCGAGGCGTGGGGCGCTCCCGTCACCGAGCAGGAGGTAGAGGAAGCCCCCGCGCTCAGTCAGGAACTCCGGGCGAAGCTGCTGCGCGCGCCTGTCGCGGGTCTGTCCGCCCAGTTGCGCAAGCGCGGGCTGAACAACGTCGCGATCGACGGCGTGCGTCCCAACATCCCGGGCTCGAAGATCGTCGGCACGGCACGGACCTTGCGTTTCGTCCCGAATCGCGAAGACCTCTTCAAAACCCACGGCGGCGGCTACAACGCGCAGAAACGCCTGTTCGACTCGGTCGGCACCGGAGAGGTGATCGTCATCGAGGCCAGGGGCGACGCGGGTTCCGGGACACTCGGCGACATCCTGGCGTTGCGGGCACGGTATCTCGGCGCCACGGGAGTGATCACCGACGGCGGGGTCCGCGATTTCGACGCCGTCGCCGCGACCGGGCTCCCGGTGTTCTCCCAAGGCGCGCATCCCGCCGTCCTCGGCCGCAAGCACGTGCCGTGGGACACCGACGTCGCGGTCGCCTGCGGCGGGGCGACCGTCCTGCCCGGCGACATCATCGTCGGCGACGACGACGGCGTGATCGTCATCCCGCCGGAGCTGGCCGATGAGGTCGTCGCCGCGACGCTGGTCCAGGAGGACGAAGACGCCTGGATCGCGGAGCAGGTCGGACAGGGACGCCCGATCGAGGGGCTCTTCCCGCTGAACCCGTTGTGGCGGGAAAGGTATGAGGCATGGCAGAAGAAGCAGTGAAGACGGCCAGCAAATCCGAACTCGCCTACGAATGGCTGCGTGAGCGGATCGCCCGGCACGAATACGGACCCGGCTACCGGCTCGTCCTCGCCGAGATCGCCGGTGCGCTCGACATGAGCGTCGTCCCGGTGCGCGAGGCGATCCGGCGCCTGGAGGCCGAACGGCTGGTGACCTTCGAACGCAACGTCGGCGCGCGCGTGGCGATGGTGGACCAGAACGAGTACGTCCACGCCATGCAGACCCTGGGTGTGGTCGAAGGTGTCGCCACCGCGCTGTCCGCGCCGGGACTGACCGAAGAGGACATCGCGAAGGCGCGCAGGGTGAATGAACGGATGATCACCCTGCTGGACCACTTCGACGCGCACGAATTCACCGCGCTGAACCAGCAGTTCCACTCACTGCTGTTCGCCTGCTGCCCCAACCCGCAGATCCTCGATCTCGTGCACCAGGGCTGGACACGGCTGTCCGGACTGCGCGACTCCACCTTCGCGTTCGTCCCCGACCGCGCGCACCGCTCGGTCGAGGAGCACGAAGAGATCCTCCGGCTGATCTCCGAGAAGGCCGACCCGCTCGACATCGAATTCGCCGCGCGCAATCACCGCTGGGCCACCATGCAGGCCTTTTTGGACGCTCGAGACCGCGCGAACCGCTGACTGAGGAGGACTTTTGACCAGCACGACTCCCCGGCCGATCCCGGACGGTGTCCCGGAGCGGATCCGGCACTACATCGGCGGTGAACTCGTCGATTCGGCCGACGGCGCGGTCTTCGACGTGCTCGACCCGGTGACCAACGAGGTCTACGTGCGGGCCGCCGCGGGGAAGAAGGCCGACATCGACCGCGCCGTCGCCGCCGCGCGGAAGGCGTTCACCGAGGGACCGTGGCCGAAGCTGCTGCCGCGCGAACGGTCGCGGGTGCTCAACCGCGTCGCCGACCTCGTCGAGTCGCGGGACAAGCGGCTGGCGGCGCTGGAGAGTTTCGACTCCGGACTGCCGATCTCGCAGGCGCTGGGCCAGGCACGCCGGGCCGCGGAGAACTTCCGGTTCTTCGCCGATCTGATCGTCGCGCAGGCCGACGACGCCTACAAGGTGCCCGGCCGCCAGGTCAACTACGTCAACCGCAAGCCGATCGGTGTCGCCGGGCTGATCACGCCGTGGAACACACCGTTCATGCTGGAGTCGTGGAAGCTCGCCCCGGCGCTGGCGACCGGCAACACGGTGGTGCTCAAACCCGCCGAGTTCACCCCGCTTTCGGCATCGCTGTGGGCGGAGATCTTCGAGGAGGCCGGGCTTCCGCCGGGCGTGTTCAACCTCGTCAACGGCTTCGGTGAGGACGCGGGCGACGCGCTCGTGAAGCATCCGGACGTCCCGCTGATCTCGTTCACCGGTGAGAGCCGCACCGGCAGCCTCATCTTCGGCAACGCCGCGCCGTTCCTCAAAGGACTGTCGATGGAACTGGGCGGCAAATCGCCCGCCATCGTCTTCGCGGACGCCGATCTGGAGACCGCGATCGACGCGACCATCTTCGGCGTGTTCTCCCTCAACGGCGAACGCTGCACCGCGGGCAGCCGGATCCTGGTCGAGCGCGCGATCTACGACGAGTTCGTCGAGCGGTACGCCGCGCAGGCGGAACGCGTCGTCGTCGGTGACCCGGCGGACCCCGCGACCGAGGTCGGCGCGCTGGTGCACCCCGAGCACCACGAAAAGGTCATGAAGTACATCGAGATCGGCAAGACCGAGGCCAGGCTGGTCGCGGGCGGTGGCCGACCGGAGGGTTTCCCGACCGGGAACTACGTGGCGCCGACGGTGTTCGCCGACGTCAAACCGGACGCCCGGATCTTCCAGGAGGAGATCTTCGGCCCGGTCGTCGCGATCACTCCGTTCGACACCGAGGAAGAAGCGCTCGAACTCGCGAACAACACGAAATACGGTCTGGCCGCCTACGTCTGGACCAACGACCTCAAGCGGGCGCACAACTTCGCGCAGTCCGTCGAAGCCGGAATGGTCTGGCTCAACTCGAACAACGTCCGGGATCTGCGCACGCCGTTCGGCGGGGTCAAGGCGTCCGGACTGGGGCACGAGGGCGGGTACCGCTCGATCGATTTCTACACCGACCAGCAGGCGGTGCACATCAATCTCGGCGAGGTGCACAACCCCGCCTTCGGCAAGGGCTGACCCGTCCCTCCGTCCACAAAGGATTCCGCAATGAAGCCGATCCCCACCCCGTCCGCACCGCCGCCGGACGTCCTGCGCTGCGCGTACATGGAACTCGTCGTCACCGATCTCGCCCGCTCGCGCGCGTTCTACGCCGACGTCCTCGGCCTGACGGTGACCGAAGAGGACGAGACCACGATCAGCCTCCGCACGATCGACGAGTTCATCCACCACAACCTCGTGCTGCGCCAGGGCCCGGTCGCCGCGGTCGCGGCCTTCTCCTACCGCGTCCGGTCGCCGGAGGACCTGGACAAGGCCGTGGCGTTCTACACGGAACTGGGCTGCCGGGTCGAGCGCAACGCGGACGGGTTCACCAAGGGCATCGGCGATTCGGTGCGCGTCCAGGACCCGCTCGGCTTCCCGATCGAGTTCTTTCACGACGTCCAGCATGTCGACAGGCTCAGCTGGCGCTATGACCTGCACGTTCCGGGCGCGCTGGTCCGGCTCGACCACTTCAACCAGGTCACCCCGGACGTCCCGCGTGCGGTCAAGCACATGGAGGACCTGAACTTCCGGGTCACCGAAGACATCCAGGACGACCAGGGCGTCACCTATGCGGCGTGGATGCGCCGCAAGCCGACCGTGCACGACACCGCGATGACCGGCGGCGACGGGCCGCGGATGCATCACGTCGCGTTCGCCACGCACGAGAAGCACAACATCCTGTCCATTTGCGACAAGCTCGGTTCACTGCGGATGTCGGACCACATCGAACGCGGCCCCGGCAGGCACGGCGTTTCGAACGCCTTCTACCTCTACCTGCGGGACCCGGACGGGCACCGCGTCGAGATCTACACCCAGGACTACTACACCGGCGACCCGGACAACCCCGTCGTCACCTGGGACGTGCACGACAACCAGCGCCGCGACTGGTGGGGCACGCCGGTGGTCCCGTCGTGGTACACCGAGGCGTCCCTCGTGCTCGACCTCGACGGCAAACCGCAGCCGGTGGTCGCGAGGGCCGAAGAGAGCGAACTGGAAGTCACCATCGGCGCCGACGGCTTTTCCTACACCCGCAAGGGCGACGACGAAGGGCAACTCCCGTCCTGGAAACAGGGCGAGTACAAACTCGGCAACCAGCTCTGAGGCGGGGTCATGTTGGATCAGGAAACGATCACCGCGATCGCCGACGAACTGGCTGCCGCGGAAGAGGCCAGGGAGACGGTACCGCTGCTGACGGCGCGCTATCCGGACATGACCGTCGAGGACTCCTACGCCGTCCAGAACGAATGGCGGCGCAGGGGTATCGCGGCGGGACGCCGTCCGGTCGGCCGCAAGATCGGGCTCACCTCGAAGGTCATGCAAGCCGCCACCGGGATCACCGAGCCCGACTACGGCGCCATCTTCGCGGACATGGTGTTCGAGAACGGTTCCGTGATCGAGCACAGCCGGTTCTCGAACGTGCGGATCGAGGTCGAACTGGCCTTCGTGCTGCGTGATTCCCTCGCCGGACCGGACACCACGGTGTTCGACGTGCTGCGCGCGACCGAGTACGTCGTGCCCGCGCTGGAGATCCTCTCCTCACGTATCGAGATGGCGGGCCGGACCATTGTGGACACGATCAGCGACAACGCGGCCATGGGCGGGATGGTCTACGGCGGCAACCCGGTCGCCGTGGACGCCGTCGACCTCCGGTGGGTTTCCGCGCTGTTGTACCGCAACGAAACCATCGAGGAATCCGGCGTCGCCGCCGCGGTACTGAACCATCCCGCGAACGGGGTCGCGTGGCTGGCGAACAAACTCGCGCAGCACGGTGACAAGCTCGATCCGGGCGACATCGTGCTGGCCGGTTCGTTCACCCGGCCGATGTGGGTCCACCCCGGCGACACGGTGACCGCCGATTACCGGGACCTGGGGGCGATCACATGCCGCTTCGTCTAGCGCCGACGTTCCGCGCGCGGCTGGCCGAGTCCGCCCGTCCGCTGATCGGCATGTGGGTCACGTCGGGCAGCCCGGTCGTCGCCGAGATCTGCGCGGGCTCCGGGCTCGACTGGCTGCTCGTCGACACCGAACACTCCCCCGCCGGGCTGGAGACGGTTCAGTCGCTGCTGCAGACGATCGCCGCGTATCCGATCACGCCGATGGTGCGCGCCCCCTCCGGCGACACCGTCGCGGTGAAACAGTTGCTCGACCTCGGGGCGCAGAACCTGCTCGTCCCCATGGTCGACAGTGCCGAGGAGGCGGAGGCCGTCGTGCGTGCCGTCCGCTACCCGCCGCGGGGCGTACGCGGCGTCGGCAGTGCCCTCTCCCGGTCGGCGCGCTGGAACCGGGTCGAGGACTACCTCACCAAGGCGGACGAGTTCACCTCACTGTTCGTGCAGATCGAGTCGACCGCCGGGGTGGCGGACGCGGCGAAGATCGCGGCTGTCGACGGCGTCGACGGCGTCTTCGTCGGCCCGTCCGATCTGGCCGCGTCGATGGGCCTGCTCGGACAGCAGACCCATCCCGACGTCACCGCCGCCGTGCTCGGCACCTTCGAGGCCGTGCGGACACAGGGAAAGCCGGTGGGCGTCAACGCCTTCGACCCCGCACAGGCCCAGCGCTATCTCGACGCCGGCGCCTCGTTCGTCCTCGTCGGCGCCGACGTCACGTTGCTCGCCCAGGGTTCGGAGGCACTCGCCCGGCGCCATCCTCGGAACCCTTGACCGGGCGGTGGGTCGCCACGCCATCGGATCGCGGCGACCCACCGCGTTTCATCCTGCGGTGCAGGATGCCGTCCCCAACCGGAATTCCGAAGGTGCCGGGGATGCCGCCCCGTTGGCCTGGAATCCGATAGTCACATTCGCTCCTGCGGCCAGCGTCGGTGCCCATGCCGGGGCCGTCGCCGTCACCGTGCTGCCCTGTTGGGCCACCGTCGCGTTCCAGCCGCCGGTCACCTGCACACCGGACGGCACGGTCCAGTTCGCCGTCCAGTTCGCGATCGCGTCCGTTCCCGTGTTGGTCAGCCGGAGCGAGGCGGTGAAGCCGCCGTTCCAGGTGTTTTCGACCCGGTACGCCGCCGTGCACCCCGGTCGCGGCTCCTGCGTCCCACCGCCCGACGGCGGGATCAGGTACGGGCTCAGGTACCCGTGCTTGACCGTGTTCACCGTGGTCCAGTCGTCGTTGAGGATGCCGCCGGTGTCCCCGGAGTTGGGATTCCAGGACCAGTAGGTGAAGTCCATTCCGGACGGTCCGGATCCCGCGTAGCGCATCAGTTCCCGGAGCCAGACGCCGTCACGCGGATCCCGCAGCGTGGTGCCGAACTCGCCGAGCAGTACCGGCGCGATGTTCTCCTTCTCCAGATAGCCGAACCAGTGGTCCCACAGCGCGGGCAGGTTCGCCGGGAAGGCCGGATCGGAGAACCACGGCTGCGCGAACACCGAAGTCGCGTACTCGTGCGCCGAATAGACCAGCTTGTCCGGTTTGCTCAGCCGGACGGGGAACTGCCGGGCACCGGAGAGGTTCCCGCCCCACCAGCCGCATTGCGGCGAACCGGTACCGGCGACGCAGTCGACGCCTTCGACGATGATCAGCCAATCCGGGTTGACCGTGAGGATCGCGTTGCCCGCCCTCTCGGCCGCCGAGCGCCAGTCCACCGCCTGATCACCGCAACCCCAGCAGGCTCCGCCGCCGCCGGACACCGCATGCGGTTCGTTGTGCAGATCCGCACCGACCACGGTGGGATTTCCCTTGTACCGCAAGGCGAGCTTCTTCCAGTCGTCGATCCAGCGCGACTCGGGATAGGCGGCGGTGTACCAGAGCGGCGACTGCCCGGCACCGTCCGGGCGATGCCTGTCGAGGATCACCCGCATCCCCCGCGACCCGGCCTCGGCGATCACCTTGTCGATGATCTGGATCCCGGAAAGACCCGCCAGATCGGGATTCTTCGTCAGATCGATGCTCGTGGGCGCCGAACCCGCGTCGAGCATCTGGTTTGAGTACGGGATTCGGATCGTGTTGTAACCGAGGCCCGCCATCTGCGCGACCATGTCGCGGTAATTGCGGCTCCACAAGCCGTGGAAGGTGAAGTTCGTCGTTTCGGCGCCGAACCAGTTGATGCCGGTCATCCGCACCGGATCGCCCTTCGCGTCGACAAGCTGCGCGCCGCGAGCGCTCCAATAACCGGATCCCGTTCCCGCCGCGGATGCGGTCGGGCTCACCGCCGTGAAGACGGCGAGCCCGACCAACGCGGCGATCAAGCACTTCATCGTGCGTGAACGCCATGCTTTCACCGATGTCCTCCTGGTCAGCCGAAGAGTTGGACGTGCAGGGAGAACGCGGTCGCCACTTCGGCCTGCGCCCAGAACCTGTGGAAGGTCAGGGACGGTGCCGCCCCACCATCCAGATAGGACTGGACCTTCGGCCATTGCGGATCGTTCTTGAAGAAGGAGCGGATCGACAGGAACGTGCTGTTCGCTCCGATGGCGTCCCCGTTGGGCATCTTGCCGGTCCAGCCCGGCGGAACGTAGGTCCCTTCTCCCGTGGTCGCGTTGTAGGCGTCATCGAATCGGTTGTAGTCGGTGCGGGTTTCCGGGGTGCTGATCCCGAGCGGGTCGGTATGCGCCAGCATCCCGTTCAACAGCGCCTCACCCGTGCTCTTGGCGGCGGCGTTGCCGGATTTGGCCGCGTAGTTCAGCAGAACCTTGGCGTACGACGCCGCGACCCCGACGTCCTGGTTGTGATTGAGCACCTTGACGTGCAGGCCCGTGTTGCCCGCGGGGTTCGCCGGGTTCCACGTTTCCGGCGCACCCGTCCATTCGAGATCCGCCGGGATCTTGAAGTCCGCACCGGTGGTGGTGTTGGCGATCGCCCACGGGACCCATTTGTCCAGGATCTTCTTCGCCCTGGCGTCACCGGTCAGCTGGTACAGCGAAGCGACCCGTTCCAGGTTCCACACCTGGAAGCCGAACCAGCGGTTGCTCGGCGGGTCACGCCAGACCGGATGGGCGTCGTAGAACATGCCGTAGAACGTCGGCGTCCCCACGGGCGGTGCGCCGTACTGGCCTTCCCAGCTGTTGGTCACGCCGCCGGCGATACCGCCCTCGCTGGCCTGCAGCCACTGCAGGACCTCCAGCTGCCGGTCCAGGCTCTTCGCCCAGTCCGCGGCACCTGTCGCCGAGCGCGGCTTCAGCGCCGAGTCGTTCGCCAAAGCGTACGCCGCCAGCGGGTTCTGGTAGCCCTGGTGGTTCGCGCCGTCACCGATCCGCCAGGCCCAGCCCGCCGAGGTGTCGGTGGCGCCACCCCAGGCGTAGTACCAGGACATCAGGTAATGCGCGCTGTCCTTGCCCGTCCCGGCCGGGCAACCCGGGCTCGTGCAGCCACCGATCTTCTTGAAGTACTTGTCGAACATGGCGTACCGCAGATAGTCGCCCATCTTCGACGCCTTCTTCACGACCGCGTCGATCTGCGCGCCCTTGCCCTGCGCCGTCGCCCATTTCTGGGCGAGATAGGCGACCTGGACGGCCCGCGCGTCGGCGTCCGGCGCGTTGGTGAACTTCCATTGCTTGGCGTACGACGAGTCCTTAGTGAACAGATCGAGATACCCGTTCGGACCGCCGTGGGCGAACGTGTCGCAGGACGGCTGCGGGATCGTCTCCCACACCGATTCCGACGAACCGCGCTGATAGGTGTTGATGTACGCGGGCGCCGTGGTCCCGTCACCGCAGCGGCCGAAGCCGTAGGTGTTGTCGACGTCGAGCAGCCAGTGCATCCCGTAGATGTCGTCGGTGCCGTAGGCCGTCTTCAATTCCGCGGCGATCGGGTCGGACCCGACCGAAACGCTGGAATCGAGCACGGAGGGATACTTGTCCATCCGGGGATGTTCGGGCGCGTACGTCGCGGGCTTTCCCGCGTTGTACTTGTCGTTCGTCGGCTGATCGGCGTGCGCCGGGATGATGTACTTCTCCAGTGACGCCCATGCCGCGTTGAACGGTGCCCAGTCGCCTTGGATCTGACCGTACGCGGCCTCGAGCCACAGGTAGTAGCTGAAGGCTTCGGACGTCGTCTCGTGGCCGTGGTCCGGGGCTTCGACGAGCAGGGTCTCCACCGAGTGGTAGGGCACCAGCAGGTCGCCGAACCGCCGGAAGTAGCCGCTCGCCGGGTCCTTGATCTTGTTGTACTGCGTCAGGAACGCGGCCTTGAACGCCGGCGTGGCCGGGTCGAGTTCGCTCGCCGTGATGGTGGCCGCGTCGTAACCCGCCGCGGTGGCGGAGAAGGTCGCCGTGGCGAGCGCTCCCCCATTGGCGGCCGAGGTGATCGTGACCTTTTGAGCGACGTTCCAGTTCGCGGGCGTGAAACTCAGCTGCGTCGGTGACGCCGCGAGATCCGTACTGCCCGACGTCCTGGCGATCGTGACCGGGACCGTCGCCGACGGCGCGCTCGCCAACGTCACGTCCACCGTGGCCGTCGTGCCTTGTCTGACCGAGACGGTCGCGGGGGTCGCGACGATCGTCGGGGCCGCGAGGACCCGGACCGCGATCGGCGAGGACACCGTGGACGCGCCCTTGTCGTCATAAGCCTTGGCAGCGACGGAATACTGGCCCGCGGCGGCCGGGGTCCAGCCGAGCTCGAACGGGGCCGAGGTGTCGGTGCCGATGAGTTCGGTACCGGCGTAGAACTCGACCTTGCCGATCGTGCCGTCGGCGTCGCTCGCCTCCGCGGCCAGCGGGATGACCGTCGACACGGGATGGCTGGAGTTGTTCGCCGGGCTGGTCAGCGCGACCGACGGCGCCCGGTTGGCGCCGGTGCACGCGATCCCGTTGACGGCGAAGTCCACCGGAGCCCGGTTCCCGGCGGTCTTGCTGCCGTTGAACCCGAATTGGACGGACCCGCCGACGGGGATCGTCCTGTTCCAGTCCACGTTGCGCACCGAGACCGCGGCTCCGGTCTGCGTGTGGACCCCGTTCCAGAGCTGGGTGATCCGCTGGCCGTCGGCGAACGTCCAGGTCAGATCCCAGCCGTTGATCGGTTCGGTGCCAGGGTTCCGGATGGTCACGGCGGCGCCGAATCCCGTCGACCACTCGTTGGTGACGCCGTACTCGGCCGTGCACGACACGGCCGCCGCCGCGGGCTCGGCCGCCGTCATCAGGGCGGCCGAGAGTAACACCGTCATGGATAAAGCGGGTAAGGCTCTTCTGGATCTCATAAATCCTCTCCTCTGGCCGGACGGGCGACTGGGAGCGCTCCCATGCAGGGTAGCCGGGCCGTTACGTTCTGGGAAGACACACTCCGCCGAATGGAGTCTTCTGTCCTTTGTGGATGATCAAAACGGTATATCGGTTGCGGCGGAATCCGCGTTCCCGCACGATGAGCCGCCTACCGAGCGAAACGAAAGAACGAATGGGTGGTTCATGTTCGATGTGATCATTGCCGGGTGCGGGCCGACCGGCGCGATACTGGCCGCTGAACTGCGGTTACACGATGTGCGGGTACTCGTGGTGGAGAAGGAGACCGAGCCCGCGTCGTTCGTCCGGATCGTCGGTCTGCATATTCGCAGTATCGAGCTGATGGCCATGCGCGGACTGCTGGAGCGCCTCCGCGAAAAAGGGCGGCAACGGCCGGCGGGTGGTTTCTTCGCCGCCATCGACAAACCCGTGCCCGAGGGGCTGGATTCCGCGCACGCCTATCTGCTGGGCATCCAGCAGCCTGTCCTCGTCCAGCTGCTCGAAGAGCACGCGAGCGAACTGGGCGCGGAGATCCGGCGCGGTCGCGCGGTGACCGGCTTCGAACAGGACGACGACGGCGTGACCGTCGAGCTGTCCGACGGGGAACGGCTGCGGACGCGCTACCTCATCGGCTGCGACGGCGCGCGCAGCACCGTGCGCAAACTGCTCGGTGTCGGCTTCCCCGGCGAGCCTTCACGGAACGACGCGCTCATGGGCGAGATGAAAGTGGGTGTGTCGCAGGAGGAGATCGCCGCCACGCTGGCCGCGCTCCCCGAGCCCCCTCGGCGATTCTGGCTCAGGCCCTTCGGTGAAGGGGTCTACAGCGTCCTGGTTCCCGCCGCGGGAGTCAGTGACCGCTCGGCGCCACCGACCATCGAGGATTTCAAGCAGCAGTTGCGCGCCGTCGTCGGAACCGATTTCGGGGTGCACTCCCCGCGCTGGTTGTCCCGCTTCGGAGACGCCACCCGGCAGGCCGAACGGTATCGGGTGGGACGAGTGCTGCTGGCCGGCGATTCGGCGCACATCCACCCGCCCATCGGCGGCCAGGGCCTGAACCTCGGCCTTCAGGACGCGATCAACCTCGGCTGGAAACTGGCCGCGCAGATCCGCGGCTGGGCGCCGGAAAACCTGCTGGACACCTATCAGGCCGAACGTCATCCGGTCGCCGCGGACGTACTGGACAACACCCGCGCCCAGACGGAACTGCAGTCCCCCGGACCGGGCCCGCGGGCCGTGCGCAGGCTGCTCACCGAACTGATGGACTTCAACGAGGTGAACCGGCATCTGATCGAGAAGATCGCCGCGATCGGCCTCCGCTACGACTTCGGCGACGGCCCCGACCTGCTCGGCCGCCGCCTGCGCGACCTCGACCTGAAACAGGGCCGCCTCTACGACCAGCTGCGTCAGGGCCACGGCCTGGTCCTCGACCGCACCGAACGGCTGACCGTCGAAGGCTGGTCGGACCGGGTCGGCCTCATCGCCGACCCCACCGCTGCGGTGGACGCTCCGGCTCTGCTGCTCCGGCCAGACGGCTACGTCGGCTGGATCGGTGAGGAGCAGCAGGGCCTGAACGAGCACCTCACTCGTTGGTTCGGCTCACCCACCGACTGAGCCCCAGTCCGGTCGAGTGCGCGGTGACCGTGTGGATATTGCTTCATCTAACGCAACAAAATCCACACGGTCACGCATCCGCCGTCTGGACGAGGGTTCCGTAGCTCACGACTGTGCCGCACGATCGGCGACCGAACCCACCGGCAGCCGGACCGCCGGGTCACGCGGTCACCACCCCGAGCGATCGCGGGAGGGTGTCAGCCGGCCGAATCGTGCCGCTCCCGCGCCGCGCGGATGTCGTCCCGGTGCGCGTTCGCCCAAGCGTCCAGCGCGCTCAGTGGCACCAGCAGCGTCCGGCCGAGCTCGGTGAGCGAGTAGTCGACCCGCGGCGGCACCGTCGCGTACGGCGTCCGCGTCACCAGGCCGTCCCGGACCAGTGCGCGCAGGGTCAGCGTCAGCATCCGCTGGCTGATTCCTTCGATCCCGCGGTGCAACTCGCCGAACCGGAAGGTCCGCCTGCCGAGCAGGACCACGATGAGCACGCTCCACTTGTCCCCGATCAGGTCGAGGATCTCGCGCGTCGGGCAGTCGTGGCCGGCGGGCACGGGCATGGGCACATCGATGTGCGTAGCTGACATGGAAGTGCCTCCTTACCGCCGCGGCCCATACTGGCGTAAGTTGCGGTTACGAACAAGAAGTAACCAAGGAAGTGGTCATGACTGCGCCCACCGAACACGAAGCACCCGAAAACGCGCTTCCCGAAGAACCGGAGCCTGCCGGGCCGACGTTGGTCGTCCTCGGTGCCGAAGACGCGCCGGCCTGCACGGACGGGGTGTGCTCGTGGTGATGTACATCGACGTCTGGTCCGACGTCGTCTGTCCGTGGTGCTACATCGGCAAACGCCGGATGGAGACCGCGCTCGGCGAGTTCGCGCACGCCGACGAGGTCGAGGTCCGGTGGCACAGCTTCCAGCTCGACTCCTCGCATCCCCGGGGTCACCGCGAGCCGGTGCGGGACATGCTGGCCAAGAAGATGGGCGCACCGCCGGAACAGGTCAAGGCGATGACGCGGCAGGTCACCGAACTCGCCGCCGCGGAGGGTCTCACCTACGACCTCGACAACGCCGTGTCGGTCAACACGCTCGACGCCCACCGCCTCAACCATCTCGCCGACCAGCACGGGCTCGGCGATCGGATGCACGAACGGCTGCTCAAGGCGCACCTCTGTGACGGCGAGATCGTCGACGATCTCGACACGCTGGTCCGGCTAGGCACCGAAGTCGGCGTCCCCGAGGACGAGGCGCGCGAGGTATTGGAAGGCACGAAGTTCGCGGGCGAAGTCGACGCGGATTTCGCCGAAGCGCGCCGGATCGGTGTCAACGGCGTCCCGTTCTTCGTGCTGAACGGCGCTTATGGCGTTTCCGGTGCGCAGTCCCCGGTCACGTTTCTTTCCGCGCTGGAAAAGGCACACCGATCACGATAGGGCGGCCGTCTTCCTCGGCGTTCACCGCCTGGTGCCGGGCGAAATAGCTCGCCGAATACGCCGTCGCCGCCGGAACACCCGAGGAAACCGAACTCGCCGAAATGGTCGTCGCCGATACTTCGGCCTTCGCATGGCGGGTGGTCGACGCCGCCCTCTGCCGGTTGCGATGCCCAGAATGCGGCGACGAACTCGGTGCCGGTCCCACCGGGTGCGAGAAATGCGACCAGGCGAACGGTTTCCGGTTCGCGGCCATCGAGATCGACAGGCCGGCGACGCCGCGGGGCACCGAACACGGGCTTCGCGTCGCCACGGCCGTCGCCCGCACCCGGCACCGCTACGGAGTACGGGCCCGCTGCGGCTTCGAACTCGGACTGCCGGTTCTACTCGGCGGCGAACTGCCCAGCACGGCCCAAGCACAGGCCTACCGGGCGGCGATCGACAAGCTCACCGAGGAGGAATGCGAGCGCGTGACCTCCTTCGCGGAGGTCACGCGCCGGCTCAGTAGTCGTCGCGGCCGGTGAACTGCTGTTCGAGCACTTCCGCCGAACCCGCGACGAGTTCGAGCGGATCGGTGAACTCGTTGATGTCGAGGTTCACCAGCGGCAGGGAATGGCGCAGTACCAGGTGTTCCCCCATGACCACCAGGCCACCGACGACGATCGTGTTGCCGATCTCGGTCAGCACGGTCGCCAGGTCGACCTCGTCGACGCGCGCGAACGGCGTCGCGATCTGTACCCAGTCCTCACGGCGGTCGAAGATCTCCCGCGCGATGACCACGGTCTGGGCCCGCTCTTCGTAGTCGTCGTCGCCATAGGACAACCGGATTCGGATTTCGTCCGGTTCATCCCGAATGACCCGGTATTCGTGCCGTACGAACGCGACCAGATCGGCCCATTCCGCCATGAACTCAGTCCTCCTCGCAGTCGAAGACACAAGCCTAGCGACAGCGAGCGGACCGGAGCCGCCGAGTAACTCGTGAGTGGTGATGACGGCGGTTCCCACCGTCATCACCACTCACGAGACCCATGATCAGCCGCCGCGCGGCAGCCCCGCTCGCGCTTCCTGCGAGGTCAGCGGCCGCAGCGACAGCGTGTACTCGTAGGTGCGGTCCTGCTGGACCTGGCTACGCTCGCGGACCGGGTTGGGCGTGTCCCCGACCCCGGTCACCGCGTGGCTCGCGTGCAGCGTGAACCACCCCTTGTTGCGCTGCAGCTGGAACGGGTACGCCGCCCGGTCGAGGTCGTCGAACGGCGTCACACTGACGTCGTTCGCTCCCGCGACCAGCAGGCCACCGGTCCGGCCGTCGGTGAGCAGCGCCCACCGGCTGTCGGTGTGGTTGCCGTGGTCCTGCGGCCGGTGGTAGTCGACGTACTGCTGGTCCACCGTGGTCGACTGCACGCCGATCGGCGTCCCGTCCTTGCGGTCGACGTAGCTCTCGGCCTTCCGCCCGTACCAGGCGAACCGGTCGTAGGAATCCGGCACCGCCAGCGAGACACCGATCCGGGGCAGGTACGGCAAGGTACGCACACTCCCCTGCGGCACCACCTTGTTGCCGAGGCTCAGCGTCCCGGACCTGTCGACGGTGTAGGTCATCGTCTGGTCGAACCACGCCCCGTCGACGTCCGGTGCGGCGACCCGGCTGTCCACGATCACCCGCGCGCTCCGCGAGCCGTCCTTCTCCACGCGGACACCGGTGACCGTGGTCTTCAGCCGGTCCAGTCCGGCCTTGCGCCAATCCTCGCCTTCGGCCCGGCCCCAGGCGAAGGTCTCGTTGCTGATCGGCGCCCGCCACGCGTCGAGCTTCGGCCCGCCGCTCAGCAGTTCCTTGCCCTGGTGCCGGATCGACGACAACGTCCCGGTGGCCTTGTCCACCTTGTACGTGACGCCTGCCGCGGACGCCGTCACCGATGCCGCGTCCTCGACGACGCCGACGGACTTCCCGTCGAGCGGTGAGCGGTCCAGACCCGGAATCCGCTTGCCGCCCATGGAGAACTGGTCGTGCGCCAGGACATGCCCCCGCGCGAGCATCGGCTCGCCCTGGGTGGTCACCGCCTCGACGGTGAGGAACCGCTCCCGATCGGCCGGATTCGCCGGTACCGGCAAGGAGATCTTCCCCGTCGACGCCGCACCGACGCGCAACGGCCGCTCGCCCTGAGCGACGATCCGGGAACCTTCCTGGATCCGCCACCGCAGGTTCAGCTCGTCAGTGCCCTTGAACTGCCGCTCGTTGGTCACCGCCAGTGTGCCGCCGTCGTAGGCGAAGCGGATCGGCTGGTGTGCCCACGCCATCTGCGCGGTCTCCGGCTGCGCCGAACGGTCCGACCCGATCAGACCGTCCACACCGGACAGACTGGATCCGTAGGAGAGGTGGCTTCCCCGATCGGTGACGCTGTCGAAGTCCAGCGCCAGTACCGCGCCGCCGACCGGCGTGGTCCCGGACAACTCCGCGGCGGAAAGCGGCTTGTCGTAGATGCGGACGTCGTCGACGGCGCCGCGTCCCATCCATCCGATCGTGGACGGGTCGTTCCACGACGTTTCGAAATCGCGGCCGATGTTGACCTCGGCCGACGAGGTGTCGATCGCGCCGGTGAACGGCTTGTTCGCGACCTCCTTGCCGTCGAGGTACAACCGCAGGGCCGTGCCGTCGTAGGTGCCGCTCACCCGGTGCCAGTTGCCGTAGAAGTCCGCGGGCACCTTGGCCTGGACGGCCTGCCACGTTCCACTGTGGATGAAGAACTCCAGGGTGTCCTGCGTCTTCATCTTGAGCGCGTACTGGTGGTCGCCCTTGCCGAGGATGCGGAAGTCTCCGGTCCACTTGCCCGGCTTCACCCACGCGTCGAGCGTCAGCGCCTTGCCGGTGATGTCGAGCTTCCGATCGCGGTAGACCTCGACGAAATCGTCCAATCCGGACAGTGCCAGCGCCTTGCCGCGATGCCCGTCGACCAGATCCGGCTTCCCGCTCACGTGCGCCGAGATGTCGTTGCCGGACGAGTCCGGGGTGATCCGGATCGGCTGCCGGATGTTCTGCTCCGCCCAGTCCCAGATGAACCCACCCTGGGTCTGGGGGTTCGCACGGATGGTGTCCCAGAACTCACGGAAGTTGCCGAGGCTGTTGCCCATCGCGTGGGCGTACTCGCCGAAGATCAGCGGTTTGGTGGTGTTCTTGGCCTGCTCGGCGAACTTCTCCGGAGACGGATACCGCGGCCCCCAGACGTCGGCGAAGGGAGCGTCGCCGTCCGGGTTGTTGGACTGGTGGTAGATCGGCCGGGTCGGCTCGTTCGCGTCCAGCCATTCGGCCAGCGCGAAATGGTGAGCGCCGAGCCCCGCTTCGTTACCGGTGTCCCAGAGGAAGACGCTCGGATGGTTCTTGTCGCGTTCGACCATGCCGATCATCCGGTCGAAGAACGCGTCGCGCCAGGCCGGGTCGTTCGCCTGACAGTACTTCGCGCAGTTCTCGTGGTTGTGGGTCTCGATGTCGATTTCGTCGTCGATCCAGATCCCGTGCCGATCGGCCAGCTCGTAGAAGTACGGATCCGACGGGTAGTGCGAGGTGCGGACCGCGTTGACGTTGAGCTGCTTCATCAGCGCGACGTCGCGTTCCTGCGCCCGGCGCGGCACATGCCTGCCGTGGTCGGGATCGGTCTCCGCCCGGTTGACGCCCTTGAACAGTAAGCGCTTTCCGTTGACCAGCAATTGTTTGTCGCGGATCTCGATCTCGCGGAACCCGACGGTCTCACTGGTGACGTGCGTGACCCGGCCATCGGGGGCGGTCAGCGTGAGGACGGCCGTGTACAGGTTCGGCGTCTCGTCGGTCCACTTCGCCGGGTCGCGCACCGGCAGGGTCAGCGCGGTCTTTCCCCCGGGATCGACGTCCCCGCTGGTCTTACCGACTTCCTTGCCCGCCGCGTCACGCAGGCTCAGGCCGACACGGTGCTTACCCGTCGTTCCACCGGGCTTCGTGGCGACCTCGACCGCGGCCTTCAGCGTGGCATCGGTGTAGGTCGCGTCGAGATCCGTGGTCAGGCCGACGTCCTGAATGAAGGTGCCCGGCGTCGAACGCAGGGTCACCGAGCGGAAGATGCCCGAATACCGCCATTGGTCGACGTCCTCCAGGTAAGCACCCGCGCTCCAGCGGTGCACCTGCACGGCGATCCGGTTCGGTCCCGGCCGCAGCGCGGACGAGATGTCGAATTCCGCCGGCGTGTACCCGCCCTGGTCGTAGCCGATGTACTTCCCGTTGACCCAGACGAAGTACGCCGAAGTGACGCCCTCGAAGCGCAGGAAGGTCTCGCGCTGGGTCCAGTCCGCGGGCAGCGGGAAGTCCCGGACGTAGGCGCCGGTCGGGTTGACGTCACGCGGGACGCGCGGCGGGTCGTCCGGCTGGATCTCGGTGGCGATGTTGCGGAAGATCGGGTGGTCCAGGCCATCGGTCTGCCACGTATGCGGTACGGACACCTCGCGCCAGCGTGACGCGTCATAGCCGTCTTCGTGGAATCCCGCCGGGACCTGCGCCGGATTGTCCGCCATCGCTATCCGCCATTTGCCGTCGAGCGACAGCGTGTACGGGCCGCGTTCGTCACGGCGGGCGGCGGCGGAAACGTCCGCGTACGGACGCAGGTCGGCGTGGGCTGGTTCCTGCCCTTCGGACACCTTCCGTGGATCTTCGAGGTAGGAATAGACATCGGGCGGGCCTTCGGCCATGGCCGGTGATCCGGCCGCGACGAGGGTCCCGGCGAGCATCGCCAGTACCCCGAGAATGGGGCGTGTTCGCAGCACTGCGTTCAACCTCCCAGAGAGTTCAGCTGAGCCGATAGCTGACCCGTTGACGATCTCGTACCCCGGCACCGGGACGGAAGGGCAAGATCCTTCCATTGTCGTGGGCCAAATAGGTGGCCGAGTCGCCGAGCAGACGGAACGACACCGCCTGCGAGTCCGCCAGGCCCGGCACCCGGGTGAAGCTCGCCGCCCTGCCGTAGGCGTCGCTTTGGTCGTACGGATCGATCCGTACGGTCGCACCGTCGACCACCCGGACGTACCGGTCCGGGAAGTTCACCGACTGCAGCGCCACCGTCCCGGCACCGCGGAAGCCGTCCACGATCCGGAACTGCGAGTCGGCGAGTTCCCGGACGTCGCCGTCGACCGTCAGCCGGTATTCGTAGTGCCGCACATAGGACGCCGGAGCGTCCAAAGGGGACAACCGGAGGCATGGCCCGCCCTTGCCGACCGGGACACCGAAACTCGGGGTGCCGTCGTTGTTCCAGTACAGCCGCTGGACACGCGTGTGCCGGTTCGGGTCGTACAGCGGATCACCGGTGATGTCCCGGTAGTCGCGGGCGTGGTACACGAGCACGTCGGTCCGGCCATCCTCGGCGACGGTGAACGAGTTGTGCCCCGGCCCGTATTGCCGCGTCGCCTCGTTCGTGGTGAAGACCGGCTGCGGCGACTTCGTCCACGACCTCGGATCGAGCAGGTCCGAACGCTCGTCGGCGGTGAGAAGTCCCATGCAGTACCGGGCATCGGTGGCGCTCGCCGAGTAGGTCATGAAAACCCGTCCGTTGCGGATGATGACGGCCGGGCCCTCGTTGACCTTGAAACCTTGGATCTCCCACGGCAACGTCGGCACGGCGAGCCGCACCGGATCGCCCTTGAGTGCCAGCGGTGAGGCCATCTCGGCGAGGTAGAGATTGCTGTTGGTCTCGATGCCCGGTTCGCTCTGCGCCCAGGCGAAGTACCGCTTGCCCCGGTGCTCGAACGTCGTCGAATCCAGGGTGAAGGTGTCCCATTTGGTCACCATCTGCCCGCGCAGCACCCAGGTGTCCGCACGCGGATCATCCGAAGTGGACTCCAGCACGTAGGTCCGGATGCGGAACACGTTGTCCGAGTCCCCGGCGGCGAAGTAGATGTACCAGCGGCCGTCGATGCGGTGCAGTTCGGGCGCCCAGATGTGCCCGCCCATCTTCCCGGACGACGGACGCCGCCAGACCGTCTTCTCCTTGGCGGTGGCCAGTCCGTCGATCGTGGCGGCGCCGCGCACGACGACGCGGTCGTATTCGGGCACCGAGCCGGTCAGGTAGTACATCCCGTTCACCGGCCGGGTGATGAACGGGTCGGCCCGTTGCTCGACCAGCGGGTTCCGGGTGGTCAACTGGGTCGGCGCGGCGGTCGGGCCGGCAGTGGCTTCGGCGGCGGTGGCGGTGGCGGCGTTCTGCGCCAGCGTCCCCACGGCGGTGGCGGCCAGCAGCCCGCCACCCGCTCTGAACAGGTCACGTCGGTCGATGGTCATGGTCATCCCCTCACTCGAGCCGGAAAACGCAGGAAGGTCACGGAGTTCGGCGGGAAGGTGTAGCTGAAGGTGTTCGCCACCCCGGTGAACCGCGATTCGCGCGGCGCGATCGGCGTGGCGAAGGCGGTGTTGACGTCGTCGGGCGAACCCTGCAACGTCGTCACGCGAGCCGTGGAGCCCGGCTGGACGCGGGTGCCGAGGTCGACCCGGGTGCGGGCGGCCGCGTTCTGCACGTTGACCACCTTGACCACGAGTTCGCCGGTCTTCAGGTCGCGGGTGACGACCTGCCGGAACGGTTCGGCGACCTTGTCGTCGGTGAAGGAGCCCCACTTCTGCCCGTCGAGGAACAACGTCACCTGACGGCCGCGGACCTCGACGCGCAGGTCGTACTGACGGCCGGTCTCGATCTTGGTGTCGTTCTGGAACAGCGTCTGCTTGGCGCCGCCCTCGGCCTTCTCGACGGCGGAGACGGTGTTGTTCCAGCCGCCGAGGTTCCACCAGTAGTTGTTGCCGGTGTCCTTCACCCCGAACGCGACGAGGAACCCTTCCCGCCCGGCGGTCTTGGTCGCCTTCACCGAGAAGTCGTAATTGCTCCACGCCGGATCACCCGCGGTCACCAGCGTGTTCTCCGCGGCCGGATCGGACTGGACGTACGCGCCGTTCGACACCGCCCACAAACCGCGTCCGGCCACCTTCGACCAGCGTGAATCGTCACCGGAGAAGTCGTCGGAGAACAGTTGCGCGCCCTCGGCCGACGTGACCTTGACGTCGTCGTAGGCCGCGCTCGTGGCCCAGGT
Source organism: Amycolatopsis sp. NPDC033938 (assembly GCF_055575975.1). NCBI lineage: Bacteria > Bacillati > Actinomycetota > Actinomycetes > Pseudonocardiales > Pseudonocardiaceae > Amycolatopsis > Amycolatopsis sp. NPDC033938. The sequence goes on from NZ_JBVIRO010000018.1 coordinate 147,121, forward strand.
CGACAGCCCGATCGCACCCGAGATCGGGGCCACCGTCGACGGCGTCGAGGAGGCCTTGCTGGGCACGACGTGGTCACCGGCGTTGGTCATGAACAGCTTCTGCGTCTCGTAGCTGGCCGATCCCCACGAGCGCTGGTTGTCGAACCAGATCATGTCCGGTTTCCACTGCACGTAGTCGGTGTTCGCCAGCAGCGGCGCGTACGACGCGAGTTTGACGACGTCGGCGTTGCGCTCCAGCCCCGTCATGTACGCCGCCTCGGCCAGCGCGTTGCCGAACTTGTTGTCCAGCGACGCGTACTCGCCGAGGAACACCTTGGGACCGTTGCGGTCGTAGGTGTCGTAGCGCTGGTTGTTCTGCAGGAACCATTGCGGGCTGTTGTAGTAGTGCTCGTCGACCATCGAGACCTTCGCGTCGCGGTTCAGCTGCCACAGCCTGTCGAAGGTGCCCCCTGTGTCGTCCGGACCGGAGTTGCTGATCACCGTGATGTTCGGGTACTTCGCCGCGATCGCCTTGCGGAATTCCGAGAACCGCGCGAAGAACTCGTCCGGCAGATTCTCTTCGTTGCCGACGCCGAGGTGCGTCAGGTTGAACGGCGCAGGATGCCCCATCTCGGCCCGTTTCTTGCCCCAGGTCGAGGTGACCGGGCCGTTGGCGAACTCGATCAGGTCGAGGGTGTCCTGGATGTGCCGCCGCAGCAACGCGGGATCGTCGGTGGCCCGGTTCTGGCCGCAGCCGGTGACCAGCGCGGGCACCACCGGCAGCGGCATCGCGCCGATGTCCTCGGAGAACTGGAAGTACTCGTAGTAGCCGATGCCGTAGGACTGGTTATAGCCCCAGAAGTTCGCGTTCGTGGCCCGCTGCTCGACCGGCCCGATCGTGTCCTTCCACTGGTACGAGCGCTTACGCTCCCAGTCCGGTGCCTCGTAACCCCGATGGCTGCCGGTGTTGACCAGGCAGCCGCCGGGGAACCGCACGAAACCGGGCTTGAGCGCGGCGATCTTCTCCGCGAGGTCGGCCCGCATCCCGTTGGGCCGGTTCTTGTAGGTGTCGTGAGGGAACAGCGACACCATGTCGAGCCGCAGTGTCCCGCCGCCGGACGCGGTCAGCGCGAGCCTGCCGAGCGCACTCGACTCCCTCGCCCGGACCGCACCCGAGTACTTCACCCAGCCGTCGCCGCGAACCTGGACCCGCAGCGGGTCGGCAAGCGCTTTCCCGGCGGGGTCGGTGACGGCCACCGTGAGCGGCGTCCCCGCCGCCCGATCGGACCGGGCGAACACCGAGAAGTCGTACTGCTTGCCCCTTTCGACACGGATCCCCGAGTTGTAGCCGGAGTTCGCGACGCCGTACTCACCACTGGAAAGGTCGAGCCGGAGGTAGCGCCGGTTCCGCTCGTTGAGCCGCTGGGCGTCGTCGGCGACCTGCGCCGTACCGGTCCCCCCGCCGAGTGACGTCGGTGCCCAGGACGTCAGTGGGGTGTAGGACGCGTTGTCGGCCTTGTCGTATTCGAAGGACCGGTTCTGGACGAGTTCGGCGTACAGCCCGCCGTCCGCGGCACGGTTGATGTCCTCGAAGAAGACGCCGTACATCGAACGGTCGATCGTGGCGCCCCGGCCCGCCGCGTCGACGGCGAGCGTGTAGTCGGTCATCGGTGTCTGGCCCGAGGCGGCGGGGACGGGAACTCCGATCCCCACGGCCATGATGGACGTCAGCGCACCCAGCCGGACGATTCTCCTGCGCACAGCACTTCCTTTCGCACCTTCGCGATGGTCGTGGTTCGTTTCGGGTCCGGGTCAGATCCGGGTCCGGATGAAGCCGATCTTGTCGACCTCGTCCCCGGCCCGGCCGTGGAATCCCGCGATCTGCCAGCCCGGCACCGCGGCTCGGGTCACGCAGTCCGACGTCGCGGTCCCGGCCGACAACGTCCTGCCGCGGTCGGTGGTGAACGTGGCCGAGAAGATCCGGGTGGTGTTGTCGTGCTTGCCCCGGCAGAGCGTCGCGGAGGTGAGGTGTTCGCCGTTCGCCAGGGTCAAGGTGACGGCGGTTCCCCCGCTCCCGCCGTGGGACAGCGTGGTCCCGTTGGCGAGGGTGAGGCCGATGTTGTCCACCCGGGAGCCACCGCGTAGGGACAGCGAGCGGACACCGGCCCCGGCGGGGATCGCGTCGATGTCGGTGAAGGAGGAGCCATGCGGGCCGCCGAACTGATCGGTCGGCAGGAAATCCGCGTTCTGGCGCCAGGTGAAGGCGGTGGCGATCGGGGAATGATCCGACAGCATCGCGCCTGATTCGTCGAGGAACTTGGCGTGCTCGTTGGCGTAGGAGGTCGCTTCGAGGCTCACGAGCTTGCTGCCCCGGTAAAGGATCTTGTCGACGACCTCGCAGTCGTTCGTCACCGCCGCCGGGTCGCACACCAGCGCGGGGCTGCCCTGCGCGGGCGCGGTCCCGCCGCGGACCAGCTGGACCCAGGCGTCGGTCAGGCCGTTGTCGGCCGCGAACGTCGCGATCGTGTCGCCCGTCCTGGTGTAGCGGGTGTTGGTGTCGCCCATGACCACGACGGCGTTCCCCGCCGACCGGGTCTTCATGAACGCCGTCAGCTGCCTGAGGTTGGCCGCCCTCGACTTCAGATCACCGTCATTGGTCCCGGCGTTGGTGTGGAGGTTGTAGAAATCGGTGAACACACCCTCGGCGAGCCGGACCCGCATGAAGGTGAACCCCTTCGGCGTGAGGCAATCGCCGGAGTCGAACTGGCACGAGTCCCATTTGACGCGTTCGAAGTCGTCGACGTCGTAAGGGATCCCCGACAGCGTGTTGAGGCCACTGCCGAAACCGGCGCCACCGCTGGTCGGCGTCCGATGAGGATGGCCGTCGGCGGCGTAGAGCGTGGCGTGGTAGTTGAAATCCTCCTGGACGTGCACGACGTCGTAGGGGCCGATCCGGCCGCCGATCGCCCTCGTGGCCGGTTCCCGGGGCGTCGGCGCGCTCGAGAGGGACTCGGGCAGGCCCGCGATGTTGTAGGTGAGAACGGAGAACGTCCCGCTCGAAGCCGCCTCCGCGGCCGCCGGGACACCTGCCGTGAGAAGTAAAGCGGACGCTAGAACGAAGAACAGGCGCTTCGACACTGAAGTCTCCTGAGGTTCGGTACGGCGTGGGTGTCCCGGGTCGCCGGAGCGGCCCGGAACACCCACGCCGTCAGGCGGCGGTACGGGCCCGTCGTTTGGTCCAGATGTCGTAGGCGACGGCGGCGAGCAGCACGAACCCCTTGACCAGGTTCACGCTCTCGGTCGGCGCGCCGATGAGGGACATCCCGTTGTTGATGACGCCCATGATCAGGCCGCCGGTGATCGCGCCGACCACCTTGCCGACCCCGCCCTGAACGGCGGCGCCGCCGATGAAGGCCGCGGCGATGGCGTCGAGTTCGAACATGTTGCCCGCGGTCGGACCGGCCTGGTTGAGCCGTCCGGCCACGATGATGCCGGCGAGCGCGGCCAGCACGCCCATGTTGACGAAGATCCAGAACGTGACCGCTTTGACCTTCACCCCGGACAGCGTCGCCGCCTGGAGGTTCCCGCCGATGGCGTAGATGTGGCGGCCGAACACCGCCCGCGTCGTCACCAGCGAATACCCGATCACCAGTACCGACAGCAGGATCAGCACCCACGGCAGGTTCTTGTACCGCGCCAGCTGGACCACCACGAACAGCACGACGGCGGCAGCGGCGACCATCTTCAGCAGGAACATCGGCAACGGGTCGACCTCTTGGAGGTAGTTGATCCGCGCCGTGCGCTTACGCCACTGCGAGAAGACCGCGCCCGCGATCGCCAGCACGCCGACGAGGAGGCTCACCAGATCGGCACCGCCGAGCGGGCCGAGGCCGATGTTGCCGAGATAGCCGCCGGTGAACCCGTTCGCCAGCGTCCGCACCTCGTCGGGGAACGGGCCGATCCCCTGGTTGCCCAGTACGGTCAGGGTCAACGCGCGGAAGATCAGCATGCCCGCCAGCGTCACGATGAACGCGGGAATGCCGAAGTAGGCGACCCAATATCCTTGCCAAGCCCCGATCGCCGCGCCGACGAGCAGCGTGATGAGCAGCGCCAACGGCCATGCCATGCCGAGGTTCACCATCAGCACGGCCGAGATCGCGCCGGTCAGCGCCACCACCGAACCGACCGACAGGTCGATGTGCCCGGCGATGATGATCAGGATCATGCCGATCGCGAGCACCAGCACGTAGGTGTTCTGCACGATCAGGTTCGAGATGTTCTGCGGTTCCAGCAGCGCACCGCCGGTGAGGAACGAGAACAGCACGACGATCAGCGCGAACGCGACGTAGATGCCGCTTTGACGCGGGTTGAACGAGATTCGCCTCGGCGCTTTGGCCGGGGCGTCTTCGTTCCGTTCCGGGGCACCGCTGACGGTGCCGGCGGAGACGGTACTCATGGTGTTACTCCTGTTCCCTGGTCATGGCACGCATCAGGACCTCCTGTGTCGCCTCTTCCCGGCCGACCTCACCGGTGATCCGGCCCGCCGACAGCGCGTAGATCCGGTCGCACAGCCCGATCAGCTCCGGCAGCTCGGAGGAGATGACCAGCACGGCCTTCCCTTCGTCGGCCAGCCGGTTGATGATCGTGTAGATCTCGTACTTCGCACCGACGTCGATACCGCGCGTCGGCTCGTCGAGGATCAGCACGTCCGGATCGGTGAGGATCCATTTGGACAGCACGACCTTCTGCTGGTTGCCACCGGACAGCGTGCCCGTCACGCTCTGCACGTTCGGGGCCTTGATGTTCATGCTCTTGCGGAAGCCTTCCGCGACACGGTGTTCCTCGTTCCAGTCCACCCAGCCGCGACGCGCGATCTTGCCGAGCGCGGCTCCGGAGACGTTGCGCTGGATGTCCTCGATGAGGTTCAGCCCGTAACGTTTGCGGTCCTCGGTGGCGTAGGCGATCCCGTGCTCGATGGCCTCTCCGACGGTCCGCGCTTCGATCTCCTTGCCGTCCTTGAACAGACGGCCGGAGATGTCCTTGCCGTACGACCGCCCGAACACGCTCATCGCGAGTTCGGTCCGGCCGGCGCCCATGAGTCCCGCGAGCCCGACGATCTCGCCACGGCGCAACTTCAGGTTCGCGCCGGAGACCACCACCCGGCCACGCTGGGTGGGGCTGTGCACGGTCCAGTCCTCGATCCGGAGCACTTCGTCGCCGATCCGCGGTTCCCTCGGGGGGAACCGGTTCTCCAGCTTCCGGCCGACCATCCCGGAGATGATCCGGTCTTCGGTCACGCTGGCCGCGTCGAGGGTCTCGATCGTCTTCCCGTCGCGCAGGATGGTGATCGAGTCGGCGATCGCGGCGATCTCGTTGAGCTTGTGCGAGATCATGACGCAGGTGACGCCGTCGTCACGCAGTTCTCGCAGCAGATCGAGCAGATGCGCCGAGTCGTCGTCGTTCAGCGCGGCCGTCGGCTCGTCGAGGATGAGGAGCTTGACCTTTTTGGACAGTGCCTTGGCGATCTCGACCAGCTGCTGTTTGCCGACACCGATGTCGAGCACCGGCGTCACCGGGTTCTCCCGGAGACCGACCCGCTTCATCAGCTCGCCTGCCTCGTGGTTGGTCCGGTTCCAGTCGATCAGGCCGCCGCGTGCCTTCTCGTTGCCGAGGAAGATGTTCTCCGCGATCGACAACTGCTGGCAGAGGGCGAGTTCCTGATGGATGATCACGATGCCGCGGCGTTCGCTGTCGCGGATCGCGGAGAACGCGCACGGCTCGCCGTCGAAGACGATCTCGCCTTCGTACGAGCCGTGCGCGTACACGCCCGAGAGCACCTTCATCAGCGTGGACTTGCCCGCGCCGTTCTCACCGCAGATCGCGTGGATCTCACCCCGCCGCACCGACAGGTTCACGTCCTGCAGTGCCTTGACCCCGGGGAAGGTTTTGGTGATCCCCCGCATCCGAAGGATTTCGTCGGTCACTTCCACTACCTCAGCTGTTCCGCTTTGTAGTAGCCCGAGTCGATGAGTTCCTTCTGGTAGTTCCCCTTGTTCAGGATCACCGAATCCAGCAGGAACGCCGGGACGACCTTCTGGCCGTTGTTGTAGTCCTTCGTGTTGTTGACCTCGGCCTTGCCGCCCTTGAGCACCGCGTCGGCCATCTTGACCGTGGTGTCGGCGAGCTTGCGGGTGTCCTTGAAGATGGTCGAGTACTGCTCGTTCGCGATGATGGACTTCACCGACGCGACCTCGGCGTCCTGCCCGGTGACGACCGGGTACGGCTGACCCGGCGTGCCGTAGCCGTTGCTCTTGAGCGCCGAGAGGATGCCGATGGAGAGCCCGTCATACGGCGAGAGCACGCCCTGCACCTTGTCGCCCGAGCTGTAGGTCTTCGTCAGCAGGTCTTCCATGCGCCGCTGCGCGGTCGCCGCCTGCCAGCGCAGGATCGCCGCGACGTTGAACGCGGTCTGGCCGCTCTTGACGACCAGCGTCCCGTTGTCCAGGTACGGCTTCAGCACCGACATGGCGCCGTTGAAGAAGAACGTCGCGTTGTTGTCGTCCGGCGAACCGGCGAACAGCTCGACGTTGAACGGGCCCTTGCCCTCGCCGGGGGAACCGTCCTCCTTGAGCACCTTCAGCCCGGTGAGCAACGACGTCGCCTGCTGCACGCCGACCTTGAAGTTGTCGAAGGTCGCGTAGTAGTCGACGTTGGGGGTGTTGCGGATCAGCCGGTCGTAGGCGATGACCGGGATCTTCTTGTCCGCGGCCTCCTGCAGCTGCGTGGTGATCGCGGTGCCGTCGATCGAGGCGATCACGAGCAGCTTCGCGCCCTTGGTGATCTGGTTCTCGATCTGGTTGACCTGGGTGGGGATGTCGTCCTCTGCGTACTGCAGGTCGACCTGGTAACCCAGCTTCTCCAGCGCCGCCTTGATGTTGTCGCCGTCGTGGATCCAGCGCTCCGACGATTTCGTCGGCATGGTGACGCCGACGAGGCCACCCGCGGCACCCGCGCCCGCGGCCTGCTGCTGCTCTCCCGTCTTCTCACTCGAACCGCAGGCGGTCAGCGCCGCTCCGACGCCGATCGCCATGGCCAAAGTGGCCAGTTTCGTGAACTTCATTGTTCCTTCTCCTCCGGTGGGGACCGCTCAGAAACCTTGTGCGAGCCGGTAGTACGCCTGGTTCCAGCGCATCCGGTCCGCGATCGACTCCGGCGTCGTCGTCTGGTCGATGACCAGCAGTTCGACTTCGAGCATGGTGGCCAGATCGCGGATCGATTCCGCGCCGACCGCCTGGGTGAGCACCGTGTGGTGTGGCCCGCCCGCGGTGATCCAGGCCTCCGCCGACGTCGCGAGCGACGGCGCCGGCTTCCACACCGCGCGGGCGACCGGCAGGTTCGGCAGCGGTTCGTCCGGCGCGACGACCTCGACCTCGTTGGCCACCAGGCGGAACCGGTCGCCGAGGTCGGCCATGCCGATCACCACGGCGTCACCGGGAGCGGCGTCGAACACCAGCCGGACCGGATCCTCGCGGCCGCCGATGCCGAGCGGGTGGATCTCGCACGACGGACGGGCGGCGGCGATGCTCGGGCAGACCTCGAGCATGTGCGCGCCGAGGATCTTCGGTTCGCCAGGGCCGAAGTGGTAGGTGTAGTCCTCCATGAAGGACGTTCCGAGCGCGGAATCACGGCCCATCGCCTTCACCGCGGTCAGCAGCGCGGACGTCTTCCAGTCGCCCTCGCCGCCGAAGCCGTAACCGTCGGCCATGAGGCGCTGCACGGCAAGACCGGGAAGCTGACGGAGACCGCCGAGGTCCTCGAAGTTCGTGGTGAAGGCACCGAAACCGCCACTGGTGAGGAAAGTGCGCAGGCCCTGTTCGATACGAGCCGCGTAGCGCAGGGATTCGTGCCGCTCCGCGCCCTTCGCCAGCTCCGGCGCGAGTGCGTACGAGTCGGCGTACTCCGCCACCAGCTTGTCGACCTCGGCGTCCGGGACCGCGTCGACCAGTGCGACGAGTTCGTTGACGCCGTAGGTGTTCACGGAGACGCCGAGCTTGAGTTCCGCCTCGACCTTGTCCCCGTCGGTGACCGCGACGTCGCGCATGTTGTCACCGAAGCGCGCGAGCTTGAGCGAGCCGAGCGTCTGGCGTCCGATGGCCGCGCGGACCCACGCGTCGATCCGCCGCACCACCGCCGGATCCGCCGCGTGCCCCGCGATGGTCTTGCGCGGCACGCCGAGGCGGGTCTGGATGTAGCCGAACTCGCGGTCGCCGTGCGCGGCCTGGTTCAGGTTCATGAAGTCCATGTCGATGGACTGCCACGGCAGTGCTTCGTTGAGCTGGGTGTGCAGATGCAGCAACGGTTTCCGCAACGCGTCCAGTCCGGTGATCCACATCTTGGCCGGTGAGAACGTGTGCATCCAGGCGATCACGCCGACACAGGTGTCGTCCGCGTTCGCGTCGAGCATCACCCGCCGAATCGCCGACGGCTCGGTGAGCACCGGCTTCGCGACGATCTCGGCCGAGATCCGGCCGGCGTCTGCCAGCATCCTCTGGATCTGCAACGACTGGCCCGCGACCTGCTCCAGGGTCTCCTCGCCGTAGAGCGCCTGGCTCCCGGTGAGGAACCAGACCTCGGTCTTCCGCTGTGTACTCACTTCTCTCCCTGCTGGCCGTAGACGTTCTGGTAGCGCGCGTACAGCCGATCGATGTCCTCTTCGGACAGTGGCTCCGGTTTCCCGAGCGCGGAGGCGATGTGGACGGTCCTGGCGACGTCTTCGACCATCACTGCGGCCTTGACCGCGTCCTTGGCGGTCCGGCCCACGGTGAACGGCCCGTGGTTGCGCATCAGTACCGCGGGCGACCGGCTGGACCGGAGCGTCTCGACGATGCCCCGGCCGATCGAGTCGTCCCCGATCAGCGCGAACGGCCCGACCGGGATCTCCCCGCCGAACTCGTCGGCGATCATCGTGAGCACGCACGGGATCGGTTCCCCGCGCGCCGCCCAGGCGGTGGCGTAGGTCGAATGTGTGTGGACGACACCGCCGACCTCCGGCATGTGCCGGTAGACGTAGGCGTGCGCGGCGGTGTCCGACGAGGGCGCGAGCTCACCGTGGACGACCTCGCCGTGCAGGTCGGTGACGACCATCGTGTCGGCGTTCAGCGCGTCGTAGGACACACCGGACGGTTTGATCACCATCAGGTCGTGGCCGGGGACCCGTGCCGACACGTTGCCCGCGGTCCAGATGACCAGTTCGTACCTGGTCAGTTCGCTGTGCAACCGGGCGACGGTGTCGCGCAGTTCCTCGAAGGTGTCCGTGATCTCGGCGGCAAGGCTCATCGTTGCTGTCCTTTCCGGGCGGACGCGATCGCGCGGCGGCGGGCGGCGAGGCGGTGCATGACGTCGTTGGCGCCGCGGCCGAAGTAGTCGTGCAGCGCGGCGTACTCGGCGTAGAGGTCGTCGTAGGCCTTGACGTTCTCGGCGATCGGCCGGTAGACGGCGCGGCGGACCGAACCCATCTCGGCCGCGGCGGCGGGGACGTCCGGATGCGCGCCCGCGGCGACGGCGGCGTGGATCGCCGAGCCGAGCGCAGGGCTCTGCGCCGATCCCGCCACCGAGAGCGGCAGGTTCGTGACGTCGGCGTAGATCTGCATCAGCAGCTCGTTCTTGACCAGGCCGCCGGCGACGATCAGTTCCGTGACGGGGACACCCGCCCGTTCGAAGGTCTCGACGATGGTCCTGGTGCCGAACGCGGTGGCTTCCAGCAGTGCCCGGTAGGTGTCCTCGGCGCGGGTCGCCAGCGTCTGCCCGACGATCACCCCGGAGAGTTCGTGGTCGACCAGAACCGAACGGTTCCCGCTGTGCCAGTCCAGTGCGATGAGACCGTGCTCGCCGATCTCCTGCGCCGCGGCGAGCCGGGTCAGCAGCTCGTGGACGGAGATGCCCGCTTCCTGGGCGTCGTACACATAGGACGCTGGGACGCCGTGTTCGACGAACCAGCCGAAGATGTCGCCGACGCCGCTCTGCCCGGCCTCGTAGCCCCACTGCCCCGCCACGATCCCGCCTTCGACGACGCCGCACATGCCCGGCACCTCGCGCAGTTCGGCGCCGTTCATCACGTGACAGGTGGAGGTGCCCATGATCGCGACCATCTGGCCGGGCGCGACGGCCTGGACCGCGGGCGCGGTCACATGCGCGTCGACGTTCCCGACGGCGACCGCGATCCCCTCGGGCAGCCCGGTCCACTCCGCGGCCTGCGCGCTCAGGCTCCCGGCCTTGGCGCCGAGCGCGCCCAGCGGGTGCATGAGCTTGTCGTCCACAAAGGACCCGAAACCGGGGGCGAGTGCTTCGAGGAACCCGACGCCCGGGTACCGGCCGTCCTGCAGGATGCCCTTGTAGCCCGCGGTGCAGGCGTTGCGGACGTAGGTGCCGGTGAGCTGCCAGACGATCCAGTCCGCGGCTTCGACCCAGTGCCGCATCCGCGAGTACACCCCGGGGGCCTCTTCGAAGACTTCCAGCGCCTTGGCGAACTCCCACTCCGAGGAGATCAGCCCGCCGTAGCGCGGCAGCCAGGACTCGCCGCGCTCGCGGGCCAGCGCGTTGATCCGGTCCGCCTGCGGCTGCGCGGAATGGTGCCGCCACAGCTTCACGTAGGCGTGCGGTTCACCGGCGAACTCCGGCAGTTCGCACAGCGGTGTGCCCTCGGCCGTGGTCGGCACCATGGTGCAAGCGGTGAAGTCGGTCCCGATGCCGATGACGTCGGCCGGATCCACTCCGGCGGCACGGATCGCCTCCGGCACGGCGGTGCGCAGGACGTCGACGTAATCCGACGGCACCTGCAGCGCCCAGTCCGGCGGCAGGCCCTGTCCCGTCTCCGGCAGGATCCGGTCGATCACGCCGTGGCGGTACTCCGAAACCGCGCTGCCCAGTTCCGCGCCGTCGCGGACCCGGACCACCACGGCCCGGCCGGACAGCGTCCCGAAGTCGACGCCGACGACCAGCGGTTCCCCTGTACTCACTTCTTCTCCTGCAATGTTAGCGTTCACAATCTTGGTCGGAGGCCACCGCGAACAGCGGTGCGCGGTTTTACGTCGCCCGCCTCCCGGCGAGCCGTTGCAGGACGATGAAGGCGAACAGCAGTGCTCCCGTGATGATCGAGGTCCACCAGGAGTTGAGCGTGCCGTCGAAGGTGATCAGCGTCTGGATGATGCCCAGCACCATGATCCCGAGCACCGTGCCGAGGACGTAGCCGGAACCGCCGGTCAGCAGCGTGCCGCCGATGACGACCGCCGCGATCGCGGTCAGCTCCAGCCCGACCCCGTTCAGCGGGTCACCGGAGGACTTGTACAGCACCAGGAGCAGACCGCCGAGCGCCGAGCAGAATCCGCTGAGCGTGTACACCGCGATCCTCGTGCGGCCCACGTTCAGCCCCATCAGCAGCGCGGACTTCGGGTTGCCGCCGATCGCGTACACCGTCCGGCCGAACCGCGTTCCGTAAAGGACATACGCCGCGATGGCGACCACCACGAGCGCGACGACCACGCCGATCGAGATGTGCAGTTCAGGGCCCAGCGGGATCTGCGTCTGTGCGAGTTCCGCGACGGTGGCGTTGTCGATCGAGTACGCCTGGGTGCTGATCGTGTAGCAGAGCCCCCTGGCGAAGAACATCCCGATCAGGGTCGCGATGAACGGCTGGATCTCGAAGACGTGGACCAGCACGCCCATCCCGAAACCGAGCGCCGCGCCGATCACCAGTACCGCCGGGATCACCGCGTACACCGGCCAGGACTGGTTCTGCAGCAGGTCGGCGGAGACCACTGTGGACAGCGCGACCACCGAGCCGACGGACAGGTCGATCCCGCCGGTGAGGATCACGAACGTCATCCCGACGGCGACCACCAGCAGGAAGGCGTTGTTGATGAACAGGTCGAGCACGACCTGGCCGGATCCGAACGCCGTGTAGCTGGAGGCGCCGTAGACGTAGGCGCCGACGAGCATCGCCATCGTCGCCAGGATCGGGAGGTGCCGCCGTTGCGGCCGGTAACCCTTGACACGGTTCAGCATGGTGGTCATACCCCGGCCTCCACCTTCTCCGGCGCGACGACTGGCGCCGGTGGCGGCGGCTTCCGCCGCCTGCCGAACTTTTTGCGGAACACCGGCGACTGCAGCAGGCAGACCACCAGCACGACCAGCGCCTTGAACAGCATGATCGCCTGCGGCGCGATGCCGAGCGCGTAGACGGTGGTGGTCAGCGTCTGGATGAGCAGCGCGCCGATCACCGATCCGGTGAGCGAGAACCGGCCGCCGGTCAGCTGCGTACCGCCGATGACGATGGCGAGGATCGCGTCGAGTTCGATGAACTGCCCGGCGTTGTTGCCGTCGGCGCTGTGCACGTTCGCGCTGATCATCAGCCCGGCGATCCCGGCGCAGAGCGCGCAGAAGACGTAGGTGAGCCAGATCAGCCGTGCCGACCGCAGGCCGGCGAGCCTGCCGGCCTCGGGGTTGCCACCGACGGATTCGACCAGCAGCCCCAGCGCCGAGCGGCGCACCAGCACCGCGGCGATGGCGAACACCGCCAGCGCGAGGAGGATCGCGCTCGGCAGGCCGAAGACGAACCCGCTGCCGATCCACTCGTACGGCCGGGCGTTGACGGTGATGATCTGGCCGCCGGTGATGAGCTGCGCGATCCCGCGCCCGGCGACCATGAGGATCAGCGTCGCGATGATCGGCTGGATACCCAGCACCGCCACCAGCCAGCCGTTCCACGCGCCGAGCGCGACGGCCAGCCCGAGCGCCATCCCTACCGCGGCGAGGGTCCCGCCGAGACTGTTCTGATCACCGAGTCCGCTGATGTGCAGGCACGCGAGCGCCCCGCTGATCGCGACGACGGCGCCGACGGAGAGGTCGATCCCCCGCGTCGCCACCACCAGGGTCATCCCGATCGCGATGAGGATCAGCGGCGCGCCGTTCTTCAGGATGTCGATCAGGTTCCCGTAGAGATGCCCGTCGCGCAGTTCGAGTGCGAAGAACGACGGCTGGGCGATGAGATCGCCCAGCAGCAACGCCAGCAGCGCGACCACGGGCCAGAACAACCGATGTCCGGTCAGTGCCTTCATCGGCCGACTCCTTCCGCCATTGTCGCCATGACCCGTTCGGCGGTCAGGGATTCGTTGTCCAGCACCGCGACCACCGCCCGGTCGCGCAACACGGCGACGCGGTGGCTGAGCCGGAGGACTTCTTCGAGTTCGGCGGAGATGAACACCACGGCCATGCCCTCACCCGAAAGCTGCGTGACGAGCCGCTGGATCTCCGTCTTGGCGCCGATGTCGATGCCCCGGGTCGGTTCGTCGAGGATCAGCAGCCGCGGTTCGGTGATGAGCCAGCGCGCGAGGAGCACCTTCTGCTGGTTACCACCACTGAGGTCCCCGACCTTCGCCTCGGCGTTGGCGGGACGGATGTCGAGCGCCTTGATGTAGCGCTCGGCGATCTCGTCCTGCCGCCGCCGCGAGATCGGCCGAGCCCAGCCGCGGGAGGCCTGCAGCGCCAGCACGATGTTCTCGCGCACCGTGAGTTCCTCGACGAGGCCTTCGGTCTTGCGGTTCTCCGAACAGAACGCGATCCGCCGGTCGAGGCCGGAACGAGGGGTCTTCAGCGAAACCGGTTCGCCGTTGATCCGTACCGAACCGCTGTCCGAGTGGTCGGCGCCGAACAGCAGCCTGGCCAGTTCGGTACGGCCGGAGCCGAGCAAACCCGCCAGGCCGATGACCTCGCCCTCGCGGATGTCGAGTGAGAACGGGGCGACACCGCCCTTGCGCCCCACCCCGTCCGCTTCGAGGAACACCGGGGCGCCCGCCACCTCGGACCGGCTGTGGCCCGCGTCCTCGATGTCTTCGAGTGCCTCGAGTTCCTTGCCGATCATCCTGGTCACCAGGTCGACCGGGGTGATCTCCTCGGTGCGGTACTCGCCGATGAGCTTGCCGTTGCGCAGCACCGTCATCCGGTCCGCGACGGCGAAGACCTGCTCGATGAAGTGGGAGACGAACAGGATCGCCATCCCCTGTTCCCGCAGCGACCGCACCACGTTCAGCAGCTGCTCGACCTCGCCGGCGTCCAAACTGGACGTCGGCTCGTCGAGAATGAGGACGCGGGCGTCGACGTCGAGCGCCCTGGCGATCGCGACCAGCTGCTGCACCGCGATCGAACAACGGCCCAGTTCGGCCGATACGTCCACTTCGACGTCCAGCCTGGCCAGCAGCGCGGCCGCCCGGCGGCGCATCTCGCGCCAGTCGATGCGGCCGCGCCGTCGCGGCTCCTTGCCGAGGCAGATGTTCTCCGCCACCGACAGGTTCGGGCAGAGGTTCACTTCCTGGTACACGGTGCTGACGCCGGATCGCTGCGCCTCCCCCGGACCGCTGAACGCGACCGGATTCCCGGCGAGTTCGATCGTGCCCGCGTCCACCCCGTAGACGCCGGTGAGCACCTTGATCAGGGTGGACTTGCCGGCACCGTTCTCACCCATCAGCGCGTGCACCTCACCGGGGAACATCCGGAAGGAGACGTCGTCGAGGGCGACCACACCGGGGAATTCCTTCCGGATGTGGCTCATCCGCAGAATCGCAGGGGGTTCTGTCATCGCTGACCTTGTTTCGGGGGGACGCGGGCGGGAGATCAGTACTGGCGCTGCGGCAGCGCGGCCTTGGCGGCCGCCTGGTCGAACTCGGTCTCGGCGGTCTCGATGCGCGGCGGCACCTGCTCACCGGCGGCGACCTTCTTGACCAGGTCCATCAGCTGCGGGCCGAGCAGCGGGTTGCATTCGACGACGTGGTTGATCTTGCCGTCGGCCAGTGCCTGCAACGCGTCGCGGACGCCGTCGACCGAGACGATCTTGATGTCCTTGCCGGGCACCTTCCCGGCCGCCTGGATCGCTTCGATGGCACCGAGCGCCATGTCGTCGTTGTGCGCGTACAGCACGTCGATCTTGGGCTGGGACTTCAGGAAGGCCTCCATGACCTCCTTGCCCTTGGCGCGGGTGAACTCACCGGTCTGCGACGCGACGACCTTGAACTTGGGGTTCGACGCGATGACGTCGGCGAAACCCTTCTTGCGGTCGTTCGCCGGCGCGGAGCCGGTGGTGCCCTGGAGCTCGACGATGTTCACGTCGCCGGCGGCCGAGCCGTACTCCTTCGCGAGCCACTCGCCCGCCTTCTTGCCCTCGGCGACGAAGTCCGAACCGAGGAAGGTCTTGTAGAGCGTCTTGTCCTGGGAGTCGACGGCCCGGTCGGTGAGGATCACCGGGATGTTCGCCGTCTTCGCCTCCTTGAGCACGGTGTCCCAGCCGGACTCGACGACCGGCGAGAAGGCGATCACCTTGACCTTCTGCTGGATGTAGGACCGGATCGCGGTGATCTGGTTCTCCTGCTTCTGCTGCGCGTCGGAGAACTTCAGCTCGATCCCGGCCGCTTTCGCGGATTCCTGGATCGACTTGGTGTTCGCGGTGCGCCAGCCGCTTTCCGCGCCCACCTGGGCGAACCCGAGGGTGATGGCGCCGCCGCCGTCACCCGTTCCGCCGCCACCGCCACAAGCGGTGAGCACGAGCATCCCGGCCACACCGGCCACGATCGCCGTCCACGGTTTTCTTGCCACATCGACTCCTAGATCCGCACTGATCATTTGAGTTAGCGTTAACATTCGAGGGTGAAGCCACGGCGGGAACCGCCACCGGCACTACGACATGCCGGTGCTCTCCCGCACGATCAATTCGGGCGACACCAGATCACGGGCCCGTTCTTCGCCGCCGTTCATCCGGCGGCGGAGAAGGTCGAACGTGCGCCTGCCGACTTCGACGAAGTCCTGCCGCACCGTGGTCAGCGGCGGCGTGTAGTAGGCCGCCTCCGGCACGTCGTCGAAACCGACGATCCGCACTTCGCCCGGCACGTTCACTCCAGCCTCGGTGCAGGCGCGGAGAAAGCCGAGTGCCATCTGGTCGTTGGCCACGAACACCGCGTTCAGTCCCTTTTCCCCGACGAGGGATCGCCCCGCCGCGTATCCGGAACGCGCGCTCCAGTCGCCTCGCACGACGGGCGGGATCCGCGCGCCGCGCCGCTGCAGGGTCTCCCGCCAGCCACGCTCGCGGTCGAGTGCCTCCAGCCAGTCTTCCGGTCCGGCCACATGCCAGACGGTCTCGTGCCCCAGCCCGAGAAGATGTTCGGTCGCCCGGCGGGCGCCGTCGTACTGGTCGACCGAGATCACCGGCACCGGCGCGTCCTTCCCGCCGCCGACCGCGACGAGCGGTACGTCGCTGGGCGCCGCTTCGAGAGCGCGTCCGGCGGTGACGTGCGGAGCGATGACGACGATGCCTTCGACGGCCTGACGCCGCAGCCGCTCCACCGCGTCGGTGATGGACGACCGGCCGGGACGGCTGATGCTGGTTATGGTCGTCGCGTAGCCTGCTTCGCGGGCGGCGTGCTCGATTCCGCTCAAGGTGCTGGCCGGGCCGTAGAGGTTGGCCTCCAGCGCGACCACGCCGAGCGTGCCCGAGCGGCCGGTGACCAGTGCGCGGGCGACCGAGTTCGGCCTATAGTCGAGTTGCTCGATCGCGGCGTTGACCCGGACGCGGGTCTCGGCGCGGACCGGGCCGGTGCCATTGATGACCCGGGAGACCGTCATATGCGAAACGCCGGCGAGCGCGGCGACGTCGGTGAGGCTCGCCTGCTTGCCCGCGGGCACCTTGCTCTCCTCGCCGACGGTGTCGCGTGCCATCGCCTGTCTCCTATCGCAGCCCTCGCCGGGTGACGAGTGCCGCAAGTGTTAGCGATAACACGGACAGGGTCAAGAGGACTTTCAGTCACAGTCGGGTCACGGGCCGGGCCGCCGGTTCGAACGCGCGGCGGAGCCGGACTCACTGGCTCCGGTTCGCGCCGGCGGCCTGGAGATCACCGCGCCGAGCAGGGCGCGAGGGCGCCGAGGCCCTGCGGTTTCGCCGCCACCCGCCCGATCGCGATGGCGATCCGGTCGATCGTGGCCGTGCGCTTGTCCGCCAGCGGCCCGAGGATCGCGTTCTGCACGAAGTTCGGCCCACCCTCACCTCGCGAGGTACTCAGCCGCCGGTCCGCTTCCGCGATCTGCGTGCCCAGCAGTGCCAGGTTCCGATCGACCTCGGCCTTCGCCCGAGCCGGGACCTCGGGCAACCTGCTCGCGACGTCCGGGCACACGATCCGGCCCGCTTCCGCGACACCGCCCGCACTGGAGGACGGTGCGGCACTCTTCGTAGCGCTGGGTGCGGCACCCGGCGCGCCGCCCGAGCCCAGCGAGCAGGGCGCGAGCTCCGCCAGACCCTGCGGTTTCGCCGCCACCCGGCCGATCGAGATGGCGATCCGGTCGATCGCCGCGGTCCGCTTGTCCGCCAGCGGCCCGAGGATCGCGTTCTGCACGAAATTCGGCCCGCCCTGCCCTGCTGAAGACGCCAATCGCTGCTCCGCTTCCGCGATCTGCGTGCCCAGCAGTGCCAGGTTCCGATCGACCTCGGCCTTCGCCCGAGCCGGGACCTCGGGCAACCTGCTCGCGACGTCCGGGCACACGATCCCTGCCGCCGCCTGCGCCGCACCGGCGCTGTCGGAGTTGCCCGCGGCCGTCGACACGATCAACGCTCCGGCCGCGATGGCCAGCCCGAAGGCACCGGTCGCGACCTTCGTCCGCCGGGAAACGCGATGGGCACCCGCTCTTCGAGACATACCACTCTCCATTGTCGAGTAAATAGTGAAATAAATGCGGCGACGAATCGGCGATCGCCGACTTCGCCGGCGCATATCGTGACCTCGTCAACACGGCTTTGTCCAGAGAATCGACCGGAAAAAGAAAAGAGAAATCTCTTTGAACCGAATCGTTCTCCGGTCCGTATCAGATAAGGAAGCGAAGACCGATCGAACACCCCGCACACTTGACCGAAAGGGGACGCCGTTCTACCGTCAGCATGCAGAACAGACTGTTAACGCTAACAGTTTTCATCGGTCAAGGAAGCCCGAGGGAGCCCTCCACGATGATCTCCTCGCGTCCACGCCGTTCCGGCGTCCTCTTCGCGACGGTGGCCCTACTGATCGCGAGCGTCGGCACGGCCTCGGCCGGTACGACGTCGCCTGACGGCGGCCCACCGGGCTCACCGGACCAGGTCAAGGCACGGGAAGTGGCGGACACGCTTTCGGTTCCCGGCATCGACGACGTCCGTGGCAACCTGACCCTGCCCGGCAGCGGCCAGGACGGCACCACGATCCGTTGGCAGTCCTCGAATCCCGCCGTGATCACGCCGACCGGCGAGGTCGCCAGGCCGGAGGCGGGCACCACGACGGTCACGCTCACCGCGACCGTCGCCAGCGGGCGGGACACGGCGACCCGGCGGTTCACCGCGAAAGTGCCGCCGAAACCGGCACCGCAACCGCTCAAGGGCTACAGCTTCTTCTACTTCACCGGCGAAGGAACCCCGGACGGCGAACAGATCTACACCGCCGCCAGCAAGGGCAACGACCCGCTGAACTGGACCGAACTCAACAACGGCAAGCCGGTACTCAGGTCGAGCCTCGGCGAACTGGGCGTCCGCGACCCGTTCATCCTCCGCTCCCCCGACGGCGACAAGTTCTACCTCCTCGCCACCGATCTCAAGATCCACAACGGCCGGGGCTGGGACGCCGCGCAGCGCACCGGCAGCCGCTCGATCATGGTGTGGGAATCCACCGACCTGGTCACCTGGTCCCGCCAGCGCAGCGTCCAGGTCTCCCCGCCGACGGCCGGGAACACGTGGGCGCCGGAAGCGTTCTGGGACGCCAAGCGGGGTAGCTACGTCGTCTACTGGGCCTCGAAGCTCTACGCGGAGAACGACCCCGCGCACACCGGTGACAGCTACAACCGGATGCTCTACGCGACGACACGCGACTTCGTGACCTTCAGCCAGCCGAAGGTGTGGATCGACCCGGGATATTCGGTCATCGACTCCACGATCATCCAGGACAAGGGCACGTACTACCGGTTCACCAAGGACGAACGCAATCCGACGTCGTCCTCGCCGTGCAGCAAGTACATCACCGCGGAGAAGTCGACCGATCTGCTCGACCCGTCCTACGACTTCGTCGCCGACTGCATCGGCAAGGGGAACCCCGGTCTCGACCGCGGCGAGGGGCCGACCGGCTTCAAGTCCAACACCGAGGACAAGTGGTACCTGTTCATCGACGAGTACGGCGGCCGCGGCTACGTCCCGTTCGAAACCACCGACCTCGCGTCCGGCAAGTGGACGATGTCGGCGGGCGCCAAACTGCCCGCGTCGCCCCGGCACGGCACCGTTCTCCCGGTCACCCAGGCCGAACTCGACAGGCTGACCGCGCCTCCCGCTCCGGCGAAGGCGGACCGGAACGGCCTCGTCGCGCGGTGGCCGCTCAACGGCAAGACCGGCACGACCGCCACCGACAGCACCGGTCACGGCTACGACGGCGCGCTCGCGGGTGATGTCAAGTGGGCGGACGGCGCACTCGAGTTCGGCGGCACGACCGGTCACGTGCAGTTGCCGAACAACCTGCTCAACGGCGCGGCCTCGGCCACCGTGTCCGCCGACGTCTTCGTCGACCCGGAGCAGCAGACTCCTTATTTCCTCTACGGTTTCGGCAACACCGGCCCGTCCGGTGCCGGGGACGGGTACCTCTTCACCACCGGCGGGACCGACGGCGGCGGCTTCCGGGGCGCGATAGCGACCGGGAACTGGACCACCGAACAGGCCGCCGCGGCGAGCGGCGGGCTACCGCGCGGAGTGTGGAAGAACGTCACGCTCACCGTCGGCGGGGGCAGCGCCGTGCTGTACTCCGACGGCGTCGAGGTGGCGCGCAACGACAAGGTCACCATCAAACCGTCCGACCTCGGCGGCGGGGTCACCGCGGCGAACTACCTCGGCCGTTCGGTCTACTCGGCGGACAAGACGTTCAAGGGCAGGATGAAGGACGTCCGCCTCTACAACCGGGCCCTCTCCGGGGCCGAGGTCGCGGGGCTCCCCTCGAACAGCACGCTGATCCGCTCGGTCGAACTCGACGCGCTGAAGGTGCCGGCGATCGTCGACGCTGGCGGCGGCAAGGTCGTGCTGCCGGTGCGGCCCGGCACCGACCTGCGCCGGCTCAGCCCGCGGTTCACCCTCGCTCCCGGCGCGAAGATCGCTCCGGGTGACGGCCGCCCGGTCGACCTCAGCCGTCCGAAGAAGTACACGGTCGTCGCGCCGGGCGGGCAGACGCGGGTCTGGACCGTCGAAGCCCGGGAAATGCGCAGCCCCGCGCTTCCCGGGTTGAACGCGGACCCGAACATCGTCGTCTTCGGCGACACCTATTACCTGTACCCCACCACCGACGGCTTCGACGGCTGGAGCGGTACGACGTTCTCGGTGTGGTCTTCGAAGAACCTCGTCGACTGGACGAACCACGGCGTCGCTCTCGACCTCGGCCCCGGCGTGAGCTGGGCGGACAAGAGCGCCTGGGCACCGACGATCGCCGAACGGAACGGCAAGTACTACTTCTACTTCTGCGCCGAGGCCAAGATCGGCGTCGCTGTCGGTGATTCCCCCACCGGCCCCTTCGTCGACACCGGCAAGCCGCTGATCGCGAAGAACCCGGGCGGCGGCCAGGCGATCGACCCCGCGGTCTTCATCGACCGCTCGGGGAAGCCGTACCTGTACTGGGGCAACGGCGAGGCGTACGTCGTGCCGCTGAACGACGACATGGTCTCCTTCGACGCCGGCCGGATCCAGCGCATCACGGGACTCGACGGGTTCCGCGAAGGGCTGTTCATGGTCGAACGCGACGGCACCTACTACCTGAGCTGGTCCATCGACGACACCCGCAGCGAGAACTACCGCGTCGCCTACGCCACCGCGAGCGGCCCCCTCGGCCCGTTCACCAACCGCGGCCTGATCCTGAGCAAGGACCTCTCCCTGGGGATCAAGGGCACCGGGCACAGTTCGATGGTGCGAGTGCCGGGAACGGACGAGTGGTACATCGCCTACCACCGCTTCGCCATCCCCGGCGGTGACGGCACGCATCGGGAGACCGCCATCGACCGGCTGCGGTTCACCCGGGACGGCCGGATCCTGCCGGTCGTGCCCACGCTCGAAGGCGTCGCGCCCCGGCCGATCCGCCCGGTGTGAGTGGACGTCGTGAGTGGCGATTCGGGTTAGAGCCTGTTCCTAAACCTGTTAGTCGTCGCGCCATTGGTTGGTGTTAGTGGGGTCGTGGCGGGTGAGTTTGCGGGTCATGGTGGTGAGCATGGC
>NZ_JBVIRO010000019.1:0-67740 GCF_055575975.1 Amycolatopsis sp. NPDC033938
GTTTGACTGTATTCTTAAGTCCGTGAAGGCCTCCTTGCCTACCTTCAAGGTAGGCAAGGAGGCCTTCACGGACTTCCCGCACCTCGTCGGCGGCCGGCTGTCGCTCGCATCGGGCCTTCACGCGCTTCCCCCGCGAGCCAGGGCCCGCAGGTGACGAGTAGGTACCTGAGAGAGGGTTCGCTCTAGCCCGCATCGCCACTCGAAATCACATTCGACACGCCACCTTTGCCTTACCCCTCACTGATTGCTGGGCCACAGGCGGGTTTTGGGCAGGGGACGGGCGTAGGAGCCGGCCCGGCTGGTCTTGAGGCCGAGGGTCACCAGGGATTCCGCCAGGCGGACGGCGGCCGCGACACCGTCGATCACCGGGATGTCCAGCATCGCGGAGATCCGCCGGTCCAGTCCCGTCATCCCGGCGCAGCCGAGGACGAGCACCTCCGCCCCGGCGTCGCGCGCCCGGCGTCCGGCGGTCAGCAGTGCCGACTCCGTCCGGCGTTCGTCGGTCAGTTCGAGTACACCGAGTCCGGCGCCCAAGACGCCGACGCAGTTCTGCGCGACTCCCGAGGCGTGCAGGCTGTCTTCGATGAGTCCGCACGTCCGGTCCAATGTGGTCACGACGCCGTACCGTCTGCCCAGCAGGCAGGCCAGATGCGCGGCCGCTTCGGTGATGTCGACGACCGGGACGTCGAGCAGTTCACGGGCCCCTTCCCGGCCGTGTTCGCCGAAACCGGCCATCACGAGCGCGTCGAAGGGTTCGTCCATGCCGTTGAGCAGGTCGAGGACGGCCGCCGCGCTCAAGAAGCTGTCCAGCCAGCCTTCCGCGGATTCCGGGCCCCACAGGGGCGTTCTGGCGAGGATCTCGGTGCCGGGACTCGCCGCGAGGCGGGCGCCCGCCTCGATCTCCTTCGTCATCGCCTCGGTGGTGTTGCAGTTGGTGACCAGGATCCGCATCAGGCGACCCGCTGCTTCCGTGACATCACCAGATAGAGCGCGGCGGCCGTCGCGGTGCCGATGAACCACGAGTACGGCGCCGCCGGGGCGAAATACGGCACGAGGGCGATGACCGCGGAAAGAGCCGCCGTGGGCAGGAAGGTGATCATCGCCAGCGGGTTCACGCCGTGTTTGTAGTGATAGGGCGAATCCGCGCCTGCCACGAACAGCTTGCCGACGTCGATCCGGCCCCGTTTCACGAGGTAGTAGTCGACGATCATGATCCCGAACAGCGGGCCGAGGAAGGCGCCGAGGCCGCCGAGGAAGTAGTTGACCACCGCGGGGGAGGAGTACAGCTTCCACGGCAGTACGCACAGCGCCGCGACCGCGCTGATCATCCCGCCGATGGTGAAGGTGATCCGTTTCGGCCAGATGTTGGCCAGGTCGTAGGCGGGGGAGACGAAGTTCGCGACGATGTTCACGCCCATGGTGGCGATGGCGAAGGTCAGCGCGCCGATGATCAGCACCGGGGTGTTGTCGATGCGGGCGAGCAGTTCCGCCGGGTCGGTGATGGCCTCGCCGAACACCTGCAGGCTGCCCGCGGTCACCAGGACCGACAGCAGCGCGAACGCCGTCGAGTTGATCGGCAGGCCCCAGAAGTTGCCGCGCCGCACCGTTTTCTGGTTCGGGGCGAACCGCGAGAAGTCGCAGAAGTTGAGCATCAGCGTGCCGTAGATGGACAGGATGAGACCGACGGCGCCGAACCACTGCCGCACCTGCTCCCCGGTGGACAACGACTTCGGGTTGCTCGTCAGCGAGATGTTCCAGTCCGCCGCGGCCAGGATCCACACCGCGAGCGCGATCATCACGACCCAGATGCCGGGGCCGCACCAGTCCTGGAATTTGCGCACCGCCTCCATCCCGCGCGTGAGCACCAGCGCCTGCGCCAGCCACAGCGCGATGAAACAGATCCAGCCGAGGGCGTGCAGACCGAGGAAACCGACCTCTGTCAACGGTTTCAGGCCTGGATCGATCGCGAGCACCAGCAGCGTGATGGCCACCGAGGCGAGATAGGTCTGAATGCCGTACCAGAAGATCGCGATGATCGCGCGGATCAGCGCCGGCAGGTTCGCGCCGAAGGTGCCGAAACTGATCCGGGCGACGACGGGGAAGGGGACGCCCGTCTTCTGCCCGATCCGGCCCATCAGGTTCATGCCGAAGTAGATGAGCACGAAGCCGGTCAGCAGCGCGGTGAACACCTGCCAGGCCGAGAGCCCGAGCACGAACAGGCCCGCCGCGAACGTGTAGTTGCCGAGGTTGTGCACGTCCGACATCCACAGTGCGAAGATGTCGTAGACCTTCCAGCGACGGTCTTTCGCCGGGGCGAGGTCGGAGTTCCAGAGCCGGGGATCGGGCTCGGCCGCGATGGACTTCGCGGACCGGGTGTCTGGGGCGGCGGTCATGCTGGCCTCCGGATCGACGTGTGACGACAAGCGCTGGTCGATTTGGTATCCCAAAATTTGGTATCCCAAATATCACCCCGCAGTGCCCCGTCGTCAAGGTTTCTGCCGATAAACTCGGGTTACGAGCTGTTACGGCTGTGTTGAGCGAGGGGGACGGAGTGGCCGAGGAAGGACCGCGGCAGCCGCTGGCCGCGACCCGGCAACGGGTCCGGGACGAGCTGCGCGAACGGATCCTCACCGGACGGTTGAAGCCGGGGGACAGGCTCGTCGAGCGGGAACTCGCCGAGGACCTCGGCGTCTCGCGGGTCCCGGTGCGCGAGGCCATCCGCAGCCTGGAGGCCGAAGGCTTCCTCGTCGTCCAATCGCCCCGGCGCATCGTCGTGCGCCAGCTTGCCAGGGCCGACGTCGAGGAGCTGTTCGACGTCAGGGAGGCGCTCGAAGGCCTCGCCGCGGGCCTGGCCGCCGAGCGGGCGGGCAAACCGGGACTCCGGGCGCTCGAACGTCTGCTCGTCGACGCCGCGCGCGCCACCGAAAGCGGCGACCCGGCCCGGATCACCCTGCTCAACACGCGGTTCCACGACGAGATCGTCGCGCTGGCAGGCAACGGCCTCCTGCACGAGATCCTGCGGCCGCTCGAAGGCAGACTGCGCTGGCTCACCAGCCAGAACGAGCACTGGGGCGAACTGCTCGACGAGCACCGCCGCCTCTACGACGCGATCGCTTCGGGCGACGCGGACCGCGCGCGGGCCCACGCCGTCGAACACGTGCGGGTGAATCGCGAAGTCACGCTACGGGCGTTGTTCCCCGAGGACGACGGCGAACGCTCCGCGGGCTGACTCGGACACGGCCTAAAGCATCGCGGTCCAGGCTTCGGCGAACCCGGGGTAGGTCTTCCCGACCGTTTCCGGGTTCTCCACCTCGATCCCTTCCACACGCAGACCCAGTACGGCGGCCGCCATCACCAGCCGGTGGTCGTCGTAGGTGCGGAACTTCCCGCCGTGCAGCGGGGCCGGGGTGATCCGCAGCCCGTCTTCGGTCTCGCGGACGTCGGCGCCGAGCGACGACAGCTCGGTGGCCAGCGCGGTCAGCCTGTCGGTCTCGTGGCCCCGCAGATGCGCCACCCCGGAGATGATCGACGGGCCCTCGGCGAAGCACAGCAGCGCCGCGATCACCGGGGTCAGCTCGCCGACGTCGTGCAGATCCAGTTCGACGCCGGGGATCGTGCCGCTGCCGGTGACCGTCAGCCCTGCCGCGTCGAGTTCGGCTGTCGCGCCGAGGACGGGCAGCAGGCTGCGGAGCCAGTCACCGGGCTGCGTGGTCTGCCGCGGCCAGCCCGCGATCCGCACCGTGCCGCCGGTCACGACCGCCGCGGCGACGAACGGGGCGGCCGTCGAGAGGTCCGGCTCGACGATGTATTCGGGGCAGGAAAGCCGCGTCGGCGCGACGTGGAACTCGGTGCCCTCGCGATCAACGGTGGCCCCGAACCGGCGCAGCATCTCCACGGTCATCGCGATATGCGGTTCGCTCGGCACCGCGCCGCCGACCAGGCGCACGGTGACCCCTTGCTGGAACGACGGCCCGGCGAGCAGCAGCGCGGACAGGAACTGGCTCGACGCCGAAGAGTCCAGATCGACCTTGCCGCCCCTCAGGCCGCCTTCGCCGTGGACGGTGAACGGCGGCGCCTCGCGGCGGTCGTCCTCGATCCGGGCGCCGAGACCGCGCAGTGCCTTCAGCAGCGGCCCGATCGGACGGCGGCGGATGGCCTCGTCGCCGTCGAACAGTGCCGGGCCGGTGCCCAGCGCGGCGAGGGCGGGCGTGAACCGGGCGACCGTGCCCGCGTTGCCCAGTTCCACCCGGACGGTCTCGTCGGGATGCACCCGGCCGTGGCCGAGCGGATGCACGAGGTAGCCGCCGATGCTGCCCTGCGAATGGGCGCCGAGGGTGGAGATGGCGCCGAGCATGAGTCGCGCGTCACGGGAGTCGAGCGGGGTCCGCACCCGCGTCGGCGCGCTGGCGAGCGCGGCGAGCACGTAGGCCCGGTTGGTGATCGACTTCGAGCCGGGGACGCGGATGTCCGCGTCGAGCGGGCCTTCCGCGACCGGTGCGGTCCAGGTGTCGTGCGCGTCTGTCACGTCGCGAGAGTAGCGGTTTTCCACTCCATCGGACGCTTGCGGCGTGGCCACTGAGCGCCCCGGCGGGCGTGCGATAAGGTGGAAGCCCGTGGGACTTCAGTCGCGGGCTACCAAGTATGTCTTTGTCACCGGAGGCGTTGCCTCCTCTCTGGGTAAGGGACTCACGGCTTCCAGCCTGGGTCAGCTCCTTACCGCACGTGGGCTCCGGGTCACGATGCAGAAGCTGGATCCGTACCTCAACGTCGATCCAGGCACGATGAACCCGTTCCAGCACGGTGAGGTGTTCGTCACCGACGACGGCGCCGAAACCGATCTGGACATCGGGCACTACGAGCGTTTTCTCGACCGGTCCCTCGACGGCAAGGCCAACGTCACCACCGGCCAGGTCTACTCCGAGGTCATCGCCAAGGAACGCCGTGGTGAGTACCTCGGCGACACCGTGCAGGTCATCCCGCACATCACCGACGAGATCAAGGCCAGGATCACCGCCGCCGCCGGCGCTGACGAGGACGGGAACAGCCCGGACGTCGTGATCACCGAGGTCGGCGGCACCGTCGGCGACATCGAGTCGCTGCCGTTCCTGGAGGCCTGCCGTCAGGTCCGCCACGACGTCGGCCGCGATCAGTGCTTCTTCCTCCACGTCTCGCTGGTGCCTTACCTCGCCCCTTCGGGTGAGTTGAAGACCAAGCCGACCCAGCACTCGGTCGCCGCGCTGCGCAACATCGGTATCCAGCCCGACGCGCTCGTCTGCCGCGCCGACCGCGAGCTGCCGGAGGATCTCAAGCGCAAGATCGGCCTGATGTGCGACGTCGACACCGAGGCCGTCATCGCCTGCCCCGACGCGCCGTCGATCTACGACATCCCGAAGGTGCTGCACCGTGAGGCGCTCGACGCCTACGTGGTGCGCCGCCTCGGGCTGCCGTTCCGCGACGTCGACTGGACCGTGTGGGGCGACCTGCTCGACCGCGTGCACAACCCGTCGGAGACGGTGCGGGTCGCGGTCGTCGGCAAGTACATCGACCTGCCGGACGCGTACCTGTCGGTGACCGAGGCGCTGCGCGCGGGCGGGTTCGCCCACCGCGCCAAGGTCCAGATCGTCTGGGTCGCCTCCGACAGCTGCGAGACCCCGGCCGGTGCCGCGTCCGCCCTGTCCGATGTGGACGGTGTGCTGATCCCCGGCGGGTTCGGCATCCGCGGTATCGAGGGCAAGGTCGGCGCGATCGCCTACGCCCGCACCCACGGGCTGCCGCTGCTCGGCCTGTGCCTCGGCCTGCAGTGCATGGTGATCGACGCGGCGAGGAACCTGGCCGGGATCAAGGACGCGAACTCGGCCGAGTTCGACGACACGAGCGCGAACCCGGTCATCTCCACGATGGCCGACCAGCGTGACGTCGTCGCGGGCGAGCGCGACATGGGCGGCACGATGCGGCTCGGCGCCTACGTCGCCAAGCTCAAGCCGGGCTCGCAGGTCGCGAAGGCGTACGGCAGCAACGAGGTCTCCGAGCGGCACCGTCACCGCTACGAGGTCAACAACGCCTACCGCAAGCGCCTTTCCGAGGCCGGTCTGGTGTTCTCGGGCACCTCGCCCGACGACCGGCTGGTCGAATTCGTGGAGCTGCCCGCCGACAAGCACCCGTTCTTCGTCGGCACCCAGGCGCACCCGGAGCTCAAGAGCCGCCCGACCCGGCCGCACCCGCTGTTCAGCGCGTTCGTGAAGGCGGTCGTGGACCGCAAGGTCGCCGAGCGGCTCCCGGTCGAGCTGGCCGAAGCACCCGCGGTGGCGAGGTGACCGAGCCCGGTAAGCACGAGTTCACCGTCGCGTCCACAAGGGACGTCCACATCGGACGGGTCGTGGGACTGCGGGTCGACGAGGTCGTGATGCCCGGCGGCGGCACGGCCCGCCGTGAGGTCGTCGAGCACCTCGGCGCGGTCGCCGTCGTCGCGCTCGACGGCGAAGGCGTGGACAGCACGGTCACGCTGATCCACCAGTACCGCCACCCGATCGGGCGGCGGCTGTGGGAACTGCCCGCCGGACTGATCGACAAGGCGGGGGAGGACCCCGTCGGCGCGGCGAAACGCGAGCTGGTCGAGGAGGTCGGGCTCAGCGCCGAGCGCTGGGAGACCCTCGTCGACGTCGCGGCGTCTCCGGGGTTCACCGACGAGGTCGTCCGGGTCTACCTCGCCCGAGGGCTGTCCGAAGTGGACAGGGAGGTCCTCGGTGAGGAGGAGGCGGATCTCGTGATGCGGAAGTTCCCGCTCACCGAGGCCGTCCGGATGGCGCTGGCCGGTGAGCTGGTGAACGGGGCGACCGTCGGCGGCGTGCTGGCCGCGCACGCGGTGCTTTCGGGCGCGGCTTCGGCTCGTCCGGCGGACGCGCCTTGGGAGGACCGGCCGACGAAGTTCGCTTCGCGCGGTCTCTAACGGCTTCGCGCGCTATGAAAGGTCCTTTCCTTGCAAAATTTGCAAGGAAAGGACCTTTCATTGCAGTCTCGGGGGGGCAGAGTGAAGTCGTAACGCGCGTGCTCAGACACATCACCCAGGCCGCCGCCCACCCGAACACGCCACTTTTGCCTTATTTCCGCATGGAACCCGACTTTGCCGGGCCCCTGACCTTGAGGGTAGGGAAGGGGGCCTTCACGGACCTGCCGCTACCGGGCGCACCGCCCTTGCCGCTGACGGGGAGCCAGTTCCGAGGGGCTCAGTCCCGGAGACGGCGGCCTTGCGCGTCGGTGCCGCCGTTCGCCAGCAGCACGATCCCGTCGATCATCGGCCAGACCGCCCCGATGCCGCAGGTGAACACCACGACCGCCAGTTGCCCCAAAGCGAGTCCGACATGCCCGGTGTAGAACCGCCCGATCCCGAACGGCAGCACGATCTGCAGCACCCCGGCCGCGATTTTCGACTTCGGTGAGTACGGCAGGACCGCGACGGGCTGCTGGTACACGGGCACGAACGGCGGCGGGTCGAACCGCGGCGCCAGGTACCGGGGATGCGGGGCGGGCAGGTCCTGGAACAGCGGCCGGAGTTCGCCGAGCGTCACGGCCTCGTACGCGGCGAGGACACGACCCTCGTACTCGTCGGGCGTGATCCTCCCCTGGCTGTAGTGGTCGGCGAGCAGCCTTGCCGCCTCCTCGCGCTCGGCGGTGCCGACGCGCATCTCGTCCGGGTCCGGTTGCTGGGACATGGTCCCAAGGTAGCCCGTTTCACACCCGCGACGCGGCGAGCGCGGCGCCACCAAGAAGTTCTTGGTGGGGCCTAGAGTGGCCGTGTGTCACGGGCTGGGGGTGCCGGAGTCGCCCAGGTGGTCGCCGCTTACCTCGACCATCTGGTGGTCGAGCGCGGAACCGCGAGGAACACCCTCGACAGCTACTCGCGCGATCTGCGCCGGTACACCGCGTACCTCGATGACGCTCACGTCGAACGCTTCGCCGACGTCACCCCGGCGCACATCACCTCGTTCGGCGCGGCTTTGCGCGAAGGCGACGAAGAGCATCGGCCGCTCGCCGCGTCCTCGGCGGCTCGCGCGCTCGTCGCGGTGCGGGGGCTGCACAAGTTCGCGCACGCCGACGGCATCACCGAAAGCGACCCGGCCCGCGACGTCCGGCCGCCCGCGGCGGCGAAGCGGCTGCCCAAGGCACTGCCGGTGCACGAGGTGCTGAAACTCCTGGAAACCCCGCCACCGGAAGGCGAGCGCTCACTCCGGGACCGGGCGTTGCTGGAACTGCTCTACTCGACCGGCGCACGGATCTCCGAGGCCGTCGGACTCGACGTCGACGACATCGACGACGCCGAACGGACCGTGCTGCTCGACGGGAAGGGCGGCAAACAGCGCATCGTCCCGATCGGCCGCCCCGCGCTCGAAGCGGTGCACGCCTACCTCGTCCGCGCGCGGCCGGTGCTCGCCACCCACGGCAGGGGGACACCGGCGATGTTCCTCAACGCCCGCGGCTCCAGGCTTTCCCGGCAGAGCGCGTGGCAGGTTCTCAAGGACACCGCGGAAGCCGCGGGCATCAAGGCGGGTGTCTCCCCGCACACGTTGCGCCATTCCTTCGCCACGCATCTGCTCGAAGGCGGCGCCGACGTCCGCGTCGTACAGGAACTGCTCGGTCACGCTTCGGTGACCACCACTCAGGTGTACACGCTGGTCACGGTCAACACGCTCCGCGAGGTTTACGCGACAGCACATCCCCGCGCGCTGGGTTAATCGACCCGATCGGCCCCGGCGAGCCGCTTTGGCTCGATTCGCGATCCGCGCATAGGCTGCCGGAGACCTAGCCGAAGAGGAGCTTTCGCGCCATGTCGACACCGAACGAGCCGGCGAAGCCGTCCGCGTCCGCCGGTTCGGCTGCGGCGAGCCTCAGCCAGGTGACCATCGCAACCCCCGCCGAACACGACGGCGACGAACCGTCGGAGGACACGATCTCTTCCCGTGGCCGTAAGGCCAAGCGCGCCAAAGAAACCAAGCAACAAGAACTCGAGAGGGAAGGCATCGGCCCGACCGGCCGCCCCCTCCGCGAGATCCCCGAACCGCCGGTTCTGGAACGGCACGGCCCCGCGCTGGTGATGGCCATGTGCAACCAGAAGGGTGGCGTCGGCAAGACCACCTCGACCATCAACCTCGGTGCGGCGCTCGCCGAATGCGGCCGCCGGGTGCTGCTGGTCGACTTCGATCCACAGGGCGCGCTCTCGGTCGGCCTCGGCATTCAGCCGCACGAGCTGGACCAGACGGTCTACAACGTCATCATGGAGCGCTCGGTCAGCATCACCGACGTCATCCGGAAGACCCGGGTGGACGGCGTCGACCTGCTGCCGAGCAACATCGACCTGTCCGCGGCCGAGGTCCAGTTGGTCGCAGAGGTAGGACGCGAACACACTTTGTTACGGGTCCTTCGTCCGGTCATGAACGACTACGACTATGTTCTTGTCGACTGCCAGCCCTCGCTAGGCCTGCTGACGGTGAACGCACTGACCGCCGCGGACGGTGTGATCATCCCGCTGGAGTGCGAGTTCTTCAGTCTGCGAGGCGTAGCGCTCCTGATCGACACCATCGAGAAGGTGCAGGAACGCCTCAACCCCAAACTGGACATCACGGGGATTCTCGCCACCATGTACGACCCGAGAACCCTGCACTCGAAGGAGGTCATGGCGAGAGTGGTGGAGGCATTCGGCGACATCGTGTTCGACACGGTGATCAACCGCACCGTGCGGTTCCCCGAGACGACAGTCGCGGGCGAGCCGATCACGACCTGGGCCCCCAAATCAGCCGGCGCGGCAGCCTATCGCGCGCTGGCCCGCGAGGTGATCGCCCGGTGAGCAGGCGAGCTTCCCTGCCCGGAGCGTCCGAACTTTTCAGGATCACCTCCAGCCCCGCCCTCGATCTCCCGCCCGCGCCCGCGCAGCCCGCCCCCTCGACGGGGAACGGCAACGGGAACGGTTCGGCGGACGGGGACGGGCAGGCCCACAAGGAACAGCTGACCCGTGCCGCGCGCAGCGGTTCGGGGCGGACCAAACACGACGCGAAGATCACCGTCTACGTCTCCGGCGACGAACTGCTGGCGATGGAGCAGGCCAGGCTGAACCTCCGGGCGAAGCACGGGCTCGTGCTCGATCGCGGCAGGCTGGTCCGCGAGGCGGTGGCCGTGCTGCTGGCCGATTTCGACGCGGCCGGTGAGGAGTCGGTCCTCGTCCAGCGCTTGCGGGCGGGCACCGAGGACGGGAAAGAGACCGAGAACTGATGGACGATCCGGCGGCGGCCGCGCACAGCGGCCCGGAGCCGGTCGAGCGGGCGGCAGCGGACGAGACCCCCGTCGTGCACGAGACCGTGCACGGCGGGATGGTCCCCGAAGGACTGGCCAACGAAGAGCTGAGCACGTCCAAGTTCAAGGTGAACCTGGCGAACTTCCAGGGCCCCTTCGATCTGCTGCTCCAGCTGATCTCGCAGCACCAGCTCGACGTCACGGAAGTGGCACTACACCAGGTCACGGACGATTTCATCGCCTACACCCGCGCGCTCGGCACGGAATGGAACCTCGACGAGACGACCGAGTTCCTGGTCATCGCGGCCACCCTGCTCGACCTCAAGGCGGCGCGGCTCCTGCCCGCCGCGGAGGTGGAGAGCGAAGACGACCTCGCCCTGCTCGAGGCACGGGACCTGCTGTTCGCGCGCGTGCTGCAGTACCGGGCGTACAAGCAGGTCGCGGCGCTGTTCGGTGAGCTGGAGGCGGGCGCGCTGCGACGCTATCCGCGGTCGGTCGCGCTCGAAGACCGGTTCATGGGGCTGTTGCCCGAGGTGATGCTCGGCGTCGACCCGGCGAAGTTCGCCGAGATCGCGATCGCGGTCTTCCGGCCGAAACCGCCGCCGACGGTGTCCATCGCGCATATCCACATGGGCCGGGTCTCGGTGCGCGAGCACGCCGCGCTGCTGCGGCTCAAGCTCGCGGAACGAGGCGAAGCGACCTTCAGCGAGCTCGTCGAGGACTGCGAGCACACCGTCGAGATCGTGGCGCGGTTCCTCGCGCTGCTGGAGCTGTACCGCGAGGCGACGGTCCAGTTCGAGCAGCTGGAGGCACTCGC
The DNA here is from genome assembly GCF_055575975.1 of Amycolatopsis sp. NPDC033938. NCBI lineage: Bacteria > Bacillati > Actinomycetota > Actinomycetes > Pseudonocardiales > Pseudonocardiaceae > Amycolatopsis > Amycolatopsis sp. NPDC033938. The sequence goes on from NZ_JBVIRO010000019.1 coordinate 11,099, forward strand.
CGAACTGCACGTGCGCTGGACCGGCGGGTCCGTGGCGGAGGCGTCGGTGGCGGCCGAACACGACCGCGCCGTCGCGGAGGACGAGGAGTACGGGTGATTCCCGAAGAGACCGAAAGCCCCGAAGAGAGTGAAGGCGCCGAGGTGAGCGAGAGCGCTGAAGCCTCCGAGACCGAAGCCTCCGAGACCGAAGCCTCCGAGACCGAGGATGGGCTGAAGGCTCCCATCGCCGAGTCCGATGAGGCGAAGGACGCTTTCGGCGCGTCCGATGAGGTGAAGGACGCTTTCAGCACGTCCGAGACCGAAGGGGAGGCGGGAGAGGCGGAGCCGCCCGCCGACGAGGGGCTCGTGGCGGCGGGCGCCGGGGACTATCCCGACCTCACCTCCGACGAGGCGCTCGAAGCCGCCCTCGAAGCGTTGTTGCTGGTCGTGGACTCGCCGATCAACGAGGAATCGCTCGCCGAGACCGTCGGCCAGCCCGAGTCGCGGGTGACCGTCGCGCTGCGCACGATGGCGCAGAAGTTCACCGACCGATCCAGCGGAATCGACCTGCGCCGCGTCGGCGAAGGGTGGCGGTTCTACACTAGGGACGTCTATGCCCCGTTCGTGGAGAAGCTTCTGCTCGACGGCCAGCGTTCCAAGCTGACGCGAGCCGCTCTGGAGAGCCTCGCCGTGATCGCCTATCGGCAGCCGGTGACCAGGGCCAGGGTCGCCGCCGTCCGAGGGGTGAACGTGGACGGGGTGATCAGGACGCTGCTGGCACGCGGCCTGATCGAGGAGATGGGGACCGACCCCGAAACCACTGGCACGCTGTACGTGACGACCGAGCTGTTCCTGGAGCGACTGGGCCTGTCGTCCCTGGCCGACCTTCCGCCCATCGCTCCGTTGCTACCCGAAGTGGACACCATCGATGACATCTGACCCGCATCCCGACGGCATTCGGCTGCAGAAGGTCCTTTCGCAGGCCGGCGTCGCCTCCCGGCGCGCGGCCGAGGACCTGATCGTGCGCGGTCGCGTGAGCGTGGACGGCAAGGTGGTCACCGAACTCGGCCGCCGGGTCGATCCGGACAACTCCGTGATCCACGTGGACGGCACCCGCGTCCAGGTCCGCGAGGACCTCGTCTACCTCGTGCTGAACAAGCCCAAGGGCGTGCACAGCACGATGAGCGACGACCGCGGCCGCCCCTGCGTCGGCGACTACCTGCGCGGCCGGTACGAGGAGACGCCCGGCATCGTGCACGTCGGCAGGCTCGACGAGAACACCGAAGGCCTGCTGCTGCTCACCAACGACGGCGACCTCGGTCACCGGCTGATGCACCCGTCGTTCCAGGTGCTCAAGACCTACTTCGCCGAGGTCGAGGGCATCGTCCCGCGCGGGCTCGGCAAGGAACTACGGGCGGGCTTCGAGCTGCCGGACGGCATCGTCAAGGTCGACCAGTTCCGGGTCAAGGACATGCTGGCCGGACGGACCCAGATCGAACTGGTCATCCACGAGGGCCGCAAGCACATCGTGCGGCGGCTGATGGCGGCCACCGGGCATCCGGTGCGCAAACTGGTCCGGACCGCGCTCGGCGACGTGCAGCTCGGTGCCCAGCGGTCGGGCTCGATCCGGCGGCTCAACCGCGGTGAGGTCGGTTCGCTCTACCGCGCTGTCGATCTGTAAGCCCGGAAGGTAAGACTTTCCGCTCTACTGCCCACGCGATCATCGCGTTTAGCTCTCCTTGACGGGCTTTCAGCCGACGGGGAAGGGCTCAACCGTGAAAACTGTTGTGCTGGCAGGGATTCTGGCGGTCGCCGCGGCCGTGGTCGCGGCGCCGCAGACCGCGGCGAAACCGCGGGGCAGCGAACCGGTCTACGACTTCGCCCAGGCCGTCCGCGAGACGGCCTGGGTGGACATCGGGCTCGACGGCGATGGCGACGGCCGCTCCGACCGGGTCGCAGCCGACATCATCCGGCCGAAGGAACCGGCGGCGCGGGGCACGAAGGTCCCGGTCATCATGGACGCGAGCCCGTACTACTCGTGCTGCGGCCGCGGCAACGAGAGCGAACTGAAGACCTACGACTCAGCGGGCAGGCCGGTCGGGTTCCCGCTCTACTACGACAACTTCTTCGTCCCTCGCGGATACGCCGTGGTGCTGGTGGATCTGGCCGGTACCAACAAATCCCGCGGTTGCACCGACATCGGCGGCCCGTCGGACGTCGATTCGGCCCGCAAGGTCGTCGACTGGCTGAACGGCAGGGCGAACGGGTACACCTCCGCGACCGGCTCCGCCAGGACGAACGCGACCTGGTCGACGGGCGCCGTCGGCATGATCGGGAAGTCCTACGACGGCACGGTCGCCAACGGGGTCGCGGCGACCGGGGTCGACGGGCTCAAGACCATCGTGCCGATCGGCGCGATCAGTTCCTGGTACGACTACTACCGCTCCGACGGCGCGAGCCTGCGGCAGGGCAGCCCGGCTGGGCTGGCGCAGACCGTCTCCCAGCGCAACGGCGGCCAGAACTGCGCCGCGGCCAACCGGAAGCTCACCGAAGGCGCGACCGCCAACGGCGACTACAACTCGTTCTGGCTCGACCGGGACTACGTCCAGAGCGCCTCGAAGGTGAAGGCCAGCGTCCTCGCTTCGCACGGCCTGGGCGACCTCAACGTCAAGACGATCAACTTCGGGCAGTGGTGGGACGCGCTGCGGGTCGAGCGCAAGGTGTGGCTGACCCAAGCCGGTCACGTCGATCCGTTCGACTACCGGCGGTCGGCGTGGGTGGACACCCTGCACAAATGGTTCGACCACTACCTGCTCGGCGTCGACAACGGGATCGAGAAGACCCCGGGCGCGAGTGTGGAACGCGCTCCCGACGTCTGGGTCGATCAGGCGGCGTGGCCCGCGGGGAGCGCGGTGACCCTGCGCCCCTCGGCCGGTGGCACCCCGGGCGTCGGAACGCTCGGCACCACCACGGGGACGGGCACGGCGTCGTTCACGGACTCGTCCGGCCAGTCCTCGAACGGCTGGGCGGCGCGGCCGACGGAGACCTCCAGCGGCCGTGTGCTGTTCAGCACCGGCGCGCTGGCGAAGGACCTGCACGTCTCCGGGACCGCGAAGGTGACGGTGACCGCGACGCCGTCGACGTCCACCGCGCGGCTCTCGGCGATCCTCGTGGACTACGGCCCGGCGACGATCCGGAACTACACCGGGCCGAAGGAGGGCATCAAGAACGAGGTGACGCAGTCGTGCTGGGGTTCGAGCGCTCCCGGCAATGACGCCTGCTATCTGGACACGAGCACCGACTCGGTCTCGGTCGGGCTGAACATCATCAGCCGCGGGTGGGCGGATCTGGCCAACTATCGGTCGCTGAGCCAGGAATCACCGCTGACGCCGGGACAGCCGTACACCATGACGTTCCGGCTGGCGAGTACGGATCACGTTGTCCCGCAAGGACATCAGCTCGCGTTGATCATCGGCGGGACGGACGGTTCGTTCATTTCGGGGCCGGCGCAGTACCCGAAGATCACGGTGGACCTGGGCAAGACCTCGTTGGCTCTGCCTGTCTCGGGTGCGGGACCGGCGGCTGTCGCGGCTCCGTTGCCGGTGGCTCCGGTGCAGATCGCTCCGGCAGGTGTTTCGGGGCTTGAGCGCGGCTAAGCGATGCTATGAAAGGTCCTTTCCTTGCAAAATTTGCAAGGAAAGGACCTTTCATAGCGCGCGGGGCCGGGAACTCAGGCTTCAGCGCCCGGCGGTGACGATCCAAACCCCACCGGGAATCCGGACCCCTCGCGGTGTCTCGAATTCGCCGATCGCGTCCCGTACCCGGTCACGGAGGCCCGCGACGGAGCCTGGGGCCAGGCCCCGCAGGTTGTACTGGATCGGGGCCATCGAGAAGACGAAGTCGGTCGCGTCGGCGGCGTCCGCGCCGAAGTTCATGTCCGCGTCCACCGGAGTGATCTCGATGTCGTGGAACCCCGCGGCCGTGAGGACTTCGGTGATCCGTTCGGGGGCCAGCAGGGAGCCCATCCCGCGTGCGGCGGGTGACGGCTCACGCAGGTAAGGCGTGAGCGCGGCGGTCGCCCTCGCGTAGGCACTGTCGACGTTGCCCGACCGCGGCCCCAGGAAGGCCAGCCTGCCGTGCGGCGCCAGCGCGTCGCGAAGGTGACCGAACGCCGCCACCAGGTCGGCGAAGAACATCACTCCACCCCTGCTCATGATGACGTCGAAGCCGGGCCCTTCGAACAGGTGGACTTGCGCGTCTCCCTGGACGAACTCGACATTGGCGATGTTCTCGGCAGCCGCGTCCAGGCGCGCCCTCTCCACCAAGGGCGCCGAAATGTCGATGCCCAGTGCGTGCCCACTCCCGGCCTTTCTCGCGGCCAGCCGGGTGGTGAGCCCGGCCCCGCAGCCCACATCCAGGACGGCATCGCCGTCGCGGATGTCCGCCGCCGCGAACAGCGGGGCGTTGAAGGCCTCCATCATCCCGTTGTAGCGCTCCGGCTGGTCTGCCCAGAGCCGTCCTTCCCAGCCGTTCCACGCTTCGGCCTGCTGCTGGTTGGCGATCGCTGTCATGCGACACCCCTCTTCGTCGTTACTAGAGTCGAACTCTAGTGGTTGACTCTAGAGATAGACTCCAGACATGAGTGGTGTCAAGGAGACCCGAGCCGGCCGGGCGGCGGAAACACGGCGGCGGATCATCGCGTCCGCCACGGAACTCTTTCTCGCCGACGGCTACGGAGCGACCACGCTTCAGCAGGTCGCCGACCGGGCGGGGGTGGCCGTCCAGACCATCTACTTCACCTTCCGCAACAAGTCGACCCTGCTGAAGGAAGCGGTCGACGTCGCCATCGCCGGCGACGACAGCCCGGTGGCGACGATGGACCGGCCATGGTTCACGGCGGTGGTGGACGCGCCGGACGCGCGGAGTGCCCTCACCGCTCTCGTCGCGGGCAGCCGAGCCGTGCTCGAACGGGTCGCGGCTGTCAACGACATGGTCCGCACCGCGACCGCCGCGCACCCCGAGTTGCGCGACCTCTGGCCGGATCGCGAAGATCCTCGCCACACCGTGCACGCCGCGGCGGCGAAGGCGTTGTCGGAGAAGCCCGGCGCCAAGACCGGTCTCGGCGCCGACCGGGCCGCGGACATTCTCTACGCGCTTCTCAGCCCGGAGATGTTCCTGATCCTCACCCGTGACCGCGCTTGGCCACCGGAGGTGTGGGAGCGCTGGGTGGGAGACACCCTGGCCGCACAGTTGCTTGAGCGCGGCTAGCGTGTCATGAGGGGAGAGGGCGCGTCAGCCGGTCTGTGAAGCGGGACTCTTCGACCCGAACGGCTTCCGCTGCAGAGCGCGTGCCACCGGCTCGACGATCCGCGCGGCCGTCGGGCCGAGGACCGCCATCAGGAGCACGTACGCCGTCGCGAGGGCCGCCAGTTCACCGGTCACGGCTCCCGCGGCCACCGCCAGCCCGGCGATGACGATCGAGAACTCACCCCGGGCGACCAGCGCGGCTCCGGCGCGAGCCCGGCCCATCTTCCCGATGCCCTGTCTGCGCGCGGCCCACCAGCCGGTGCCCACCTTCGTGAGCGTGGTCGCCACCGCCAGCACGACCGCCCAGCCGAGCACCGGCGGGATCGACGCGGGGTTGGTGTTGAGCCCGAACACGACGAAGAACACGGCGGCGAAGAGGTCTCGCAGCGGCTCCAGCATGTGTGTCGCGTTCTCCGCGGTGGAGCCGGAGATCGCGATGCCGAGCAGGAACGCGCCGACCGCGGCCGACACCTGCATCGCCGAAGCGAGACCCGCGACGAGCAGTGCCGCGCCGAGGACCTTGAGCAGGAACACCTCCCGGTCCGGGCTGTCCACCGCGGCGGAGACGTAGCGGCCGAACTTCAGCGCGATCACCAGGACGACGGTGATCACCATGAGCGAGATCCCGACCGCCTTCATCCCGCCGAGGAAGCTCACGCCGCCGAGCACCGCTGTCAGGATCGGCAGGTACAGCGCCATCACCAGGTCTTCGAACACCAGGATCGACAGCACCACCGGCGTTTCCCGGTTACCGAGCCGTCCGAGGTCGCCGAGCACCTTCGCGATGATCCCGGACGACGAGATGTAGGTGACGCCCGCGAGCACGATCGCGCCGATCGGTCCCCAGCCGAGGATGAGCGCGACGATCGCGCCCGGCGCGGCGTTGAGCACGATGTCGACGATGCCGGCCAGCCACGAGCGTTTCAGCCCGGTGAACAGTTCGGCCGCCGAGTACTCCAGCCCCAGCAGCAGAAGCAGGAGGACGACGCCGATCTCGCTGGCGAGGTGGGTGAAGTCGCCGATGTCGCCGAGCGGGATGAACCCGCCCTGCCCGAAACACAGGCCTCCGACCAGATACAGCGGGATCGGGGACATCCCGATCTTCCCGGCGAGGCGGCCCAGCACGCCCAAGCCGAAGAAGACCGCCCCGAGCTCGATCAACGCCAGTGCGGTGTGATCCATCCGCGATCAGCCGTACTTGAGGATCTTGACGGCGGACTCGAGGCCGTCGGACGTGCCGACCGCGACGAGGACGTCGCCCGCGGTGAGGTTGAAGTCCGGCGTGGGGGAAGGGTGGACCTGCCCGGCACGCATCACCGCGACCACCGAGACGCCCGTCCTCGTCCGCATGGCCGTGTCGCCGAGGGTGCGCCCGTCGAACGGCGACGACCCCCTGATCGGCAGCTGCTTGGTGTTGATGCCCGGCAGATCCCGGTGCTCCTCGGTGAGCTGGGCCACCAGCTGGGGCGCGCCGAGCAGGTTCGCCAGCGCGCCCGCTTCGTCGTTGGTGAGCGGAAGTGAGGCCAGGCAGGCGTCGGGATCGTCCGTTTTGGACACGATCAGCTCGACATGTCCATCGCGATGGGTCACCACGCCGACGCGGCGGCCGTTGCGAGTGGCGAAGTCCTTGCGGACACCTATTCCGGGGAGCGGGGTCACTTCGACGTTCACGCCGTCAACAGTAACTCACTGTCCGTTTTGCGCCGGGCGGATCAGGAACAGCGCCGAGATCAGGACCATCAGAGCGCACGTCGCGCCGTGGATGGCGAGCGCGGCGGCCACGGAACCGTTGTGGGTCAACACGATCAGCATGTCGCCGAACGGGATGAACGCCATCGCGAGCATCGCCCAGCCCAGTGCGCGGGCGTTCCGGAACAGCAGCAGCGCGAGCACCACGAGTGCGGTGCCGATGTCGCGGACACCCTTGACCGCGAGGATGGGGTCACCCGCCGACGGCATCACCGGCAGCCCGAAGCCACCCGTCTGGGTCTGCGGGAAGAACACGTAACCGCTGCCGAAGTAGAGGACGAAAAGCACGAGGGCGGCGGACAGGACGTAAGCGATCTTGATTCTGGTCATGGTCTCCGACTCCGAGAGCTAGCAGTGCTAGGAACGCTGCCAACGCTAGCGCTAGCAGTGCTAGCTTGTCTAGCGGTGCTAGGATATTCGTATGGTCATCAACCCCCGGCGCGAGCGGGACCGCTCGCAGCGTGAACAGCTGATCGTCACCGCCGCCCGCGAGATCGCCGAAGAGGAAGGCTGGGACGCGGTCACCACCCGGCGGCTGGCGGCGAAGATCGAATACAGCCAGCCGGTCCTCTACAGCCACTTCTCCGGCAAGGGGGCGATCATGGCCGCCGCGGCGCTCGAGGGCTGCACCGAAATGGCCGCGCACCTGCGGAGGGGAGCCGGGGCGGCGGAGGACTCGCGCGGTGCCCTGCGGCGGCTGGCCGAAAATTACTTCGACTACGCCGACCGTCATCCCGCGCTCTACGACGCGATCTTCACCCTCGCCACCGAACTGAACTTCGCCAGCCCGGACAGCCCCGAGCCGTTGAAGGACGCGTTCGGTGCCCTGTTCGAAACCGTGGGCCCGGTGGCGGGCGAATACGACCCCGCTCTCTACACCGAGACGTTCTGGGCCGCCTTGCACGGCCTGGTCACCCTCGAACGCAGCGGGCGGCTGCCCGCGCCCGCGCGGGCGGAACGTGTCGGCATGCTCGTCGACCGGTTCGCCGTGGGCGGCTGAGGCGGGTCGTTCGCCACCAGGCAGAATGGTCCTCGATCAGGTGAGCGACGAAGAGGCAGAGGAGAGTTTCGGTGGCGGGAGCCCTGCGTGGTGTGGTCGCGATGGACGGCCCGTCCGGAACCGGGAAATCCACGGTCTCGCGGAAGCTCGCGACGAAACTCGGTGCCGGATATCTCGACACGGGGGCGATGTACCGCATGGTCACCCTCGCCGTGCTGCGCGCCGGGGTCGACCCGGCCGACGCGCCTGCCGTGATCGCCGTCGCGGAGAAGGCCGAACTCGGCATCGGGACCAGCCCGGACGAAGCGACCGTGACCCTGGCGGGCGAGGACGTCGCCGCCGAGATCCGCGGCGCGGACGTCACCACCGCGGTGTCACCGGTTTCGGCAGTCCCCGCGGTCCGCGAACTGCTGGTCGCGCGGCAGCGTGAACTCATCGCCGAGGTGCTCGGCCGGGTCGGTGGCATCGTCGTCGAAGGGCGCGACATCGGCACCGTCGTCGCCCCGGACGCCGAACTCAAGGTCTTCCTCACCGCTTCGGCCGAGGTCCGCGCCGCACGCCGCAGCGCGCAGGACTCCGCGGCCGGCCGCGAGTCCACTGTGGACGTCGCGAAGGCGGCGGTGGAACGGCGTGACCGCCTCGACTCCACGCGGGCGACGTCGCCCCTGCGCGCGGCAGACGACGCCGTCGAGGTCGACACCTCCGCGCTGAACATCGACCAGGTGATCGTCGCGCTGGCGGAACTCGCGCTGCACCGCGGTCTGCTCGAAGGCTGCCCTGCGGAGGCGGCCAGGTGAGCGCGAAGGGACTGCCCGAAGGCGCCAGTGGCCCGATGCACACCTTCGGGCGCGGGATCTCGAAGTTCATCGTCCGGCCCGCGTTCCGGGTCCGGCTGCACGGCGGCGACCGGGTACCGGCGTCGGGTCCGGTGGTGTTCATCGCCAACCACAGCTCGATGGTGGAACCGCAGCTGCTGTTCGGAATGTTGTCGCGGCGCACGGCGTTCCTCGTCAAGGAGGAACTCTTCCGTGGGTTCGTCGGCTGGTTCTTCCCGAAACTGGGCCAGATCCCGGTGAAACGGGGCGCGGTGGACCGCAAACCGCTGATGACGGCGGTCAAGGTGCTCGAGGACGGCGGTGCGGTCGGGATCTTCCCCGAAGGCACCCGAGGCCTCGGTGACGCCGAAAACTTCGAGCGCGGCGCGGCCTTCCTGGTCCGCGCCGGGAACGCGACCGTGGTACCGGTCGCCACTCGGGGGACGTACAAACCCGCCGGCGCCAAGAGGCGTTGGCGGCCACGCGTCGACATCATGGTCGGCGAACCTTTCACTCCCGCCATCGGGAAGGGAAGGACAGGGCTGGAGGAGGGAACCGAGCGGCTTCGTGTCGCGCTCGCGGACCTCGTGAAGGCACTGGACGAATGGCGCTTGGAGCACGGGCTCCAAGACACGCGACAGGATTGAGTAGATGACAGAGCTTGACGGAGTCGGCGAAATCGACGGCTCCTGGTCCGACGAGTCCGAATTCACCGCGCTCGACGCGCAGATCGCCGCCGGCGAGGCCGAGGAGGAGGCACAGCTCGCGCAGCCGGTCCTCGCCGTGGTCGGCAGGCCGAACGTGGGCAAGTCGACCCTGGTCAACCGCATTCTCGGCCGCCGCGAGGCGGTCGTGCAGGACGTGCCCGGCGTGACCCGGGACCGCGTCGCCTACGACGCCTTCTGGGCGGGCCGCCGGTTCACCCTGGTCGACACGGGCGGCTGGGAGCCGGACGCGACCGGGCTGCAGGCCGCCGTCGCCGCGCAGGCCGAGATGGCGATGGCCACCGCCGACGCGGTGCTGCTGGTCATCGACGCCAGTGTCGGCGCGACGGCCACCGACGAGGCCGTTTCCAAGGTGCTGCGCCGCTCGAAGAAGCCGGTGCTGCTCGCCGCCAACAAGGTCGACGACGACCGCCTGCTCGCCGACACCGCGTCGCTGTGGTCTCTCGGCCTCGGCGAGCCGTACCCGGTCAGCGCGTTGCACGGCCGTAGCTCCGGCGACCTGCTCGACGCGATCGTCAAGGCACTGCCGTCGATGCCGCGTGACGGCGACCGCGCCACCACCGGCCCGCGCCGCGTCGCGCTGGTCGGCAAGCCGAACGTGGGCAAGTCGAGCCTGCTGAACAAGCTTTCCGGCGAGGTACGGTCCGTCGTGGACTCGGTCGCCGGCACAACGGTCGACCCGGTCGACTCGCTGGTCGAGCTGGACGGCGACACGTGGCGGTTCGTCGACACGGCGGGTCTGCGCAAGCGCGTCAACTCCGCGAACGGCGCGGAGTACTACGCGTCGCTGCGGACGAAGACCGCGATCGACGCGGCCGAGGTCGCGATCGTGCTGCTGGACGCCGCCGAGCCGCTTTCGGAGCAGGACCTGCGGGTGCTGACCATGGTGGTCGAGGCGGGGCGCGCCTGCGTGCTCGCGTTCAACAAATGGGACCTCGTCGACGAGGACCGCCGCCACGCGATGGTCCGCGAACTGGACCGCGGCCTGGTGCGGGTGCCGTGGGCGGAGAAGGTCAACATCTCCGCGCTCACCGGCCGTTCCGTGCGCAAGCTGGCGCCGGCGCTGCGGACCGCGCTGAAGTCCTGGGACCAGCGGGTGCCCACCGGTCAGCTGAACGGCTGGCTCGCCGACCTCATCGCCGCGACCCCGCCGCCGGTGCGTGGTGGCAAGCAGCCGAAGGTGCTGTTCGCGACCCAGGCCGGCATCCGGCCGCCGACGCTGGTCCTGTTCACCACCGGCTTCCTCGAGGCGGGCTACCGCCGGTTCATCGAACGCAAATTCCGCGAGCGCTTCGGCTTCGAAGGCAGCCCCGTCCGGGTGAATGTCCGGGTTCGGGAAAAGAAGCAAAGGCCCAAGGTCGGCGGAAAAGCGGCAGGCGGAAAAACGTCGGGGAAACCGAAAAACCGCTGATTTCTCATGATGTAGGTGAATAGTTCACTGGGTGGACACGTCGATGACCTCGCGTTACGGCGTGTCCACCGGTGAGTTTCGACACTCTGCCGAGACCCTCCCGAGATATGTCGTCGGCCTGCGGTAAAGTCATAGGTCTGTTAGCGGGCGCCTCATTCGGAGAGCGAGCCCGAATGACGCACTTCGCGAAAGGTGTGTGATGGGCTTGAGCGCCCATGGTTCTGTCCTGCCCGTGGTGACCGCCCGATGACCCTGACCGCCGACTCCCGTCCGCCCTCCTGTGTCACCGATGGCACGGTCGCCCCGCCGGAAACCCCGATCGCCGGCAGCGCCCTGTTCTGGTCCGGGCCCGGCGCCGGTGAGCGCACCCTGATCGACATCCTCGCCGAGACCGCCCTCCGCCACCCCAACGCGGGCGCGATCGACGACGGCGAGACCACGCTTTCCTACCGCAAGCTCGTCGAAGAGATCGACGACTACGGCCGCAAGCTGACCGCCAACGGCGTCGGCGTCGGCGACCGGGTCGGCGTCCGGATCTCCTCCGGCACCGCCGAGCTGTACGTCGCCATCCTCGCGATCCTGTCCGTCGGCGCCGCCTACGTGCCGGTCGACGCGGACGACCCCGACGAGCGCGCCGAACTGGTCTTCGGCGAGGCCGACGTCGCCGCCGTCGTCACCGATGGCGGCGCGATCACCGTGCTCGGCTCGCCCGGCGGAGTCGAAGGCTCGCCGTCCCCGGCCGACGACGCGTGGATCATCTTCACCTCGGGTTCGACCGGTAAGCCGAAGGGTGTCGCGGTCTCGCACGCGTCCGCCGCGGCGTTCGTCGACGCCGAAGCCCAGCTGTTCTTGACCGAGGAGCCGATCGGCCCCGGCGACCGGGTGCTCGCCGGCCTGTCCGTCGCCTTCGACGCGTCCTGTGAAGAGATGTGGCTCGCCTGGCGCCACGGCGCCTGCCTGGTCCCGGCGCCGCGTTCGCTGGTGCGCACCGGCGTCGACCTCGGCCCGTGGCTGGTCGCGCAGGGCATCACCGTCGTCTCGACCGTGCCGACGCTGGCCGCGCTGTGGCCGTCCGACGCGCTCGAAGACGTCCGCCTGCTGATCTTCGGTGGCGAAGCCTGCCCGCCGGAACTGGCCGAGCGCGTCGCCGTCGAGGGCCGCGAAGTCTGGAACACCTACGGCCCGACCGAGGCCACCGTCGTCGCCTGCGCCGCGCAGATGACCGGTGAGGGCCCCGTCCGGATCGGCCTGCCGCTGCTGGGCTGGCAGCTCGCCGTCGTCAACGAGGCAGGCGAGCCGGTCGCGATGGGGGAGACCGGCGAACTGGTCATCGGGGGCGTCGGCCTTGCCCGCTACCTCGACCCGGAGAAGGACGCCGAGAAGTTCGCGCCGCTGCCCTCGCTGGGCTGGCGCCGCGCGTACCGCAGCGGTGACATGGTCCGCGCCGAGGCCGAGGGGCTGCTGTTCCTCGGGCGCCTCGACGAACAGGTCAAACTCGGCGGCCGCCGGATCGAACTCGGCGAGGTCGACGCCGCGCTCCAGGCGCTGCCCGGGGTGCAGGGCGCCGCCGCCGCGATCCGCCGCACCAAGGCGGGAAACCAGGTCCTCGTCGGCTATGTCGTGCCTGCCGAAGGCGTCGAATTCGATCACGACGAGGCCGCGACCCGGCTGCGTGAGCAGCTGCCCGCCGCACTCGTCCCGTTGCTGGCACTGGTCGGCGACCTGCCGACGCGGACGTCCGGCAAGGTCGACCGCGACGCCCTGCCCTGGCCGCTGTCCACTGTGGACGCCGCGAAATCCGGGCTGTCGCCGACGGAGAGCTGGCTGGCCGAAGGCTGGGCCGAGATCCTGGGTGTTTCGGTCGACAACCCGAAGGCCGACTTCTTCACCAACGGCGGCGGGAGCCTGACGGCCGCGCAGCTGATCGCACGGATCCGCACCCGGCATCCGCAGGTGTCGGTCAACGACATCTACGCCAACCCGAAGCTCGGCGCACTGGCGTCGCTGCTGGACGCGCTCAGCGGTGAGAGGACCGAACGCCGCGACATCGCGCCGACCCCGCGCAAGGCCGGGATCATCCAGGCCCTGCTGATGGTTCCGCTGATGGGTCTGGTCGGCCTGCGCTGGACGACGATCGCCGCGACGCTGTCGAACGTGCTCTCCCTCGCCGGTTTCGGCTGGGCCCCGACGCTGAACTGGGCGTGGATCGCCGTCGCGTGGGTCGCGTTGTTCAGCCCGGCCGGCCGGATCGCGATCTCGGCGACCGGTTCGCGGCTGTTGCTGCGCGGCGTCCGCCCCGGCAGCTACCCGCGTGGCGGCAATGTCCACTTGCGACTGTGGACGGCCGAGAAGCTCGCCGAGTTCAGCGGCGCGGACAGTGTCGCGGGCGCGTCCTGGATGACGACGTACGCCAAGGCCCTCGGCGCGCGGATCGCCAAGGACGTCGACCTGCACTCGCCGCCGCCGGTCACCGGCATGCTGAAACTGGGCCGTGGTGCCGCCGTCGAACCCGAGGTCGACCTGACCGGGCATTGGGTGGACGGCGATCTCGTGCACATCGGCAAGATCCGGATCGGCGCGGACGCGCGGATCGGCTCACGCAGCACGCTGTTCCCCGGCGCGCGGATCGGCAAGGGCGCGGAGATCGCGGCCGGTTCGACCGTGCGCGGCGTCGTTCCCGCCGGGCAGCGCTGGGCGGGTGCCCCCGCGGCGCGGACCACCAAGGACTCGTTGAAGTGGCCGTCGAGCCGCCCGCCGCGTTCGCGGTTCTGGTCGTCGGTCTACGGCGTGACCTCGGTCGCGCTCGGCCTGCTGCCCGCCGTCGCCGCGCTCCCGGCCGTCGCGGTGCTCGGATACGCGATCGCCGGTGCTCCTTCGCTGGGCGCGGCGCTCGGCCAGGCTCTCCTGTTCACCCCGCTCGCGACCATCGCGTACTTCGTGACCTACGCCCTGCTCGTGCTGGCGGGCGTCCGTTCGCTGAGCATCGGCATGGTCGAGGGTTACCACCCGGTGCACGGCCGGGTCGCGTGGCAGGTCTGGGCGACCGAACGGTTGATGGGCATGGCGCGTGAAGGGCTGTTCCCCTTGTACGCCAGCCTGTTCACCCCGGTGTGGCTCCGGCTGCTCGGCGCGAAGGTCGGCCGCAACGTGGAGGCGTCCACCGTCCTCGCGGTGCCGAAGATGACCCAGGTGGACAGTGGTGCCTTCCTCGCGGACGACACCATGGTCGCCACCTACGAACTCGGCCACGGCTGGCTGCACGTCGCGCCCGCCCGGATCGGCAAGCAGGCGTTCCTCGGCAACTCGGGGATGACCGCGCCCGGCCGTTCCGTGCCCAAACGAGGCCTGGTCGGTGTGCTGTCTTCGACCCCGTTGAAGGCAAAGAAGGGCTCTTCGTACCTCGGGATGCCGCCGCTGCCGGTCCGCCGGTCGGTCGGTGAATCCGACACGAGCCGCACCTTCACGCCGCCGCTGCGGCTGAAGGCGGCTCGCGCGCTGGTCGAACTGTGCCGGATCGTGCCGGTGATGTGCGGTGTCGCGCTCACCGTGCTGGTGGCCGCCGGGATCTTCGCGCTGGCGTCGTCGTTCGGCTTCCTGGTCGCCGTGCTGCTCGGCGGGCCGCTGCTGCTCGCCGCCGGTGCCGTCGCCGCGCTGACCGCCACCGCGATGAAATGGCTGCTGGTGGGCAAGTTCCGCGCCGTCGACCATCCCCTGTGGAGTTCGTTCGTCTGGCGCAACGAACTCGCCGACACCTTCGTCGAGGCGCTCGCCGTGCCCTGGCTGGTCGGTTCACTGGGCGGCACGCCGCTGCTGCCCGCGTGGCTGCGCACCCTGGGCGTCAAGATCGGTCGCGGTGTGTGGCTGGAGACGTACTGGCTGCCCGAATCGGACCTCGTCAGCCTCGGCGACGGCGCCACCATCAACCGCGGTTGTGTCGTGCAGACGCACCTTTTCCACGACCGGATCATGACGATGTCGCCGGTGACCCTGGACGAGGGAGCGACGCTCGGGCCGCACGGTATCGTGTTGCCCGGCGCGAGCATCGGCGCGCGGACGACCGTCGGACCGGGGTCTCTGGTGACCCGGGGCGACGCGGTCCCCGCCGACTCGCGGTGGCTCGGGAATCCCATCTCGGCCTGGACGAAGTAGGAAAGCGGGGTCTTCGCGGGTGATTTCGAAGGCCTCCGCGCAACCCTCACCCGGCGCGGACACCTCCGGCGACTCCTATCTGCCCCAGCACGGCAACGGCGGTTACCGTGTCCGGCACTACGATCTGGAGCTGGACTACAAGATCGGTCCCAACCGGCTTTCGGCCTCCGCGACGATCACCGCGGAGGCCACGCAGGCGCTGTCGCGGTTCACGCTCGACTTCGGCGAATTCCGGATCAACCGGGTGCTGGTCAACGGGAAACCCGCCAAGTACACGCGGCGCGGGCACAAGCTGAACGTGAAGCCGGCGAAGTCGCTGCCCGCCGGTTCGCAGTTCCTCGCCGAGGTCCACTATGTCGGCAACCCGCGCCCGATCCCCGGGCTGTGGGGCGACATCGGCTGGGACGAACTGACCGACGGCTCGCTCGTCGCGAGCCAGCCGGTCGGCGCGCCGTCGTGGTTCCCGTGCAACGACCATCCGGCGGACAAGGCGACCTACCGCGTCGCGCTGACGACGTCGTCGCCGTACCTCGTCGCGGTCACCGGGAACCTGGTGGAGCGGCACAGTCGCGCGAGTACCACCCGGTGGGTCTTCGAACGGCCCGAGCCGACGCCGACGTACCTGATGAGTGTCCAAATCGGACGGTACGACGACATCGAACTGGTCTCGGGCGCCATCCCCGGCTGGTTCTCCCATCCGGAAGCCGCCGCGTACCGGATCAGCCTCGTCGGGGATCAGGTGCTGGCTTCCGTTCCGCAGCGGGCCGCCGTGCCGCCGCGGCTGCGCCGCGCGTTCTCCCGCGATTTCGGGCGACAGGGCCAGATCATGGACGCCCTGCAGCGGCTGTTCGGCCCCTACCCGTTCGGCGAGTACGTCATCGTGGTCACCGACGACGACCTCGACGACCCGATCGAAGCACAAGGCATGTCGATCTTCGGCGCCAACCACGTCGACGGACGGCGCACCCACGAACGGCTCGTCGTGCACGAACTGGCGCATCAGTGGTTCGGCAACAGCCTGACCGTCGCGGACTGGCGGCACATCTGGCTGAACGAGGGCTTCGCGACCTACGCGGAATGGCTCTGGTCCGAGGAATCCGGCGGGCAGAGCGCGCACTCGTGGGCGAAGACGTGGCACGCGCGGATGAAGGTCAAACCGGCGGACCTGCGCCTGTCCGACCCCGGCGTGGCGCGGATGTTCGACGAGCGAGTGTACAAACGCGGCGGCCTTCTGTTGCACGCCTTGCGTTCCACGGTCGGTGACGAGGTGTTCTTCCCGCTGGTGAAGGCCTGGGCGACGGAGAACCGGCACGGTCTGGTGACCACTGCGGCTTTCGTGGCGCTTGCCGAACGCTTTGCGGGGCGCTCTCTCGCCGGCTTCTTTGCGGCTTGGCTGGACGCTCCGGCGCTGCCTCCGCTCCCCGCTCTCTAGGGCTGATGCTCACGCGGGCTGGCTCTGGGATGTCGCAAAGGCCTCCTTTGCGACGATCAACGTCGCAAAGGAGGCCTTTGCGACATCGGGCAGTTGTCCACAGTGGTACTGGTGTGGCGAGTTGTCCACAGGTCGCTGAAACGCACTGGCGAGACCGTCGCTGAGGCGTCGACGATCACTGTGTGAAAACCGGAGACTGGGCCCGGGATCCCGATGGCCTCTACTCGCACAGCCTTGGTGGCGTGATCACCGTCGCCCGGCTCGGGGAACTTGGCGTTCCCTCCAGAACCTGCTATCGCCGTTGTCTCCCGGGGCGGCCCTGGCGACGGTTGCTGCCAGGCGTGGTGTTGCTCGGCGCGGGTGAGCCCACCTACCGGCAGATGATCGATGCCGCGTTGCTCTACGCCGGACAAGACGCGGTGGTGACCGGTGCCGCGGCTTGCCGCCGATGGGGCTTGACCGCGATGCCATCCGGTCCGGCTCGGGTTCACCTCCTCGTCCCGCACGAACAGAAGACCGTGAGCGCCGGCTTTGTGATCGTCGAGCGCACGACGCGGATGCCACGACCGCGCTTCGAGGAAGGCGTTCCGGTGGCGCCGTTCGCCCGGGCTGTTCTCGACCTGTGCCGGAGGCTCGGTTCGCCCAGGGCGGTTTCCGCCTTGCTGACCGAGGCCGTGCAGTCGGGTGGGCTGAGCCCGGCGAAGTTGCTGGAGGAACTCGACGCGGGAAGCAATCGTGGTACGGCTATCCCGCGCGCGGCGCTCCAGCACATCATCGCCGGAGCGCGGTCGGTCGCCGAAATCGACGCGATGAGGGTGTGGCACCTTTCCGGCCTTCCCGAGCCGATCTGGAACCACGAGCTGCGAGACGAAAGCGGCGAGTACATCGCGACACCCGATGGCTACTTCAAGGAAGTCCGCCTGGCCTGGGAAATCGACTCCTACGACTTCCACTTCACAAAGAAGGATTACGCGAGGACCTTGGACAGAAACGCCAGGTACGCCACGGCGGGGATCGCCGTGCTGCAAACCCTCCCCAGTCGGCTTCGCTCAGAACCCGAGGCGGTGGCCGAAGAACTTCGTGTGTCGTACGACGCTCGCCGGTAAATCGGTGGTCGACGGTCCGGCCGTCTCGCTATCGTCTCTTCGCCGACATGGGGGAGAGACATGGGACGGAAGAGTCCGCAGGAGAAGAAGCGCCTGAGCTATGCCAAGGACCGTCGCAACGAATTCGGTGAGAACGACAAATCCTCCCGTAAGAACATCCCTCGGCACAAACGGCGTGTGAACCGGGAGAACCGGCATCGCGATCAGCGGATGCTGACGTCGGCCCGCGGACCGGTGGACGTCGAGCGTGCGGCGACTGCCGAGGAAGACCTGTTGAAGGTCCGGCACAGGCGGTGGCGGAAGTGGCCCGACAGCCCGCTGGGTGACCACGTGCGCGGAAAGCTGGCCCAGGTCGACCTGGGTAGGTCGTTCGAAGCGGCGACGTTGTCGCCCTTGACCGATGGCGAACTCGGCGGATTGCTGGCGGCCGCGGCCCACTTCTTGTCGCCCAAGGACGCGGCGGTCCTGCACTTCTTGAGTCACACCGGGATCCGTGTCACCGAACTCGCCGCCCTGGAGCTGGGAGACGTGTCGAACGACTCGGTCACCGTGCGTGGCGGACGGCGGCGGACGATTCCGCTCCGGCCCGAACTTCGTCCCTTGCTTGAAGCCTATCTCCGGGTACGCGCCGAGCGGCCGGGTGCCGATGAGACAACGGCGTACTTCCTCCACGCTTTGGGTTGCCGGGTGTCACCCGGGTCGGTCAACGGTGTTGTCGCCGGTTTCGGGAAACTGATCGGCCTGCCGGAGCTCTCCGCGCGAACCTTGCGCAAGACGTTCGCCGTCAACCTTCTCCGTGACGGCGCCGACCTCGAAACCGTCTCCGGGTTGCTCGGTCACGCATCGCCTGACGCCACCCGGGCTTACCTCGCCACTGACCGATAGGTCGGATGTATCTGCCGCTTTCCGGGTGAGCACTCTGGTCAAAGCGTGATGTTCTCTGGAAATATGCACGTTGCCAGAGCTTGACTCTGGCGAAACGTAATATGTATCCGGAGGCGACTCATGGCCGAGCTGTCGAGGCGATCCATGCTGAAGGTCACCGCGGGGGCGGCGGCGCTAGGTGGGCTCTGGGTTCAGGGTGCCCCTCCGGCGCTCGCCGGGCAGGACGTTCACCGGCAGATCGTCGACGACGCGCGCATGGTCTGGAAGCGCGTGCCGAAGAGCTGGCAGGACGGGCCCTTCCTCGCCAACGGCTTCCTCGGGATGCAGTTCTACGCGGGCGCGCAGCCGAACGTCCTCAAAGTGATGCTCAGTCATTCCCAGGTCCAGGACCAGCGCGGACAGTGGGAAGCGGGCATCGGGTACTCGCGGCTCCCGATCGGCTACCTCACCCTTGCCTTCGAGGGCGCGATCACGGCGGTGGACTGGCAGCTCGACCTCTACAACGCCGAACTCGGCGGCACGATCACCACCACCCGGGGTTCGGCGCGGTTCTCCGCGCTGGTCCACAACGACCAGGACCTCCTGCTCGTCTCGCTCACCGGGGAGGCGGCCTCGGAGTGGGGGTTCACGCCGCTCAAATCTGCGACGACCCGGACGGTCCGCAAGCCGCCGGACTACACGGCCAATCCTGATCCGAAGCTCGCCAGTGCGGGCGCGGTCCGGTACTGCGAGCAGCCGTTGCACGCGGGCGGCGGGTACACGACGGCGTGGCGTGAGCGGACCGTCGGCACGCGACGGCTGCTGGCGGCGACGGTCGCGTACGGGTTTCCGAAACCGACCCACACCGCCGAGGCGATCACGACGGTCCAGCGCGCGTCGGCGACGAACCCGGATGTGCTCGTCGCCGATCACCGACGTTGGTGGAACGCCTTCTACCGGCGCAGTTTCGTGTCCATTCCGGACAAACGCGTCCAGCGGTTCTACTGGATCCAGTTGTACAAGACCGCGTGCGCCACCCGTGCGAACGGACCGGTGGTCGCCGAGTGGGGGCCGTGGTTCCCGGAGGTCGGCAACAGCTGGACAGCGGTGTGGTGGAACCTCAATGTCCAGGTCACCTACCCGATCGTCAACAGCAGCAACCATCCCGAACTCGACGCCGTCACCGCGACCTTCCGCCGTGACCACGCCAACCTCGAGCTTTCGGTGCCTCCCGCTTACCGCGACGGCGACACCTACGCCCTTTCGCATCCGGGGGACTGGCGGCTGCGGCCAGGCGGCACGCGTGCGGTCGGGATTCCCGGTCCGGCCACGAAGAACGATCAGACCGGCAACCTGATCTGGGGTCTGCACAACGTCTGGCTCGCGTATCGGCACAGCATGGACATCCGCGTCCTTCGGGACGTCCTGTACCCGACGCTCGCCAAGGCGCTCAACTACTACCGCCACTTCCTCGCCGCCGGCACGGACGGCGCCCTGCATCTCCCGATGACCCGATCGCCCGAGTACGCCGACGCGGCCGACTGCACGTACGACCTCTCGCTGATCCGCTGGGCGGCGCGGACCCTGGTCGAATCGGCCGCCAAGCTGCGCATCGACGACCCGCGGGTGCCCGTCTGGCGGGAGGTCGGTGAGAAACTGGTGCCGTACCACCAGGATCCGGCTCAGGGAGTGCTCATCGGCGAAGGTGTGCCGCTCGCCGAATCGCATCGGCACTTCTCGCATCTGCTCTGGCTCTATCCGTTACGTGAGAAGCTCTGGGATCGTCCCGATGATCGGGACATCATGCGCCGCACCTTCGCGCATTGGTCGAGTCTTCAAGCCAAGTGGCACGGTTACAGTTTCGCGGCCGCGTCGTCGATGAGTTCGGTGATGGACGCGCCCGAAGAAGCCTTGCGGTACCTGAAGATCTTCCTCGACGGGACCGTCGTGGCCGATACCCAGCTGACGCCGAACACGATGTACCGGGAGGGCGCGAACCTCGCCATCGAAAGCCCCATCACCGCCGCGCAATCCCTTGTGGACATGCTCTTGCAGGGTGGCCACGGGATACTGAAGGTCTTCCCGTCGGTGTCGTCGACGTGGCGGGAGGCGTCTTTCGAAAGCTTGCGTGCGGAGGGTGCCTTCCTCGTCGACGCGTCTCGCCGGGACGGCGCGACCGAATGGGTTCGCGTGCGCAGTGAGGCGGGGGAGCCGTTGACTCTCCAGCACGGGATCACTGGCCCGATCGAGGTCCGCGACGCGCGTGGACGCCCTTTGCCTTGGCGGGCCGAAGGTCCGGGCACGATCTCGGTCCCGCTCGGCCGAGGCGGGACAGCCGTCATCACTCGACGCGGCGCTCGCCCGGAGCTGGAGCCCCGCGACGTGCCCGGTGATCGTGCGACTCCGGCATGGGGACTCGACCAGGAGGGCTGAAGGATGGACATCACCCGCAGAACGGTGCTCGGGGGAGCGCTCGCCGGTGTGGCCGCGGCCGGATTCACGCCATCCGCCTCGGCGGTGGAGAACGACTTCGCGCTCAGTGACATCGACTGGCCGGCCTTCCTCGCTTCGGCCGACCTCGTCTGGCGAAGGATGCCGAAGGCCTGGTACGAGGGTCCGTTCCTGGGCAACGGATTCCTGGGCTCGGGAATCTACGCGGAACCAGACCGGAACGCCGTCCGGTTCACCGTCCAGCACAGTGAGGTTCAGGACCACCGGCCCGAATTCGGTTCGCTGTTCGGGCTTGCCCGGCTGCCGATCGGGCATTTCACCTTCGAACCGGTCGGTGCCATCACCGGGATCGACTGGCGGATGGATCTCTGGAACGCCGAACTCCGCGGCACGATCACCACGGCCGCGGGAAGCCTCTCGCTGCGGGCGATCGTCCACACCGGACAGTCGCTGCTCGCCGTCGAGATCGAGCCGACCGAAGGGGAACGCGGCTTCCGGTGGGTCTTCCACCCGGCCGAGGCGGTGAGCCCGAGAACGGATCCGAAGTTCGGGAAGCCGCCGCCCGCCGGGTACGTCGCCAACCCGGCCGCGACACTGGAAAGCAGCGGTGACACCACGCTTTCGGTGCAGAGCCTGCTGGCGGGCGGTGAGCATGTCACGGCGTGGCGCGAGATCACGCGGGGTTCCAAGCGCACGCTGTACACGTCGGTCACCTGGTCGCATCCGAAGAGGACGGCCGCGAGAGAGGCACTGAAGACGGTACGCCGCGCCGATTCGTTCGACGTCCTCGCGATCGAGCACCGGCGCTGGTGGCACGACTACTACCGGCACGGTTTCCTGTCCATTCCGGACAGTCGCCTGCAGGGCTTCTACTGGATCCAGCTGTACAAGATCGCCTCCGCCGCGCGCCGGGAAGCGCCGGTGATGGCGACCTGCGGACCGTGGCTCGAACCGACTCCGTGGCCGGCGACGTGGTGGAACCTGAACGTCCAGCTGGAGTATTGGCTCATCCACGGGTCGAACCACCTGGAACTCGACGCCGTCAGTCACGCGCTCGGCAAGTACCGCGCGAACCTGACGAGCCAGGTCGCCGAGCCGTATCAGCACGATTCGGCGGGTATCCCGCGGACGACCGACATGACCCTGCTCAACGGCGCGGTCGGGACGAACTCCGGTTTCCCGGTCGGTGTCCCCGGTAAGGAAACCCCGACGCCGGAGGTCGGCAATCTCACCTGGGCGCTGCACAACGTCTGGCTGTCCTATCGGCACACGATGGACCGGGTTCTTCTGCGGGACACGCTGTTCCCCTTGCTGCGCAAGGCGATCAACTACTATCTGCATTTCCTCGCGCCCGGCGCCGACGGGAAACTGCATCTGCCGCCGACGTTCTCACCGGAGTACGGCGTCAACGCGGCCGACTGTACTTACGACCTCTCGCTGATCCGCTGGGGTTGCAAGACGTTGCTGGATTCGGCGGCCGAGTTGCGCATCGACGACCCGCTGGTGGGGCGGTGGCGGGAGGTCCTGGCGACGCTGGCCCCGTATCCGGTCGACGCCAACGGGTTCATGATCGGTGCGGGGGTGCCGTTCGCGAAGTCGCATCGGCACTACTCGCATCTGCTGCAGGTCTACCCGCTGTACGAGATCACCTGGGAGCGGCCGGAGCACCGGAGTGTCATCGAGACCTCGCTCGACCACTGGGTGGGCTTCGAAGGCGCGCTGCAGGGCTACACGTTCACCGGTGCCGCGTCGATGTCGGCGCAGATGCTGCGCGGGGAGAAGGCGGAGTTCTACCTCGGCGAGCTGCAACGGCGCTACCTCCAGCCGAACACGATGTACAAGGAGTCCGGTCCGGTCATCGAAACGCCGCTTTCGGCAGCGCAGTCGCTGCACGACATGCTGGTGCAGAGCTGGGGCGGGGTCATCCGGCTCTTCCCGGCCGTGCCCACCCGTTGGGCGGACGTCGCGCTGCGGGACTTCCGGACGGAGGGAGCGTTCCTGCTCAGCGCGTCCCGGCAGGGCGGGAAGACACGCTGGGTCAAGGTCGTCAGCGAGGCCGGGGCGCCCTGTGTGCTCCGGGCGGACATGGACGGGGAGTTGACCGTCCGGGACCGGCGGGGGAGGCCGAAGCGATGGCGGCGCCTGGCGAACGGGGACGTCCGGATCGATCTGCGGCGTGGCGAAGAGGCCATCCTGTACCGCGAAGGTGACCGGCCGGACTTCGGGATCCGGCCGGTTCCGGCGAACGGAAACGACGCGCCGTGGGGGATGCCGTGACGCCGTGAGCGGCGATACGCGAGAGTGTTCCTGAACTTCCTCCGGACGACAGGAGCACAGATGTCCCAGCCACCGCAGCCGGGCGAGCCCGAAGGCCAGACGCCCGACGCCGGGGCTCCGCAGGGGCAGCCGTATCAGCCCTATCAACAGCCTTATCCGCAACAGGGCTGGTACGGGGCTCCGCAGCAACCGCCGCCGTCGTCGAACAAGACGGCGTTGTGGATCGGGCTGGGCGTGCTGGGGCTCGTGGTGGTGGTCGCCGTCGTGGCGATCACCGGATTCGTGGCGCCGGGATTCTTCTTGTCGGATTCCAAGGGCAAGAACGCTGTCGCGTCCTCGTCCTCTCCGGCTCCGACTTCGAGTGACCAGGAAACGACGACGGCACAGAGTCCGGTGCAAATCCCGGCAGACCGGGTCGCGCTGCCGAAACGGGCGACGCCGCTGCCGGATCCGGCGAACTGCGTCTACCAGCCGGACACCAGTGGCCCGGTGCCGAAGAAGGTGAACCCGCCCGCGGCGGGACCCACTCCGGCGAGTGGCACGACGGCGGTCACCGTCAAGACGACCGCGGGCGACATCGGGCTCACGCTGGACCGGGCACTCGCCCCGTGCACCGTCGCGAACTTCCTCTCGTTGGCACAGCAGGGTTACTACGACGGGCACTCGTGCCACCGGCTCGGTACGTCGGGACTGCAGATGCTCCAGTGCGGCGACCCGGCGGGCACCGGGACGGGCGGTCCGGGATACACCGTCCCGGACGAGGTCTTCCCCGAGCTCAAGTACGGCCGGGGCATCCTCGCGATGGCGAAGAAGCAGGCGCCGGACTCGGGCGGAAGCCAGTTCTTCATGGTCTTCGGTGAAGCGGAACTGCCGCCGGAGTACACGGTGTTCGGAAGCATTTCCGACGCCGGTTTGCAGACGCTGGACAAGGTCGCGCGCGGCGGGGTGGACGACGCGAAGGGGCCCGGCGATGGAACGGGGCCGCCGAACACCACGGTGACGTTCCAGTCGATCGCGGTGGGCTGAACACGCGGTAGCGGGGAAGGTCTGGCGCCGTATCGGACCCTCGCCTGAGCCGTCTTCGTCCGTCCGGCCCAATCCGCCTCTCCCACCTTGCCGGATACTCCGTATTGGAGTAGGGAAATACTCTGATACGGAGTATCCGCTGCGAGGTGTCCCATGGCTCAGACACCACCTGCTCTCGCCACCGAGTGGACCCGCCTGCGCCGGTCCGCCCTGGCCTTCTCGGCGATCGCCGCCGCGGTGTTCGGCCTGCTGGCCGTCCGCGGCGCGGGGTTACGCGGGTTCAGCCTCGGCGAACCCGTCCATTTCGGTGAGTGGTTCATCGCCCTGGCCTGGATATCCGCCGTCCTCGCACCAGTGCTGGCCTGGATTTTCGTCGGCCTGGCCGTGGTCGTGGGCGGCATCGTCCTCCTGACCAGGAACTCCCGGTCGGGCCCCCGGTTCCTCGAGTCCGGCTTCCATGCCGTTCTGGTCATCGCGTTCTACACGCTGGTCCCCGTCGTGCTGTTGTCCATCGGGCCGTTCGTACTCTGGACGGTCTTCTGGGTCGGGGCAGGATTCGGCACCTGTGTCCCTCCTGGCTGCGAGGCGGTCCCGGCTGTCCCCTGACGCGCGAGAGTCTCAGAGCGGGTTGTGCGCTCCCAGCGGGGCGGTGCAGAACGGCCCGCCGACGTACTCCGCCGCAGCACCGGTCGGCGCGGGCTTGTCGGCCAGCTGGTCCGCGTAGGTTTCCGCGTTGTCGAGCGATTTGTAGCCCAGCTCTTCGGCTTCGGCGAGCGAGTAGATCCGGCGCGTGTTGTCGGAGACGCCCCAGATCAGCCGGTAGCCGGGCGAGGGGTAGCTCAGGCACGCCTCGAACAGGCGGGCGCCGTCGTCGGGGGAGAGCCAGGTCGTCAGGCCGCGGGGGCCGAGCACGAGCGGGTTCTCGAAGCACGAGCCGATCCGGATGACGATCACGTCCATGCCGAACCGCGAGTGGTACAGGCTGCCCAGCGATTCGATGGCGGCCTTGCTGACGCCGTAGTAGGTGTCGGGCCGAGGTGTCGAGTCGGCGGGGAGGCCGTTCTCGCCTGCTTCGTCGTTGCGGCGGAAACCGACGGCGTGGTTGCTGGAGGCCAGGATCACGCGCGGCACACCGGCCGCGCGCGCGGCTTCGAGGACGGTGTGGGTGCCGTTGATGTTGACGTCGAGCGTCGCTTCCCACGAGTTCTCGCGGCTGTGCCCGCCGAGGTGGATCAGCGCGTCGACGCCTTCGCACGCCTTCGCCATCGCTTCCGGGTCGGTCACCGACGCGGTGATCAGCTCGACGCTCTCACCGGATTCCGGCTCGGGCTGCGGAGCCAGGTCGAGCAGGCGCAACACCCGTCCGGAACGGCGCAGCCGCGGCCGCATCAGGGTGCCGACGATGCCCGCCGAGCCGGTGATCAGGACGCGCTGGTCTGCCATGGGAGCCCCTTGTCTGTCGGAGAAGAACGGGAATGATCAGCGGATACCGGCGCGGCGCAGCTGCTGGCCGAGCTCGGCGGTGATTTCGGCGAGGAGTTCGCCGACGCGCTGAGCGTCGGCGTCGGTGACTTCGGTGACCGGCATGGAGCAGCTGATCGCGTCCGTGCCGGGGATGCGGTAGGGAATCACGGCCGCCACGCAGCGGACGCCGAGGCTGCCTTCCTCGATTTCCGCCGCGTAGCCGCGCTCGCGGGTCTTCGCGCATTCGGCGTGCAGCGCCTCGACCGTGGTGATGGTGTTCGGGGTCAGCGCCGGCAGCTCTCCGGTCAGGAGTCCGTCGATCTCGTCGTGCGTCAGCTCGGCCAGCAACGCCTTCCCGAGCGCTGTCGCGTGCGTGGGCAGGGTGCGGCCGACGCGGGAGACGAGATGTGTCGAGTGCCGTGACTCCCGCGTCTCCAGGTAGACGACGTCGGTGCCCTCGCGGCGCGCGAAGTGCGCGGTGAAGCCGGTCTTCTCCCGGATCCGCTCCAGCGCCTCGGTCGCGAACGGGACGACCGGGTCGCGGTCCAGGTAGGCCGTGCCGCAGATCAGCGCGCGCACGCCGAGGCGGTAGCGGGCGGTGTTGGTGTCCACTTCCAGCCAGCCGGCTTCGAGCAGGGTGCGCAGCAATCCGTGCAGGCTCGACCTCGGGAAACCCGTGCGCGCGTGGAGATCCGAGAGGGACAGCCAGACGTCGTTGGCGGCGAAGGTTTCGATCAGGTCGATCGCCCGCCGCGCGGATTTCACCCCGGCCGGTTCGGCGGCGGACGAGCCGTTCGCCACGGTGACAGCGGCTTCCTGCTGTGGCATCCGCACTCCTCCATCCGGCCGTTGACTTGTGACTCCGGCCATATTAGCGTCCCGAACAGCGTTCTTATGGATGAACATAATCACTATAACAGACTCCGTTCATGGATGTGAACAGCACTAGACCGCATCATCGTGGACGCGGAAAGGAGTCAGCGGTGCATTTGCTGGACTGGATCATGGTGTCCGCGTATTTCGTGCTGATGGTGGTGATCGGCCTGTGGTCACACAGCCGGGTCAGCACGGTCAGTGACTTCTTCACCGCCGGCGGCAAGATGCCGTGGTGGCTGGCCGGGATCTCCCACCACATGTCCGGCTACAGCGCGGTGCTCTTCGTCGCGTACGCCGGCGTCGCGTACACCGACGGCATCACGGTCTACTTCTGGGGCATGGCCAGCATCGGTATCGGCGTCGGCATCGGCAGCTGGCTGTTCGCCGCACGATGGAACCGCCTGCGCTCGAAGCTGGGTGTCTCCTCGCCGCTGGAGTACCTGGCGAAACGCTTCAACGTGCCCACCCAGCAGGCACTGGCCTGGAGCGGCAGCCTGCTGAAGATCTTCGACATCGCGGCCAAGTGGTTCGCGGTCGCGACGATCCTCAACGTCTTCGCGGGCGTGCCCTACACCTGGGGCATCATCATCACCGGTTCGATCACGCTGATCTACTGCACCGTCGGCGGCCTCTGGGCCGACGCGCTCACCGACTTCGGCCAGTTCGTCATCCAGGCCATCGCCGCGATCGTGATGCTGTGGGTCGTGCTGGACAAGCTCGGCGGCGTCTCCGGACTGTGGACCGTGTGGGGCGACCTCCCGCCGAGTCACCTCAACCCGACGACGTCGAAGTTCACCACCGTGGTGTTGCTCGTCTACGTGCTGGTGAAGACCCTGGAGTACAACGGCGGTATGTGGAACCTGGCGCAGCGCTACATGGCCGCGCCGAACACCTTCGAAGCCCGGCGTGGTGCGCGGCTCTCCTCGATCCTGTACCTGGTGTGGCCGCTGGTGATGATGTTCCCGATGTTCGCCGCCCCGCTGCTGATCCCGAACATCTCCAACCCCAACAACGCCTACGCGATCATGACCACGACGTTCCTCCCGCCGGGTCTGGTCGGGCTGGTGCTGGCGGGCATCTTCTCGCACACCATGGCGATGGTCTCCTCCGACGCCAACGCGATCTCCGCCGTCATCACCCGCGACATGATGCCGGTGCTGTGGAAGAAGGCGAAGAACTTCACCGAATCCCAGGGGCTGCTCGCCGCCCGGGTTTCGACGGTGATCTTCGTCGTGCTGACCATGGCGGTCGCCACGCAGGCCGAGAAACTCGGTGGGGTGCTGGGTATCGTGGTGCTCTGGGTCGCGGCGCTGATGGGCCCGATCTCGGTGCCGCTGCTGCTGGGCATGCTGCCGGCGTTCCGCCGGTCCGGTTCCCGTGCGGCGCTGATCTCCTGGGCGGGCGGTCTCATCGCCTACGCGATCGCTTACTACGGCTACAAAGCCACCCTCGCGGTCACCGTCTCCACGCCGATCCTGGTCTCGCTGGCGCTGTTCATCGGGCTCGGCTATCTCATGCCCGAGCGCAAGGCCAGCACGGACGCGATCATCGACACCATCGACCGTGACGACGACGTCGCGGTCAGCAAATCCCAGGACGGCACCACCGTGCCGGCCTGACCGGGCCCGAACCCGGGATCAACCGACAAAGAACGAAAGAGAAATCCATGGTACAGCCCAAGATCGAGCTCGACGGCCTACTGGCGTTCCCGCTGACCCCCTTCACCGAGGGGCTGGAACTCAACCTCGACGCGTTCGCGGAAAACGTCGAGAGCCACGTGGCCGCCGGAGCCGGCGCGCTGTTCGTCGCCTGCGGTACGGGCGAATTCAGCTCGCTGTCCCCGGACGAGCACGCGGCGATCCTGCGCAAGGCTCGTGAGGTCGTCGCCGGGCGCGTACCTGTGTGGGTGGGGGCGGGCGGCGGTGCGTCGTCGGCCCGTGCCGGGATCGCGGCGGCGGAGGCGGACGGCGCGGACGGCGTCCTCCTCCTGCCGCCCTACCTGGTCACCGGCCCGCCGTCGGGGCTGGTCGACCACGTTCGTTACGCCGTCGGCGATTCCTCGATCCCGGTGATCGTCTACCACCGTTCCACCGGGGTCTTCACCCCGGACTCCGCGGCCGCCCTCCTCGACATCCCCTCGGTGGTGGGTCTCAAGGACGGCTTCGGCGACGTCGAACTGATGAGCCGGATCATCACCACGATCCGCTCCGCCGGCACCGACCGCGCGCGGGACTTCCTGTTCTTCAACGGTCTCCCGACCGCGGAGGTCTCCGCGCGCGCCTACTCCGCGATCGGCGTGGCGCGGTACTCCTCGGCCGTGCACTGCTTCGCGCCCGAGATCGCGGCCCGGTTCCACCGCGCGCTCGCCGAGAACGACGACGCGGTGATGGAGGCGCTGCTCGCCGGTTTCTACCTGCCGCTGGTGGCGTTGCGGGACGAGGGGCAGGGCTTCGCCGTGTCGCTGGTCAAGGCCGCCGCGCGGCTGCGCGGCGACAAGGTCGGTTCGGTCCGTCCCCCGCTGGTCGAACCGACGGCCGACCAGATCGCCCGGCTGGAGAAGATCGTCGACGACGGATTCGCCGCCCTCAAGTCCGTCGAGGCCGGTGCCTGAAGATGAAGGTTCTCGACGTCGTCCTGACCCCGGTCGCCTTCGCCGACCCGCCGCTGCTCAACGCGATGGGCGTGCACGAGCCCTTCGCGTTGCGCGGCGTCGTCCAGCTGATCTGCGAAGACGGTGTGGTCGGCCTTGGTGAGTCCTACGGGGACCTCGCCTTCCTCGACCAGGTCCGGAAGGTGCTGCCGGAACTCAAGGGACAGGACGTGTTCGACCTGCCCGGCCTGCGCCGGAAGGTCGCCACCACGCTCGGCGAGGTCGTCTTCGCCGACGCGCACGGGCTCACCGGCGGATTCTCCGTCAGCAAGACCGTCGCCAGCGTGTACTCGCTGTTCGAGGTGGCCGCGCTCGACGCGCAGGGCCACTACCTCGGCAGGCCCGTCGTGGATCTGCTCGGCGGCAAGGCGCGTGACGCCGTCGACTTCTCCGCCTACCTGTTCTACAAGTTCGGTGCCCACCTGGGCGCCGAGGAGGACTCGTGGGGCGAGGTGACCACGCCGGAGGCACTCGTCGGCGAGGCGCGGCGCATGGTCGAGGAGTACGGCTTCGGCTCCATCAAGCTCAAGGGCGGCGCCTTCGATCCCGACCAGGAGATGGACGGTATCCGCGCGCTCGCGGAGGCGTTCCCGGACCACCCGCTGCGGATCGACCCCAACGCGGCGTGGACGGTGGACACCGGCATCCGGGTCGCCGAGGAACTCGACGGCGTCCTGGAGTACCTCGAAGACCCGACCCCGGGCATCGAGGGGATGGCGCGCGTCGCCGAGAGGGCGAGCATGCCGCTGGCCACCAACATGTGCGTCGTGCGCTTCGCGGACATCGAGCCCGCCTTCCGGCAGCGAGCGGTCGGCGTAATACTTTCGGACCATCATTACTGGGGTGGCCTGCGGGACACGCAAGCCCTCTCCACCACGGCGGAATGCTTCGACGTGGGGCTTTCCATGCATTCGAACAGTCATCTCGGGATCAGCCTGGCCGCTATGGTGCACGTGGCCGCGGCGACGCCGCACCTGACCTACGCCTGCGACACCCACTGGCCGTGGAAGACGGCCGACGTCATCGCCCCGGGTGCGCTGGAGTTCGTCGACGGTGCGGTCGCGGTGCCCGACAAACCGGGGCTGGGGGTCGAACTCGACCCCGACGCGCTGGCACGGGCCCATGAAGACTATGTCCGATGTGGACAGACCAAACGGGATGACGTGACCTATATGCGGAAGTTCGTCGGAGACTTCGAACCGAATACGGCGCGGTGGTGACAGGGTGAAGGTCACCGGATACGCCTACCCCTGGGACGTCGACGGCGATCCCGGGTTCGTCGAGCGCGTACGGGAACTCGGCGTCGACGAGGTCGCCGTCGCCGTGTCTTACCACAGCGCCCGCGCGGCGACTCCCTGGTCGCCGGATCGCACCTCGGTCGTCGCGCGCCACGCGGCGCTGTACCGGCCGGTGCGCGAGGAGGCCTGGGGAGAGCTGCGGCCCGCCGAACCGGACTGGGTGGAGAGCCGGGACAGCGCGGGCGACGCCGTCCGAGCGTTGAACGAGGCGGGCATCCCGGCGGCGGCTTGGCTCGTGCTGACCCACAACTCCCGGCTGGGCACGGAGTTCCCCGATTTCACCGTGCGCAACTGTTTCGGTGAGCGGTACCCGTGGGCGCTGTGCCCCGGACAGCCGGCGGTCCGCGAATACGCCGCGAACGTGACGGCGGAGAGTCTCGCGGGGCTCGACTTCGCCTCGGTGATCCTCGAGGCGTGCGGGCCGCTCGGCGCCGTGCACCAGCACCAGCACGAGAAGACCGACGGCGTCTGGTCGCCCGCGGTGGCGCGGCTGCTGTCGATCTGCTGCTGTGACGCTTGCCTGGAGGAGTGGGCCAAGGCGGGCCAAGACCCGGCGAAGGCGCTGGGCAAGCTGCGCGCCGAGGTCCGTCGGCTGATCGACGGCGGTGACCTCCGTGCCACCGAGGACAAGATCCTGCCGACCCTGCGGCAGGTCCTGCTCGACACCCGGCAGAAGGCCACGGACGCGCTCCGGCGCGAAGTGCTCGCGAAGATCCCGTCCGGGCCCAGGATCGTGCTCCACGGCGCGATGGACCCGTGGGTCACCGGCGCGCTGCCCGGGCTGACGCCGTCGGCCCCGGACGACGTCGACGCGGTGGTGCTGCAGAACTGGGCACCCGGACGGCCCAGCGTGGGCGCCGTCGCGGCCGCGCGGGCGAAGCTGCCGGAGAAGGTCGCCGTCGGCAGTTACATCACCGCGGTGGCGGCGAGCCCGGTGCCCGGCATCGAGGCCTACACCACCGAACTCGGCAAGGCAGGCGCCACCGAACTGCACCTGTACCACCTCGGCCTCGCCGGCCCGGGGCGCTGGGCGGATCTCATCGCCGCCGTCAGCGCCGCGCAAGAACTCTAGGAGACGCAGAACCCATGAGCCAGGCAACAGATCCCGCCACGCTCGACCAGATCCTCGCGGCCGCCGCCGATGCGGCAGGCACGGCGGCGGCCGCGACCCCAGCCCAGCGCGCCGGCTGGCTGAACGCCGCCGCGGACGCCCTCGACGCGGCCGCCGACGAGCTGATCGCGCTCGCCGCCGAGGAGACGCACCTCCCGGCTTCCCCTCGGCTGCAGGGAGAACTGAAGCGCACGACGTTCCAGCTGCGCCTGTTCGGCGAGGTGCTGGCCGACGGTGCGTTCCTCGGCGCCACCGTCGACCACGCGGACGCCGCGTGGCCGATGGGCCCGCGTCCGGACATCCGGCGGCTGCTCACGCCGATCGGCCCGGTGCTGGTGTTCGCCGCCAGCAACTTCCCGTTCGCCTTCAGCGTCGCGGGCGGTGACACCGCTTCGGCGCTCGCCGCGGGCTGCCCCGTGGTGCTCAAGGCGCACTCCGGGCACCCCGAGTTGTCCGCCCGCACCGGGGAGGTCCTCCGTGAGGCGCTGGTCAAGGCGGGCGCGCCGGAGGGGATCTTCGCGGTCATCTACGGCCAGCAGAACGGCGTGACGGCACTGAAGGACCCGCGGATCCAAGCGGCGTCGTTCACCGGCTCGGTCCCGGGCGGGCGCGCGTTGTTCGACATCGCGACCTCGCGGCCGTCGCCGATCCCGTTCTACGGCGAACTGGGTAGCGTCAACCCCGTGGTCGTCACGCGCGCGGCGATCGACGCCCGTGGCGAGGCGATCGCCAAGGGCTACGCGGGTTCGTTCAGCCTCGGTGCCGGGCAGTTCTGCACCAAACCGGGTCTGCTGTTCCTGCCCGAAGGACACGGACTGGAAGACACGCTGCGCGAGGCGGTCTCGGCGATCCCGGCCCAGCCGATGCTCAACGAGCGCATCGCGGCCGGATTCGCCGAAGGGCTGGCGAAGCTGAGTGAGGTCGAGGGTGTCGAGGTGCTGTCCGAGTCCGGTGGCGCGGAAGGGATCTCGCACGGCGCGACCCTGCTCGCCACCACCGCCAAGGCCTTCCTCGCCGATGCCGACACCGTCCGCGAGGAATGCTTCGGTCCGGCGTCGCTGATCGTCACCTACGCCGACCAGGCCGAACTGATCAGCCTGCTCGGCGTGATGGAACCGGGGCTCACCGCGACCATCCAGGGCGAAGAGTCCGATGTGGACTGGATCCGCCCGGTGCTGCCGTCGCTGACCCGGGTCGCGGGACGTCTACTGTGGAATGACTGGCCGACCGGCGTCACGGTCACCTGGGCACAGGAACACGGTGGTCCCTACCCGGCGACCACCGCGCCGACCAGTACCTCGGTCGGCACCGCCGCGATCGAGCGGTTCCTGCGACCGATCGCCTGGCAGGGCTTCCCCGACGCGTTGCTGCCGGAACCGCTGCAGGAGAACAACCCGTGGGGACTGCCCCGCAGGACCGACGGGAAACGCTAGAAGACTCGTGAGTGGTAATGACGGTTAGAACCGTCATTACCACTCACGAGGCCCACTACACGCCGCCGCCCCTTGTTGTTGTCTTCGACCTCTTGGGAGGCCTCGTCATGCCCGGATTCGGTTACATCGACCGGAGAACCGCCTTGCGTTCAGGTGCGGCGGCGGCCGCCACGGTCGCGCTCACGACCACTCTCGTGACCCCTTCGTCGGCCCTGCCCGTGTCGGGCACGGCCGCCATCGTGACCGGTTATCGCGAACTGCAGACCGGCATCAACCGGCCGTCGGCGGAACGCGCGGCCGCGCTGGCGAACCTGGACAGGGTCGCGAAGTCCTACCACGACAGCATGACGGTCGGCGGCGGTCCACTGTGGAAGGATCTGCCGCTCGGACCGGGCAGCGAGTTCACCACGTCGATGTACGCGCGGCTGCGCGCGATCGCGGTCAACTGGGGCACGCCGGGCGGTGCGCTGGCCGGTGATCCCGCCGTGCTCGGCCGGATCAAGGCGGCGCTGGAACTGCTGTACACCAGCGATCAGTACAGCGAGAAGACCGCCGAGATCGGCAACTGGTACACCTATGAGATCGGCATCCCGCTCTACCTGCTGCACATCCTCGCGACGGTGGCGGACGAGCTGACCCAGGACGAAATCGCCAGGTATCTGAAGCCGGTGCTGAAATTCTCCGGCAACCCGAACCTTCGCACGAACAACCCGAACGTCGTCGAGACCGGCGCCAACCGCGCGGACAAGTCGACGATCGCCATCGTGTCCGGGGCGATGCTGGGTGACACCGAGCGGATCCGGCGCGGCGTCGGGGCGTTCACCGACGTCGAAGGCGGGGGAGCGGCGAGCGTCATCGCCAAACTCCACCGGGCCGCGGGCGACGGTTTCCACACCGACGGCTCCTTCATCCAGCACGATTCGGTGCCCTATCCCGGGCACTACGGGATCGTCCTGCTCACCGCGGTCGCGGCCGCCGTCCACGTCACCAAGGGCACGGAGTTCGAACTGTCCGCCGACCTCAGGGACGCGGCGTACGCGTTGGTGTCCGACACCTTCGCGCCGTTCGTCTACGCGGGCGCGCTCATGGAATCGGTCCGCGGCCGGTTCCTGTCCCGGCAAGGGGAATCCGCGCACGACATCGGGCACCAGCTCACCGGCGCGGTCGTCCTGCTGGCGCGGTCGGCGAGCGGGAAGCGCAAGGAAGAACTCGGCGGGCTCGCCGCGAAGTGGATCACCGAGGACACTTTCGCGCCGTATCTGAAGATCCCCGATCCCGAGCGGTTCGCACCAGGACCGGACCTCGTCGGTGTGCCCGGCATCGAGTTCGCGCAGGAGTTGCTGGCGACCGGGATCCGGCCGGCCCCGACGGTCGCGACCCACCGCGTCTTCGGCCAGCAGGACCGGATGGTGCACGTCACCGAAGGCTGGTCGGCCTCGCTCGGCGTCGCTTCGACGCGGATCTCGCGGTACGAGTCGGTCAACGCGATGAACCTGCACGGCTGGTACACCGGCGACGGTTCGCTGTATCTGTTCGTGCCCAAGGCCAAGGGACACTTCACCGACGCCTACTGGCCGACGGTCGATCCGCTGCTGCTTCCGGGCACCACGACCAAGACCGGGCCGACGCCGACCCTGGAACAGGTGCCGCTGACCAGCAAGGCCCACT
Source organism: Amycolatopsis sp. NPDC033938 (assembly GCF_055575975.1). NCBI lineage: Bacteria > Bacillati > Actinomycetota > Actinomycetes > Pseudonocardiales > Pseudonocardiaceae > Amycolatopsis > Amycolatopsis sp. NPDC033938. Next base: position 45,890 of record NZ_JBVIRO010000019.1, read on the forward strand.
GCGGTGGCGTCCGCTGGGACGCGCGGCACGGTGCGCACGCCCTCGACTTCGTCTCGCAGGACGGCACGCTGACCGCGAAGAAGTCGTGGTTCTTCACGCCGTCGGGGGTGGTCTGCCTCGGCGCCGGGATCACCGACGGCTCCGGTGAGCGGATCCGTACCACGATCGAGAACCGCAACCTCGGCGAGAACGGCTCGGGGGTGCTGCTGGCGGACGGTCGTCTCGTCGGCGGCTCGGAGTCCTTGCGGCGCAAGCGATGGCTGCATCTGGAGAAGGTCGGCGGGTACATCCTGCTCGACGACGCGGAGGTGACCGCGCTGCGCGAGGACCGGACGGGAACCTGGCGTGACGTCGACAAGGGAGCCAACACCAAGGGCACCACGGTGCCCTACACCCGGCGTTACCAGAAACTGGTGATCGAGCACGGGGCGAAACCCGTGGACGCGAGTTACGCCTACGCCGTCCTGCCGACGGCGTCGGTGCTGGAGACGGTCGCGTCGGCCTGGGCGTGGCGTGTGCGGTCCAACACCGCGGCCGTGCAGGCCGTCCGGCTGTGGGACGCGACGCTGCTGGCGAACTTCTTCGCCGCCGGCTCGGTCGACGAGGTGTCGGTGTCCGGTCCGGCGTCGGTGGCGCTGGGCCGCGGAAAGAACGGCTGGCGGCTGGCCGTGTCCGATCCGACGCAACGGCAGGACGTCGTCCGGGTGACGGTGCGACGCAAGACCGTCGAGGTGCCGGTGAAGGACACCTTCGGTGCGACGCAGGTGGTTTCACTCGGTCGATGACCGCCGGTCTTCCTGCACTGTCGCGGGACCGCATGTGCCGTTGGCGGAGCTTGATCAACGGAAGATCAGGGACGAGCCGAGGTAGGCAGGCCTGATTCTGGACGCCTGCTGGGCTTCAGTGTCCACAAAAGACATGCGGGGGGTCGTGAGTGACGATTCGGGTTAGAACCCTCATTGCCACTCACGACCCCCTCCCGAAACCGAGTATCTTGCCCGAACCGGGCACATTTGTCCCGCAAAGTGTCCCTTATGGACAGTCAAGAGCCGGGTGAGGCCCCTTGCGCGAGCCCACTTCCTCCGGAGCCACACGACACGTTCGCCGTGGCCCGCTCTAGCGATGGCGAGTTATACGACTCTGCCTTCCCGGACACCGAGGGAGCCATATAGGACACATCCTGTCCTGTATAGCTCCTACGGTCCTCTCATGACCGACATCGAGCAGTTCCGCATCGACATCCCGCAGTCCGATCTGGACGACCTCACCGACCGCCTCGGCCGTACCCGCTGGCCGTCGGCACTGCCCGGTGCCGAATGGAGCCGGGGCGTTCCGGTCGCCTATCTCAAGGATCTGGCCGAGTACTGGCGCGACGGCTACGACTGGCGCGCGTGGGAGAAGCGGCTCAACGAGTTCCCGCAGTACACCACGGTCATCGATGGTCAACGGTTGCATTTCCTGCATGTCCGCTCGCCGGAACCGGACGCGATCCCGCTGATCATGACGCACAGCTGGCCGAACTCGATCGCCGAGTTCCTGAACGTCCTCGGCCCGCTCACGGACCCGCGCGCCCACGGTCTCGACCCTTCCCGGGCGTTCCACGTCGTCGCGCCGTCCTTGCCCGGTTTCGGCTTCTCGCCCTTCCCGGAACCGGCCGATGAGCGGGCCGTGGGACATCGCGCGGGTGGCGCGGATCTGGGCGGAGCTGATGAGCCGCCTCGGCTACGAACGCTATGGCGCACACGGGAACGACGCCGGCGCGCTGGTGACGCCGTGTCTGGCGGCGTACGCGCCCGAGCACGTCATCGGCTCGCACATCACCTCCGGGCTCGGCGTGCCGATGGGCGACCCGGCCGACTTCGAAGGGCTCACGGAACAGGATCAGGCCGATCTCGCGGGTCTGATGGAACGCTTCGCGGGCGGTAGCGGGTATGCGCCTTATCTGACGAACAGGCCCCAGACGCTGAGCTTCGGCTTCCTCGATTCGCCGGTCGCGCAGCTGGCCTACCTGGTCGAACGGTTCAAGGAGTTCGACGGCTGGCCCGACGGCGCCGGTCCCGCCGAGCCGATCGACCGCGACCTGCTGCTCACCAACGTGACGCTGTACTGGCTGACCGGGACCGGTGGCACTTCGCTGTGGCCGTACTACGAAGGCGCGGCCGCGATGCCGACCGACCAGACCGTGGTTCCGACCGGCGTCTCGCACGGCGGCCCGGCCGCGTTGCGCAAGATCGCCTCGCGCAAGAACGACATCGTGCGCTGGGCCGACCACGAGAGCCCGAGCCACATGGTCGCGATGGCCGTCCCGGAAGACGTGGTGACCGAGATCCGCGAATTCTTCGGAGAACTTCGGCGGTGATGTCGAGCGGTGGTCGTCGGCTCCGACCCATGGGCGAAGATAGCGACGCGAGATCCCCGCGGGAGGAACCGATGACCACCACACTCGAGACCGTGACCTCGGCAGACGGCACCCCGATCGCCTTCGAGCGGTCCGGGGAAGGCACGCCGGTGATCCTGGTCGGCGGCGCGTTCAACGACCGGACGACCGTCGCCGGGCTGGCCACGACGCTGGCCCCGGACTTCACCGCGATCGCCTACGACCGGCGTGGCCGGGGCGACAGCGGCGCGGGCGCGGTCTATTCGGTGGAACGCGAGGTCGAGGACCTCGCCGCGCTGATCGACCACGTGGGCGGTTCGGCGGCGGTCTTCGGGCACTCGTCGGGAGCCGTGCTGGCGCTGGAAGCGGCCGCCCGTGGTGTCCCCATGACAAGCCTCGCGGTGTACGAGCCGCCGTACATCGTCGACGACAGCCGTCCGAAGCCCGCGTCCGACCTTTTCGACCGCGTCCGGGCGCTGATCGCCGACGGCGATCGCGACGACGCGGCGGAACTGTTCCTGACCGAAGCGGCGGGCACTCCGGCCGAGGTCGTCAAGGGGATGCGGGACGACCCGTTCTGGGCCTGGTTCTCCGGGCTCGCCCACACCTTGCCCTACGACATCGCGCTGTGTGGTCCCGGCAGCGCCCTCCCCGCGGGCAGGCTCGCGAAGATCACCGCACCGACGCTGGTCATGGACGGCGGGGAGAGCGACGCGTGGATGCGGGCCGCCGCCCGCGCCGTCGCCGAGACCGTCCCCGGTGCCCGGCAGGTCACCGTCGAAGGCCAGGACCACGGCGTCCTCCAGCAGCCGGACGTCCTGCGCGGACCGCTCACCGAATTCCTTCGGTGACGACCAGCAGCGGTTCGGACAGGCCCATCGCGGCGTAGTGGTCCCGCGCCGCCCGGAACTCGGCGCCTGCCTCCTCGCCGAGCGCGGCGCGGGCCTGCCCGATCCCGGCCAGCGCGCGGGCCTCCTGCAGCCGGTAGCCGATCCGCTTCGCCGTTTCGAGCGCGAGGCGGTGCCGCGCGAGGCTCGCCGAAGCTTCGCCGAGGGCGAGACAGGCGGTGCCCAGGCTGTTGGCCGCCATGGTCAGCAGCAGCGGATGGTTGAGCCGGGCGAGCACGCCGCACGCGCGTTCGGCGTGCTCGCGCGCCTCGGCGGGCCGACGGGCGAGGAGGAGGGCGTCGGCGTGGTCGATCAGGCTCCACGCCTCGCCGAACAGGTACCCGAGTTCCCGTGACGAGCTTATCGAGCGTTCGGTGACCTCGAACGCTTCCTCGAACCGGCCGAGCCGGGCGAGGACCAGGCCGAGCTGGGCCGAACTGAGGACCGTGTTCCGGGGGTCTTCGCGCAGCTCCACCGACCGCCGGGCGGAGGCCAGCGCCTCGTCGAGCAGGCCGAGGGTCTCCTGAACGTTGCTGAGGTTGCTCCAGAGCGTGGCGGTGGTTTCGGGGTCGACGGTCCTTTCCGCCGCCGCGAGGCCGTCGCGATAGAACCGGATCGCCTCGGGGTAGCGGCCGAGCATGCCGTGCAAAGCACCCGCTCTGGAGAGGGCCATCGCTTCGGCGGCGCGGTCTCCGGACGCGCGGACGACCTCCAGCCGCTCAATGGCGCAGCGCATCCCCTCGGCGAGCCGCCCGTTCTCCCAAAAGGCCAAGGTGAGGCTCGCGAGGCTCCGCTGGATCGTGTGCGGGTCACCGGTCCGGCGGGCGGCGGCGACCCCGGTTCGCGCCACGGCGAGCAGTTCGTCGAGATGCCCGCTCTCCCGGAGGTGTTCCGCGGTGTTCTCGGCGATCCGGCAGGCGTGGTCATCGAGGCCTGCGTCGAACGCGTGGCGGGTCACCGCGACCAGATTGGCCCGTTCCGCCACATACCAGCCATCACCCCCGCCGTCGCGGTAGTGATCGAGCAGCCTGCCCAACGCCGGAGCCGATTCCTCGTCATTCCCGGCGTTGCGGGCATGCTCGGCGATGAGGTCGTGGAACGAGTACCGGCCTAGCGACGGCTGCCTGAGCAGATGGGCGTCGAGCAGATCTTCCAGCAACCGCTCGGCTTCGGGCTCGCTGACCCCGGCCAGCGCGGCGGCCGCGGGTATGCCGATGTCGGTACCCGGATTCCTGCCCAGCAGCCGGAACATACGCTGCCGATCGGGGTCGAGTTCCTGATAGGACAGTGCGAACGCGGCGGCGACGTCGCGTCCGGCGACCTTCAGTTCGGCCAGTCTGTCGTGTTCGGAACCCAGCCGTTCGGCGAGGGTCTCCACGGTCCATTGTGGACGATGTTGCAGCCGGGCCGCCGCGATCCGGATCGCCAGCGGCAGGTTCCCGCACAACGCGGCCACGCCCGAGTCCGGCCGTCCCGACGCCGCGGCGAACAGGGCACCCGCCTGTTCGTCCGGCAGGACTTCGAGGCTGATCGACGCGGCGCCGTCGATGGCGGCCAGCCGCCGCCTGCCGGTGACCACGAGGGCGACCGTGGCCGAGCCGGGCAGGAGCGGCCGCAACTGGTCGGCGCTCGCGGCGTTGTCGAGCACCACGAGCAGGGAGCGGCCCGCGGTTCTGGTCCGCCACAGTTCGGCCCGCCGGTCCACGCCGCCAGGGAGCCTGCTCGCCGGGACGTCCAGCTGCCCGAGCAGGGCTTCGAGCGCGGCCTCGGGCGGAAGCGGTTCGCGGCCGGGGGAATGGCCGTGCAGGTCCACGAACAGTTGCCCGTCGGGGAAATCGGCGGCGAGCCGGTGTGCGGCGTGGACGGCGAGCGAGGTCTTGCCGACGCCCGCCATCCCGTCGAGCACCACGGGTCTGCCGAGGCGGACGGCGTCGGTAAGGCGGCGGATCTCGGCTTCCCGGCCGGTGAAATCCGGGACGTCGTAAGGGAGGAAGCAGCGAGCCTTGCCGTACTCCGGCTCGTCGCGGAGAATCCGCTCGTAGAGTCCGCGCAGCTTCGGGCCCGGGTCGATCCCGAGTTCGTCCACCAGCCGTGTCTGTGCCTGCCGATAGGCGTTCAGCGCGTCGGCCTGTCTGCCCTGCTGATGGAGCGCGCGCATGAGCAGCCCGGCGAACGCCTCGCGGAACGGATGCTCGGCGACCAGTGCCTTCAGCTCGGCGACGCGGTCTTCACCGGCGGAAATCTCTTCGTCGAGACAACGTTCCACAACGGACAGTCGGCGTTCGTCGAGCTCATCGGCTTCACCGCGCAGCACAGGACTGTCCACACCGGACAGTGCTGGGCCGTTCCAGCACGCGAGTGCCTCGCGGAACTCGCCGCGTGAGACGTGGTCCTCGAACGAGCGCAGATCGAACGCGGGCGGGCGCAGGACGAAGCCGGGTCCCTCGGCGGTCAGGACGTCTTCGCCGGCGCCCTCGGCGAGGAGGGTGCGCTTCAGCGCGGTGGTGAGGTTGCGGATCTGCCGGGTGGCCGTGGCGGGCGGGTCCTCGTCCCAGACGACGTCCACCAGCCGCGAAACCGAAACGACACGATCGGCGCCGAGCAGCAGCGCGGCCAGGATCCGCTCCTGCCGTGGACCCGCCAGCTTCAGCGGCCGTGCGCCTGCGCGGCACTGCACCGGCCCCAGTACCCGGAACTCCATCACACCCCCTCCCGCGAGGTTAACCGGCCATGAGCCCGCGCCGGTGCGGAAGTGATGCAGCTGTGATGCGCCGTCCGGCGAACCTGCCGGTGGACGAAGTATCGGACGTGATGAGGAGAACCCTATGCGCAAGCGGTATTACGCGGCGTTGGCCGGGCTGGTCGTGGCGGCGGCGGGAATCGGCGTGCCCGCCGCGGCGACCGCGGGCGAGCAGCAGGCCGAGAGCGAGCGGCAGGCCTGCCAGCGCTCGTTCGACCGCGCCGTTTGGGAGGACATGGACAGCTACAACAAGCGTGACGAGGCCCGCTACCGCGCGATCATCCACCAGAACATGGTGACCGTCGGGCGCAAGGGGCAGCTGATCATCGGCTACAAGGACAACGTGGAGCCGGTGGTCGACATCCAGTTCAAGCTCCCGTACGAGTGGAGCATGCCGTGGACGGTCACGCACACCGTCGTCGAGGACTGCAAGATGGGTTTCGCGCTCCTGGACGCCTACTACAAGGCACCGTCACAGAACGTCGACCGGCACTACACGATCAGCCTGACGCTGGTGCGCGAACACGGTAAGTGGCAGGTCATCAAGGACACCGTGACCGACGTCCTGCCCTGATGAGGTCGTGAGCGGTCGGGTTGTGAAGGCCTCCTTGAGGGAATCAGATTCCCTCAAGGAGGCCTTCACAACCCGGACCACCACAGGTGGGCGCCGTGACTGTGTGGATTTCGCTTCATCTAACGCAGCAAAATCCACACGGCCGGTCAGCACTGCCACGCACGCGGCCGAACACCGCGCCTGGGGCGCAGTCGAAGCCGTTGATCCCACCGCCCGGCCGTGGGGCGACAGCCCGCGCGCCTCGGCCAGGCCCAGCAGGCGCTCGACCGCCGCCGGGCGCAGCGTGCACGACCAGTCCGAGCCCATGGCACGCCTCATCACCACGCGCGAGGCTTGCCCCTACGCCTTCCGGCCGACCCCCGCATACGGGAGCGCGTTGATCCCCGGGTCGTCGGACATGTCGCCGGCACCCTGCGGGTTCCACATCGCGCAACCGACGACACCGGGCTCGACGACTTCGAAACCGTCGAAGAACGACAGCACCTGGTCGTGTGTGCGGGGGATGGGATTGTTCTGCGTGCTCCGGTACGCCTCGATGGCCTCGTCGAGACCGCTCGAGTCCGCGTCGGCGGCGACGTGCGAGATGGCGAGGAAGCTGCCGGGCGCGATGCGTTCGCGGTAGCGGGCGAGGATCGCATGCGGTTCCCACGAGTCCGGCACGAAATGCAGCAGCAGCAACATGAACACACCGACCGGCTGGTCGAGGTCCAGTAGTTCCTTCGCTTCGGGCGCGTCGAGGATGTCGTTGACGTCGCGCAGGTCGGCTTGGATGGCGGCGCAGCGGTCGTTGTCGCCCAGCAGCAGTTTGGCGTGCGCCACGGCGACCGATTCACGGTCGACGTAGACCACCCGGCAGTCCGGATCGGCCTGCTGGACGATCTCGTGCAGGTTGCCGACGGTCGGGATACCGGAGCCGATGTCGAGGAACTGCCGCACGCCCGCTTCCACCATGTGCAGCGCGGCACGGCGCAGGAAGGCGCGGTTGAGCCTGGCCGCGTCGCGGATTCCCGGCATGATCCGCAGGATCTGTTCGCCGAGTTCACGGTCGGCCTGGAAGTTGTGGTCGCCGTCGAGCCAGTAGTCGTAGACCCGGGCGGGATTCGGCACGGTCGTGTCGACCTCGGGGGGCACCCAGTTCGGGTTCGCAGTCACCGTCGTCGCCGCCGTTTCCGTGGGAATCCGTTGGGGCACAGGATTCTAGCGGGTCACGGGGAGCGGACCGCCATCGTCCGATCGTGTGGACATGCGGCGGTGGAACCCCGTCCGCCCTCCGGCGGTCCTAAGGTGACCGGGTTCAGCGTCCAGGCACCGGGAGAAGAGCACGATGGCACCACCTCCGGACGTCGCCGTCGCACCGGGCCGCTGGCCGCTGCTGGGACATACCGTCGCGATGCTCCGTGACCCGCTGAAACTGCTGTCGTCACTGGGATCGCACGGCGACGTCGTCCGGCTCGACTTCGGCCCGATGCCCGTTTACCTGGTCACGACACCGGAACTGGCCTGGCGGCTGCTCGCCGTCGACTCGGCAAAGTTCGACAAAGGCCTTGTGTTCGACAAAATGCGGCCGTTGTTCGGCGACGGGCTCGCCACTTCCAACGGCGCGTTCAACCAGCGGCAACGGCGGATGATGCTGCCCGCCTTCCAACGAAGCCGTATCGAGCTCTACGCCGAGACGACGATGACAAAGCTCGCTGTAGAGCTTGCCGACTCGTGGAAACCGGGCGAGGTGGTGGAATTCGACCGGCGGATGCAGGATCTCGCGCTGACCATCTCCGGGCGCACGCTGTTCTCCGCGGAACTCGGCGACGAGGCACTCGCCGAGATCCAGCGGTCGATCCCGATCATGCTGAAGTACGTCATGGTCCGGGCCTTTTCGCCGAAGTTCGTGGAGCGGCTGCCCATTCCGGCGAACCGCGAGTTCGACGCCGCGGCGGTGCGCCTGCGACGGGTCATCGGCGAGGCCGTCCTCGAGGCGCGCGAGAAGGGCGGCGACCGGGGCGATCTGCTGTCGATGTTGTTGCTGGCCAGGGACGACGAGACCGGCGAGAAGATGACCGACCGTCAGGTCGAGGACGAGGTCATCACCATCCTCACCACCGGCGCCGAGACCACCGCCGTCGCGCTGGCCTGGTTCTTCCACGAGATCGGGGCGCGGCCGGACATCGAGCGCCGGTTCCACGCCGAGGTCGACGAAGTACTGGCCGGCGGTCCCGCCCGCTTCGACCATCTGCCCCGGCTGGTCTACACGCAGCGGATCATCAACGAGGTCGTCCGCCGGACCCCGCCGGTGATCCTGATGCGGCGCGCACGCGAGGACGTCGAACTCGGCGGGGTGCGCATTCCCGCCGGTACCGAGGTCGCCGTCAGCCAGCACACCCTGCACCGCGATCCGCGCTGGTTCCCCGAACCCGACCGTTTCGACCCGGACCGCTGGGAGCCGGAGCGGACAGCCGCCTTGCCGAAGGGCGCGTTCATCCCGTTCGGCGCCGGCGCCCGGCTGTGCCCCGGCCACCAGTTCGCTCCCACGGAGATCGCCTTGGTCGCGGCGACGATCGGCGCGCGGTGGCGGCTGGAGCCGCTACCAGGGGTGAAGGTCTTTCCCAAGATCAAAGCGACCATGCAGCCGAACCGGCTGCCGATGACCGTGGTGGCCCGGGAATCGGGCTGACGGTGAGCGTCCGGTCACCAGGTGTAGGGTTCGTGCTCCTTCCGAGCGTTCCCATTCCGGAGAGGATTTGTGAGAATGCCGCTCAAACTGGCCACGGCGGTGGCCGCCTGCTGCGTGCTCCTCGGTGGTTTCCTGATCGCCGCCCCGGCCCCGGCCGATGAACTCCCGGCCGCTGAAATCCGTTGCACGGACATGGATCTGCCGGTCACCGGCCCGCTCGGCGAACCGGCGACGGTGCACGGCCGGTTCTGCCTGCCGGAGGGGCCGGCGCCCGAGGCGGTCCAGCTCCTGGTGCACGGCGGCACCTACAACAGCGCCTACTGGGACCTGCCCTACGACCCGGATCGCTACTCGTATCAGCGCGACATGGCCAAGCACGGCTACGCGACCTTCGCCGCGGATCAGCTCGGTTCGGGCCGGAGCAGCAAACCGCTCAGCCTTCCGCTGCTGCTGCCGGTGCTGGCGCGGTCGATGCACGAGGTGGTCGGGCATCTGCGCGCCGGCCGGGTCGGCGGGACGCCGTTCGGAAAGGTCGTGATCGTCGGGCATTCGGTCGGTTCGGGCATCGTCGCGGCCGAGGCGTCGACGTATCAGGACGTCGACGGCGTCATCCTCACCGGCATCACGCATCTCCCGTCGGTACCAGCCTTGACCTTCGGTGTGCTTTTCGGCCTGCAGCCCGCGTTCATGGACGATCGGCTCGGTTCACTCGGCAGCGATCCGCTCTATTTCGCGACGAAACCGGGAGCGCGTGCCGGACTGTTCTACGCGACGGAAAATGCCGACCCGCGCGTCATCGAGGCGGATGAAGCGACCAAGGATCAGGTTTCGGTTCCGGGAATGGGAACCGTCGCCGTGTTCGGGATCGTGCTGCCCGCGACGAAAGCGATCAGGGTGCCGGTTTTCCAGGTGGTCGGGGAGAAGGACATCCTGTTCTGCGGTTTTTTCGCCCTTCGGGACTGTTCGAGCGCGGAGACGCTGCGTCCGGCGGAAGCGCCGTACTACCGGCCCGAAGCGGAGCTTTCCACGTATGTTCTGTCCGGTGCCGGACATTCGGTGGCGTTACACCGCAACGCGTCGGAGTATCGGGATGCCACTCGCCTATGGTTGAGGGATAAGGTCGGTGTTGCACTACCGTAGGGTTACCACCCGTTCGGGTGATCAGTAAACCGTGAGTACGACCCGAGAATCGTGGAGGATGTTCCTCCACGACGGAATGCGAAAACGACCCCAGGACCGGCAGACGTGACTGCCCCATTTCCGAACGGCGATGAGAATCCCGTATCGCCTGAAGCCCCACAGAGAACTTCGTCGTCCGCGGCGCCCAAGAGGAAGAGCGCCGCGCCGACCCGCGCCACGCTGGCCAGGAAGTGGGCCTATCTGGTCACCGGTACGGCGTATCTTCCGTATACCCACGCCCAGATAGAACAGCATTTCGCCGCTCTGCTGGACGAGGTGTTCGCGGCGGTGCTGAGTGATGACGCCGAGCCCGCGCAGGCCACCGAAGTCGGTGCGCGGCTCGTCGCGCTCAGATGTGTCGGCCCGGACAGCCTGCGTCGCACGATGGAGGTACTCGGCAAGGGGCTTTTGCACGAACCGGAATTGCGGGGTGTGAAGTCGTTACCCGAACGGGTGTTACAGGTGCTCGGCGCACTCGCGTCCGGCTACGGAGAGGCTTTGCGCGAAAGCGTCCAGACCCAGCAAGAGGATCTGAGCCGCACGCTGGTCACGCTCGAACGCGAGACCCGGCGTGAGCTGGTGCTCTCGCAGGCGCGCTTCGAGCAGTTGTTCGCCGGTTCGGCGACCGGGGTGGCCGTCACCAGGGTGGACGGCCGCGTCCAGCGGGTGAACCCGGCGTTCGCCGAAATGCTGAACCGGCCCGTCGCGGACCTCATCGGCCTCAACCTCTACGACCTCGTCCATCCGGAGGACGGCGACGGCCTGCGCGAGGGGTACCGGAAGCTGCTCGAAGGCGAGCGCCAGCGGCTCGAACTGTCACGAAGACTCGTCGTCGACGAAGAGGAATCGACGTGGGCGAGGTTCACCGGCGCCGTGATCCGCGATCCGGCGGGTGAAGCCCGGCAGCTGATCACCCTGGTCGACGGGGACACCGACGTCTCGCTGCTCCAACGGCAGCTGAGCCGCCAGGCTCTGCACGATCCGCTGACCGGCCTGCCGAACCGGCAGTTCTTCGGCACCCGTCTGGAACGGGCACTGCGGCACGCCGACCCGGCCTTCGGCGTCACGGTCTACCATCTCGACCTCGACGGGTTCTCCCTGATCTCGGGCGGGCTCGGCCAGAAGCAGAGCGACGACCTGCTGAAGAGCGTCGCCGCGAAACTCCGTGCCGTCGTCGGCGGCGAGGACGCGCTGGTCGCCAGGCTCGGCGGCGACGAGTTCGGCATCTTCATCCAGAACACCGCCGCCAGCCCGGACGTCGCCACCGTCATCGGCATGATCAACCAGGAACTCTCCGAACCGGTCTACCTCGAAGGCGGGAGCGGGGTCGCGGTCTCGGCGTGTATCGGGGTCGTGCATCGGCCGCCGCGGGACATCGCGCCGACCGAACTGCTGCGTGTCTCCGGCATGACGCTGCGCCGGGCTCAGGCCAACGGCTACCGGCAATGGGCCTTGTCCGACTCCGTACTCGACACCAGGGAGCGGCACGAGTTCGGGCTGGCCGTCTCCATGGCAGGCGCTTGGGAGACCGGCGAGATCGAAGTCGGTTTCCGGCCGCTGACGTGGCTGGCGGACAGCACACCCGCGGGCATCGAGGCGAGACTCGTCTGGAACCACCCTCGCCACGGCAGGATCGGTCACGAAACCTGCGTCCGCTTCGCGAACGAGACCGGCCTCATCGTGCCGCTCGGCGAATGGCTCATCCGCACCGCCTGCGAGGAAGCGGACGACAGGCTGCCGATGGTGGTGGGGCTGACCCCGCACCAGGCCGCGGATCCGGACCTCGTCGGATCGGTGCGACGTTTGCTCACCGCGACCGGCCTCGGGCCATCCCGGCTGCGGCTGGGCTTCCCGGCCGGTGCTGTGCTCGGCGACCTCGGGGACACCGTCGAAAACCTGCATCTCCTCGCCGAGATCGGCGTGGACGCCGAACTGCAGGACTTCGGCGCGGCCGGTGACGTCATCTGCCTCGTGGACGTGCCCGTGCGGACGGTCCGGATCGCTCCCCTGCTGGCGGAACGGCGCACGGAACCGCTGGCCGAGCGCTCGCTGCGGAACCTCATCGAGACCGCGACCATGGCGGGCGCGACGGTGATCGCGGAGGGGATCGACTCGACCGGCGACGCCGGCTGGTGGCGGGCCGCCGGTGCCCATATCGGCGCAGGCAGATACTTCGGCTAGGCCACAGACGACGGCGCGTGAAGGCCCCCTTCCCTCGGCTCAGCCGAGGGAAGGGGGCCTTCACGCGCATTCCTCAGCGTGTCACTACTTCGGTTAGGCCATCTGCCGCACCGGCGCGGGCGTAAGTTACCCGAGGGTTGACGTGCGCGGACGGATTGGGCAACATCCCAGGTCCTCATACCGCACCTCGGAGGCATGCACATGCAGGTAGGCCCGAGGCGGGGACGGCGTTTCAACGCGCCCGTCGTCGTCTTGAGCCTGTTGCTGGTGATCGCGCTCGGCGCGTGGTGGGGCGTCGACTATCTGCGCGCCCGGTTGGCGGGCGACGGGTGTGACGCGTTGACGCCGGTCGAGATCACCGCCGCGCCCGACGTGGCGCCGGTGCTCACCCGGCTCGCGGCGACCGTGCCGCAGGAAGAATGCTTCAGTGCCACCGTGACCGCGAGCGAGTCGGCCAAGACCGCCGACCTGCTCGGGACCACCACCTCCGGCGGGCCCGACGTCTGGGTGCCCGAGTCGAGCACGATGTTGTCGCAGGCCAGGGACGCCGGCGCGTGGAATCTGCCGGAATCCGGTCAGTCGGTGGCGAACTCGCCGGTGGTGCTGGGACTTCCCGACGAAACCGCGCGACGGTTCGGCTGGCCGGGGAAAACCCCTTCCTGGCAGGAGATCCTCGACGGCTCGCCGGTCGGGATGCCGGATCCGGCCCGCGATCCGCTCGGCATCGCCACGCTGCTCGGCCTCCGGAAGCTGACGGAGAAGGCGCCCGATCCGGCCGCCGCCTTCACCGCCGCCATGCGGAAGCTGAATCAGGCGCCCGGCCAGTTCCCCGCGGCCTTCCCGGCGACCGAACAGTCCGTGCTCGCCAGGAATCTGGTGGCTGCCTACCCGGGTGTCCCGGTGCAGGGGTTCGACTATCCCTACGTCGTGCTGCCCAAGGCATCGGAGGCGTCGAGGGGTGCGGCGGAACGCTTTCTGCGGCTTCTGCTCGATCCGCTCGCGGCCACGATCTTCGCCGATGCCGGATTCCGTGCGCCCACCGGGCAGTTCGCGGTCCCACGTGCCCAGGACAGCCGGACCGATCCGGCGCCCCATCCGCCGGGGCCGCCGCCCGTCACCGAGCTGTACGCCGTGTTGCAGGCCTGGGCGGGGACCAACCTGAGCGCCCGGGTCCAGGTGCTGCTCGACGTCTCCGGTTCGATGGCGGCCGCCGTACCCGGGGCGGGAAAGAGCCGGATGGAACTCACCCTGCAGGCCGCGACGCAGGGGCTCGGGCTGTTCAAACCCACCACGGAACTGGGATTGTGGCTGTTTTCGACCAAATTGGACGGTGACAACGACTATCGGGTCCTGCTGCCGATGCGGACGATCGCCGACCAGAAGGCCTCCGGCGGTGTCGGGCAACTGCAAGCGGTGCGACCGAAAGCCGGTGGAGCGACCGGCCTCTACGATTCGATCCTCGCCGCCTACCAGAACGCCAGGCAGAACTGGAAACCCGGCCGGATCAACCTGGTCGTCGTCCTCACCGACGGGCGCAACGAGGACAGCGAAACCATCGGGCTGCCACGGTTGCTGGAGGAGCTGGGCAAGCTCCAGGACCTGCGGAAACCCCTGCCCGTCATCGGGATCGGCATCGGACCGGATATCGACGCCTCCGAACTGCGGCAGGTTTCCGCCGCCACCGGCGGGGAATCGTTCACCACCCCCGACCCGCGGAAGATCTCCGACGTCTTCTACCAAGCGCTGAGCAAGATCATGTGCCAGCCGCCGACCTGCAAGAATTGAGGCACCGAGTGGCACTGGGGGAAAGACCGTCGCCGGTCACGCTCGCCGCGTTCGTCGCGGGCGTCGTCCCGTTCGTCCTGCACACGTGGGCGGCGCTGCGCGGCAGCCTCGCGCAAGACGACTTCGTCATCACTTACCACGCAGCCAAGGCGGGGCCGTTCGACTTCGGCTACTTCTTCCAGGACTACCACGGGCATTTCGCTCCGGGTGGGTTCCTGCTCGCCGACCTGCTGACCGCGTGGGCACCACTGAACTTCGCCTTGCTGATGGCGCCGGTCCTGCTGATGCAGGCCGCGGCCTCGGTTCTCTTGTGGACGGTGCTGGTGCGCTGTTTCGGGCTCCGGTGGGGGATTCTCGTCCCGTTCACGATGTTCACGACGTCGACCCTGCTGCTCGTCCCGACGCTGTGGTGGGCGTACGCCATCCAGGTCGCGCCCGTGCTGCTGGCCACGACCGCCGCCCTGCACGCGCACGTCCGGTATCTCGCCGACGGCGGCCGCTGGGCGATCGCCACCGTGGCGTGGACCGTTTTCGGGCTCGCCTTCTATGAAAAGGCCGTTTTCATCCCGGTGCTGGTCGCCGGGGTCACCGTGCTGCTCGGCGTCTCGCTGCGGCGGAACGTCGTGCTTTGGGGCGTGTTCGCCGCCGTGCTCGCCGGATACGCCGCCGTCTTCCTCACGCTGACCACGAGCCAGGTCGGGCAGGGCGCCGGCCCGGTCACCGTCGGCACCGTCGCGGATATGACCGGCCGGATGCTCGGCGACACCTTGGTGCCCGGCCTGGTCGGCGGTCCCTGGTCCGGTCCCGGTCCTGGCGCGACCTTCGCCCCCTCCGGCGTGGTCGTCCGGATTCTGCTTCTGCTCGCGGCCGTCGTGGTCCTGGCCGCGGGGGTGCGGACGGGCGGGGCACGGGCACGGAAGGCATGGCTGCTGCTCGGCCTCGTTTTCGCCGCCGACGTCGCGCTTTCCGCGGCGACCCGGCTCACCGAGGTCGGCCCGGAACTGGGCAGCGATCCGCGTTATGTCGCCGATCTGGCGCTCGTCGTCGCGCTGTGTGTGGCTTTCGCTTTCCTGGAACCCAAACCCCTTGACCGGCCTTCGGATTCCGTTCCGGCCACGGCGAAACGGCCACTCGTCCTGGCGTTGTGTCTCGCCTTGATCGCGAGTTCCCTCGTGGGTTTCTCACGGTTGGCACCCGGGTTACGGTTCGAACATTCCCGCGACTTCCTCGCCAACGCACGCGCTTCGGTGACGCGGGACCCCGATCTGATCCTTTACGACACCACGGTGCCGAACGACATCCTGCACGGCTGGTTCGGTGAGAACTCCCGCACATCGCGGGTCGTGGGCCTGATCCCGGGTGTCCGGTTCGATCAGCCGACGAGCCGCCTGTCCCTTTTGGACGACACGGGCAGCGCGCGGCTGATCACCGGGGTGGAGCCGGTTTCCCGAGGTGTTCCGGGTCCGGTGGCGGGCTGTGGATACCCGGTCGGCGAGAACCTGGTCCGCGTTCCGTTGGACAATCCCGTGCTCGGCCGGTACCTGCTGCGGATCGACTACTTCACCTCGGACGGCGGCGAAGGTGTCGTGGACCGTGACGGTGTGCGCGTACCGGTGTGGTTCCAGCCCGGCCTGCACACGATGTACCTGCCGATCGAGGGTCTCTTCGACAAGATCGGTTTCCAGTTGTCCGCCAAGGGCGCTCCCGTCTGCCTCGCGAAGGCCGAGGTCGGAAAGCCGCTCACTCAATAAGGGTCGTACGGGCTGTCGTGGCCGAAGATCCTCGCCACGGGTGCCAGTCGCAGCCGCAGCAGGATCTTGATCCCGACATTGCGGATGAACCACGGCAACTGGGCGACCACGCGCAGGCGGTCCTTCAGCGAGGGCGGGGCGAGGCGGAACCGGGCCATCGACGTCGCGCGGTCGAGGTAGGTGTACCGCCGTCCGAAGAGGACTTTCACGATCGTGCCCACGGTGACGCCGATCGAGGAAAAGCAGTCGTGGACCAGGATTTCCCCACCGTCGGCCAAGTCTGCCGACCAGCGCAGGTCGTCGGTGTAGGTCCAGTAGTCGTGTTTGCCGTCGATGTAGAGCAACTGGATCGGGCGGTCCCAGCGTGGCCGGAGTTTCGTGCTGTACTCGGCCACGAGTTCCACGACGTCTTCGACGCCCGCGGATTTGAGGTTCGCCTCGAACCGTTGGCGTGTCGGCGAACCACCGAACAGCCGTCCGTCGACGAACGGGTCGATCGCGACCACCCGCGCGCCGACCGTACGGGCCGCGGCGGCGAGGACGATCGTCGAACGGCCCTGGTGGCTGCCGATTTCGACGATCAGGTCGCCTTTGTCCAAACGGCACGCCGCGGTCCACAGCGCGAGGCCCTGATCCCGCGTCAGCCAGCCTTTGACGGGTTCGGCGAGCGACCACGCTTCTTCGAAACCGTCTGTCATAGGCGCATAGTAGCCACGTTTCCGCCTAGTATCTACCGGATGGTAACCCCCGGCGCGCTCGCGAAAAGGCCCAGTACGTGGATCGTGCTGGCGCTGACCGTGCTGTCCTTTCTGCAGCGTCCCGGCCGGACGACCTTCGACACCAAACTCGACCTCGCCGTGGATCCGCTCGCCTTCCTCGGCCGGGCGCTGCACCTGTGGAATCCCCAGGCGACGGCCGGGGAACTGCAGAACCAGGCATACGGCTACCTGTTCCCGATGGGGCCGTTCTTCGCACTGTGCCAGGCCGTCGGGATGCCGGTCTGGATCGCCCAGCGGCTGTGGTGCGCGATCCTGTTGTCCGTCGCTTTCGCGGGCGCCCTCTTGGTGGCCCGCGCACTGAAAACAGGGAACGAACGGACTCGGCTGATCGGAGCAGTCGCGTACGCTCTGGCGCCGCGGATGGTCACCGAAATCGGCTCGCTGTCCTCGGAGATGCTGCCCGCCGTCCTGCTGCCGTGGGTGCTGCTGCCGCTGATCCTCGCCGACCGGATCGGTTCCCCGCGCCGCGCCGCCGGATTGTCCGCGCTCGCCGTACTGTGCATGGGCGGGGTCAACGGCGCGATGGTCATGATGGCGCTCGTGCTGCCCGGACTGTGGCTGCTGACCCGGAAATGGCGGAGCACGCACGTCGAACTCGTCATCTGGTGGTTCGTCTTCGTCGTCGGGGTGCTGCTGTGGTGGATCCTGCCGCTGGTGCTGCTCGGCCAGTACAGCCTGCCGTTCCTGGACTACATCGAATCCGCGACGAACACCACGGCGCCGATGTCGTTGTTCGAAGTGCTGCGGGGGACGAACCAGTGGGTCGCCTACGTCGTGCAGGGCACGCCGTGGTGGCCGTCGGGCTGGGCGCTGATCGACAATCCGGTGCTGATGGCGGCCACCGGTCTGGTGGCCGCGGTGGGACTGTTCGGCCTCGCGCGACGAGGCCTGCCTGAACGGCGCTTCCTGGTGCTCGGCGTGCTGACCGGGTTGACGCTATTGACCGTCGGCTATGTCGGAACCCTCGACAGCCCGCTCGCGGAACCCGTGCGGCATCTGCTCGACGGCCCGCTCGCGCCGCTGCGCAACGTGCACAAGTTCGAACCGGTGCTGCGCCTGCCGTTGATGCTGGCGTTCGTCCACGGCATCACGAGTGCCGCGCCCACGCTGCGGCGGAATCTTCGGCCGGCGCTCGGCGCGCTGCTGGTCGTGGTGATGGCCGCGCCGGTGTGGCTGCTGACGCTGCGGCCGGGGCCGGGCTGGGACGAGGTGCCCGGATACTGGTACGACGCGATGAGCTGGGTCGCGAAGACCGACGCGCGGGCGCGCACGCTGTTGCTGCCCGCGACCGGGTTCGGCGAGTACGACTGGGGCCGCACCGTGGACGAGCCCGCGCAGGCCATCGCGGACAGTCCGTGGGCCGTGCGCAACCAGGTTCCGCTGGGCTCGGAGGGCAACACCCGCCTGATGGACTCGGTCGACGCGGCACTGGCCGATGGCAGGGGAGATCCGGGGCTCGCCGACCTGCTCGCGCGGTCGGGCTACCGGTTTCTGGTGCTGCGCGGGGATATCGACCGCGCCAAGGTCGGCGCCCCCGATTTCACGACGGTGCGCGCCGGACTGGCGGGGTCGCCGGGGATCGGGAAGGCGGCCGAATTCGGGCCGCTGGAGATCTACGAGGTGAAGCGGCCGGTGCCGCTCGTGAGCGCGACGTCCACAAAGGACGTTCCCACGGTGAGTGGCGGCCCGGAGAACCTGCTGCCGCTGATGAACTCCGGCCAGCTGGCTCCCGGCACGCCGACGGTGCTGACCGGCGACGGCGGTTCACCGGCCGGGCCGAGGCTGGTCACCGACGGGCTGCGTCGCGCCGAACGGAACGTCGGCGGAGTGCGGGACAACCTGAGCCAGACGCTGACGGCAGGCGAATCACCGCGACAGCAACGGGCCGCGCTGGACGTCCTGCCGTTTCCGGGAGAGCAGCACCAGACCGTCGCCGCGTACCGGGGGATCCGGACGGTCAGCGCGTCGACGGCGGCATCGTTCGCCGACGCGTTCGGCGGTTCGGATCCGAGCCATCAGCCGTTCGCCGCGCTGGACGGCGATCCGCGCACGGCCTGGCATTCGTCGAGTTTCACCGGTCCGATCGGCGAATGGCTCGAAGTCGAATTGGATACCCCTCGGCTGGTGAACACGGTCGATCTCGCGATGGTCGACGACATCCGCGTCGGCTGGCCGCCGACCCGGATCCGGATCACCACGGACAACGGTTCCGTCGATCACCAGGTCGTCCGGGGTGAAGGGGCGCACAGCTACCCGGTGACGGCGGGGGTGACGCGCAAGGTGCGGATCACGTTGCTGTCGCTCGTGGTCGGCAGGACGGACGGCAACGTCGGCATCTCGGAGCTGAAGATCCCCGGCGCCGAACCGCAACGCGCGCTCGAAGTCCCCGCCGACCTGCCCGCGGGTGCGGCGCCGGGCTTCGCGTTCACCCGGGGCGCGCAACCGCGCTACGCCTGTGTCCCCGACGGCGAACACGTGCGCTGCGACGCTTCCGCGGCCCGCGACGGTGAGGAACCGGACGGGATCCGGCGGCTGTTCTCGACGACGTCGCAGAGCGCCTACGAGTTCGGCGGTACCGTGCTGCCCGCCGGCGGTGGTCGTGTTCCGGTCGCCTTGCCCGGCGTGCGGGTGACCGGGACTTCCCAGCTGGGCGGGGATCCGGCGGCGGGCGCGTTCGCCGCAGTGGACGGGAATCCCGCGACCGCGTGGCTGCCCGACGTCACCGACCTGCGGCCGGCGTTGACCCTGGACTGGGCGCAACCTCGGACGATCTCCGGACTCCGCGTCGCCGTCGCTCCGGGCGGGACGGCCCGGCTGCCCGCGCGACTGGAGCTACAGACACCGACGGACAGCCGTTCCGTCGAACTCGACGCTTCCGGCGCGGCGACTTTCCCACCCTTGGACACCGCGCAGCTGAAGATCGCGTTCGCCGGTCTCGACGACGACCAGCGGACCCGGCACTCGCTGGGCGTCGGGAGCTTGTCGCTGACCGGTGCGGAAATGCCCGCACCGTCGGCGGAGTTCGTCCTGCCGTGCGGATCGGGTCCGAACGTCCACCTGGACGGCTTCGACTACGACACCTCCGTCCGCGGCACGCTCGCCGATTACACCGCGCACCGGCCACTGACGCTCTCGGCCTGCCCCGATTCGCAGGGCGGCGTCGACCTGGCGGCGGGCGGACACGAACTGCGGACCGACCGGTCGGAGTCCTTTGTGGTCCAGGACCTGTGGCTCAAACCGGCGGGGAAGGAAGCAGGACCTGTCGGACACCGCGCCGTCACGGTGGACTCGTGGGACGCGACCTCCCGCTCGGTCACCGTCGCGGGCGGGGACGAGTCGATCCTGGCCGTTCCGGAGAACGCCAACGCGGGCTGGACGGCGTCACTGAACGGGACTCCGCTGGTGAAGACGCGCGTCGACGGCTGGCAGCAGGCGTGGATCCTGCCCGCCGGTTCGGGCGGCGTCGTCCAGCTCGAGTTCACCCCGGACTGGAAGTACCGCTCCGGTCTGCTGGTCGGCGCGATCGCGATCCTCGCGGTGCTGATCGGTGTCCTGTGGCCGATCCGGCGGCGTCGTGTCTCCGTCGAGGAGGGTTCCGGGATCGCCGTCCCGGTGGTGCTCATCTGCCTGCTCGCCGTACTGGGCGGAATGCTGCCGATCGTGCTGCTGATCGCCGTCCTGCTGGCCCGCCAGTTCAGCGAACGCGCGCCGCGGTACCTCGCTTTCGGCGGGATGGTCGTGGGGACGATCGTCGCGGTGGTGGGGCGGCTGCTGGGGCACGGCCAGGAGTGGGCTTACGGGCCGGTGACCCAGGCTTCGCTGCTGCTGGCGGCTGCGGCGATGGTGGCTATGTGCGTGCCTTGGTTCGCTGGGCGTGAGCCTGACCCGGACGTCGGGCCGGGGTCTTAGCCGCGCGCTTTCCAACGCGGCACGGAGTTCGGCCACGACCTTGCCGGGCTCCGAACGCAGCCGTGACGGAAGCGTCTGGAGAACGATGACCCCCGCGGCCGCGTACCGGGCGTTGCGAGCGAGCGTTTCGCGGAAGCCCTCGGTTCCCGCGTGGTAGCCGAGGGAATCGATTTCCCAGGCGAAGGCGAGCTCGTCACACCAGCCGTCGGGCTGGGCGATGTAGTCGCCGTTGGAGTCGAAGATCTTGACGTTCCACTGGCACTCGGGCAAGTCTGATCGCTGCCACAGGTGCCAGGCATCGGCCTCGGCGACCGAACGAGCGCCGCCCAGGATCGGGAGGAGGGTGTTTCGCAAGCTGCTCCTTCGGGGGGCTTCGTCAAGTTCCTCGGCGAGCGCTCCGGGAAGGCAGAAACCTCGCTGGACGGACTCGGCCATCATCGCCGTGACCAGGTCCTCGTCCGGTGTTCTCCGGGCCGCGTCGATCACCGCCCGGGGAACCGGAGCTGTCGGGAGCCCGGATCTGATACGTGGTTTCGGAAGACGACGTGACCGTTCGATGTGGACGAAGCCGCTGTCGGCGACCGAGCGGTCCGCCGGAACGAGAATATGTACCTCATCGGTGCTCGGGAGGTTGCGGAGACCGTATCGCTCCAACGCGCGTACTCCGGTGAGTATCGAGTCGGCACCGGCGTGCGCGAGTGCGGCTTGGCTCTTCTGTTCGTCCGTTGGTTCGCCGTTCCCGAGCAGGACGACGCCGGGAAGCAGCATTCGCCACGTCCCTCCCACCTGGCAGCGTCGCCAAACAGTGCTGCGCGGTACACCGATGGCTTCGAGCTGCTTCGCCGTGACCACTGCCGAACCGCTGGTGATCAGTGAGTGGCGCGCCCAGTCTCCTCTTCGCACCGGATCATCATGGAGTCGACCACCGACAGAATCCGTCATCCGGTTTCGTGAGTGGTCCTTTCAGGTGCGGTTGTGTGGGTTTTGTTGCGTTAGATGAAGCAAAATCCACACAACCCCT
>NZ_JBVIRO010000019.1:67839-80897 GCF_055575975.1 Amycolatopsis sp. NPDC033938
GAGCCAAACCCCCGGCACAGCAAGCCGCCACGGTCACCACCTGGGCGGCTGAGGAGTGCAGCCAGGACGTCACCAGCACCGTCTCGGTCACTACCGGAGTCGTGAGTGGTCCTTTCAGGTGCGGCTGTGTGGGTTTTGTTGCGTTAGATGAAGCAAAATCCACACAACCCCCTTCAAGTCCGCCGTGACCGGCCCTCAAGTAAGGCACCGGAGAGGGCCAAACTCCCGGCACAGTAAGCGGCCTCGGTTAGCCGGGTCGTCACCAGCACCGTCTCGGTCACTATCTGAGTCGTGAGTGGTCCTTTCAGGTCCGGTTGTGTGGGTTTTGTTGCGTTAGATGAAGCAAAACCCACACAACCCCTTCAAGTCCGCCGTGACCGGACCTCAAGTAAGGCACCGGAAAGAGCCAAACTCCCGGCACAGTAAGCGGCCTCGGTTAGCCGGGTTGTCGCCAGCGCTGTCTCGGTCACTATCTGAGTCGTGAGTGGTCCTTTCAGGTGCGGTTGTGTGGATTTTGTTGCGTTAGATGAAGCAAAATCCACACAACCCCCTTCAAGTCCGCCGTGACCGGACCTCAAGTAAGGCACCGGAAAGAGCCAAACCACCAGCACAGCAAGCGGCCACGGTCACCACCTGGGCGGCTGAGGAGTGCAGCCAGGACGTCACCAGCACCGTCTCCGCCACCACGGTCGCCCACATCAGCACGGTCACCCTCCGGTCACCCGCGGCGAGGCGCGAGAACAGGAGGATCTGAACCAGCGCGAGCATCGAACCGGCGAGGGCGAACGGCCAGACCGGCATGGTGCTGGCGGCGTAACCGGAGCCGCCGATGAACGACAGCAGACGGGGGCCGAAGACCAGCGAGACGAGGAGGACGAGGGAGTCGAGGGCGGCGCAGACGGCGAGGGCGGCGGGCAGGATGCGGCGGCGGTCGTCGCCGTTGGCGAACCGGGGGAGCACCAGGACACCGACGGCTTGGGGGAGCCAGTAGGCGATTTTCGTGACGATCGCGCCGAGGGCGTATTCGCCCGCCTCGCTCGCGGGGAGGGTGTGGCGGGCCAGGACCAGGTCGAGGTTCACCAGCAGGACGAGCGCCAGCATCGCCTGCGCGGCGTGCAGGACCTCGCCCGCCGGCCGACCCGCCTTGCGCGGTCGCGGCCGTCCGCAGAGGAGCCAGCCGCAGATGATCACCGCGTACGAGCCGATCGCCGTCCCGGCCAGCGCGCCGGTGGCGTTGCCGCCGATCACGAGGCCGATCAGGGATCCGCCGACCTTGCCCGCGCCTTCGAGTGACATGAGCCCGGCGAGCAGCGCGAACCGGCCGCTGCCCTGCAGGAGGCCGTGGAACAGGCCGAGCAGGGTCAGCGGGCCGAGCGTGACGGCGAGCAGGAGCGCGGGCACCACGGAGTCCAGGTGCAGGACGAAGACCAGGACCGGCGCCAGGATGAGGCCGATCGTCGCGACGATGGCGCTCGTGGTGAGGCCGAGTGCCAGGAGTGTCCCGCTGTCCTGTGGCTTGCGCGCGACCCGCAGCGCGACGACGGTCTGCAGGCCCATCGCGGGTACGACGCCGATCACCAGCACCGCCAGCAGCGAGCTCAGCTCACCGAATGCGTCCGGCGCGAGCAGCCGGGCGGCGATGATGCTCAGCGCGTAGGCACCGGCGTTGTTGCCCGCCAGCGCGAGCGAGACGAGGATCGCCGCGACACGCTTGCCGGTTTTGGCCTGATCGACGTCTACGCTCAAGCGCGCTCCTATTACCGGTGAGTAATCGAGCGACCATAACCGCGATCGAGGCGGAAAGGAAAGGGTACTTGGAGGCACGGCGCGAACGGCTCGTCTTGGCCTCGGTGTCGGCGGGGCTGGCGTTACTGGTGTTCCTGCCGGTGCTCAGCCGCGGCTTCGTCCTGAGCTACGACATGGTGTTCGCCCAGCGTCAGTCCCTCGTCCCGGACGCGCTCGGCCTCGGTTCCGCGTTGCCGCGTTCGGTACCCGCCGACGCTGTGATGGCACTCGCGACCGCGGTCATTCCCGGCGACATCGTGCAAAAACTCGTTCTCCTGCTCGCGCTTTTCCTCGCGGCATACGGCGCAGCGCGGCTGGTGCCGACGGAGCAACTCGGGACGCGGATCGTCGCCGCCACCGGCTACGCCTGGACGGCCTACTTCGCGGAGCGGTTGTTCATCGGGCATTGGCCGCTCCTGCTGACCTACGCCTGCCTGCCGTGGATCGCGCGCGCGGCGCTTTCCCTGCGCGGAAACGAGCCGAAGGCGCTCGCGCGGTTGGTACTCGCGTGCGCTCCCGCGGTGCTCACCCCGCCCGGCGGAGTGCTGGCCGCGCTCACCGCGATCGTCTTGACGGGACCGCGAAGGCTGGGCCGCACGCTCGCGGTAGCGGTCGTGCTCAACCTGCCGTGGCTCGTGCCGACGCTCCTGCATCCCGGCGGTTCGCTGTCCGACCCCGCCGGGGTGGCCGCGTTCAGCGCCCGCGCGGAAAGCTGGGGTCCGGCGATCCTGAGCGTGCTCGGGCTCGGCGGTATCTGGAACGGTGAGATCGTCCCCGGCAGCCGCGGTGCGCCGATGGCGCCTTTGCTGATCCTCGTCACGGTCGGCGTGGCGCTGGCCGGATTTCGCCCCCTGTCGCGACGGTGGGGGACAGCGCCGGCGAGAGCGTTGTTGCTGCTGGGAGTTCTCGGTGTCGTGCTCGCCGTGCTGGCGACGTTGCCGTTCGGCGAACCCGTGCTGTCGTGGGCGATGGGGCACGTCCCCGGCGCGGGGCTGCTGCGGGACGCGCAGAAATGGGTCGCGTGGTGGGCACTTCCGGTCGCGCTCGGCTTCGCGCTCGCCATCGAGGCGGCCGCCGCACGGCTGCGGACCGACGCGGCGCGCGTGGCACTCGTCGTGGCCGCCGCGCTCTTTCCCTTGCTCACCATGCCCGATCTCGCCTGGGGAGGCTGGGGACGGATCGAGGCGGTGCGTTATCCGGAGGACTGGAACGCCGTCCATCGGGTGCTCGCGGAAGACGAGCGGCCCGGCGACGTCGTCGCGCTGCCGTTGTCCACGTTCCGGCGGTTCGCCTGGAACGACTATCGGACCCAGCTGGATCCGGCACCGAGGGCGCTGCCGAAGACCGTCCTCGTCGACGACACGTTACGGGTCGGTGGCGAGGAGATCTCCGGCGAAGATTCCAGAATGGACCGTATCCGTGCCGCGACGTCGCCCGAAGAGCTGTCGGCGGCGGGAATCGGCTGGATTCTCGTCGAACACGGGACGCCGGGACAGCTCGACCCGCGGTTGCTGTCCGGCGCGGAACCGGTGTGGTCCGGTGACTGGCTCACGCTTTACCGCACTCCCGGTGCACCCGCGGTGACCGAGCCGGGAGCGCCGGTCCCGGTCGTGCTGGCAAACGGAGTAGCGCTGCTTTCGATCGCCGCCGCGCTGTTGTGCCTCAAGTTACCGATGCGTACATTGAGCCGACGCAGGAATTCCCTGTCGCGGAAGGAGTAGGTCTTGGGCACCCTCATCGGCGCGGCCGCGGCCGTCATCATCGGGCTCGCAACGGCGGCGGGCGGGAGTTACGCGCTGACGAACTCGGCCGATCCCGACGCCGCACCCCAGGTGCAGGCGAAGATCAAGGAGCAGTACAACCCGCTCGTGGCTCCCGAGAACGTCATCTACGGCAAACGCTGAGCCGGTGTCCCAGTTCGCCTCCGACCACGCGCATCGCGTCGTCGGGCTCTACGGCGACCCCACCGTTTCCTGGAGCATCCTCCTGGAAGCGAACCTGTCTTCGGTTCTGACCCCGGAAAAGGCGCGGACGCGACTGGCGGTCGCGGTCGAGGAGCGGCCGTGGCTCGGGGCGGCGCCCGAGGTCGAAACCGTTCTCCGGAAAGACCTTCCGGCGGCTCGCGACCGCTTCGCCGAGGCGTCGTACGAACGCGGTGCGCCGTTGATCCGCGTCGCGACGGTCACCGACGAACCCGTCGTGCTGATCGCCGCCCATCACGGCGCCCTCGACGGTCTCGGCCTGCTCGCCGTGCTCGGAATCGCCCTCGACGTCCCGATCTCCTCCGCGGCCAAAGGAATCGGCGCGCGGACGGCGGATCGCTCCTTTCTCACTTCCGCCTTCCACAGGCTCGTTGAGGCGCTTTTCGCGCCACCCGCGAGGATCACCCCGGAACGGCTCGAAAGTGGCCCAGGAGACGTTTTCAGCGCCAGGAATCTCCCTCGACTGAGGCTCGGTTCGTCGGCGTTCGCGGCGGCGGCCGCCACTGTGACCGAAACGTGGAACGCCCGGCGCGGCGAGAAGAGTTCGCGTGTGGTGGCCGCGGTCGGGGCGTCCTGGCGAGGCGGTGGCACGCCGGAACCCGAACATGACAGCGCCTTCTTCCGCCTGCGCCTCGGCAGGAATCCGAGCGCGGCCGAAGTGGGCGCGCTGCTGGCCGCGCAGCCGCCGGAACCCGACTTCCCCGCCCGCAGCAGCAGGATCGCGCGGCTGGGCACGCGGCTGCTGGCGAGCAGGCTCGGTTCGACCTACCTGGTATCCAATCTCGGCGTCGTTTCGGCGGCGGACGCGGTCACCTCGATCGCCTTCTATCCCGCCGCCAGCGGCCGGTCAGGGGTGGCGTTCGGCGCGGCGACCGTCGGGGACACGAGCACCGTCACCGTGCGCGCACGCCGCAAGGACTTCGACGACGCCGCCACGGCCGGGCTGGCCGACGGACTCGTGGAAGCCTTGCGGCGTCAGCAGCCTGGGATGGGGGATGGCCACCCCGGCGACGTCGCGCACCAGTGATTCGAAGCGGTTCACGCTGTGTTCCCAATCGAACAGGCCGGCCCACGTGACGCCGGCCCCGCCCATCTCGGCCCGGCGCGCCCGGTCGGCGAGCAGTCCTTCCACCTTCGCGGTGAAATCGTCGAAGTCGTCGGCGAGCAGGCCGGTCTTTCCCTCCACAATGGACTCGGCCACCCCGCCCGCCGCCCGGTAGGCCACCGAAGGCACCCCGTGCGAGGCCGCCTCCATGATGACGATTCCCCAGCCCTCCTTGACCGACGGGCACAGGTGCAACCAGGAGCGTTCCAGGATCTCGTGTTTCTCGTTCTCCTCCAGCCAGCCGTGCAGCCGTACCCGGTCTTCGACGCCGCGGTCACGGGCGTGCTTGCGCAGGACCTCCTCCCACGGGCCCTGTCCGACGACTTCGAGCCGCAGCGTCGGCCACCGCGGCGACAGTGCCGCGACGACGTCGATGGCGTGCTCGATCCGCTTGTGCGGCACCAGCCTGCTGACCGCGACCAGCGTCGGCTCGGTCTCCCGGACCGCCTTGCCGCGTGGGGGAGTGTCCAACCCGTTGGGTACCACGGTGATGCGTGAACCCTCGATACCGAGGCCGGTGAGTTCGCCTTTGGTGATCTCGGAGACGGTGACGTAGCGGCAGTGCCGGAACAGCCACGGCGCCAGCCGGGACTCGATCCACCAACCGGCCCGGCCCAGTGTCTCGCCGAGCGCGCTGATCCATTGTTCCCGGTGGACGTGGTGTACCAGCACCAGCACCGGGCAGCCCGCGACGAGCCTGGCGAAGAAGGGCATTCCGTTCTGCACGTCGACAACGAGGTCCGCGTGTGCCTTGCGGATCGCCCGGAGCGCGTGGGCGTAGACGCCGAACTTGTTGCCACGACGGCGATAGCGGACCCCGTCGCGCCATTCGCCCGCGTTCGCGCCGGGATAGGCCGCGCAGTGGATTTCGACCCGGTAGCCCGCCTTCGCGAGCCCCTCGGCCATCCGCTCGACGTACCGTTCGGAACCGCCGCCTTCCGGATGACCGGTGTCGCGCCAGTTGACGAGCAGCACACGTGGCCGTTCCATCGTGGTTCTCCCAACCTGTTAGCGACAATGCTAGGTTACCGGTGCGTACACGGTAGATGAATCATTCTCGGAAAGCGATGGTCCGATGGTCGGTAATCGGTTGGTGACCCGTTCGATACCGCCTCATCGCGCCACCTTGCGTAGATCGGTGACGTTGTTCCGCACTTTTCTCGCCGAGCAGACGGATCCGGACGGCTTCTACTCGGTGCTCGCCCAGGACTCGGTCCGGCAATTGGCTCAGCACACTCCGTTGAACGGCCGAACCATCGTCGACGTCGGTGGCGGTCCCGGCTATTTCTCCGACGCGTTCCGTTCCGCCGGTGCCACCTATCTCGGCGTGGATCCCGACGTCGGCGAGCTGACGGCACGGGGTGAGGCCGGGGAGAACATGGTCCGCGGCAGCGGGACGGAACTGCCGGTGCGCACCGGATCCGTGGACATCTGCTATTCGTCGAACGTGCTCGAACACGTTTCCGAACCCGAGGTCATGCTGGCCGAGATGTGCCGGGTGACCAAACCCGGCGGGACGATTTTCGTCTCGTTCACCCCGTGGTATTCGCCGTGGGGCGGGCACGAGACCGCGCCATGGCATTTCCTCGGCGGCTCCTATGCCAGGCGACGTTATCTCGAAAAGACGGGGAAGGAGCCGAAGAACAAATTCGGCGAGAGCCTGTTCGCTTTTTCGGTCGGCGCGGCCGTCCGGTGGGGGAAGGCCACGCCGCTCGCCGATCTCCAGCAGGTCTATCCGCGGTATCACCCCGCCTGGGCCCAGTGGATCGTCCGTGTTCCCGGCGTCCGGGAAATCGCGTCGTGGAATCTGGTGATGGTGCTCCGGAAGCGGTAGTCCTTGGCAGATCTAGTGCCGTGAAGGTTCGCGGCGCCGCTTCACCAGGAGGAAGACCCCGATCGCGAGGAAGACCGCGCCGGCGATCCCGAGCACGATCGGCCCGGTGCTTCCGATGAAGTCGAGTTTGCCCTTGTTCTCGTCGACCTGCTGGACCATCTTGTCGACGGTCGCGTCGGTGAAGGTCAGCTTGCCGTCGAAGACGACCGTGGGCGTGGGGTTCGCGGCGGACCGCAGTTCCTGGTGCGACTGCTGTTCCTGCTTGACCTGGATCCCGGTCGACGGCTCGATCCAGCTGGTGATGGTGCCCCGGTAGAACTGACCGGCTTCGACGGAGTTCCCGGTGGCGCCGATGAGCGAGCCCGGCACCTTCTTCATCGCGATCTTCGTGTCGGGGATCTCCTGGACGAACTTGTAGACCTCGACCCCCTTGATCTCTTCGACGCCCTTGAACCGCGCCTGCACCGCGCGACCGGTGTTGTCGTCGTAGACCTGGTAGTCCTTCTGCTCGGTATCGAAGGGGAACTTGAAGTTCAGGCCGGGCTGCGGCTTGTACTCCTGGATCTCCTTGGGCTTTTCGTTCTCCTTCTCGGGCTTTTCCTCGAGTTTGGTGACGAAGCTGCTCTTGCCGGAGCACTTCGCTTCCTGGTCGCCGCCCGGGGGCACGTACCCTTCCGCGGTGCGGCGGTCGAAGCAGACCTGCCGCTTGCTCGCGTTGACCACGGTGTCGTCCTTGGTGTCGACGACCGAGACGGCCAGCAGCCAGACGGCGACGTCCGTGCCCTCCCGCATCTCCGGTGGCGCGAAGTTCGCCACCACGTGGGCGGTCGCCTTCAGCTTCGCGTTGTCGCGGATCTCCGTGACCGTCTTGCCGCCCTCGTTCTTCACCGCGAGCACCTTGGCCGCGGTGCCTTCGAGGATCGACGTCGAATCCTGGTTCAGTGGCACTTTGGCGAGTTGGGGTTTCACATACGTCGGCAGCGACACCGCGGCGGCGACGGCGAACACCCCTAAGGCCAAGAAGATCAGGCTCAACGCTCGTCGCAACGGTCCTCCTGGTGAAACCCGGGAAACATCCACATTACCCATCGGTAATCAGTCGCAAGATAGTGGCTCGCGGACCAGTCAGCGTCAAAGGTGTGACCGTCGGTCATAGGTACGTGATGCCACCGGAAGGCGGTAGCCGCGCCGCCATTCGGCGCAAGCAGCCAAACATGTTTGTTCCCGGGAACAACGGGAGCGGGACCACCATCGGACGACTTCTCCCCGAGTGGAAAGGAACTCAGTGCCGCCGGACCCGAACGATCCCCGCGCGCTGGACATCGGCGCGTACTCGGATTCCATCACCGATGTCGAACTCCGCGACGCGGTCGCGGACGTCGCCGCATTGCTTTCGTTGCACGGCAACGTGATCCGCGATCTCGACGCCAGGAGATCACGATGGCGTCCCGGGCGGCGATCCCCGCATCCGGACATCGTCCTCTCCGCGGCCTGCCGCCGTCCACAGTGGACGAGATCGGCGAATCCCGAGGTGACCCTGCCGGTCGCCACGACGACTCGTGGCCGCACGCTCGCGGTCCGGCTCACCGCCCGGCCCGGTCTCGGGCACACCCTGCTGGACCTCGCGAAGATCATCGACGCCGACATGGCGCCGGAAAGGTCCTAGCGCGCGTCGTCGGCCAGCCGGACCGCTTCGAGTGCGACGTAGAGTTCGCCGACGTCGACCGGGTCGGACAGGTCGCGTCTGGTCAGTTCCTGCACCCGTCGTAGCCGGTACCGGACCGTGTTCGGGTGGACGATCAACCGGTCCGCCGCCTCCTTCGCCGAGCCGTGCCCGGAGAACCAGGCGACCAGCGTGTCCAGCAGGACCTGCCGTTCGGCCTTGGGCAGCACCAGGATCCCGGTGAGCACCGAACGCACGACGTCCCGCGACATCGCCGGCGCGCTCGCGACCAGGGTGGTGACGGGGGAGTCGCCGAAGACGGCGACCCCGGCGGTGCCCGCCACCAGTGACCGGCGGGCGATCCTTGCCCGGTGGACCGCGTCCGGGACTTCGAGGAATCCGTTGAACGGCTTGCTCATCCCCACCGCGAGTGGCAGTGTGCCCAGCACGTCGCGCAGCCGCCGGACGTCCTCGACGCGGTCGATCATGACCAGTCCGGTTTCGGCGCCCGGCCGCCAGGCCGACTTCCAGCGCCGTGCCCGCAGCAGTGCCTCGACGCCGGGTCGCTCTTTCGGCTCGACGGCTTCGGTCACGACGGCGACGAACGTGCCCGCCGCCGGGAGATCGAGTTCCCCGGCCGCGTTCTCGAGTTCCGCCTGAGTGGCGAACCGGCCTTGCAGCAGGCCGTCCAGCAAGGCGAGCTTCTCGTGGGAGAGTTCGGCGGCGACCTCGCTGTAGGCGTTGGTCAGCGCGTCGGAGTAGAGATCGATGGTCTTCCAGACGCCTGCGTTGATCTCCACCGTGCGCGCGGGGTTGATGAAACCGGGGCCTGCCAGTTCCAGCAGGCGTTCGTAGACGAAGATCCCGCCGATCCGGAACGCCCGGAGCACGGACGGCAGCGGAATGCCCCGCCGGGCCTGCGCCAGTCCGGTCTTGCGCGCCGCGTCGAGCGGGAGTCCCCGCCCCTCGACGAGTGCGGTGAGCGCCCGTTCGAGGTTCGCCCGGCAGACTTTGCGCAGCTCGTCCGGCGCGGTGCTGTCGACCTGGTGGTAGAACTCGTCCTCGTCGCTGAGCAACCGGGCGAGACGATCGCTGAACTCGGGCAGCCGGGTGAGCATCGCCTGCATGAGCTCGCGCTGCTCCCGGGGTGCGGGAGTAGCGCGAGCCTCAGTGCCCATCCGCCAACTCTAACCCGGCGAACCGGCCGCTTTTTATCACGATGCGACGAAAGGGCGCTTTCAGGTGCTGAGCGCGGCTGACAATCGGCGCAGTGTGTCGCGGGCCTGCCGCAGGTCCTCGGCGCTGACACCGCTGTCATCGAGCATCCCGAGCCGCTGCGTTTCGCTCGCTCCCCACAGGCGGTCCAATAGCCGTGAACCCTCGGCTGTGATGGCGTACAGGGGTGAGCGGCGGTGCGCGGGATTCGGCTCCGCTCGCAACTGACCGGCTTCGGTGAGGTCGTCCACGACCCGCTGGACGGCCTGGCGGACTTGACCGAGCCGTCGCGCGATGGCGGGAACGGCGGCGGGTTCCTCCGACACCACGCTCAGCACGTGCCAGCGGGCCACCGTCGTGCCCTGTTCGGCCGCTTCCCGCTCGCTGATCCGGCGGCTCAAGCCCGCGAGTTCGTAGACGTCGGCGATCAACAACCGGTAGCCGCGCACCAGATCGGTCATAGTTGACAGCATACTGTCAAATGGTCATCCTGGCCGCATGGACGTCACCGAGCGGATCGCCGCCGTGTTCACCGCCACCGGACCACGCCCCGAACTCGCCGCCCGGCTCGGCGTGTTCGAGCCGCTGATCGGCAGCTGGGATCTGGTGGTCCACAACTACGGCGAGGACGGGAGTGTCCGGACCGTCGACGGGGAATGGCATTTCGGCTGGGCGCTGGACGGCCGCGCGGTGACCGACGTGTGGATCAGCCCGGCGCGGGCGAGCAGGGTCGACGGCGTGGACGGCGAATGGGGGATGAGCCTGCGCTTCTACGACGAGAAGATCGACGCGTTCCGGTCGACCTGGCTCGGTCCGGGCAACGGCTGGGTGATCCCGTTCCTCGGGAAGCGGACCGAGGACGGTTTCGAGATCGAGGCCGACACCGACGGCGTCCGGCGCCGGTGGATCTTCTCGGCGCTGACCGCCGACAGTTTCTCTTGGCGGGCGGAAGAAACGCTGCCGGACGAGGACCCCTTCGTCCGGCAGCGTTTCGAGGCGACGCGCGCGGTCAGTGGTTGATCTTGAACCAGGGCTGCGACCAGCCGAGGTAGGTGTAGTTCCACGCGTTCTTGATCTCCGAGATGGTGGTCTCGGTGAAGCTGCCGGGACCGTGGATGTCGTTCGACAGGAACTTGCCGCCGCCGATGGAGATCATCGTGTGCCCGGTACCGCCGTTGCTGAAGAAGGCGAGCCCGCCCGCGGGGACCTGGGTGTCACCAGGGTGCTTGTACGAACCCGGGAGCTGGGTCCAGTGGACGTAGGCCGTCTCCGAACCGCTCGCGGACCAGCCGTAGGCCCACGAGTTGATCCGGTCGCACCAGCGGTAGTAGTCGGGATCGTTGTTGGTGTGCACGTGCGCCTTCGCCCACGCGACGGCTTCGGCGCAGGTCCTCGGGTTGCCGGTGCCGGCGGTGGAGCAGGAGAGGGTGCTGCCGGCGCAGTCCGGGGCGACCCGGCCGTCCGAGCCGGTGTAGACGTAGGCGTCGCTGATGTAGCCGCCCTTGGACGGCACGTAGTCCCAGATGTCGGTGGTGCCGTACTTGCCGGTCACCGTCGAGCCGTTCGTCTGGCAGTCGATCGTGACGGCGGTGCCGCTCGCGACCGTGCCGACCGAATTGGCGCTGGTGCTCGGGCTCGATCGGACGGTCACCGCGACCCCGGAGTCGGTGTTGACGGTGCCCGTCGCCGCCAGTGCCTCGCCCGCGCCGCCGAGCATGACCGCTCCGGCGATCGCGATCACGCCCATGGCGCCCCTGGCGATCCTCGATCGGATCTTCATCTTCGTCCTCCAGTGGTTTCCCCAGATGTGCGGACAGCATGGAGGAGGCGCGTACAAGCGGCGTACAAGTGTTCGATTGTCCGAAGTGGACGGTTCTATACCGGGACGAGCTCCGGCGCGGCGGCTTTTTCGATATCCCGGATATCGTTCGCGTAACGGGCATTCCGCTCGGTGAGCAGCACGCGCAGCCGTGCGAGCGCCCGGAACTGGGCCGCGCGGACGGCGCCCGCGCTGGGCAGGCCGAGCCGCTCCGCCGTCTCCTCGGCCGAAAGACCGAACACGAACCGGAGGGCGAGCACCTGCCGGTGCGGCATCGGCAGCCTGGCCAGCAGGAGCCCGGCCTGAAGGCGGTGCTCCAGTCGTTCGATCTCGTCGGGGTCGCGGCGGGCCCACTGAGTCATGCCGTCGCCGATCTCGGGGAC
This sequence comes from Amycolatopsis sp. NPDC033938, assembly GCF_055575975.1. Lineage (NCBI taxonomy): Bacteria > Bacillati > Actinomycetota > Actinomycetes > Pseudonocardiales > Pseudonocardiaceae > Amycolatopsis > Amycolatopsis sp. NPDC033938. Next base: position 79,626 of record NZ_JBVIRO010000019.1, read on the forward strand.
GGAGGCGACCGGTTCGCGGGAACGGCGCCGATAGAGGTCGGCCACCTTGTGTCCGGCGATCCCGAGGACGAACGCGAGGAACCGGTCCGGCCGGTACCGATAGCGGGGCAGGGCGATCAGGACCGCCTGCAACACTTCCTGCACGCAGTCCTGCGCGTCGCAAGCGCCGGTTCCGGTGCTCCCCAGTCTGCTGGAGCAGTAACGGAACACGTGCGGGGAAAGGAAACGAACCAGTTCGCGGACCGCGTCCGGGTCACCCGCGACGGCCGCGCGCACCAGCCTGCTTTCCGGGTTGGGCAGCCGTCCCGCCGTCGCGGCGGCACGGGAGTCCGCGGGTACCGTCGATGGCGCTACCTCGTCCAAGTCTGCACTCCTGGTTCACCGAACTTGCCGCGAAGGGGTGCGCCCGTCATCGGGGACTGGGACTTCGTGCGCGGTGGTCCAGCTTGCCGTGCCACCCAAGGGATGTCCACACGTTCGGAGGGAAGTCATCCGAACCGCGCAATGTCTACTGTGGACGATGTGGATGCGAGCCCTTGAGACAGGACAGGACCGGGGGATAGGCGGTGGTGTCGGCGCTGAGGAGATCCGAGGTCCAGACGAGGCAGTGCGCGAGTACCCGGATCCGCTGGGCCAGGTCGGCGTTCTCGCAGGCCTCGCCGATCTGGTCGGCGCACGTGGCGGTGTCGTCGCGGACGCTGGCGGCGATGGCGCGGGCGATCGCCGCCACCCTCGGGTCGAGTTTGTCGGGCCGGACCGTCATCCCCGCCGGGTCGCGCAGCCGAAGCGTGAACGGTTCACGGATCCGCAGCGAACGTCGGCGATCCTTGGCGGCCAAGGAGAACGTGTCGACCAGCCGCCCGACGACGTCGTCGAGTGCCGGTCCTCGCCGGGTGGATGAGGCGGTGGACACCAGTGCGGTGGCGAGCCGGTCGGCCTCGCCCGATCTGGTGAGTGAAAGGAGATCGCGGGCGATGGTGTGCGCGCGTCTGGGACTGGGTTTCATGTCGGGGCCCCTCGTCGTTCGTGCCGACAAGCCGATACCCCGCCGGCGAGGGACTAAACGTGAATGTTCGTCGGATTGGGGCGGGTGGCGGTGCGGGTTGGGCCGTTCGGCTCAGGCCGAAGGCACGTGCGGCCGCGCCCGAGGCTTCCGGTGAGCGGTGGGCTGGGTTGGTCGTGAGTTGGCAATTGAGGTGTAAACCCGAAAGCCAAAAACGACAACAATTTACGACGGAGATCGCCAGCGAGGGGGGCGGTAGGGGGCGGCGG
>NZ_JBVIRO010000019.1:80907-108946 GCF_055575975.1 Amycolatopsis sp. NPDC033938
GCGGGGGCGCGGGCGCTGGGCGCGGGGGGGGGGCGGGTGGGGGTGGTCGGGGCGCGGGCCTGGGTGTTCCCTCCCCCACCCCCCCCCCACGACCACCTGTACCGACGACGAACGCCAGCTAGCGCGCCAGTAGGTCCCGCATCGCCTTCACCACCTCCGACGGTGACTCTTCGGCCATGAAGTGACCCGACGTGACCGTCCGGTGGTCCAGGTCCGTCGCCCACGCTTCCCAGAGCGCGACGGCGTCGTAGCCGAGCGCGGCGCCCCAGTCCTGCTGGAGCACGGTGAGCGGCATGGTGAGGCGGTTGCCCGCTTCCCGGTCGGCCGTGTCGTGTTCGACGTCGATGCCCGCCGACGCGCGGTAGTCGGCGACGATCGAGGTCACGGCGTTCCGTGACGCCTCCAGATAGGCGGCCCGGACGTCGGCCGGGATCACGTCGCCGCGCTGCGTCCACGCGTCCAGGAAGTGCCCGAAGAACGCGTCGGGCGCGGCGCCGATCAGGGTTTCCGGCAGGCCGGGCGGCTGTGCCATCAGGTAGAGGTGGAAGCCGACGGCGGCGCTGGTGCCGTGCAGCACATCCCACATGTCCAGGGTCGGCAGCACGTCGAGGATCGCGAGGTGGCTCACCTTGTCCGGATGGTCGAGTCCGGCCCGCAGGGCCACCAGCGCGCCCCGGTCGTGGCCGGCGAGGGCGAACCGGTCGTGGCCGAACGCCTTCGCGACGGCGACGACGTCGGCCGCCATCGTGCGCTTCGAGTAGGTCTCGCCGGTGTCGGCCGGCTTGTCGCTTTCGCCATATCCTCGCAGGTCGGGGCAGAGAACCAGGTGGTCCGCCGCCAGATCCGCCGCCACGTGCCGCCACATGAGGTGGGTCTCGGGGAAGCCGTGCAGCAGCACGATCGGGTCGCCGGCCCCGGCGACGGCGACGTTGAGTGCCACGCCGTCCGCCGCGGGGACGCGCTGGTAGTCGAATCCGGTGATGCGCATGAGAACCTTCCTGGTCGTTCGCTGTCAGGTCAGCGTGCCGCGGGCGAATCAGCACCCGGTCAGCGGCGAACGAGCACTGCGGGCACGATGATCACCGTCGGTGAGCAAGGGAGGTGACGATGCGGTTCGGAGTGCTCGGCCCACTCGTGGCCGCCGACGAGCGCGGCGAGGTCGGGCTCAAGGGGCCGCGGCACCGGGCGGTGCTGGCGAGGCTGCTGATCGCCCGCGGCCGCGTCGTGCCGGTGGAACGCCTGGTCGACGACCTCTGGGAGCGGCCGCCCGAAGGAGCGGTCGGCGCCGTCCAGACCTTCGTCGGAGCCCTGCGCCGCGCGCTGGAGCCGGATCGCGCGCCTCGGGAACCCGCGCGGCTGCTCGTCACGGTCGCCCGCGGGTACGCGCTGCGCGCGGAATCCGTCGACGCCTGGGAGTTCGAGGCCGCGGTGACCGCTGCCCGCGAGCTGGTCGACGCCCGCCGCCCGGACGCCGCACTGTCGCGAGTGGACAACGCGCTCGCGTTGTGGCGCGGTCCCGCGTATGCCGAATTCGCCGAGGAAGGCTGGGCACACGGCGAGGTCTCCCGGTTGACCGAACTCCGGCTGCAGGCACGGGAATTGCGCGCCGAGGCCCTTCTCGCGCTGGGGAGGGCGTCCGAGGCGGTTCCCGATCTGGACCCGCAGGTGCGCGAACATCCGTTGCGGGAGAACGGTTCCCGGCTGCTGGCGTTGGCGCTTTACCGCTCCGGACGGCAAGGTGACGCGCTGGCGTTGCTGAGAACGGCGCGTGAGGCCCTCGCCGACGAACTCGGCATCGATCCTGGCGCGGGTCTTCGTGACCTGGAAGCCGACATCCTGGCGCAGGCACCCCGGCTGGAGCCGTCCAGGCCCAAGCCGGCCGAACGGCCGCTGGTCGGACGGCAGGCGGAACTGGCCGAACTGGAGGAAGCCGCGACAAGGTCCCGGCTGGTGCTGATCTCGGGCGACGCCGGGGTGGGGAAGACCGCGCTGACCGAGGCTTTCTCCGCCCGTCTCGCCGCGCGGGGCTGGACCACGGCGTGGGGCGGCAATCCCGACGACGAGGGCCTGCCACCCGCCTGGGCGTGGACCCGGATCCTCGCCACGCTCGCCGACGCCGGATACGGCGCCGCGCCGACGGCGGACCGGGGCGCCGAAGATCCCGTGTCCGCGCGCTGGCGATGGCATCGGGCGGTCGCGTCCTATCTCACCGGCGCCGCGCCACTCCTGCTGGTGTTCGACGATCTGCACTGGGCGGGCGAAGAAACGTTGGCGTTGCTGACATCGGTGCTCGCCGAGCCCGGCGGCGGCCCCTCGCTGATCGTCGCGACCTACCGCGGCACCGACCTGCCTGCCCCGCTGGCGGATTTCCTCGGCCGGGCCGCCCGTGCCGAGCCGGCCCGGATCTACCTCGGTGGGCTGCCCGAGACCGAGATCGCGGACCTCGTCCGCGCCACGACCGGCGAGGACGTCGACCAGGAGACCGCCAGGGTGATCCACCGGCGCACCGGCGGGAACGCCTTCTTCGTGCGGGAACTCGCCCGCCTGCTGGCCACCGAGGGGCCGGCCGCGCTGGACGCGGTACCGCCCGGAGTCCGCGACGTCGTCCGGCACCGGATCCAGGCACTACCGGAAACCGTACGGAACGTGGTGCGCCGCGCCGCGGTGATCGGCACGGACGTCGACCTGGCCCTGCTCGAAGCCCTGACCGGGGAAACCGCGCTCGACGCGGTCGAAAGCGCGGCCCGGCGCGGATTTCTGACCGAGACGGCGCCGCATCGGTTCCGCTTCGCGCACGCTCTCGTGCGGGACACGCTCTATCGCGACCTTTCCCGTTCGCGGCGGGCCCGCGAGCACGGCGAGGTCGCCGAGGCGCTGGAAAGCCTGCGCCCGGACGACGTCGACGCCTTGGCGCATCATTTCGTGCTGTCCGAGGAACACCCCGATCGCGCCGCGCACTACGCGCGGGCCGCCGCCGAACGGGCGGAACGCCGGTTCGCGCCGGCGGAGGCGGCCAGGCTGTGGGACGCCGCGCTGACCGCGTACGACCGGTCCGGCGCTTCCGACACGGAGACGCGGCTGGAGCTGATCATGGGCAACGCGCGTGCGTCGGCCGTGTCCGGTGGCCTCGGCCAGGCCCGGCGGCATCGGGCCGAAGCGCTGGAACTGGCGGAAAAGCTGAACGAGCCGCTGCTGACCGCGCGGGTGATCGGCGCCTTCGACGTCCCCGCGATCTGGACCGAAAGCGACGACCCGGAACTGGCTTCGCGGATCGCGGACGCCGTCGAACGGACACTGGCCGCGGTTCCCGCCGACCGGGAGGCCGAGCGTTGCCGTCTGCTGGCGACGCTCGCCGTCGAGCTGCGGAACGCGGGCGGACGAAGGGCTCGTGAGGCGGCCGAAGAAGCCGAAGCACTCGCACGACGCGTCGGCGACCCGGCACTGCTGGCCTTCGCGCTCAACGCCCGGTTCCTGCAGTCCTTCGACCGGGCCGGGCTCGCGCCGCGGCGGGCCGAGATCGGCGAGGAGCTGGTCGATCTCGCCGCGCGGCACCGGCTGGTGACGTTCGAGGTGCTCGGACATCTCGTACTCATGCAGGCGAAGAGCGCGCTCGCGGATTTCGCCGCCGCGGACCGGCATGCCGCGTCGGCGGACGAACTCGGGGAGAAGTACGGCGCTCCGCTCGTCGCCGTGTTCACCCGGTGGTATCGCGCGATGCGGACCGCGATGACCGGTCCCGGCGGGGAAGCCGCCTACCGTGCCGCGGCGGCCGGGCTCGCCGGGACGTCGATGTCCGGAGTGGACAACGGGATCCTCGCCCTCGCGCTGTTCTGCGACCGGCTCCAGCGAGGCTTGCCACGTGAAGCGCGCGAAGAGAGTTACGGCGCTTACGAAAGCTGGTGCCGTCCGGTACTCCCGATCCCGGACTCGCCCCGCGACCTGCTGTATGAAGCCCGCACCTGCCTGCACGCCGTCGTCGCGCTCGAAGTCGGCGACCAGACCGAGATGGAGCGGCTGTATGCCGAACTCCTTCCCGCCGACGGAGAGATCGCCGGGGCCGGGAGCGGGATGCTCACCCTCCGGCCGGCCGCGCACTACCTCGGCGACCTGGCCGCCGCTCTCGGCCGCCACGAAGCGGCCGCGGCACACTACCGCCAGGCACACGCCATCGCGGTGAAGGCGGGCTCGCCGCATTGGGCGGCCGCAGCGCGCCAGGCCTCGGGCTATTGAGGGTAAGCCAACGTGGCTCGGCTCGCTGCCATGAAGGCCTCCTTGCCTACCCTCAAGGTAGCGAAGGAGGCCTTCGCTACCTGCTGACTGTCCACAAGGGACATCTTTCGGGGACTGGGTGTGCGATTGATGGTGCTGTGTGCGGTTCCGCGTGGGGTCGTGAGTGGCGAATAGGGTTAGAACCCTCATTGCCACTCACGACCCCCGGCGCGAAACCGCACAAACCACCCAAGTCGGACAGTCTTTTTGAAAAAGTGTCCCTTGTGGACGCTGGGGCGCGGCCCGGCCTCCGTCAGTCAGCCCGGTCCCGCGCCGGGGCACGCCACGTTCGGCTTACCCCGCTATAGCTCACTTCTCGCGCATCGCGCGGCGGATCTCGGCCAGCTTGTCCTTGGCGGCCTTGTCGCGATCGGCGATCTTCTTGTCCAGCGAGGCCACGTCCTCCTTGCCGCCGAGGCCGGCGAGTTCGGTCGAGCCCAGTGAAGTCGTGTACCGCTGCTCGATCCGGTCCCGCACGTGGTCGAACGAAGGCACCCCGGATTCGCTGTAATCCGGCTCCGGGACCTCCACCGGCGCCGCGGGAGCTTCCTCGACGATCTCGGCGTCGATCACTTCCGGCGTCTTGTCCGGGTCCTTCTCACTCATCGTCCACTCCGTCCTTCGTGCCAGGGCACGGCTTCGGTCATCAACCCGAGCATGCCCGAGACGAGGCGCATCTGGTCGACCGTGCGGATGTCGGCTTCGACCAGTCGCGGAGAACAGACCACGATGGCGAGCGCCTGTGCCCGCGAGAGTGCCACGTTCAGCCGGTTGCGGGACAGCAGGAAGTCCAGGCCACGCGGCAGGTCGACCGCCGACGACGAGGTCATCGTGGTGATCACCACCGGCGCTTCCTGGCCCTGGAACCGGTCGACGGTGCCCACCCGCACGCCGGGGAATCCCGCCTGGTCCAGGGCGCGGGCCACGACCCTGGCCTGCAGGTTGTACGGCGCCACGACCAGGATGTCCTCGTCGCCGAGCGGCCGGGGCTCGCCGTGGTCGGTCCAGGCCCGCCCGTGGAGATCCGCCACGATCGCGGTGACGGCTTCGGCCTCTTCGACCGAGCGTGTCGTGTTGCCGTGGTGGTCGACTTCGGCGAGGTACAGCCCGGCCTCGACGCCGTCGATCGCCCGTTCGGCCGCCGAGGGATGCGAGTGCAGGCGGCCCGCGTAGGACAGCCGCGAGACCGGCGCGCAGACGGCCGGGTGCATCCGGCGGGTCTCGTCGAGGAAGTAGCCGAGGTCGGCCGGGATGATGTCGGCCTCGCCGATCAGATGCCCGAGCGCGGACGCTTCGGCACCGGCGGGATGTGTGCCCTGCACGACCTGCGGCAACTGCTGCGGATCGCCCAGCAGCAAGAGGTTCTTGGCGCACATCGACACCGCGAGCGCGTCGGCGAGGGCGAACTGGCCCGCCTCGTCGATGATCAGCAGGTCGAACGGCTCTTCGCGGATCGCGGCGTTCGCGAACGTCCACGCGGTCCCGCCGACCAGATGGCCGGTGTCGTGCTCCTCACGCCATTTCACCAGCGCGGGATTGGTCTTCGGCTGCTCCCACGGCGCCGCCGGATCCGGGGTCCGCTTGGCGCGTTTGGCGCACGGCAGGTCCGGCGCGTTCTTCATCGCGGCGGACAGCACGTTCTCCACGGCCTTGTGGCTGGTCGAGGTGACCGCGATCGTCTTGCCCGCGCGCACGAGCTTCGCGATCAGCCTGCCGGCCAGGTACGTCTTGCCCGCGCCCGGCGGGCCCTGGACGGCGAGTGCCGAGCCGTCGAGCGCCTCGACGGCCTCGATCACCGTGCTCACCAGATCCGTCCCGGGCTCGGGGAGGGGCCGGTCGTCACGCAGCCGCGGCGTCGTGCGCCGGAGCAGGTCGACGCCGGGATGAGCGGGCAGTGCCGGCAGCGCGTCGACGACGAGCCTGGCGAGGTCCGCGACCGCGTCGTCCTTGGGGGAGGGCCGCACCGGGCTTCCCGGCAGCACCGCGACGGGCCGGTCCGCGGTGGTCTCGTCGGGCGCGCAGCTCTCTTCGAGGGTCAGTTCGACGGCGGTGGCGGAGACGACCTTCGCGTCCCGGGCGGCGGCACCGTAGCGCAGGCGGACGTCGTCACCGGGGGCGAAGGGATGTGGCCGGTCCGGATCGCAGCGGAGCGTCAGCGAACGTTTGGCCTTGCGGACCCGGCCCGAAGGCGGCACCCATTCCCCGGCCTCCATGGCCACCGGGACGGTGCAGGCGTTGTCGGTCTCCAGATCGCCGAGCGGGGCCGCCAGCTGGCGGAAATACTCCCACCACGCCGGATTCGTCTCACGCCGGTGATAACCGACGGAGGCCGCCAGCAGCGCGCGAGCCCGGTCCTCGCCGGTGAACCCGGCCGGATCGTCGGGCAGCCCGTCCAGCAGCGGATCGACCAGCGCGGCCAGCTGCGCGGCGCGTTCCGCGCGTTTCTGCGCGGCGACGTCCGCTTCGGTCTCGCGGAGCAGAGCGTCCACATCGGACTCTTCCGGCGGCTCGGCGAGCGGGATCCCTTCTTCCGCGCGGATCTTGTGCAGGAACTCGAACAGCCGCAGCGTGGAGACGCAGTCGTATTCGTTGTAGTCGGCGATGCCGCGCAAGACCTCGTCCGCTTGCCCGGTCTCGCCGGAGGCGGTGAGCGTCAGGTAGTCCTCGTAGGCCTCGATACTCGAAACCGCCGTCTTCACGTCGCCGTCGCGTGCCTCCGGCATGTAAAGCGGTTCGAGGTACTTGATCGAGTACGACCGCTGCGAGACCCGGAGTGCCTTGCGTACCACGGCGTACAGATCGACGAGCCCGCCGCTGCGCAGCAGGTGGTCGACGGCGTCCTCGCGGGTCCCGTGCACGGCGGCGAGCCGTTTGATCGCGGTGACCTCGTACGGGGCGTAGTGATAGACGTGCGAACCGGGGTGCTCGGCGAGCCTTGCGGTGGCGAAGTCGATGAACTCTTCGAAGGCGCGTTTCTCCTGTGCCCGGTTGTGCGCCCAGAACGGCGTGAACTTCGTGTTCTCTTCGGCGGTCACCGCGCCGAAGAGGTATTCGAGCCCCTCGCCTGCCAGTGCGTACGGGTCGCCCTCCATGTCGAAGAAGACGTCGCCGGGCGCGGGCGGCGGCAGTTCGGCCAGTGCGTCCGGATCGATGATCTCGTAGGCGATCTCACCGGTGTCGTCCTGGCGGACCTGGATCGAGGCCTGGGCGCGCAGCGTGGTGAACGACGTCACCGAGATGTCACGCGGCCGGTCCTCCGGTGTGGCGGCCGCGAGCGCGTCGATGGTGCCGAGGCCCGCCGCGACGAGTTTGCGCCGCTGATCGCCGCGCATGCCCGCCACCAGCGAAAGATCGCGGTCGGCCTCACGGGCGCTCGCGCAGTGCGCGGCGTAGGAGCAGCCGCCGCACGCGGGCCGCTCGTCGGCCCACAGCCGGACCGGCAGGGTGGGCGGCCGGTTCTCCAGCCGCGCGCGGAGCCGGTCCACCAGCGGCAGGAAGTCGTCGACGCGGAACGAGCGGGTGCTGTGGTCGCCGAGCAGCAGGTGCATCTGCGGGCCGCTGGGCCACCCCACCCGGCGCAGGGCGTCGGCGTACGCGGTCAGCTGCACCACGGCCGCCGGCTTCGCATGCCTGGCGAGCTTCGTGTCGTACACCTCGTAGCGGCCTTCGTCGTCCCGCATCAGGAAGTCGGCCCGGCCGGAGAACTCGCCGTCGTGGAAGACGGCCTGGTAGATGACCGGGGCACCGGCCCGTAGCGCTTCTTCGGTGGCCTTCGCGGCGACGACCGGGTCCCGTTCGTCGATCTCGACGACGGCGCTCCGCTCGCCGCGCAGCTTGTCCAGCGTCGCGGCCTCGTGCGCTCGCCCGTGGGTGACCGCCAGCCGATCCGGCCCGGAACCCGGCCGGGGCGCTCCTGGGAGACCGGCGGCCAGCGCCTGGTTCAGGACGCTGCGGTGCTCGCATTCGAGCAGGTCGGCGAGATCGGACGGGGTGTACATCGCCCGGGAGTCTGACATGGACTCTCGCGCGGGCGGCCCCGGCACGCCGGAGTCAGCCGGAGGTGTGGTCGAACTTCAGATGTGAGGTGATCCGGTAGCGGTCGCCCCGGTAGATCGAGCGGGTGTACTCGATCACCCGGCCACCCGGGTCGCGGGTGGTGCGTTCGAACAGCAGCGCGGGGGAGTGCTGCGGGACGCCGAGCAGCCCGGATTCGTCGGCGTCGGTGACGGTCGGTTCGGTGACCTGCACGGCCGTCGCGGGCAAGATCTCGTACCGCGTGCGGAGCAGCTCGTAGAACGAGCCGGACTCGAAGTCGGCGCGCGTGATGTCGGGCACCAGGCCACGGGGGACCAGGATCCGCTCGATCGCCATCGGCGCTTCTTCGACGATGCGGACGCGAGTGACCGCCACCAGCGGGCAGGCGGGGGAGACCTCGAGCCGTTTGCCGAGCCGGGCGCCCGCCGTCGTGATGGCGAAGTCGACCACCCGGCTGGTCCACTCGCCCTCGGCGGGCGGGGCGAACTGGTCACCGCCGGTGGCGGGCAGGAGGTCCTGGGAGATCTTGCGCGGCGCGGTGAACGTGCCGCGGCCGTGCTCGCGGACAAGGAGGCCGTCCCGCGCGAGTTCGTCGATCGCGGCCCGCAAGGTGGGGCGCGAGACGCCGATTTCCATGCTCAGCGCGCGTTCCGAAGGCAGGACCTCACCCGGCTGCCGCCGCTCGATGAGCTTGCGCAGCCGTTCCTTGACCTCTGTCCGCCGCATGAGGCACAGCTTAGCCAGTGGTAGGACCGAATTGGCTGGTGGACAACTTGTCTAGACCTATTGACTTTACCACTTTCGCGGGCGACCTTGGTAAAAACTGACCAGTGGTAAAGGAGACAGCGATGCCGAAGTTCCGTCTCACCACCTTGGCCGTCACCGCCCTCTCGGTCGCCGCGCTCGGGGTGGCACCGGCCACCGCGAGCGGGGCGGCGGCTTGCGGTGCGCTGTTCGACGACTTCCACTACGCCTCGCACACCGACGGACTGCTCGGGCAGCACGGCTGGCAGGTGCGCTCGGGTGGTGGCGGACCCGGCGTCGCGGGCGCGCGATGGGCTCCGGAAGGCATCACGTTCCCGACGTCCGGCGGGGACAAGGTGCTGCAGCTGGCCTCCGCCACCGACGGCACACCCGCGGGCACGACGCAGACCGAGATCATGCAGCCCGACCGGCGGTTCTTCGAAGGGACCTACGCGGCGCGGATCCGGTTCTCCGACGCGCCGGCTTCCGGTCCCGACGGTGACCGGATCAACCAGACGTTCTTCACCATCAGCCCGCTTCGCTACGACAACGACCCGATCTACAGCGAACTGGACTTCTCGGAGTACCTGCCCAACGGCGGATGGGGTGAGGCGGGACCGGTCAATTTCCAGACGAGCTGGCACACCTACACGCCGGACCCTTGGTACGCCGAGAACAAGAGCGACGCGCAGCGCCGCAGCATCGACGGCTGGCACTCCGTGGCCGCGACGGTGTCCGACGGCCACGTGCGGTACTACATCGACGGCACGCTGGTGGCCGACCACGACCGAAGTGGCCCGTTCGACGTGTACCCGCGGCAGGCCATGTCGCTGAACTTCAACCAGTGGTTCCTCGATCTCACACAGCACGCCGGCGCGACGAGCACCTATCTGGAGCAGGTGGACTGGGTCTATTACGCGAAGAACGAGGTCCTGACACCTCAGGCGGCCGCCGAGCGTGCCGCGTCTTACCGGTCTTCGGGTGTGCGGTTCACCGACGATCTCGGTGGTTGTTAGATGTGACCGGGGTTCTGTGGGAGCGAGGAGTGCGGTGGAGCGGCTGACGGAACGATTCGAAGAGCACCGGCCGAGGTTGCGCGCGGTGGCGTACCGGATGCTGGGCTCGGCCAGTGAGGCGGAAGACGCCGTACAGGACACGTGGCTGCGGCTCAACCGGACCGACGCCGAGGAGATCGAGAACCTCGGCGGCTGGCTGACCACGGTCGTGGCGCGGGTGTGCCTGAACGTGTTGCGCTCGCGTGACCACCGGAAGGAAGAGCCGCTCGACGCCGCTTCGTCCGAGCCCGCCGACTCCTCGGTGGACCCCGCCGCCGATGCGGTGCTCGCCGACTCGGTCGGCCTCGCGATGCTGGTGGTCCTGGATACACTGGCGCCCGCCGAACGGCTCGCGTTCGTCCTGCACGACATGTTCGCCGTCCCGTTCGACGAGATCGCCCCGCTGATCGACCGCACCCCGGCCGCCGCCAGGCAACTCGCGAGCCGCGCACGGCGCCGCGTCCAAGGCCGCCCCGCCACCACGGAACCGGACGTCGTGCGACGCCGCCAAGTCGTCGACGCCTACCTGGCCGCGGCCCGCGGCGGAGACTTCGAAGCGCTACTCGAACTGCTCCACCCCGACGTCGTCCTCCGCGCCGACAAGGCGGCAGGCCCGTCGCGCGCGCCGATCTTCCTGCGCGGTGTCGACACGGTGGCCCGGGGTGCGGCGGCCGCTTCGGTGCGGGCGGCCGTCACTCAGCTCGCGCTGGTCAACGGTGGCATCGGACTCGTGATGGCCGACGAGGGCAGGCCGTCGGTGGTGCTCACGTTCGCTTTCGTGGACGGGAAGATCAGCGAGATCGACGTCATCGCGGATCGGGAACGGTTGCGGGGGCTGGACCTGGTGATGGTGGAGTGATCGGGTTGCGGTTCGGTCGCGAACGAGTACCGATGGATCTGTCTCTTCGATAAGCCGTTAACGGTTTCCTGCCGTGGTCCGCCTTCTTTTCGAAGCTCTTGGAGCAAACGACGAGGAGGCGACCATGTCGGAGGGGACGTTAGGCGGAGTTCGGCGCCACAAAGTGCCGGAGAAGGAGACCTACCGGGACGCGTATCAGCGCGATCGGGATCGAGTTCTCTATTCATCCGCTTTTCGGCGGCTGGCCGGGGTGACCCAGGTTGCCGCGGTCAGTGAGCAATTGGTGCTGCACAACCGGCTCACGCACAGCTTGAAGGTCGCGCAGATGGGGCGAAGACTCGTGCAGAACCTACGCTGCCAATTGAACGATCCGAAGGCGGGATTTCCGCCGGAATCGGATTTGAACGAAGATGTCGTCGAGACGGCGGGACTCGCGCATGACATCGGACATCCGCCGTTCGGGCACGTCGCCGAAGAGGTCCTTGGTGAGCGTCTTGCCCAGATCGCGGGGCTGGAAGGCTTCGAAGGCAACGCGCAGTCCTTCCGCGTGGTGACGAAACTCGCGCGGCGGAAGACGGAACACATGGGGCTCAACCTGACCCGGGCAACGTTGGACGCCATCCTCAAGTATCCGCGCCTCAAGCCGCGTGATTCGGCCAAGTCCCAGGTGTCGTGGACCGACCGCGGTTACGGCGAGAAATGGGGTGCTTATCAGACCGAACGGAACGACTTCGAGTGGGCGAGGGAGTCCTGTCGCGGTGAGCTGAGGTCGGCGAACGCGATTCTGATGGACTGGGCCGATGACATCAGCTACGCGACGCATGATCTCGAGGACTACTTCCGGGCGGGCCTGATCCCCTTGCACAATCTCAAGATCGACAAGAAGCGCATCCTGAAACATGGCCGACGCAGGCTGAAGGGGGATTTCGGCTTCAACGAATACCGCTTTCGGGAACAGATCGACGTGATCGTCGACGAGTTCGGCGAAAACCTCAAGTCGCAGTGCTGGGACACCCGGGAGAATCGTGTTCAGATGAACATGATCACCAGTAATCATCTCACCAGGCTCGTCGAGGCGGTCCGGCTCGTCGACGAACCGCCCTTTGTGGAGATCGACGAGACGAGTCAATACCGGGTCGCCGCGCTGAAGGAACTCACGTGGTTCTACGTGATCGACAGGCCGCCGCTGGCCATCCAGCAGGAAGGCCAGAAGAGGATCATCGGTTCGCTCTTCGACAGGTTGCTCATGTGTCTGGAGAAGTCGCCGAACAGTCCGAAGATCCCCATCCATCTCCGCGTGATCTACCGCGACATCAAGCGAGACAGTGAGGCGAAAGGGACCTTCGACGACAACAAGGAGGCTCGCTGCGCTCGGGCTGTCACCGACTACATCTGCCTGCTCACCGAGGCGCAAGCGGTCGACCTGGGGAAGCGGTTGGCGGGGCGGTCGCAAAGCTCGATGTTCGGTACCTGGTTCAACTGAGTGTGGGCAGGCCGAAGGGCCCGTCGCCGGCGGTGGCGGCGGGCTTTTCGGGTTCAGCGGCGTGGTTTTTGTAGTGGGTCCAAATATTGGGGCGGGATGAATTCGGGTCGTCCGTCGGTGGCCATGCGTACTGTCCAGCCGGATTGTCCATGGATGACCATGTGGTGGTAGCGGCAGAGCAGGCAGAGGTTGTTCAGGTCGGTGTCGCCGAGGTGGCCCCACGGCAAGATGTGGTGGGCTTCGCAGTGTTTGGGTCGACGGTGGCAGCCGGGGAAGGCGCAGCCGTGGTCTCTCAGGTTCAGTGCTCGGCGTTGTACGGGTGTGACGGTGCGGGCGGTGCGGCCGATGTCGAGGGGTTCACTGTCGGTGCCGAGGACGGCGGGGATGAGTTTGGCGTCGCAGGCGAGCATCCGGGCGTGTCGTGCGGTGATCTGGGTGATCCCGTCCACACACGCTGCTCCCAGTCCCGATGACAAAGTCTCCAAGGGGATGGTGACGACGATGGTGGTGCGGTCGCCGGACAGGGTGGGGGCTTTGTCGTTGGTCATGGCGTAGTGGATGGCGTCGAACAGCGCGTCGCCGTGGCGTTCGGCGGGAGTGCGCGGATCGCGGTTCCCGTCGGGGTCGACGGGTCTTCGTTGTCCCCAGGTTTCGAACAGGGCGTTGGCGCGGGCTCCGAACTCGGGGTCGAGCAGCCCGGTCAGCCGCCACCACCCGTCCTCACGTTTCCGCAAATACACCTCGCGGGAGGGTGGTGTGAGGTCTTCGTCTTTCGGTTCGGTCCCGTCGGGGTCCAGTAGGGCGAGCAGGTCCGCGCCGGCGTCGAGGATGTCCCGCGGGCCCGCCTGCCGTGCCAGATCGACCAGGATCTGTTCCGCGCTCGACCGGTCCTCGGGGGAGACCTCGGCGGGGATCTTCTTCAGCACCGCCAGGAGCGGGTCCAGTTGCTGATGGCCCAGCTCACCCTCGGCCGCGGCGGCACCGGCGATCGGAGCGAACGCGGGAGCGGGGGTGCCGTCCAGATTCCGGCCCTCGTTCACCGCCACTGCCCGCGCCACCGTGTCACGGGCCTCTTTCGGGCTGATCCGAGCGGTCTCGGCGAGCCAGCCCGCGGTCGAGCCGTGCCCGAAGAGTTCCATCGGACCCCGGGACTCGATCTCAACCAGGAACTGCCCGACCTCCGCCAACGCCTGCCGTGCCACCGACAACCGCTCCGTCACCCCATGCGCCAACTCCTGCGCACCGGCACGCCACAACTCCCGCGGCGGCTCAAGGGATCGACGACTGGACACCCCGCAATAATACCACCAATCGAACACGCATTCGACCATGAAATGCTCGACTCGACGATGCAATGAGCCTTTTTCATCCTGGGGTTCGAAGGTGAGTGTCGTTCTGGCGACACTCACCACTCGCGGCGTGTTCTGGGCGAGCGTGTGTCACGGGTCCTGAGTGGCCTGACCAGTCAGACCTCGTAGGTATTCGACCGTTTGCGACTGTCTACACTGCTAACCAAGAGGGAAAAGTCTCAATGAACACAATTCACATTCCACAATGCCCAAATAATGCTATCGGGTGATCAGATGCGCAAGGCAAAGCGCAGACATGCCGTGACTTCCCAGCCCAGCCCCAGCCCAGCACCAGCCCAGCCCAGCCCAGCACCAGCACCAGCACCGCAAACCCGCCTAAAGTGACCGAGGCACCGCAGTCACTCCCGGGAGGCACGCATGTCGTTGTTGGCCCAGCTGAGCACCGCGATCACCTCGGGCGCGATCGAGGTCGTCGACCTCACCGCGCCGTTGAGCGCGAGCACACCCGTCCTGCAGCTGCCGGAGCCGTTCGCGAACACGATCCCGTTCGGCCTGGAGGAGATCAGCCGCTACGACGAACGCGGGCCGCGCTGGTACTGGAACAACATCCACACCGGCGAGCACACCGGAACCCATCTCGACGTCCCGGTGCATTGGCTGTCGGGCAAGGACGGCCACGACGTCTCCGAGGTTCCGCTGCGGACGTTGGTCGCGCCGGCGGTGGTGCTCGACGCGTCGGCCCGCGCGGCCGAAGATCCGGACTTCCTGTTGTCCGTCGACGACATCCGCGAGTGGGAGCGTGAGCACGGGCCGCTTCCCACGGGTGGATGGCTGCTCTACCGCACCGGGTGGGACGCCCGTTCGCACGAGCAGGAGGCGTTCCTCAACAACGACGAGAGCGGCCCGCATACGCCGGGGATCTCGGCGGACTGTGCCCGCTGGCTCGCCGAGGAGGCGCCGATCACCGGGTTCGGGGTGGAGACGGTGGGCACGGACGCGGGCCAGGCGCTGGCCCTCGAACCGGCTTTCCCCTGCCACGAACTCCTGCTGGGGGCGGGAAAGCACGGGTTGACCCAGTTGCGGAACCTGGCGAGCCTGCCGCCGACCGGGTCGCTGTTGATCGTCAGCCCGCTCCCGATCGTCGGCGGCTCCGGCAGCCCTGCCCGGGTCTACGCGCTGGTGGAACGGGTATGAAGGTCGCGGAACTGGTCGGCCGCACGTTGGCGGAACTCGGCGTGGGTGCCGCGTTCGGGGTCGTCGGCAGCGGCAATTTCGAGGCCACCAACGGGTTGCGGGCCGGGGGAGTGCGGTTCGTCGCCGCGCGGCACGAGGGCGGCGCGGCGAGTATGGCCGATGCGTACGCGCGGATGAGCGGCCGGATGTCAGTGCTGAGCCTGCATCAGGGCGTCGGGTTGACCAACGCGATCACCGGGATCACTGAAGCGGCCAAGAGCCGGACACCGATGATCGTCCTCGCCGCCGACACCGCGGCGTCGGCGGTGCTGTCGAACTTCCGGATCGACCAGCACGCGCTCGGAACCGCCGTCGGTGCCCTGCCGGAACGCGTCCACAGCGCGGCGACCGCGGTCGCCGACACCGTCCGCGCTTACCGGACGGCCTGGCAGCGACGCCGGACCGTCCTGCTCAATCTCCCGCTTGACGTCCAAGCCCAGGAAGCGCCCGAAACGGTCCCGGTGCCGGGAATCGACGGCCCGGCGCCGATCCGGCCCAGCGTCGAGGCGGTCGCGAAACTGGCTGATCTTCTCGCCGAAGCCCGGCGCCCGATGTTCGTCGCCGGTCGCGGTGCGCGGGCGGGTTCCGTGGCCCTGCGGGAACTCGCTGAGGTCTCCGGCTCGCTGCTGGCGACGTCGGCGGTGGCACACGGCCTCTTCCACGACGATCCCTTCTCGGTGGGGATCGCGGGCGGGTTCTCGTCCCCGAGGACGGCCGACCTCATCGGTGACGCCGACCTCGTGGTCGGCTGGGGCTGCGCGCTGAACAGGTGGACCACGCGGCACGGCACGCTCCTCGGTCCGGCGGCCCGCCTGGTCCAGGTCGACGTCGAACAGGCCGCGCTCGGCGCCCACCGCCCGATCGACCTGGGCGTCGTCGGTGATGTCACCAGCACCGCCGAGGACGTCCACGCGGAACTCGGCAGGCGCGGTCACCACGCGAGCCGCAAGGTCCCGACCGGCACACGATGGAACGACGTGCCGTATAACGACCTATCCGGCGACGGGAGGATCGATCCGCGCACCCTCAGCCGCCGTCTCGACGAGATCCTTCCCGCCGAACGCGTGGTCTCGGTCGACTCCGGCAACTTCATGGGCTACCCGAGCGCGTATCTGTCCGTCCCCGACGAGAACGGCTTCTGTTTCACGCAGGCGTTCCAATGCGTCGGGCTCGGTTTCGGCACGGCCATCGGCGCCGCACTGGCCAGGCCGGACAGGCTACCGGTGCTCGCCGTCGGCGACGGCGGGTTCCACATGGCCCTCTCGGAACTGGAAACCGCTGTACGGCTGAAGATCCCGCTCGTGGTCGTCGTCTACAACGACGCCGCGTACGGCGCCGAGATCCACCACTTCGGCGCCGCGGACCTGACCACGGTCCGGTTCCCCGACACCGATATCGCGGCGATCGGCCGCGGCTTCGGCTGCGAGGGCGTCACCGTGCGATCGGCCGAGGATCTGGCCGCGGTCACGGAATGGCTCGGCGGGCCACGGGACGCGCCGCTCGTCGTCGACGCGAAGATCGCCGACGACGGCGGCTCGTGGTGGCTGGCCGAGGCCTTCCGTCACTGACGTTCTAGACGCCCCAGTCCGGCCGCAACGGCATGCCGGAGTCACCGTCCGGACCGACCTTCACCCCGAGCACCTGGTGCAGTTCGATTTCCCGTCGCTCGAAGGCGAGGCGGCAGGCGGCCATGTACAGCGCCCAGACGCGGCTCCGCCCGGCGCCCGCTTCGGCGACGGCCGCGTCCCAGTTCGCGTCGAGGTTGGCGCACCACGCGCCGAGGGTGGTGGCGTAGTGCTCGCGGAGGTTCTCCGAGTGCCGTACCTCGAGCCCGCTGTCGTGCATCGCGGTGGCGATCTCCCCGACGGACTCCAGCTCGCCGTCGGGGAAGACGTACCGGTCGATGAACCCGCGCGATCGATGCGGGACGGAGGTGTCCGGGTTGGTGATGCAATGGTTCAGCAACCGCCCTTGCGGCTTCAGTTTCCCGGCCAGGAAACGGAAGTACGACGGAAGGTTCCGAGCTCCGATGTGCTCGGTGAGCCCGATCGACGACACGGCGTCGAAACCGGTTTCGGTGACGTCGCGGTAGTCGAGGTGCCGTACCTCGGCCCGGTCCGCGAGCCCCTTGGTCACGATGTCCTTCTGCGCCCACTGCGCCTGTTCGCGCGAAAGGGTGACGCCCAGCGCCTCGACGCCGTAGTTCGCGACGGCGTGCTCGACCATTCCGCCCCAGCCGCAGCCGACGTCCAGTAGCCGCATCCCCGGTTTGAGGGCGAGTTTCCGGCACACCAGGTCGAATTTGTGTTCCTGCGCCTCTTCCAGCGACGCGTCGGCGGAGGGGAACGCGGCGCAGGTGTAGGCCATCGACGGGCCCAGAACGAGTTCGTAGAACCGGTTCGAGACGTCGTAGTGGTTCGAGATCGCGTTGCTGTCGCGTGCTTTCGAGTGCCGCAGCCCGTCGAAGACGCGTTTGACGCGGCTCGGCAGTTCTTCGGCGGGTGGGGTGACCCGGCGCAGATGCCTGGGGCCGAGCTCGCGCAGCAGCCACAGGCGATCCGCGGTGCTGAGCTGATCGACCTGAGCCACGAGGGCACGCAGCGCCGTGTACAGGTCACCGTCCACGTCGAGCGCGCCGGCGACATAGGCGCGCGCGAGACCGAGGTCTCCCGGTGAGGACATCAGGTAGGTCAGCGCCAGTGGCGAGCGCACCTGGATCGACACCGGCGCGTCCGCCGGGCCGCTCGTGCTGCCGTCGTAGGCGGTGATGGACACTTGGGCGCTCGGGCCGAGCAACCGCTCGAAGATCTTCCCGACGGTCGTGTTCTCAGCCATGTTCGTCTCTCTTCTTCCCGGCCCGGGTCACCGCCGCCGCACGCATTTCGCGTACAGGTCGAGCAAGCGGCCGTCCGGGTCGTAGTCCGTCTTCAGTTTCCGGTAGGCGTCGCCGTTGTACAGCCGCCAGAACTCGTCTTCGGTGTAGAAACTGTCGGAGTACAGCGATTTCCGCCCGCCGAGTCGCGTCACTTCGGCTTCGATCAGCCGATTGTGCGTATCCGGTTCCTCACCGGGGTCCAGCGGGACCGCGGACCAGAAGCCGAAGTTGACGTACAGCGTTTCGGGGTCCAATTCGTACAGCGGCGAGTTCACGCCGCCCGGCCGTTGCTTCAGCGGGCAGACCCACACCGGGCTGATCGGGATCTCGCGGCGGAAGAACTCCAGGAACTCCGCGGCCCGTGACAGCGGCACCTCGATGTCCTGGACGACGGTCTCTTCCGGAGGGAGACCGCGCAGCTTGAGCAGCTTCGCGGCGATCCCGAACCGGCGGTCGAGCGCCACCGCCTTCCAGTAGACCGACGACCGCAGCAGCCGCCTGCCCAGCACCAGCCGGGGGAGCCGGTGCTGCACGCCGAACGCCCGCGAGCACCAGAACCAGTCCGTGTCCCAGCGCCACAGGTAGTCCCGGACGCTCAGGTGATCGGTCTCCCGTTGGCGGATCGACTTGTAGTAGATGTCGAGCCAGGTGTAGTCGCTGGTCGCGGGGGCGGAGGTGGTGAACGTGCCCAGCGTCAGGTACTGCTCGCCGGGACCGAAGACCGTCCCGTCCACGAAATCGGCGGACCCGTTTCGGCAGGCTTCGCCGAGTGCGGCGAAGTACTCCTCGGTGTCGTCGTAGCGGACGTGGTCGAGCCGCACGTACGGTTTGACCGGCTCCAGTTCGATCTTCAGCCGCAGCGCGTAGCCGAGCGTCCCGTACGAGTTCGGGAAGCCGTGGAACAGGTCGCTGTGCTCGTTGTCCGCCCGCGCGACGACGACCCTGCCATCGCCGGTGAGCAATTCCATCTCCAGCACCGATTCGTGCACGAGACCGTTGCGGAACGACGACGACTCGATGCCGAGGCCGGTGACCGCGCCGCCGAGCGTGATCGTCTTGAGCTGCGGCACGACCAGCGGCATCAGCCCGTGGGGCAGGGTCGCGTCCACCAGTTGCTCGTAGGTGACCATCCCCTCGACGTCGGCCGTTCGGGCCAAGGGATCGACATCGAGCACGTGCGTGAACCCCGAGACGTCCAGTCCCGGGGTACTGGTCGCCGTTCGCGCGCGGAACAGGTTCGACGTCCGCTTCGCCAGCCGGATCGTGCCGTGCAGGCCGGCCAGTTGCGCACGGAGGGTCTCCGTGCGCGCTTCGTGTTCGGCGAACCGGACCAACCGCGCCGTCGCTCGGATGCCGCTGTCGTTGCTAGCCATCATTGATCGCCATCAACTCATCGTGCCTGACGAAACCGCCGCGCGCAGCCCTCAATCTCTACCTGAGCCGCGGCAAGGGAACGGCGTCGGCCATCGCCGTGAAGCCCTTGTCGCCGGGGTGGAGGTGATCGCCGGAGTCGTACTCGGGTTTCATCCGCTGCGGATCGGCCGGATCGCGGATCACCGCGTCGAAGTCGATGTAGCCGTCGAACAGCCTGCTCGTCCGGATGAACCGGTTGACCGCCTGCCGGGTCTCCTCGAGTTCCGGGGTGTAGGAACGCCAGCCTTTCCACGGCGTGATCGTCGCGCCGAGCACCCGCAGGCCGCGGTCGTGTGCCCGGGTGGCGATCTGTTTCAGCGCCGAGATGATCTTGCCCGGATCGGCCTGATGCGGTGTCTGCTGGATGTCGTTGATGCCTTCGAACACGATCGCCGTCCGCGCGCCGGACTGGCTCAGCACGTCCCGGTCGAGCCGTGCCAGCGCGTTGACCCCGTAGTTGCCGCCGTCGAGCAGCAGCCGGTTCCCGCTGATCCCGGCGTTGAGCACACCCATGCGCGCGCTGATCTTGTCGGCGAGCTGATCGGGCCAGCGCAGGTTGGCGCCCCAGGTCGAGTTCGCCCCGTCGGTGATCGAGTCGCCGATCGCGACGACGCTGCCCCGCAGGCCGTGGCCGCGGACGTCCACTCCGGACACGTAGTGCCAGACTGCGGTCCGTTCCGGGAACGCCGCCGCCGACTCGTCGGCCGCCTTGTCGCTGTCGCGGGTGAAGTACGAGTTCTGCATGGCCAGCGGGTGGTGGGTGACCGGACCGGACGGCGTCGGAGTGTAGGTGGTCACCAGGAGGTCGCCGTCCCTCGGCACGTTCAGCGCCGCGCCGTCGCTGACGACGTCGGCGCCCGGCGGCACGGTGACCTCGCGGTCGCCGCCGAAGGTGAGCGTGCGCATCGTGCCGGGGACGGCCTGCGGGGTGTCCGGTCCGGCGGCGACCGCGACCGTCACCCGGCCGAACAGCACCGGCGTCCGGCCGAAGGCGTTGGACAACCGCACGCGGACCTCGTGCCCGCCGGCGCTGGTGTGCACGATGTTGCGGATCGAGAAGTTCGGGTACCCGTTGTCGGTCCCGGCCACCCCGGCCGCGGGCGCGGCCGCCCAGGTGCCCACCCATCCGCTCGTGGTCGCGCTCTCCACCTGGCTCTCCGGGGCCGCCGCCGCGGCTCCCGGCACGACCCCCAGCAGCAGGATCGCCGCCACCAGTAAGCGCTTTCCCGAATGCTCTCTTCGAAGGACACGGTTCAGTCGCATGTCGTCACGCCTCCACCCGGTCGGCTCCGCTCATCGTCGGTGAATCACCGACCGCCGGTCAATGCGCGGCGCAGGACAGGTTTCTGTCGGTGGGGGTGGTTAGCCTGAACGCCATGAAGCCCACCGCTCTCGCGAAGCTTTGCCTCGCCCTCCCAGGCGCCCGTGAAGAATTCCCCTTCGGTGAGGACAACAGCGTGTTCAAGGTCGCGGGCAAGGTGTTCGCGCTCAGCAGGCTCAAGGCGGAACCGCTGCGGATCAGCCTCAAATGCGAGCCCGATCTGGCCGTCCGGTTGCGTGCCGAGCATCCGGCGATCATCCCCGGCTACCACCTGAACAAGCAGCACTGGAACACCGTCGAGCTGGACGGTTCGCTGACCGACGACTTCGTCCGCGAAATGATCGAGGACTCCTACGACCTCGTCGTCGCGGGTTTGCCGAAGCGGGAACAGGAGAAGCTGAAGTGGGTCGCGCTGAGCCAAGAGTGACCGGGCCGGGAGTGCGCGGCCCGCGTTTCATCCGGATTTCATCGGTCCGTGCTCGCCCGGCCTCCTACCGTGGGCGGAGACGGGTGCCGACCGCCGCACGATGACGGGCCTTCCCGCACTTCCTAGGCTGAGGCGGTGCTGGAGATCTTGCGGGACCGGTTGCGGGCGAGGGTGCAGGTCAGCCTCGCCAGGGCCGGGCTGACCCTGCCGTGGTGGGTGCCGGTGAGTTCCACCGTGGTGAGCGCGGTGTTCGCGGTGGTCGCCCTGATCCAGCGGGACGCCTTGCTGCCGCCGACCCCGGTGGCGCTGGCCGGGCTGGTCGTGATCGCCAGACCGCTGATCTGGGCCACCACCGATTGGGTCGTGCCGTGGGTGCGGATGGCCGCGCTGATCGTGGCGGCCGCGGTCCTGCTCACCGAGCCGGTGCTCCCGGATTTCGCGCCGTTGCTGCTGCTGATGGCGGCCACCGAGGCGGGCAGTATCCTGCGGACGCCGCTGGCGGTCGCCCTCGTGACCGTCACGGGTGAACTGGTCCTGGTCGTTGCCGGGGTCTGGGGAGGGCTGGTCGGCGGGCCCGTGTACATGGTCGCGGTCCTGCTCGGCCTCTGCGGTGGGCTCGTGGTCCGCTGGTACACCCGGGCGCTGGACGCCGAACGCGGCGCCCGCGACGTCTCCCGCGACAAGGCCTTGCTCGCCGAGCGACAGCGGATCGCGCGCGAGGTGCACGACGTCGTCGGTCATTCGCTGAGCATCACGCTGCTGCACCTGACCGGGGCGCGGCGCGCGCTGCAGCAGGACCGCGACGTCGACGAGGCGATCGAAGCGCTGACCGAAGCCGAGCAGGTGGGACGCGCCGCGATGGCCGACATCCGCCGCACGGTCGGCCTGCTCGCCGACACCCCGTCGGGCAGCTCCCCGCTGCCGGGGGTGGAGGACATCGCGACGCTGGTGGAACGCACCAGGGCCGCCGGGGTGGCGGTGCGCTATACACAGGAAGGCGACCTCGGCCGGGTAGGCGCCTCGGAAGGATTGGGTCTCTACCGGATCGTGCAGGAATCATTGGTCAACGTCGTCAAGCACGCCCCCGGCGAGACAGCGGAGGTCCGGCTGAACGCCGGCCGGTCGGGTGCGAAGCTCACGGTCAGCAACTCCCTCCCCACGACCGTCCGGCGCACGTCCGAGGACGGGTCGGGGCTGGCGGGGATGGCCGTTCGCGCGGCCCAGCTCGGCGCCGACCTCAGCGCCGGGCCCAGCGGCAGGCAGTGGATCGTGGAGGTCGTCGTGCCGGGGGCCAAGCCGTGACCGCCGCCGCGGAGATCCAGGTGCTGCTGGTCGACGATCAGGAGCTGGTCCGGTCCGGGCTTCGGCGCATCCTGCGGCGCCGCGACGGGTTCGTCATCGCGGGGGAATGCGGCGACGGTTCGGAAGTGCCCGCGGCGCTGACCGCGAACGAGGTCGACGTCATCGTGATGGACCTGCGGATGAAGGACGTCGGCGGGGTCGAGGCGACCAGGCGGCTGCGGCGGTCCGGTGGCCATCCGCCGGTGCTCGCGCTGACCACCTTCGACGACGACAGCCTGCTCGCCGACGCGCTACGGGCGGGGGCGGCGGGTTACGTCCTCAAGGATTCCCCGGCCGAAGACCTGATCCGGGCCGTGCGCGCGGTCGCCGCCGGCGACGCCTGGCTCGACCCCGGGGTCACCGGCCGCGTGCTCGCCGCCTACCGGAAGGCCGCCGGGAACGGCAGCGGCGGGCTCTCGCCCGAGCTGCTGACACCGAGGGAACAAGACGTGCTCCGGGCCATCGGCCGCGGGCTGACCAACGCGGAGATCGCCGCGTCGCTGGTGATCTCGGAGGTGACCGTGAAAAGCCACATCGGCCGGATCTTCACCAAGCTCCAGCTGCGTGACCGGGCGGCGGCGATCGTCTACGCGTTCGATCACGGGATCGTGGTGCCGGGCTAGTCATGGGAAACGAAGGGGGGATGACCATGCCGGACTCGCTGCGCTTCGAGGTGCTCGGCCCGCTGCGGGCCTGGCAGGGGGAGACACGGCTGGATCTCGGCCCGCTCCGGCAGCAGGCCGTGCTGGCCGCGCTGGTGCTGCGCCCGGACGTGACCGTCAGCCATCACGAACTCACCGACGGGCTCTGGGAACGCCCGCCGGAGTCGAACGTGCTGCCGGTGTACGTGCGACGGTTGCGGCAATGCCTGGACACCTCCGGGCAGCGGCCGCGGGACTCGGTGATCGTGTCCGACCGGGGCGGCTACCGGTTCGCCAGCGCCGGTGTGCGGTTGGACGTGGCGCGGCTGGAGGAGATGGCCGCCGTCGCGGCCGCCGCCGAAGAGACGGGCGACCTGGTCACCGCGGTGGAGACCTTCGCCGACGCGCTCCGGTTGTTCCACGGCGAGCCGCTGACGGGGCTGCCCGGCGCGTTCGTGCAGGGTGAGCGGCGACGGCTGGAGGAGCGCAGGCTTCTGCTGCTGCGCCGGAAACTGGGCGCGCAGCTGAAACTCGGCCGGTTCGACGAGGTGATCGGCGAGTTGTCGGCGCTGGTGTCCGCCGATCCGCCGAGCGAACCGCTGGCCGCCCTGCTGATGCGGGCCCTCTATGGCGGTGGGCGTCAGGCGGAGGCGCTGGAGGTGTTCACCGACGTCCGCGAGCGGCTGATCGACCAGCTCGGCGTCGAGCCGGGCGAGGAATTACGGCAGGTCCAGGAATCGGTGCTCCGTGGTGACGACGCGCTGCTCGGCGTGGCCCAGCACCGGGAAGCACAGCGCCGGGAGGCTCCGCGCCGGGTCCGCAACGAACTGCCCGCCACCAACGGCGAACTCGTCGGGCGGGACCGGGAACTCGCGCTGCTCGTCGAGGAAGGCGATCCGGAGTCGGTCTCGGTCGACGCCATCGATGGCGTTCCCGGCGCGGGGAAGACGACGCTCGCGGTATGCGCGGCCCACCGGATCCGCGAGTCCTATCCGGACGGTGCGCTGTTCGTGGATCTGCACGGATACACCGAAGGCCGCGAGCCGGTGACCCCGGAACGTGCCCTGCGGCGGCTGTTGCGCGCGGTCGGCGTCGAAGACATCGCCATGCCGGACGATCTCGACGAGCTGTCCGCGTCGTGGCGGGCGGCGACCGCGCAGCTGCGATTGCTGCTGGTGCTCGACAACGCCGAATCCGCCGGGCAGGTCCGGCCCTTGCTGCCTGCCGGTCCGGGCAGTCGCGTGCTGGTGACCAGCCGCCGCCGTCTGTCCGGTTTGGACGCCGATCACCGCATTTCCCTTGGCGCGCTGGGACTCGAAGCCGCGGAACGACTGCTGAGCCGCATCGTGGGCGCGCCGAGGGCCGAGGGGGAGCGGTTCGCCGTGCGCGCGCTCGCCGGGTTGTGCGGACGGCTGCCGCTCGCGCTGCGGATCGCGGGCGCCCGGCTGCAGAACCGTCCGATGTGGACGTTCAAGGATCTGGTGGACCGGATGTCGGACGACGAGCGGCGGCTCGGCGAACTGACCGCCGAGGACCGCAGTGTCGAGGTGGCGCTGAGCCTGTCGTACGAGCAGCTGCGGCCCGCCGAGAAACGCGCGTTCGGTGCGCTCGGACTGTCGCCGACGCCCGAGTTCGACAGCCTTTCGGTGGCCGCCCTGCTGGACTGCTCACCGGCCGAAGCCGAGCGTCGGCTGGAAAACCTGGTCGACGCGAGTCTCGTGCAGGAACCGGCGAGCGGCCGCTACCGGCTGCACGATCTGGTGGCGGTCTACGCGCGACGGCTCGCCGGAGAGCTGCCCGGCGACGTCGTCGGAGCCGCGCGGAACCGGGTGTACGGCCTGTACCTCAAGGCCGCGCGCCGGGCGAGCGAATGGGGAGTCGCGCGGTTCCCGGTGGAGCGGGGCGCCGGGCCGTTCACCGGACAACGGGACGCTTCCGCGTGGCTCGACGCCGTCGGCGACCTGCCCGAAGTGGTCACCCAGGCCGCCGAAGCAGGGCTGGACGGCGTCGCCTGCTCGATCGCCGAAGGACTGGTCGACTACCTCGCGCGCCAGCAGCGGTACCACGAATGCCGGACCGCGCTGCAGATCGCGCTGCCCTTGGCCGAACGGGCCGAAGACGAACGGCTGGTCTCGTCGCTGCGGTTCTGTCTCGGCTACGCCTACGGCATGCAGGGACAGCTCGACCGGGCGCGCGGCTGGTTCGACGACGCGCTGCGAGCGGGACAGGCCTGCGGCGACCGCGGGGTGGAGGCGCGGGCACTGGGCGGGCTCACCATGGTGGACCTGATCGCCGGCCGGCACGACCTCGCGTTGCCGGGGATGCGGCGGGTGATGACCATGGCCGACGAGGTGGGGGACGGGTGGCTCGCCGAACGGTCGCTGTCGGCGCTCGGCTATCTCGCCTATACGCGGGGCGAGTACGAAGAAGCGCTGGAGCATCTCGCCCGCGCCCGCGACCTGAGCGAGGAGATCGGCAGCGCCGGGATGCTGGCGCGGGTGCTGTGCCACAGCGGCACCGTCCGTCTCGAAATCGGGAGGTTCGCCGAAGCCGCGTTGGATCTGCGGCGTTCGGTCGAACTGGCGGAGGAGACGACCGACGGCCTGCTGGCCGCGAGCAGCCTCGCGCGGCTGGGCGCGGCGGAACTGGAACTCGGGAACCTCGACGAGGCGTTCGAGCTCCAGCGGCGGGCGCTGACCGCGGTCACCGAGGAGACCGTCGTCGGGATGGAGTCCGAGATCCGCAACCGGCTCGGCCGCACCCATCTCGCCGCGGGCGATCCGGTGGCCGCCAGGGAGCACTTCGAATGGGTGCTGACCACCATGGGGCCCGACGGCGACGCCCAGCAACGCGCCCTCGCGCTGGAAGGTCTGGACCTCACCAGACAGTCGGCACGCCGGCGTTGATGATCGTGAAGCGGTGCCCTGCCATGGTCGTGCGCCACCGTTCGAAGTAGGCGTCACCGGCTTCGGTCAGGTGGACCCCGGGGCGTACCTCATGGACGACGCACGCCCAGTCCGCGCCGTCGCACAGCACCAGTTCCCGCGGTGCCCCGCGCTTCCGGAGTACGGACGCGCACAGGGCACCGCGCCTGCTGACGGTGCCGTCGTCGAGACAGCGCCGGAGGTCGTCGACGGCCTGGGCGGCGGTCTCGAACAGCGTCCACCGGTACTTGGGCGCCGGGCGGCCGGTGGCCCACGGCGTGGAGAACGCGGTCCAGCTCCAGCCCGGTCCGACGACCCCGTCCAGCTCCCCGGGACTCGGCCTGTCGTCCCTGGGCACCACCGTGTTGTACGGGCTCCGGCTCGCCGGGCTCATGCACGCCTCCTCGTCGGACACCGGTCCGCGGCTCGCGGATCCGTGCCCGGAACCGTAAGGAGGCGCCATGAAATCCCGATGAAACGTTCGCCGTGCTTCTGTCCTGTTCGGTCAGTTCCCCGGCACCAGGGTCAGGTGCCGTCCGTTCAACGGCTGGGTCGTCCGCGCGTTGCCGTCCCCGAACAGGGATTGGAACCGCGCGATCGTCGCCGGGGAGACGGTCTGCTCGGACATCAGGAACCATTGCACGCCTTCGGTGAACGGCGCCGTGGTGAGGGAGCCGCTGTAGCGGAGCGTGCTCCGGTCGCGGGGAAGGAGCGTGTTCAGGTCGAAGTCCGCCAACGCGACCGTCTCACCGCATTCCGGCGCGAGTTTCGCCAGGACGTGATCCACCGGCGACGTGGCGCCCGCGCGTAGGGGAACCCCGATCACCAGCAGTTTCCCGGCGGCGCTGCGGTGCACGAAATGCATTTCCAGCGGATCGGCACGGCCGGCGAAGCGGTGTTCGGACGGGGTGTGGAAATGGAACTGTTCGAGTTCGTACCGGACCCCGGCCAGCGTGACGTGGCCGGTGCCGGGCCGTACCACCGCCTCTTCGGTTTCTTCGTGATTTCTCGTACTGCATCCGCCGGAATCCGATGCGTCCTTCCGGATGTATTCCAGGTCCAGGTCGGAATGGCCGTAGGAGACGGACAGCCTCGGGAGGGTCGGATCGAACCGGATCGCGCCGGGGGAGATGTCGACCGGGCTCTGTGACGGCTGCCGCGACTGGGCGCTGGTGCCGCCGGCGGTGAGCAGGACTCCGGTGAGTGCGAGGGGAACGACGAATGCGGTAAGGCGCCTGCGCGTCACGCTCTGAACCTTTCGAGGACCCGGATGAACTGTGCTCATCCGGTCACGGTGTTTCGAGAAAAGTGCGGCCTCACCCCATGGGGTGGTGCGCGAGAAGAAACATCTTTTTCCTCCGCGACGAAATGCGCAAGTCCACTGAGCAGGGCAATTTCCGGCACATTTCCCTCGATTCGTACGAAACGGAGTGTGATCTGCGTCGGGTTTCCGCGAAAGTCTTACTGTGCGCGTCCGGGGCGACACCCGTAGTATCCGAGCGTGTCGATCTTGACTGTGTTCCTCAGCTTGGTGGCCCTTTTTCCCGCCGTGGACCCGGTTTCCCACGTCGGCGCCTGCCAGGGGACGGAAGGAGTGACGGTCGCCGTCGACCTCGAAGGTGCCGGTCGGTCCGAGGTGCTCGTGCGCTGCGTACCCGGATCACCCGGCGACGCGCGGACCGCGCTCGAGCGCTCCGGGCTCGACGTGCATCTCGGGAGCGGAAGCGGGCCATACGGGGATTCCCGCTACGTCTGCCGGGTCGAAGGCCGGCCCGTCGTCGATTCCTGCGACGGCCATCGGGACGGTGCGCCGTTCTGGAAGGTGTGGCGGGTCGGTGTCGATCCCGTCGCCTGGCGGGAATCCCGGACTCAGGGCGGTCCTGCCGCGGTACGCGTCTGTCCTGGCGGCCTCGTCGGCTTCGGTTTCGGAGCCAAGACGTCGCAGATGACGGTGGCGCCCGAGCAGGTGGTGACCACGCCAGGCTGGCTCCCGCCCGGCTGCTCGTGAGTGGCGATTAGGGTTTTTAAACGCAAGGGGACAGACGTCCACCCGGGGCCACCGGGGTGGCGGCGTGTCGGTGGTTGTGGTCGGGCTACCCAATTTAGACG
>NZ_JBVIRO010000019.1:108956-165308 GCF_055575975.1 Amycolatopsis sp. NPDC033938
GCTGCCTTTTGCGGGTGGCCCGCGAGCGGGTGGTCCCCCGCCCTGGGTGCCACCCCCGCGGCTCCGCGGGGGGGCGTATTGGGTTAACAACCGAATCCGCCACTCACGACCACCCTGCCCCACCTCGACGGCGCCTTGACGTCCTTGCTGGTCCTCCTCCACTATGAACACGTGTTCATGAACGTGTGTTCATAACCGAGGAGGTCCTGGCATGACCGACATCGTCAACACCGCGCAGGCGGAAGCGTGGAACGGCTACGAGGGACGGCACTGGTCGGCTCACCACGAGCGATACGACGCCGTGAACGAAGGATTCAACGAAACCCTGTTCGCCGCGGCCTGCATCGGTGAACGGGATCGGGTGCTGGACATCGGCTGCGGAAACGGCCAGGTCACTCGGCTCGCCGCCGTCTGTGCCCCGTTCGGAAGCGCGACGGGCGTCGACCTGTCCGCGCCCATGCTCGCCACCGCGCGGGCCCGCGCGGAGGCAGAGGGGGTCGCGAACGTGTCGTTCGAGCAGGGCGACGTCCAGGTCTTCCCGTTCGGGGAAGCCGTTTTCGACGTCGCGCTCAGCCGGTTCGCGGTGATGTTCTTCGCCGATCCCGTCGCCGCCTTCGCCAATGTCCGTCGCGCGTTACGGCCGGGAGGGCGGCTCGCGTTCCTCTGCATGACCGGACTCGCCGGAACTGATCTCGGCGGCGTTTTCGGTGCTCTGGCACCGTTCTTGCCGACACCCACCGGTGAGGACGGGACCGGGCCCACGTCGTTCGCCGATCCCGCGCGGATCCGTTCGGTGCTCACTGACGCCGGATTCGCCGATGTCACGTGCACCCGTGTCGAGGCGG
Source organism: Amycolatopsis sp. NPDC033938 (assembly GCF_055575975.1). Classification (NCBI taxonomy): domain Bacteria; kingdom Bacillati; phylum Actinomycetota; class Actinomycetes; order Pseudonocardiales; family Pseudonocardiaceae; genus Amycolatopsis; species Amycolatopsis sp. NPDC033938. The sequence continues at coordinate 109,802 of NZ_JBVIRO010000019.1, forward strand.
ACCAGGTCTGGGGGAGCGACGTCGTCGACGCGACGGATTTCATCGCGGCCTGGGGACCGGTCAAGCATCACCTCGACCAGGCGGGAGCCGAAGCCGCGGCCGGTGCGCGGGAAGCACTTTCGGCCGCCCTCCGGCCGTTCGAGGGATCCGGCGGGGTCCGCTTGCGAGGGGCGGCGTGGTCGGTCACGGCGTCCGCGGAACGCTGATCCCGGATGTCCCCGAGGAAAGCGGCTGCCCTGCGCGACAGTGAAGACGGCCGAAGCCTGCGTGAGCATCTGGTCGCCACGGCCGCGAACCTGATTTCCCTGCGAGGCACCGCCGAGCTCACGGTGCGCGCGATCGCCCGGGAGGCGGGCGTCGCCGACGGCGTGCTGTACAACCACTTCGCCGACAAGGAGGAGCTGCTGGCCAACGCCTTGGCCGAGCATGTCCGTGTGGTCGAACGCGGACTCGGCGCGCTGCCCGAGCCCGGTTCGGGTACGGTCGAGGCCAATCTTCGCGCGCAACTCGCCTACGGTTTGGCTCTGCACAAGGAGATCCTGCCCGCCTTCGCCGGGCTGCTCGCCCGGCCCGCCGTGCTCGCGCGGTTCGGGGAACTGGCCGGGGACGGGGCGAACTGGCGGGATCGCCTGGCCGCATATCTGGGCGAGGAAAGGGAACTCGGCAGGATTTCCGGCGATGTCGAGGCGGCGACGGCGATGCTGGTCGGCGTCTGCCACGAAACCGTGCTGTCCGGCCTGTTTCCGCACGGTCCGAAGGTGGTCACCGCACCGGCGATCGACGCCGTGGTCGCGACGGTGCTGACGGGAATCGCGGCCCGCTGACCTGGTGTCGTACGCGCCACGGCGATTCGCGGATTGATCGGCGTGAGTTCTGGGTAACCCGATCGTGCGTCTTCAGCAGAGAGGCCGCGAGACGGGAAGGGTGCCTCCATGATCAGCATCGCGGAGCATCCGGTTCCGGGAACCTGGGTGCTGGATCTGCGGGCGACGACGCCGCGTGCGTTGCCGGAGATACGGGCATGGGTGGTCAGATGCCTGCCCGACCTCGGTGAGGGGCACCGTGACGACGTCCTGCTCGCGGCGACGGAACTCGTCGCCAACGCCTACGTTCACGGTGGTGGCGCGCGCCACATCCAGCTGTGGCGCGGCGTGTCGCCGTGCGCGATCCGCATCGAGGTGGCGGATGTCAGCGTCGAACAGCCCCGGGCACGCCGTTCGCAAATCGAGGATCCGCGTGGACGCGGGTTACTCGTCGTCGACGGCGTGGCCGTGCAATGGGGCGCCCGGCGTGAGTCGGTGCGCGGCGGGAAACTCGTCTGGGCGCATATCCGCTGCGACGGCGGCTGTCCGGAAGCACTTCCGCGCGTGCGCGGGAAACACTCCCGGAGCTGACGAAAGGGACGCCGAACACGTCACATTTTCGTGCGTCCTCGGATAGCGGCGCGGGCGGCCTCGACCGACTTCCGCACGACAGCCTCCGTGGAATAGCCCTGTTTCGTGAAGACGCCGTCGAGGTGGAACGTGCCGTAACCGTGCGCCTGGGTGAACAGCTGCTCCATCAGTTCGAGCCCGTCCTGCGGCCGGTCGGTGACGGTGAGGCAGAGCATGACGAACTGGTCGGTGAGGCGGCGGGTCTGCTCGTGCAGTGTCGCGTGCTCCGGCCCCTGCAGGCCGTCGGCGAAGATGACGTTCATTCCCGCGCGGCGTTCGATCAGGTACGCGGTGTAGGCGCCCGCGGCCGCGGCGAGTGCGGCGACGGGGTCGGATTCGGCCTCGATGGCGTCGTGCACCCGGTCGGCCAGTTGGCAGGCCACCGTGGCGGCGATGGCCGCCATCAGGCTTTCCTTGTCGGCGAAGTGCCGGTACGGCGCGCCCGGACTCACCTTCGCGCGCCGGGCGACCTCGGCGACGGAGAAGGCGGCGAGTCCCTGCTCGGCGATCAGGTCGAGCGAGACCCGCACTAGCTCGGCGCGGAGGTCGCCGTGGTGGTACTTGCCGCCCATGTCGTGGATCACACCCCAGGTCGTGGAATATGTAAGAGCCCTCTTACGTCGTTGTAAGTGACCTCTTACATGGTCTCACTGTTTCTCGGAGGGTTTCATGAGCACGACCACGCACGCCATCGCCGCGCCGTCCCCGGGCGCCCCGCTGTCGCCGACCACGATCGAACGTCGCGACCTGCGCCCGGACGACGTGCTGATCGACATCGCGTACGCGGGTATCTGCCACAGCGACATCCATCAGGTGAAGGAGGACTGGGGCACCGCGATCTTCCCGATGGTGCCGGGGCACGAGATCGCCGGCGTCGTCGCCGCGGTCGGGTCCGCGGTGACGAAGTACCAGGTCGGGGACCGCGTCGGGGTCGGCTGCATGGTCGACTCCTGTGGTGAATGCGAGTACTGCGTCGCGGGCACCGAGCAGTTCTGTATCAAGGGCAACGTACAGACCTACAACGCCGTCGGCTTCGACGGCGAGAACACCTACGGCGGTTACAGCCGCCAGGTCGTGGTGAAGGACGCGTTCGTCTGCCGCATCCCCGAGGGCATCGGCCTCGACGTCGCCGCTCCGTTGCTGTGCGCGGGCATCACCACCTACTCCCCGCTGAACCGGTGGGGCGCCGGCCCCGGCAAGAAGGTCGCCGTGGTCGGCCTCGGCGGGCTCGGCCACCTCGCGGTCAAGATCGCGGTCGCCATGGGCGCCGAGGTCACCGTGCTCAGCCAGAGCCTGAAGAAGCAGGAGGACGGCCTGAAGCTGGGCGCGAAGGACTACTTCGCGACCGGTGACCCGTCGACGTTCCAGACCCTGCGCGGCCGCTTCGACCTGATCCTCAACACCGTTTCGGCGTCCCTGCCCGTCGACGCCTACCTCGGCATGCTGCGGGTCGGCGGCGCGATGGTGAACGTCGGCGCGCCCGGCGAACCGCTGTCCTACAACGCCTTCTCGCTGCTCGGCGGGAACAAGGTGCTGGCCGGGTCGATGATCGGCGGTATCGCCGAGACCCAGGAGATGCTCGACTTCTGCGCCGAGCACGGCATCGGCGCGGAGATCGAGACGATCTCGGCCGACCAGGTGAACGTGGCCTACGACCGGGTCGAGAACAGCGACGTCCGCTACCGGTTCGTCATCGACACGGCGACCATCGGCGCGTGACCCCCTGACGGCGGCCGGTCTCCCCCTGGGGTGACCGGCCGCCGTTTCACATCAGCAGCAGCGGCAAGGTGTTGACCGCGGTATGCGCGGCCACCTGCGCCCACAGGTTGCGGTAGCGGGACCAGAGGTAGCCGGCGAACAGGCCGAAGAACCCTTGGAAGGCCACGATCGTGCCCAGGGTCAGCGGCAGCCCGGCCCAGGGTGAGGCGCCTTGGCCGTGTGTCGGCAGATGCAGCCAGGCGAACAGCAGCGACGCCAGCAGGATTCCGGGCCAACGGCCGAAAAGCGCCTCCAACCGGGTCTGCAGCATGCCGCGGAAGAAGACCTCCTCGAGCACGTTCGCGGTGAAGAAGGTCAGCGTCGCGCCCACCGCGAGGTACACGGGGTCGGGATAGTCCTCGCTGGTGGGAAGCGGCGGGGCGAGCGGGCCCAGTACGTACAGCCAGCCGAATACGAGTACCGCCGGAATCGGTGCCAGCCAACGCCAGGTCTCCCGCGGCCACCAGCCCGGCCGCAGCCGGAAAGGATCGGCTCCGCCCGCGGGCCGCAGGGCGCGCAGGAGAAGCAGCGGCAGGACCAGGAACACGATCGGCTTGGCGAGTGCCCAGACATCGCGGACCGCCGCCTGCTGCCCCGCGGCCGCCACCAGGAACAACGCGAGCGGCCACAGGAAGGCGACGAGCGCCAGGGCGGTCGCCTGTCTGCCCAGTATCCGCTGGTCGGGCACTTCGGGAAGCGTTCCGGGTACGCGGAGCGGGATCACACGGATCAGCAGGAGCCCCGCCAGCGCGGGAAGCAAGGCGCCCACGAGGGAAAGTTCCGTATCCGAGTCCGCGGACGGTTTGCCAGAGGCATGTCCGGTCGCCAGCAGCAGGGCGGGGGCGACGACGAACGCCGCCAGCCCGCCGATGAGGACCCTTCGGTCGGCACCCGGCCGGGTGCGGGTCTTTTCCGTCACGGGAAAAGGATCTTCGAAGCGGGCACCTGTCCGCGTCATCACTTCGTAGGACCAGGGGGTCCTTGTGAAGCCACGCTAACGAGGGATTTCAGAAACTCGCGATGGACCGCACAGCCGCCACCGGTAAGACTTCGCGCCATGAAGGCATTGGTCAAAGCCGACCGAGCACCCGGGCTGGAACTCACCGACGTGCCGGACCCCGCCGTCGGCCCCGGGGAAGTCGCCGTCCGCGTGCTGCGCGCCGGTATCTGCGGCACCGATCTGCACATCGATGCCTGGGACGACTGGGCGGCGCGCACCATCGCCGCACCGCTGGTCATCGGGCACGAGTTCGTCGGCGAGGTGGTCGAGATCGGCCGGTCGGTGACGAGTGTCAAGGTGGGTGACCTGGTCAGCGGCGAGGGGCATCTGGTCTGCGGAAGCTGCCGCAACTGCAAGGCCGGGCGACGCCACCTGTGCGCCCGGACCAAGGGACTCGGCGTGCACACCGACGGCGCCTTCGCGCAGTACGCCGTGTTGCCGGAGGAGAACGCCTGGGTGCACCGCAGCGAAGTCGACCTCGACATCGCCGCGATCTTCGATCCGCTGGGCAACGCCGTGCACACCGCGCTGTCCTTCCCGGTCATCGGCGAGGACGTCCTGGTCACCGGCGCCGGACCGATCGGCATCATGGCCGCCGCGATCGCCCGCCACGCCGGCGCGCGCAACGTCGTCGTCACCGACGTCAGCGAGCACCGCCTGGAACTCGCCCGCAAGGTCGGCGTCGACCTCGCCCTGGACGTCTCGTCGGCGACCATCGCCGACGCGCAGGAGCGGCTCGGCATGGCCGAAGGCTTCGACGTCGGCATGGAGATGAGCGGACGGCCCGAGGCGCTGCGCGACATGATCGCGAACATGTCGCACGGCGGCCGCGTCGCGCTGCTCGGACTGCCCGCCTCCGACGTCTCGGTGGACATCGCCGCCGTCGTGCTGAAGATGATCCAGCTCAAGGGGATCTACGGTCGCGAGATGTACGAGACCTGGTACTCGATGTCCGTGCTGCTGCAGGCGGGGCTGGACATCTCGCCGGTGATCACCCACCGGTTCGGCTACACCGATCACGTGAAGGCGTTCGCGACGGCCAGGGAAGGCCGTTGCGGCAAGGTCATTCTGGACTGGACGGAGAACTGATGTACGGCGCGATGCGCGACGACCTCAAGGCCGGGCTCGCCGAAATCCGGGAAGCCGGGCTGTACAAGGGCGAGCGGGTGATCCGGGGGCCGCAGCGGGCCTCGGTGAGTGTCGCCGACGGCGACGTCCTCAACTTCTGCGCCAACAACTACCTCGGTCTCGCCGACCACCCGGTGCTGGTCAAGGCCGCGCAGGAGGCGCTGGACCGCTGGGGCTTCGGTATGGCTTCGGTGCGGTTCATCTGCGGGACCCAGCAGCCGCACAAGGAACTGGAGGCGAAGCTTTCGGAGTTCCTCGGCACCGAGGACACGATCCTCTACAGCTCCTGCTTCGACGCCAACGCCGGGCTGTTCGAGACGTTGCTGACCGACCAGGACGTCATCATCTCCGACGAGCTCAACCACGCGTCGATCATCGACGGCGTCCGGCTGTGCAAGGCGAAGCGGATGCGCTACCGCAACCGTGACGTCGCCGACCTGGAGCAGCGGCTCAAGGAGGCCTCCGGCGCGCGCTACCGGATGATCGCCACCGACGGCGTGTTCTCCATGGACGGCTACCTCGCCCCGCTCGACGAGATCTGCGCGCTGGCCGAGCGCTACGACGCGCTGGTGATGGTGGACGACTCGCACGCGGTCGGCTTCACCGGCCCGACCGGACGCGGCACGCCCGAACTGTTCGGGGTCCAGGACAAGGTCGACGTCCTGACCGGCACCCTCGGCAAGGCCTTGGGCGGGGCGAGCGGCGGTTACACCTCGGGCCGCGCGGAGATCGTCGAGATGCTGCGGCAGCGCTCCCGGCCGTACCTGTTCTCGAACTCGCTCGCGCCGTCGATCACCGCCGCCGCGCTCGCCACCCTGGAACTGCTGGGCTCCTCGGGTGAGCTGTTGGAGAAGCTGCGTGCCAACACCGAGCTGTTCCGGCGCCGGATGACCGAGGCGGGCTTCGACCTGCTCCCGGGTGAGCACCCCATCATCCCGGTGATGATCGGCGACGCCGCCAAGGCGGGCAAGATGGCGGATCTGCTGCTCGACCAGGGCATCTACGTGGTCGGTTTCTCGTACCCGGTGGTGCCGCACGGGAAGGCCAGGATCCGGACGCAGATGTCGGCGGCGCATTCGACCGAGGACATCCACCGTGCGGTCGACGCGTTCGTGACAGCAAGGTCCATGATGGACGAATGATCGATCCGCGACGGCTGCGGGTACTGCGCGCTCTCGCCGACCACGGCACCGTGACGGCGGCAGGCCAGTCGCTGCACCTGACGCCGTCCGCGGTCTCCCAGCAGCTGGCCGCTCTCGAAGCCGAGTGCGGCCAGCAGCTGTTGAGGCGGTGGGGCAGGCGGGTCTCGCTGACCCCCGCGGGTGAACTGATGGTGGTGCACGCCAACGCCGTCGCCGCCGAACTGGAACGGGCCCAGGCCACCCTGGCGGCACTGGATTCCGGGGTACAGGGTCAGGTGCGGCTGGCGAGTTTCGCCTCGGCGATCACCATGGTCGTCGCGCCGTCGATCGCCGCGCTGCGCGCCGGTTCGCCCGGTGTTTCGGTGCGGGTGCAGGACGTCGAGGGGCACGCGAGCATCCCGCTGCTGCTCGACGGCGAGATCGACCTGGCGATCACCGAGGAGTACCGGCTCTCGCCACGAACGGATGAAAGCAGGCTGAGCCGGTTCCCGTTGTACGTGGAGCCGTTCGACGTCGTGCTGCCCACCGCGCACCGGCTCGCCGGATCGTCCGAAGTGGACATCGACGAACTCGCCGACGACGACTGGATCGCCCCGAAACCGGGAAACCCCTGCCGCGACGTACTGACGATCGCGTGCGCCAACCCGGAGATCCGGCACGTCTCCGACGATTTCCACGCGATCACCACCCTGGTCGCCGCGGGCGAGGGCGTGGCACTGGTGCCACGCAACGCTTTCACCGCCGTGCCCGGCGCGGTCGCCGTCCCGTTGCGAGGCGAGCCGCCGCTGCGCCGCGTGTTCGCCGCTGTCCGGCGGGGGAGCGCGGATCACCCGCTGCTCAAGACCGTCCTCGCGGCCCTGCTGGAAGCGGCCCCCCGGCATGCGAATGCGGACCGGGGGACTCGCCCCTAGGATCTGGCACACCAGCCGCAGGAAGAAAGACAGGGCGCGAATGCTCCAGATCGATGGCCTCACCTGGACTGTCACGATCGGACTGGTGCTCGCCCTGCTGGCACTCGATCTCATCCTGGCGGCGGTGCGGCCGCACAAGGTCGGTTTCGGTGAGGCGGTGGCCTGGTCGGTCGGCTACATCCTGGTCGCGGTGGCGTTCGGTGTCTGGTTGACGCTGGCGCATGGCGGGGACTTCGGGCAGCAGTACTTCGCGGGTTACATCGTGGAGAAGAGCTTGTCGGTCGACAATCTCTTCGTCTTCGTGATCATCATGACCACCTTCGCGGTGCCTGAGGAGCATCAGCACAAGGTGCTCACGTTCGGCATCGTCGTCGCGCTGATCATGCGGGCGATCTTCATCGCGCTCGGCGCCACGCTGCTGTCGTTGTTCTCCTTCATGTTCCTGCTGTTCGGTTTGCTGCTGATCTATACCGGGGTCCAGTTGTTCCGGCATCGTGACGAGGATCCGGACGTCGAGAACAACGTCGTGGTGCGGACGGCGCGCCGCCTGCTGCCGCTGTCCACGGAATACGACGGCGGCAAGCTGGTCACCCGGCTTGACGGGAAGCGGGTGGGCACGCCGTTGGTGGTGGTGCTGCTCGCGATCGGCGGGATCGACCTGCTGTTCGCGCTGGACTCGATTCCGGCCGTGTTCGGTGTCACCGACGAGCCGTATCTGGTCTTCGCCGCCAATGCCTTCGCGTTGCTTGGCCTGCGTGCGCTGTATTTCCTGGTGAAGGGTTTGCTGGATCGTCTGGTGTACCTGTCGGCCGGGCTCGCGATCATCCTCGGGTTCATCGGGATCAAGCTGATCCTGCACTGGGCGCATGTCGACATCGACGAGAGCGTTCCGGAGATCTCGACGCCGGTGAGCCTCGCGGTGATCATCGGGATCCTTGTCGTGGTCACGGTGGCGAGCCTGCTCAAGACCCGCAACGACCCCACCGCCAAAGCACACCCGGGCTCGCTGCGTGGTTCCCGCCCCGAAGAGGACTAACGCCAGCCGTGGGTGAGGAGGTCGAAGATCCGCTCGACGTCCTCGCGGGGATCCGGCCTTCCCCTGGTGAGCGCCGGGATGTCCAGGACGAAGCGCGCGAGCGCGCGGCAGGCGATGTCGTCGGAGTCGACGCCGGTGTCCTCGGCGATGGCCGCGCCGAGGGCGTCGGCGTGCCGGGTCCACATGCGCTCGCCGTACTCCTGTAGTGCCGGGGTGCTGCTCACCAGTGCGGTGAATCCGGCGTACTGAGGGTGCGCGGTGAGCGGAAGCCATGTGGCGAGCACGTACTCGCGCAACGCTTCGACCACGCTCTGCCCTTCCGCGCGCTGCCGCACTGACGCGATCAGGTTCGCTTCGCGGTCTTGAGCCTCGTCGAAGACCAGCGCCTCCTTGCCGGAGAAGTGCTTGAACAGCGTCGTCGTCGACACGTCGGCCGCCTCGGCGATGTCGCGGATGCTCACCTGGTCGTAGCCCCGCTCGAGGAACAGTTCCAGCGCGGCGTCCGCGAGCGCCTTACGGGTCGCGGCCTTCTTGCGTTCGCGCCGTCCCAGTGTCTCCATGAGCGCACTCTAGCGCATAGGTTTCCACAGTCACTAAGTTGACTCGTTGCACTTTTTGACTCGTTCTGCTTTTCTGGGGTCATGACTTCGAGAATCAGCATCATCGGCGCGGGCCCCGGCGGCTTGACCTGTGCTCGCATCCTGCAGAAGCACGGCGTCGCCGTGACGGTCTACGACCGCGACCCGCACCCTCACGCCCGCGACCAGGGCGGCACCCTCGACCTCCACGCGGACGACGGTCAACTGGCCCTGCGCGAAGCGGGGCTGACCGAAGAGTTCTTAGCCCTCGCGCGGCCGGAAGGGCAGGAGATGCGCAGGCTGGATCCGGCGGGCCGGTTGCTGGAGCGGCACGTCCCGGCCGAAGACGAGTTCTTCAGACCGGAAATCAACCGAGGCCAGCTGCGCGATCTGCTGCTCGGCTCGCTCGAACCGGGCACCGTCCGCTGGGGCCGGGCCCTGGAAAGGGTCGAAGGTGAGGGACTGTTGCGGTTCGCGGACGGGACGACCGTCGAAACGGACCTCGTCATCGGAGCCGATGGCGCGTTCTCACGGGTCCGCCCGGCGGTGTCGGCGGCCGTCCCGGAGTACACCGGGATCACTTTCCTGGAGGCCTGGTTCGAGGACGTCGAAAACGCGCACCCCGAGCTCGCCGAACTCGTCGGCCAGGGCAGCGCCATGGCGGCCGACGGCGACCGATGCGTGTTCGCGCAACGAAACAGCGGGGACCACATCCGCGTGTACATCATCCAGCGGCTGCCCGTGGACTGGATCGCCGCGGCCGGGCTGACTCCTGGCGATATCCGGCCATGGCTGCTCGACGCCTTCTCCGAGTGGTCGCCGAGCATGCTCCGGATGATCACCGGCAACGACGGCCCCTACGTCGACCGCCCGCTGTTCGCCCTGCCCGTGCCGCATACGTGGGAGCACAGGCCGACGGTGACCTTGCTCGGCGACGCCGCCCACCTGATGCCGCCCCTGGGGGTCGGTGCCAACCTGGCCATGCTCGACGCTTGCGAACTCGCCCTCGCGCTGGCCGGCTCCGCCACGATCGGCGAAGGCGTCGCTGCTTACGAGAAGACCATGCTTCCGCGGTCGGTCGAGATCGCACGGCGGCTTGAAGGTGGGGCTGCTGGGTTGCTTGATTCGTTCGACGGTGCTGTTGTTGGTTGAGGTTTTTGGGGTGTGGTTGCCGGAATTCGGCGATGGAGACCTGTTGTGAGACTCGCTCAAACCAGGGCACCCCTCGGGAACCGACCCGCACAAGAGTCTGTCGCCGAAATCTGGCAACATCCCACCGAATCCATGAGCAGAGTGCTATCTCTAGTCATACCCAAATCAGAGCCGCCTGAAGGCTTTCGCCGAAATCCGGCAATGGTTGTGTGGGTCGCATGATCGAGAATTGTCGGTGGCCGGTTGTACGGTTTTCGGCGTGGATACTTACCAGGCGGCGCCGGTGGCGCTTCTCGAGGAACTCACCGATCCTGATCTTGTGGAGTTGGTCAATGCTTCGATAGTTTCGTTGGACGACAAGGATTCCGTGGCTGTGGCGCGGGCGGCGTCGGCGGGGATCGCGCGGTTGGAGGCGGTCCGGTTCCGCGCGTTGGCCCAGCTGAGCCGGCAGCGGCAGGGTGCGCGGAGTGTGGTGCAGGAGGTCGCGGTCGAGTTGTCTCTGGTGGACACTCACGCGGGCACGATGGTCGCCACGGCCGAGGCGTTGACCACGCGCCTGCCCCGCACCCTGGCGTTGATGGACCAAGGAAAGCTGAGTGGTTTCGGTGCGATGAAAGTCGCCGCCGCCACCGCCTGGCTCTCGGAGGAGAACGCCCGTGCCGCGGACGCTCTGTTGGAGGATCGGTTGCCGGGCAGGAATGCCGGCCAGATCCGGAAAGCGGCGAATCACGCGGCGAGCACCGTCGACCGCGACGGCGCCGACAAACGCGCCGCACACCACCGCGAAGGGCGCCGTCTCACCCTGCGGCAGGGCGAGACCGGGGTCGCCTCGATCGAGGTCGAAGACGGCCCGGTCGAGAAGGTCACCGCCGCCTACCGCCGCATCGACCACGAAGCCCGCGCCCTGCGCAAGGATGGGGAGACCCGCACGCTGGACCAGCTCCGCGCGGACATCGCGCTCGATCTCCTCCTCGGCGGCCACGGCGGCGGCACCAGTGAACGCACCGAAGTGTTCCTGTACATGGACCTGTTCACCTATCTCGGGCTGAACAATGAGCCGGCGGAACTGGCCGGACACGGCCATATTCCGGCGGGGCTGGCGCGGCAGATCGCGACGGGGCCGGACACGGTGTTGCGCCGGATCGTCACCGACCCGCTGTCCGGGCAGGTGCTGGATCTGGGGCGGGACCGGTACCGGCCCACCGCGGGGCTGGGTGAGTTCGTGCGGGTGCGAGACCGTGAATGCCGAAGACCGGGGTGCGGGCGTCCGGCACAAGCCTGCGATCTCGACCATGTAGTGCCGTGGCAGCACGGCGGCCACACCAACGCTGATGAGTTGGTCGACCTCTGCCGCCGCGACCACCGCCTCAAAGACGAACCCGGCTGGAGCTACCGTCTCGCGGCGGACGGCACGCTCATCATCACCACCCCGACCGGGCACAGCTACGACAGCACACCGCCGCCACTCCACGAACCCCGGACCGAAAGCCCGTTGGACGACGAACCGCCACCCTTCTGAACCCCATCGCCAGAAAACGGCGACAAACCCAGCGCGGTTTCGTGCGTGTTGCTCGCCTATGAGTGAGTGCGGACGGCGTCACGATCCCCGCGCGTACTGAGGGGGGAGGCAAAGATGGCGTGTCCGGGCGGGACAGCGGCCTGGGTGACGTGGCCCCGCACTCGCTTGCCCAGAGCCAATCTCGCGTGCCCAGAGCCGTAACTCGTGTACCCAAAGGCGAATCTCGTGTGCTCAAAGGCGGATTTCGCGTGCTTGAAGCCGGAACACCGAGTGCGGGATCCAGGCACGCGAGTTACGCGTCTGAGCACGCGTCTCCCGTGTCCGAGCACGCGTGTTACGCCTTCGCCCTGCCCGCCACCCCGATGACCAGGCCGCCCACAATCACGACACGTTTGACTTACCCCTCAACAAACCCGTCGACCGACGAACCCCCACAGTTCGGAGCCCGTCGCCAGGAAACGGCAACGGCCGATAGAGTGCGCACCCCCCGGTTCGCGAGCGGCCTGGGTGACATGGCGCCGCACTCGCGTGCCCAGAGCCGGATCTCGTGTGCTCAAAGGCGGATTTCGCGTGCTTGAAGCCGGAACACCGAGTGCGGGATCCAAGCACGCGTGTTACGCCTTCGCCCTGCCCGCCACCCCACCACCCCAGCGACCAGGCCGCCCCACCAACGACACGTTTGACTTAACACCTCAGCAAAGCCCCATCGACCGACGAACCACCGTTCGGAGCCCGTCACCGGAAACCGTCACCGGAAACCGGCAACGGCCGACACGGTGCGAACCTCGTCCGCAACGGATCGCGTATCCGATCCCCTCGGTCTACCCCAGGAAGTCCCTCACCAGCTCGCTCGCTTCGGGGCGGCATTCGTCGAAGTAGGCGTGCCGTGCCCCAGTGAAAACGTGCATCCGCGCGCCGGGAATCCGCTCGGTCAGCAAAGGTGCGTTCGCGGGCGGGGCGAGGACGTCATCGTCTCCGTGCAGGACCAAGGTGGGCGCGGTGATCCGCGGGAGGGCGTCCCAGGCGTCGTGCGTGTTGCTCGCCACGAGGTGACCGCGGACGGCGTGCGGAGGCATGCCGTGCGAGCCGAGGACGGTGTACGGCCCGGGGTTCGCGGCCCGCCAGGCGGGCGTGTACATCATGTCCTCCAACGCTTCCCGCGCTTCGACCGAATGCCGTTTCGCGAGCGCCAGCCGGACGTCGTTCGACCGCTCGATCCCGTGCGCACCGCCCGGCGAGGTGCAGCCGAGGACGAGCCGACGAACTCGGTCGGGATATCGCGCGGCGACCCATTGTGCGACGCGGCCGCCCATGGAGGTGCCGTAGACGTCGGCTTCGGCGACGCCGAGCCCGTCGAGGACCGCGATCACGTCGTCCGCGAAAAGTGTTGTGGAATAAGGAACATCGGGGGCGTCGCTGACGCCGGTGCCGCGATAGTCCATGGTGATCGTGCTCGGGAAGTCCCCGCGCGTTCGGTTCCACCACGTGTGGTCGTTCGCCTGCCCGGCCAGCAGTACGAGCGGCCTTCCGGTGCCGTGCCACTGGTAGGCCAGTCGCGTGCCGTCGGCGGCGACGGCGTGACCGGTGCGGGGGAGGGCGGCGGTCATTCTGCCCCTGTTCGGTCGGGACGCGACGCGATCCCGTCGTACATGACGCGGCGGACGGCCCTGCTCATCGCCGCCTGCCCCGCCGGTGACGGGTCGCGCAGCCCGGAGAGGATCGACGCGAGGATCATCCCGTTGATCGCCCGCGCGGTGGCGTCGACGTCCAGATCCGCGTGCAGGTAGCCGAGGTGAACGCCGTGGTGCAGGTAGCCCGCGGTGAGTTCGGCGGCGGTCTCGTAAAAGTCCAGCACGCGTTCCCGCATCTCCGCGTCGATACCGGCGGCTTCGAGCAGGAGGAACCGGGCCATCCGGGGGTCGCTGCCGAAGATCTGGGCGAGCGCGTCGCCGATCCTGGCGCTCTGCTTGCGGTATTCGGCCAGGCTGCTGACCGCGTCCGGGGCGTTGTCCGCCGCCAGCGAGGCGACCACCTTCTCGACCAGGTCGGTGATGACGTGGTCGACGATGTCCCGCTTGTTCTGGAAATACCGGTAGAAGGTGCCGTGCCCGATGCCCAGCCGCGCGGCGATGTCGGCGATACCGGTCGCGTGGTAGCCGCGTTCGGCGAAGCAGTCGAACGCGGTCTCCACGATCTCGCGCCGTAGTTCCTGCTTCTTCCGTGCGGCCCTGCTGACCGGGGTCTCCGTCGTCATGCCGGTCAGCTTATTGCCCGAAGCGATCGAATGACATACCGTTCCGGAAATGACACGTCATTCCGCACGGGCGCTGGTGCTCGGTTGCGGCGGCACCCTGGGCTTCGCCTGGACGGCGGCGGTCCTCGACGCGCTGCACGCCCACGCCGGCTGGGACCCGCGTGAGGCGAAGGCGATCCTTGGGGCACTGGTCAACACGCCCGACGGCGATCCCGTCGTCGCCTCCCACGTCGGGCGGGTGCCGAATCGGTTCCCGCCGGTGCCGTACCCGCGGTGGCCCGCCGCCGGGCTGGTGCGGGCCGCGCTGCGCCGGGATGTCGACTCGCTCGCCGGTCTCGCGGGACTGCTTCCTCAGGGCAGGGGAGACGCGGGCCGGCTGCGTGACCTCGGGGACGCGCTGGCGCCCGACGGCTGGGTCCGACCTCCGCCGATCTCCTGCTCGGCCACGACGTCGGCGAGATCGCGCCGATGAGCAGTGAAGGCGGGGCCGAAGCGCGCGGCTTGAACAGGCTGGAACGCCTGCTGCGGACCGCGATGACCCGGCGCGTGGATGACGAGGTTCGACGGCTGCGCGCGGCGGGTGTGCGGGTGGTCAGGATCGAACCGGCGCCTGCCGATCTGGCCGCCATGGCCGCCATGGGCGCCAACTTCACGGACGGACGGCGCCTTCGCACGAGAAGGAGTGCGCGCGTGAGCAAGTACCCGGACCTCGACGTCGGCGCGCTCAACGCGTTCCGCCGCAACCGCCTCGACCAGGACACCCACCGGGAGGAAAACGCATGAACACGCAGTACGACGCCGTCGTCGTCGGAGCCGGTTTCGGCGGGATGGGCGCGGCGATCCAGCTCAACCGGCTCGGCTACGACAACCTGCTCATCCTCGAACGCGAGTCCGATCTCGGCGGCACGTGGCATGTGAACCACTATCCCGGCCTGGCCGTCGACATCCCGTCGGCCACCTATTCGTACTCGTTCGAACCGAATCCGCACTGGTCGCGGCTGTTCGCGCCGGGTGCGGAGCTCAAGCGGTACGCCGAGCACGTCGCGGACAAGTACCGGCTGCGGCGCTACATGCGTTTCGGCACCGTGGTCACCGGCGCCGTCTGGGACGAGACGAACGCGCACTGGACGGTGTCCCTCGCCGAGGGTGAGCCGGTCACCGCGAAGTACCTCCTCACCGCGACCGGTTTCCTTTCGCAGCCGAAGAAACCCGACATCGCCGGAATCGACTCGTTCGGCGGCAAGGTCATCCACACCACCGCCTGGGACGAGGACTACGACCTCACAGGCAAACGCGTGGCGGTGATCGGCACCGGCGCGACCGCGGTCCAGCTGATCCCGGAAATCGCGAAGATCGCGCGGGAACTCACCGTGTACCAGCGCACCCCGATCTGGGTGAGCCCGAAACTGGACTTCCCGGTGCCCGAGGCGGTCCGCCGCGCGTTCGCCGCCGTCCCGCTCACCCAGCGGATCGCGCGGCTGGCCGGGACGGCGGTGCTGGAACTGATGATGGTCTCCGGTGTCCTGCACTACAAGCAGCTGCCGATGGCGAACCGGCTCGGCAAGCTGTGGTGCCAGGCGCATCTCCGCCGTCAGGTGCGGGATCCGGGTCTGCGTGCGGCACTGACGCCACGGTATTCGTTCGGCTGCAAGCGTCCGACGTTCTCCAACGAGTACTACCCTGCCTTCACCAAGGACCACGTGCGGCTGGAGACGACGTCGATAGCGCGGATCGACGAAACCGGGATCGCGACGGCCGACGGCGGGCGGCGGGAGATCGACGTCCTGGTGCTGGCGACCGGATTCGACCTGTGGGAGGCGAACTTCCCGGCGATCGAGATCATCGGCCGCGGCGGCCGGAATCTCGGGAAGTGGTGGCGGGAGAACCGGTTCCAGGCCTACGAGGGGGTCGCGATCCCGAAGTTCCCCAACTTCATTTCGCTCAACAGCCCCTATTCCTACTCGGGACTGTCCTATTTCACCACCATCGAGACGCAGATGCGGCATATGGACCGCCTGTTCGGCGCGATGCGGCGGCGCGGCGCGACCGAGTTCGAGGTCACGCAAGAAGCCAACGACGCGTTCCTCGACCGGATGACCGAACGCCTCGGCGACTCGATCTTCACCCTCGGGAACTGCGCTCCGGCGAACAGTTATTACTTCAACCCGCACGGGGAGGCGACCTTGCTCCGCCCGTCGTCGACCTTGAACGCCATCAAGGAGGCGGGCAGTTTTCCGATCGAGGACTACACCTTCGCCTAGCGGAACGGATGCCGGGATCCCGCGCGATCCCGGCATCCGTGAGAATTCCGCCTACTGCCTGCGGAGCCGGAGCGTGACGGCCGCGCCCGCCGCGGCGAGGAAGACCGCGCCGATCGCGTAAGGCCACCACGGCACCGAGGTGTCGCCCACCGGGGAAGCACCGTAACCACCGGCCGCACCGGTGCGGTCGTAGGTCGAGCCGGGCAGCTTGTCGCCGTAGCGGCTCTGCAGGGCCTGACGGTAGGCGGCGAGCGTCATCTTCTCGCCGGTCTTCGCCACCGACGAGCCATCGAGGACGGTCACGGTGTCCCCGTCGACGGCGTACCAGGCGCCTGCCTGCGGTTCGCTCAGCAGATAACCCTTGCCGGTCAACGCCGCGAGGCGCTTCTCGACGTCACCCGACGCGACGTTGAACACCGACCAGCCGGCGCCTTCGCGCTGGGACCAGACGGTCGCCGCGGCACCGTTGCCGAGGGTGGCGGGAGTGGCGATGTAGGCGAGTTCCGCCGGTGCGCCGGGAGCCCCGGCGATGAAGGCCGCGGTCGGCTGGTAGACCGCCACCGGGGTTCGCGGATCGGCTTTGGCGGTGCGGGCCGCGACGGCCGTGTCGGCCTTCGCGGCGCCGGGGAACACCGCCTTCGCGAGCCGCTGGGTGGTCGCGTCGCTCGTGACCACTGTGGACACCGCCGCGAGGTCGGCCGCGGTGGGCGCACCGCTGGGGGCGTCGGAGGCGGACGCCTGTCCGCCGAGCGCGAGCGACAGTCCGAGAGCGAGGATCGTGGCGCCGAGGAAGGTTCGCTTCATGGTTTCAGTCCTTGATCCCGTAGACGGTGTGGGTCCAGGTGAACGAGTTGTTGGACCGATAGGCGTTGTAGTTCATCTGGTTGTAGCGGGGGCTCGAACCCCACGGGTCGCCGTAGTAGACCGTCGTCGCGCCGTTCGTGTTGTCGTAGCCGTAGAGCACGTGCATATGGCCGCCGCCGTTGCGCCAGCCGATCCGGGTGCCGATCGGCTGCCGCGCGTCGACCTGGCCCTTGATGGACGCGAAGCTCAACGTCTGGCCCGAGGAGCTGTAGGTTCCGACGTTGCTGAACCCGAGCCAGCGGAACACGCGCTGCTGATCGCTGAGGTAGCCCTGGTTGTTGGCGCAGTCCGTACCGGACTCGTTGTGCGCGACCTGGCAGAACTTCGTCTGGGACAGGCTGTGCCCCCACCAGGCGGCGATCGTGTTGCCGCTGGCGTCCCAGCACCAGTTGCTCTTCTCCTGTGCCTGCATCTTGATCGGGATCGTGGTGGCCGCCGTGATCGTGGCCGCGGCGGCGGGCGCCTGCAGGGCGACCATCGCGGCGACACCGGCGCAGGCCGTGGCCAGCCCGCGCCTGAATGAGGTTTTCACCGTGGGGACACTCCTAACTGGATGGTCGAAACGCGTAGCACGAATGCGAGGTGACAGCTGTGGCGAGGTAACAGAGGGGCACTGCGAACAGAATGAGATTCACCCTCTGGTGGCACCCGTGGCAAGGCGTGAGGCAATACGTAAGGGTCCGTATTGCGACTGCGGTGGGTCAGATCGCGCAGGTCGACGCCGGGAGAGCGGACCGCTGATGGTCACTGTCCGTGTTCCCGCCTTTCGGCGGGTGCCCGATCGGTATGGTCTTCGAACATGCCGACGATCGGTGCGGCACCGGTGTTCGTGGCCCGCGACACCGAATTGGCCGAACTGGTGCGCGTCACCTCGAGCCCGCCGTCGGTCGCCGTCGTCGAGGGCGAACCGGGTGTGGGCCGGAGCCGGTTGCTCGAAGAACTGGCCGCCCATCCCGGGATCGCGTCGCGCGTGGTCTGGTCCGCCCGCTGCGGTTCCTTCGTCCGTCCGTGCCGGTTGGCCCCGCTGGTCGACGCGCTGCTCGGGAAGAGCGCCGTCGCCGCCGCCCACGCGGCGGCCTTCTCCCCGGTCACCGGTGTCCTGCGGCGGCTGATCCCCGAATGGTCGCCGTGGCTGCCGCCGTTCCCGGAGAACGTGGACGCCGAGACCGTCCGGCAGCAGGAATTCCGCGCCGTACGCGAAGTGCTGACCGGCTGCGGCCCGGCGGTACTGGTCCTCGACGACGTCCACGCCGCCGACGACGACACGTGGGAGTTCGTGCGCGGGCTCGCGGCGTCCCCGGCGATCCCGCTGAGCGTGGTGGTCAGTTCGGTGGCGTGCGGACCGAGGCGGTTCCCGCCGATGCGGGAGATCGCCGCGCGGATCTCCCTTCCGGCGTTCACCGCCGGAGAGGTGCGCAAGCTGCTGGACACCTCGTTCGGCCGCTGTGCGCCGGATTTCGCCGAAGCGGCGCACCGGCGGACGTCGGGGATCGCCGTCGACCTGATGGCGGTGGTGCGGAGCCTCGGTGACACGGCCGAGGCGTTTTCGGCCGACAGACTGGCGTCCGCGACCGTGCCGCCGATCGTGCGGGGCCGGGTCGCCGAGTTGATGGCGGCGCTCGGCCCGGCCGCGCGGGACGTCGTCCGCGCGGCCGCGGTGCTGGGTTCCCCGGCGGGGGAACCGGATCTGGGCGCGGTGGCGGCGCGATCGTCCGGGGAGACCTCCGGCGCGGTCACCGAAGCGGTCGAAGCGGGACTGCTCCGGGATCTCGGCTGCGGTCGCTACGTCTCGGGAAGCCCCCTGATCGCGGAAGCGGTCTACGCGTTGTTGCCCGGCCCGCAGCGGTGCGCGATGCACGGCCGCGCCGCCTCCCGGCTCGCCGCCGGTGCCGAACCTTTCGCCTCGCTCATCGCCCGGCACGCGCGGCTGGCGGGTGACCTCGCCGCGTGGACACAGTGGACCGGCGTCGCGGTCGACAACGCCATCGAAGACGGCCGGACCGAGGAAGCGAGCCGTCTGCTCGAAACCGCGTTGCGGGACACGGATCTGCCGCGGACCGCACGCGAATCGTTCGCCGTCCGGCTCGGCAGGGAACTGCCGCGCAGCATCGCCCACGCCGGCACGGTCCGGCTGCTGCGCGAGATCCTGCGCGAATGGCCGCTGAGCAAGGCCGCGCGGGGTGAGATCCGGGTCCACCTCGGTCAGGTGCTGATCAACCAGGTGGGCAAGGTCGAAGCGGGCAGGCTCGAGATCGAACTGGGCGCGGCCGACCTCGGCAGGCGGCAGGCATTGCTCGCCAGGGGACTGGTCACCTTGGCGTTGCCGCATATCGGGACGGTCCCGGTCGAGGAGAACTTCCGCTGGCTCGATCAGGCCGAAGAAGCGAGCAAGGGCGAACACGATGCCGGGCTGCTCGCCGCCATCGCCGCCAACCGGCTGTCGGCGCGGATGCAGGTCGCCGATCCGGATGCCTGGCAGGACATCGCCGATCTGCCGATGGCGCCGGAATCGGCCGAGGTGTGCCGTCAGGTGGCGCGCACCTACATCAACCTGGCCGATGCGGTGGCGTGGAACGGGCACTACCCGGTCGCGCGGGCCTACCTCGCGACCGCCCGGCGGCTGATCCGCGACGACCATCAGCCCTACCTCGACGCGCTCGCCGACGGTACGGAACTGCGCCTGGACCTCGCGATGGGCGAGTGGTCGACCGTCGCGGAGAAGGCACGGGCGATGCTCACGCGCGTGGACAAGGACAGTTCGCTCGCCGCCGAGCCCTTGCTCGTCCTCGGCTGGTACGAGTACGGGCAGCATCGGCCGACGGCGGCCCTGCGCAGTTTCGACGCGGCGTTCGCGCTTTCCGCGGGCAGCGTCCCGGTGCAGGCTTCGGCGTACGCGGGCCGCGTCGCGGTCCATCAGGCGGGCAAGGACCTGCAAGCCGCCCGACGTCTCGCCGAGTACGGCCTGGAAACCGTGCGCCGCAAGAAGAACTGGGTGTGGGCGGCCGAGCTGATGCCGTTCGCCGTGCGCACCATGCTCGGGCTGGGGCAGCTGGTCGAGGCGAGGGAACTGCTCGCGGAATACCGGCAGGGCATCGACGGCAAGGACACCCCGGTCGCCAACGCGGCGGCGCTGCTGTGCCGGGGCATGCTCACCCACGCCCGAGGCGAGACGCTCGCGGCGGGTGACCTGCTGCTCGGTGCCGCGCAGGCCTATCACGCGCTGCCTTTTCCGTATTTCGCCGCCTACGCCGACGAACTCGCGGCCGGATGCTTCGCCGAAGCCGGTGAACAAGGCCGCGCCGTCTCCGCGTTCACCACCGCGGAGACGGCGTATGTGCGCCTCGGCGCCGCCGTGGACGCGCTGCGTTGCCGCCGGTCGCTGCGACGCTGCGATCCGGAGGCGCCCCGCCGCGGCCGCAAAGGCTACGGCGAAGCGTTGTCGCCGAGGGAACTCGAAGTCGCCCGGCTCGCCGCGCAGAACCTCACCAACCGGGCGATCGGCGAGCGGCTGTTCCTGTCACCGCGCACCGTGGAGATCCACGTCGGACGGGCACTGCGCAAACTGGGGCTGCCGTCGCGCACGGTCCTGACCGAGGATCTGCTCCGCGACGCGACCGGCGAGGGTTCCAAAACCGCGTGACGACCCTGTTCCCTAAGGGCCCGTATTCCGCGATTCGCTGGGTACGGCGCGGAGAAACCGCAGGTAGGAGCCGGTTTCTTTAAATGAGGGAGCGAACGCTCCGCTCCACTATTGTTCCGCTTCCCCCGCCGTCCGACAGTTGTCGGGCAGTCGCGAATTCCCCTGCGGCCTTTGTGAGTACTTCCCCGATCCGGAAGTTCTGAAAGGAATCACCGTGAGCAGAAAACGGATCCTCGGCGTGGTCGCACTGACCATGGCCGCGCTGACACCGGCAGGCGTCGCCGGTGCGGTGTCCTTGCGCGCCGTCCCCGCCGACCCGCCCCGTGCCATCGCCCCGACCGACGCCGCGCCCTTGCCAGAAGGCGGCCTCCACACGCAGAGCATCGGCGGCTCGCCTGCCTCGGTCAAGGACTACCCGTACGCCATCGCCGCGCTGCGCGAAGGCGGTTCCCGGCCGAGGGGGCAGAGCTGCTCCGGCTCCGTCATCGCGCCGCGGAAGGTCCTGGTCGCGGCGCACTGCAAGGAACTGGCCGGCGAGAAGAGTGTCCTTTATGGACTCGATGACCTCAAGAGCGCTGGCGGCACTCAGCTGAAGGCTGTCGACTACCAGGTCCACCCCAGGTTCACCCAGCCATGGAACGGTTACGACGTCGCGGTGATCACCACCGACGGCGACATCCCGGTCCCGCCCGGCGGCTACGCCAAGGTCGCCACCTCCGCCGACACCGGCCTGGAGACACCCGGCAAGGACGGCTTCAGCCTCGGCTACGGAAAGAAGGACATCGACGACTCCACTCAGGACGTCACGCTGCACAAGCTGACCCTGCCGATCGTCGACGCGAGTCAGTGCACCGGCGTGGAGAACGGCGTCGACCCGAAGACGATGATCTGCGCCGGGTACTCCGACGGCCGCAAAACCGTCCTGCCCGGTGACAGCGGCGGCCCGTTCGTCGTCGGCGGGAAGGTCGTCGGGGTCACCTCGTGGAGCCGCAGCGACTTCCACTGGTACAGCGTCTACAGCAGGCTCAACAACGAGATGGGTGACTGGGTCGCCCAGCAGATCGGCGGCGAGCAGCCAGGTGACACGTTCACTCTCGCGGCTTCGCCGTCGTCGGTGAAGGTCCTGCCCGGCAAGTACGTGTCGGCGAGTGTCACGAGCAAACCGGGCAAGAACGGAGCCGAGGACGTCACGCTGTCGGCCACGGGGCTGCCCGAGGGCGCCAAGGCGACGTTCCAGCCCGCCACGATCAAGGCGGGCGAGGTGGCGAAACTGACCATCGAGACCGCCGCCGGGACACCGGAGAAGACCTACCAGGTCACGATTTCCGGGAAGGGCACGACCGAAACGGCCACCGCCGGGCTCACCCTCACCGTCGGCGCCGGCGATCCGCCGGTCGGCGACCTCAAGGTGACCGTCGACCCGGCTTCCGGATCCGGCCGCGCGGGTTCGCTCGTGAGCGCCACCGTCACCTCGAGCGGGGGAAGCGGCTCGATCACGTTGTCCGCCAGTGGTTCGGGGCTGCCGATCAACCCGTTCTTCTCACCGCAGAGCGTGTCCAGCGGCGGCAGTTCGACCATGCAGGTCTTCGCGCCGTTCCAGCCGGGCACGTACCCGGTCACGGTGACCGCCAAGGACGCCACCGGCAAGACCGCCACCGCCACGTACACCCTCACCGTCCAGTGATCTTCGCCGAAACAGAGGTGAACTTTCATGCGTAGCAAGACGAAAACCCTGCTGGCACTCGGCCTGCTGAGCCCGCTGCTCGCGCTCGGCGCCGGAACGGCCGTCGGTGCCGAGGCCGAAGGTGTCGTGATCCCGGCCAAGGAGCACTACGGCGATCAGTACATCGTCGTCCTTCATGACGTCGCCGCGGCCGGGCAACCCGCATCGGCCGAGCTGGCGCGTCGCTACGGCGGCGAGGTCCGTTCGGTCTGGACGGCGGCGGTCCGCGGCTTCTCGGCCAAGGGCATGACCCCGGCCGAAGCGCGGAAGCTGGCCGCGGACCCGTCGGTCAAGGCGGTCTACGAGGACGGCACCGCACGGGGTACGGGCACCCAGCAGAACCCGACGTGGGGACTGGACCGGGTCGACCAGAAGAGTCTCCCGCTCGACAAGGCCTACACCTATCCGAACGAAGGCGCGGGCGTCACCGCCTACGACCTCGACAGCGGTATCAACCCGTCGAATCCGGAGTACGAAGGCCGGGCAAGCCTCGGCAAGGACTTCTTCGGTGGCGACGGCAAGGACTGTCACGGACACGGCAGCCACACCTCGGGCACGATCGGCAGCAAGACCTATGGCGTGGCGAAGAAAGTCAAGATCGTCGGGCTGAAGGTGCTGGGCTGTGACAACTCCGGGCCGGACTCGGGCATCATCGACGCCGTCGACTGGGTGACGGCCAACGCGCAGAAGCCCGCGGTGGCCAACATGAGCCTGACCATGGACGCGCCCGGGGTCGGGGACGACGCGGTCAAGCGGTCGATCGCCTCGGGCGTGGTCTACGGCGTCGCGGCGGGCAACGCCTCCACCGACGCCTGCGGCACCAGCCCGGCCAGGGTGCCGGAAGTGATCACCGTCAACGCCTCGGATTCCAGTGACAACCGGTCGTCGTTCTCCAATTACGGAAGCTGCACCGACATCTTCGCGCCCGGTTCGAACATCACGTCGCTGAGCCCGACCAGCGGCGGGACGGCGACGATGAACGGGACCTCGATGGCGACGCCGCACGTCGTCGGCGCGGCCGCGCTCTATCTGTCGGCCAATCCGGGTGCCTCACCGCAGCAGGTGCGGGACGCGCTGGTGAACAACGCGACGGCGGGGGTCATCAAGAACGCGGGCAGCGGTTCGCCGAACAAACTGCTCAACGTCTCGTTCATCGGCAGTGGCGGCCCCGGACCGACCTGCGGGGTCAAGTCGAACACCACACCGGTGTCCATTCCGGACGCCGGAGCCGCGGTGACCAGTTCGGTGACCCAGGAAGGCTGTGACGGCAAGGCTTCCGTGTCCCTGCCGGTCAAGGTCGACATCTCCCACACCTACAGTGCCGATCTCGTCCTCGACCTGATCGGGCCGAGCGGCAAGGCCTACCGGCTCAAGGGTTCCGGCGGGGTCGGTTCTGCCGACGGGGTGCACCAGACCTTCACGGTCGACGCCTCCGGTGAGGCGGCCAACGGGACCTGGAAGCTGAGCGCCCAGGACGTCTACAAGTTCGACACCGGCAGCATCGACGGATTCAGCATCACCTTCTGAGTCCACTTCGGACTCGCCGGTGGGGCCGCGCGCGCGGCCCCACCGGTGTTCTCATTGTGGCGCGGTCTTCGCGGTGAACCGCGTGCGGAGGTTCACCGCGACGGCCAGCGCCGCCGCGGCGCCGAGCAGGAACACGCCGGTGGGCAACGGCTGCAGGACCATCAGGCAACCGGACGCGACCGCGGGCGGGTGCACCACCCGGAACAGCAGCATGGCGCCGAGTCCGGCCGCCGCCGCGATCGCGACGGCCACCGGCCCCGGCGCGAGCAGGAGCGCGGTGAGCAGGCCGCCCGCCACGGCGAGCGCGTGGCCGCCGAAGACCGCGGCCGGCCGGGCGGACGGCAGCGCCGGGTTGGCCAGTACCAGGGCCAGGCTGGCGGCGAGCGGTGCCGACGCCGCGGGGCCGATCCCCGAGCCGATTCCGGCGGCGGCCACCCCGCCCGCACCGACGGCGGTCAGCAGGACGGGCAACGCGTGCTTCACCGGGCGACCTCGGGGAAGTCCAGTTCGGGTTCGGCGACGTGGTTGAAGTAGTTCGACAGCACGTTGAGCGCGATATGCGCGACCACCTCGGCGATCTGTGCGTCGGTGACCCCGGCCGCGCGGGCTTCGGCCAGCTGCTCATCGGAGATCCGGCCGCGGTGGGTCATGACGGCGTCGGCGAGCCGGAGCACCGCGCGGGTATGCGGGTCGGGGCTGTCGGCCTCGCGGACGCTCGCCAGTTCTTCGGCGGGAATGCGCATCTTCTCGCCGCGGAACGTATGCGCGGCGAGGCAGTAGCCGCATTCGTTGCGCCACGCGGTGAACAGCGCGAGCAGTTCCCGCTCCCGCGCGGTCAGTTCGCCGCGGGTGAGGGAATCGCGCAGGGCGAGGTAGCCGCTCAAGGCGGCAGGGCCGTTGGCCATCGCGGCATAGAGGTTGGGCACCCGGCCGAGCTGGTTACGGACGTCGGTCAGCAACGGATGCTCGGTGAGGTGGGGGATGCGGGACACGGGCTCTCCAAACGGTACTGGTCTGTTCCGAATGAGACGGTACAGACCTGTTCCGTCTGCGGTCAACCACTTCGGTACAGAGTGGTACTGTTTCGGCCGTGGGCACCCGAGCGCGCGAGCGATTGCTGAGCACAGCCGAGGAGCTGTTCTACGCCGAAGGCATCCGCGCCGTCGGAATCGATCGCATCCTGGACGAGTCCGGCGTCGGCAAGGCGTCGTTGTACCGGCACTTCCCGAGCAAGGAAGCGCTGGTGGAGGCGGTGCTGCGGGAGCGGGACCGCACCTGGCGGCAGTGGCTCTCCGACGCCGTCGACGGCTACCGCCTCGACCCGGAGGACAGGGTCCTCGCGGTCTTCGACGCGCTCCATGAACGCTTCTCCCGCAAAGACTTCCGTGGCTGCGCCTTCATCAACACCATGGTCGAGACGGCGGATCCGTCGAGCCCCGTCCACGCCGTCGCGGCCGAGCACAAGGTCGCGCTGACCGGCTATCTCGCCGGTCTGCTCGCCGACGCGGGCCGTGCCGACGCCGCCGAACTCGCCGAGCACCTCGTGCTGATCGTGGACGGCTCGATCGTGACCGCGGTCCGGGAGAACTCCCCGGACGCCGCCCTGCGCGGCAAGTCGATCGCCGCCGCCCTGCTGCGCTGACCGGCGCGGTCCGGGCTGGCTGACGGAGGCCGGCCGCGACTCTGGTCGCGAGTCGGTAAGTGTCGTGCTGGCCAAGGGGTTTTGGTACCTGCGATGGGTGGGTCCGGTAGCGGCCGGGCCGTGAAGGACTCCTTGAGGGACTCAGAGTCCCTCAAAGTTCCCCTCACTCGCCCTGGACGGCCGTCACGAGCCCCAGCGGCCTCACCTGTCACACCAGCTGCGCGTGAAGGACCCCTTCCCTCGGCTCAGCCGAGGGAAGGGGTCCTTCACGCGCTCCCCAGTACATGAATGGCCCCTTCCTGTACCTCTAGGCGCAAGGAAGGGGGCCATCATGTACTCCGCTGCGAGCCAGGCGTTGGTCAGGTTGGTCGTGAGTGGCGATTCGGGTTAGAACCCGAATCGCCACTCACGAGGCGGTGAGGGCCCGGCGGAGTTCTTCGTAGGTCGGGGCGAGGGTCCGGAGCGTTTTCGCGGCGCTCGCGTCGTTTCCGGTGACGAGGTCGTACTGCAACGAGCCGACCGAACGTGCCTGTGTGGTGGCGATTTCGGCGGCGGCGCCGTGGTCCACCCGGCGCAGGCAGGCCGCCGCGTCGGCCAGTCGCCGCGCGCCGACCCGGACCGCGAAGTGGACGAGCTGCCCGCGCGCATCCGGATCCAGTCCGGACTCGATCCGCGCGGCCAGCGACAGGGCCGCGTCGGCGTTGCCGAGGCTGCCCGGCGGGAGCCCGGCCCCGTTCTCGCCGCCGAGCCAGGCGGCCGCCCGGGGGAGTGACGCGATGAGCGCGGCCTCCTCGTCGACGACGGTGTGCCGGACGAAGTTCGTGCGCAGGGTGTGCGGTTTGCCGTAGGCGACGGTCTCCGCGCGCCAGGCGGCGGCGAACTCCGTTCGCGGCAGCCGCGCGTACGGGTAACCCTGCGGGTCGTGGACGGTGACCGATTCGCTGTCCGCGGCGAGCGCCACCAGGTAGTGGTCGGCGGCGATCGGGCCGGTCATCCCGGGCTGATAGCGCAGATGCCCCATCTCGACCGGGCCGATCATGACCGGTCCGTCGGCCAGTCCTTCGACGAGCCGGGCGAACGCCGCGTCCGGTTCCTCTTCACTGACGGTGTCCGCGGTCCAGCCGAGGACGGTGAGCGCGTCACCGATGCCGATCTCGGGATCCCAGCCGAAGGGGTCGAACAACGGCAGCGAGCCGCCGATGAGCTGCATTCCGAACGGGCTGCCGGTCAGCGTCTCGAGTACGGCGGTTCCCGGTGCGGCCGAGCCCAGCATCATCGACAGGGAATGGGTGTAGCAGTAGGGGCCGGAGCCTTGATAATGGAGGTCGTTCACTCCGTCGAGAGTGGCATTTTTCGCGGTAAAACACCACGTTCCCCCGGAACAGTCCGTTGTGGACACGGTGGTGAACACCGTTTTCATCACCCGTCCGGGGGTTTTGTTCTCATCCAAGGGGTTTTATCAGGGCGACACCCCGGGTCCCGGTTGCCGTTCATGATCCCCCCGACACAGGATGACCGTCATCCGGGCTCGCTGTCCCCGTCCGCCCTGACCTGGGCCGACGGGAGCGAGCGGTGAGGTGGAGGCGGCATGGCGGAACGGCGTGGGCGAAATCGGTGTCGCCGGGGCTTGGCGATGCTCACGGTGGTCGTCGTGGCCCTGCTGATGGGCGCCCCACTGCCCGCCGGTGCCCAGACTGCGGAAGCTCAACCGCGCGGAGCGGGCACCGAGCGGCCGATCGGGCCGGAGCCGGTGTACTCCGGGCTCGCCCACGGCGGCATCGTGATGGCCGCCAACTCGGTGGTGCGCTGCGGCGCCGGCGTCAACTGCGACGCCTCGGCGAGCAACGCGAGCCCGGTGTCCTGGATCAAGACCGACCCCTCCGCGCCCGGTAACACCGCCTCGGCGGCGGACCTGACCATCCCGGCCGGTGCGAAGGTCCTCAACGCGCGGCTGTACTGGCAGTTCAACCCGGTCGCCACCAGCGGGACCTCCGGCGACGGCCCGCGAGGGAACCAGGTCTCGCTGAAGACGCCCGGAGCGGGTTCCTACCAGCGGATCACCGCCGACACCTACGACTGGTTCCCCGCGCTGACCACACCGGGCAACCCGACCCTGTACGCCTATGGTGGCGCGGCCGACGTCACCGCCGCGGTGACCGGTGCCGGGGCTGGCCAGTACACGGTCGCCGACATCCAGGCCTGTCAGGGACAGTCGATCAGCCCGACCAACCTCGGCTGCTGGGGCGGCTGGTCGCTGGTGGTCGCCTACGAACTGGCCAGTGAACCGCTGCGCTATCTGCAGGTGTGGGACGGTCTTCAGCGGGTCGCCGGCGGTGGCCAGCCGGTCTCGGCGACCATCGCGCTCAGCGGCATCAAGGCGCCGACGTCGCGCCAGCCGAACGTCGAACTGGGGATCGTGGCCGGGGACGGCGACGCGCCCATCAGCGGCGACTACCTCCAGGTCGGCCCAAACGCCTCCAGCCTGCAGGACATCCCCCTGCCGGGCCCCGCCGGCACGGTCACGAACAACGCTTTCAGCAGCCGCATCGACCAGGTGGCGTCGAACGGGTCCGGAGCCAACGTCACCGCCCGGAATCCGAATCCGGTCAACAACGTCGGGTACGACGCCCGGAGCATCGACATCACCGGCAAGGTCCCGGCGGGCACGTCCGCGCTCCAGGTGAAGATCGGCACCACCGGCGACGCGCTCTATCCGCAGGTGGTCTGGCTGGTCACCGACGCGCTCGAACCCGATCTGCAGATCACGAAGGCCAACGACCCGGTCGGCAACACCGACGACAACCCGCCTGGCTACGTCACCAAGGGCAGCGACGTCACCTACACCTTCGACGTCGCCAACAAGCACGCCGACGGTTCCGTCACCGACCTCGACACCGCGACGAACGTGGTGCTCACCGACACCCTGCCGGACGGCGTCACCTTCGTGGCCGGGTCCAATCCGGACTGTTCCGCCGCCGGGCAGCTGGTCACCTGCCGGCTACGGAATCTCGCGCCAGGGCAGTCGCAGAAGGTGGCCTTCAAGGTCACGGTCGGGGCGGCGGTGCCGGACGGCACCAAACTCGACAACACCGGAAAGCTGACCTTCCGCGGCGAGGACACCGGCCGCGCGCAGGAGCGCACGTCGAACACGGTGCGGAACACGGTCGCGTCGCCGGGGTATCAGCTGACCAAATCGGTCGACCTCGCCGAAGCCATCCCGGGTGACACGCTGACCTACAAGGTGACTCTGCGGAACACCGGCGTGATTCCGGTGCCCGCGCTCACGGTGCGCGACACGCTCCCACCGGGGACGAGCTACGTGTCGTCCGAGCCCTCGAAGGGGACCGCGTCCGGTACCGGTCCGATCGACTGGGCGGTGGACGGCCTCGCCATCGGGGAGACCGCGACGCTGACGGTGCGGGTGAAGGTCGAAGAGGCCGCGATCGGCAAGGAGCTGGTGAACCGCGCGACCGTCCCGACCGGACCGCCGCCCGTGGTGCCGCCGGACTCGCGATGCCCGGACGACCCGGCCGCGGCGTGCGCGAAGACCAAGGTGCCCGCGCCGTCGTACACGGTGACGAAGACCGCGGACAAGGAATCCGCGGACCCCGGTGACACCGTGCGGTACACGATCAACGTCACCAACACCGGCAGGGTGACCGCGGCGGACCTCAAGGTCGTCGACGATCTGACCGGTCTGCTGGACGACGCGGTCTACCAGAACGACGCCGGCGCGTCGGCGGGAACAGTGTCCTATGTGGAACCGAAGCTGACCTGGACCGGCACGCTCGCGGCAGGGAAGAGCGCCGAGTTCACCTACACGGTGAAGGTGAAGAATCCCAATACCGGGGACAACCGGCTGAAGAACGTGGTGACGTCGGAGACGCCGGGTGGTAACTGTCCGCCGGGTTCGACGGATCCGAAGTGTGGGACGACGACTCCGGTGTCGGGTTTGCTGATCGAGAAGTCGGTCGACAAGCAATCGGCGAACCCGGGTGACGTCGTGAAGTACACGGTCACGGTCCGCAACACCGGTCAGACGAAACTGACCGGTGCGACGTTCACCGACGATCTCGCTCAGGTGCTCGATGATGCCGACTACCAGCGAGACGGTGCGGCGACGATCGGCACGGTGTCCTATGTGGAACCGAAGCTGACCTGGACAGGCGACCTCGGCGTCGGCGAAACGTCCACGGTGACCTACACGGTCAAGGTGAAGAACCCCAACACCGGGGACAATCGGCTGAAGAACGCGGTGTCGTCGGAGACGCCGGGTGGTAACTGTCCGCCGGGTTCGACGGATCCGAAGTGTGGGACGACGACTCCGGTGTCGGGTTTGCTGATCGAAAAGGTTGTCGACAAGCAGTCGGCGAACCCGGGCGATGTCGTGAAGTACACGGTGACGGTGCGGAATACCGGTCAGACCAAGGTGGACGGTGCGACGTTCACTGATGATCTGAGCCAGGTGCTCGACGATGCCGACTATCAGAACGACGGGGCGGCGACGATCGGTGGTGTCACGTATGCGGCGCCGAAGCTGACGTGGACCGGTTCGCTCGACATCGGGCAGACATCCACGGTCACCTACACGGTCAAGGTGAAGAACCCCAACCCTGGTGACAAGAAGATGTCCAATGTGGTCACTTCGGAGACACCGGGTGGTAACTGTCCGCCCGGTTCGACGGATCCGAAGTGTGGGACGACGACTCCAGTGTCGGGTTTGCTGATCGAAAAGGTTGTCGACAAGCAATCGGCGAACCCGGGTGACGTCGTGAAGTACACGGTGACGGTGCGGAATACCGGTCAGACCAAGGTGGACGGTGCGACGTTCACCGACGATCTCGCTCAAGTGCTCGACGATGCCGACTACCAGAACGACGGAGCCGCTTCGATCGGTTCGGTGTCTTATGCGGCGCCGAAGCTGACGTGGACCGGTTCGCTCGACATCGGGCAGACATCGACGGTCACCTACACAGTCAAGGTGAAGAACCCCAACCCTGGTGACAACCAGCTCAAGAACGCCGTGACTTCGGAGACACCGGGCGGGAACTGCCCGCCGGGCTCGACCGACCCGAAGTGCGGGACCGTCACACCGGTGTCGGGCTTGAAGATCGAGAAGTCGGTCGACAAGCAGTCGGCGAATCCCGGCGATGTCGTGAAGTACACGGTGACCGTGCGGAACACCGGTCAGACAAAACTGTCCGGTGCGACGTTCACCGACGATCTGAGCCAGGTGCTCGACGACGCCGACTATCAGAACGACGGAGCCGCGACGATCGGCACGGTGTCCTATGTGGAACCGAAGCTGACCTGGGTGGGCGATCTCGACGTCGGTGCGACAGCGACGGTCACTTACACGGTGAAGGTCAAGAGCCCGGTTCCTGGTGACAAGAAGCTCATCAACACCGTCACCTCCGAGACGCCGGGCGGGAACTGCCCGCCGGGCTCGACCGATCCGAAGTGCGGGACGACCACACCGGTGTCGGGTCTGCTCATCGAGAAGAAGGTCGACAAAGCGTCGGCGAACCCGGGCGATGTCGTGAAATACACCGTCACCGTCAGCAACACGGGCCAGACGAAGCTGACCGGCGCGACGTTCACCGATGACCTGACACAGGTCCTCGACGACGCCGAGTACCAGAACGACGGCGCAGCGACCATCGGTGACGTCTCCTATGCGGCGCCCGAACTGACTTGGACGGGTGACCTCGGCGTCGGTGACAAGTCCACGGTGACCTACACGGTCAAGGTGAAGAACCCCAACACCGGCGACAATCGGCTGAAGAACGTCGTGACTTCGGAGACGCCAGGCGGGAACTGCCCGCCGGGTTCCACGGATCCGGCCTGCGGTACCGACACCCCGGTTTCGGGCCTGGAAATCAAGAAGTCGGTCGACAAGACGTCGGCGAACCCGGGCGATATCGTGAAGTACACGGTGACCGTCCGGAACACCGGGCAGACCAAGGTGGACGGTGCGACGTTCACCGACGATCTCGCTCAAGTGCTCGACGACGCCGACTATCAGGGAGACGGTTCCGCGACGATCGGCACGGTGTCCTATGTGGAACCAGAGTTGACTTGGACGGGTGACCTCGGCATCGGCGAGACCGCCACGGTCACTTACACGGTCAAGGTGAAGAACCCGGGCGACGGTGACCATCGATTGAAGAATGTCGTGACTTCGGAGACGCCGGGTGGGAACTGCCCGCCGGGGTCCACCGATCCGAAGTGCGGGACCACCACACCGGTTTCGGGTCTGCTCATCAAGAAGACCGCCGACAAGAAGTCGGTCGATCCCGGCGACACGGTGAAGTACACGATCACCGTCACCAACACCGGGCAGACCAAACAGGACGGTGCGTCGTTCACCGACGACATGACGCAGGTCCTGGACGACGCCGACTACCAGAACGACGGCGCGGCCACCATCGGCGATGTCACTTACAGTGCACCGAAGCTGAGCTGGACCGGTTCGCTCGACATCGGCCGGACGGCGACCATCACCTACACGGTGAAGATCAAGAACCCGGTTCCCGGTGACAAGAAACTGTCCAATGTGGTCACCTCGGACACCCCGGGCAACAACTGCCCGCCGGACTCGACCGACCCGAACTGCGTGGCGGACGTGCCGTCCCGCGAACTGACGGTGAAGAAGACCTCGGACAAGCAGACCGCGAACCCGGGCGATGTCGTGAAGTACACCGTCACCGTCACCAACACCGGCAAGGTCGATCTGGTCGGCGAGGACGCCGCGCGGGTCACGGACGACCTGTCCGAGGTGCTCGACGACGCCGACTACTCCGGCGATGCCCGGTCCGCCCCTGTCGGCGGTACTTTCGCCTTCACCGCGCCGAATCTGGTGTGGGTCGGTGATCTCCCGGTGGGGGCGTCGACCACGCTGACCTACTCGGTGAAGGTGAAGAACCCGGTCACCGGTGACCACGAACTGCGGAACACCGTCAGCACCAACACCCCGGGCACCTGCCCGCCGCAGTCCGACGATCCGGCGTGCTCGACCAGTACCCCGGTGCCCGGCATCGCACTGGAGAAGAAGGCGGACAAGTCGACGGTGAACCCGGGCGACGTCGTCAAGTACACGGTCACGGTCCGCAACACGGGCAAGACCAAACTGACCGGTGCGACCTTCACCGACGACCTCACCGAGGTCCTCGACGACGCGGAGTTCCAGAAGGACGGTGCGGCGACGATCGGTGAAGTGACGTATGCGGAGCCGAAACTGACGTGGACGGGCGACCTGGAGATCGGGCAGACGGCGACGGTCACCTACAGCGTGAAGGTGACCAAGACCGACGGTGACGGCAAGCTGGTCAACGCGATCACTTCCGACACACCCGGGGGCAACTGCCCGCCGGGCAGCAAGGACCCGAAGTGCGGCACGACCACTCCGCTGTCCAGTCTCAAGCTGAAGAAGACGGTCGACAAGACCGAGGCCAAGCCCGGCGAGGTCGTCACTTACACCGTGACGGTCGAGAACACCGGACAGGCCACCGTCGACGACGCGACGTTCACCGACGACCTGACCGAGGTGCTCGACGACGCCACCTTCGACGGCACCGCGAAGGCCAGCAGGGGAACAGTGACCTACTCCGCACCGAAACTCACCTGGAAGGGCAAGCTCGAGGCGGGGGAGAAGGCCACTGTCACCTACGCGGTCACCGTGAAGTCGCCCGCGCGTGGTGACCACCGGCTCCGCAACGTCGTCACGTCCGACACGCCGGGCGTCAACTGCCCGCCCGGTTCGGCGAACCCGGACTGTGGCACGGACACCCGGGTGCCGCCGGAGCCGCCGACCCCGGAGAAGCCGAACCCGCAGCCGCCGACCACCCCGCGTCCGCCTGGTCTGGCCGTCACCGGTTCGCCGGTGAGGACGATGACGGTGCTGGCGCTGGGCATGCTTGCCATCGGCGCCCTGCTGCTCCTGGCCGGGCGGCGACGCAGGGAGTCCTGACCGCGACCATGCGCGTGAAGGCCCCCTTCCCTCGGCTCAGCCGAGGGAAGGGGGCCTTCACGCGCACTACGCGGGGAGTCCTGACGGCGGCCGATGATTCCGGCCCGCGGCGGGAGTCTCCTCACCCCGGCGCGATGGCTGCCCGCCATCGCGATGCTCGGCGAGGCGATCGTGCACGCCGAGGACATCCGCCGCCCGCTCGGTCTTCGCCATGACTATCCGATCGCCGTCCTCGCCTCGCCGGCCGGCTACTACCAGGGTTCCGATCTCGTGGTGATGGCGAAGGGACGCATCGGCGGGCTGAGGCTGCAAGCGACGTCCTATCTCACCGAACTCCACGGCGACGGGGTGCCGATCCTGCGGCGGCGCATGCCCCTCGACCGGGATTGAGGTTCAGCCCTGTTCGAGGGGGAGGCCCGCGTCGGCCCAGTCCTCGATGCCTTCCCGGTACTTGCGGACGTCGGTGTAGCCGAGCGCGGTGAGCCGGTCGGCGACCTGTCCGCTGTTGGGGCAAGCGGGGTTCGAGCAGTAGGTGACGATCGCGGCGCCGCGATCGGGCAGCACGGTGGCGGCCTGCGCGTCGACGTCGGCGAGGACGAGGGGAACGGCGCCGGGCAGATGCTGCTTGGCGTAGTACTCGCCACCCAGGGCGTCGACCACCGTCACGGTCTTCGCGTCGATCGCGGCCTTCAGTTCGTCACGGGTGATGAGTGCGGTCATGTCGCTACCTCCAGTTAATCGGACTATAGTCCGTATGTGCCCCGTGACGATAACGGACCGCAGTCCGGTTATGCAACCTCGTTGGAACTCCTGCGGACGCCGCCGCCCAAAGAGCGCGCGGACGCCGCCCGCAACCGCGCCGCCATCCTGGACGCGGCCGCGTCGCTGTTCGCCGAGCACGGCGTCGACGCGGTCTCGATGGACCAGGTGGCGGCGGCGGCGGGCGTGGGCAAGGGGACGTTGTTCCGCCGCTTCGGTGACAAGGCGGGGCTGGCCGCGTCGCTGTTGGACGCCAGGGAACGCGTACTCCAGGAGGGAATCCTGCAGGGTCCGCCCCCGCTGGGTCCCGGCGCCCCGCCGTCGGAACGTCTCGTGGCCTTCGCCGACGCCTACCTCGATTACCTGTTCAAGCATTTGCCGCTGGTGCGGATGTCGGAGACCGCGGCGCCGGGGGCGCGCTACCGCATCGGCGCCTACCGGTTCTGGCATCGGCACGTGGCGATCCTGCTCGACGGCACGCCGGACCCGGAGCACGGCGCGCACGCCCTGCTCGCGCCGATGGCGGCCGAGCACGTCACCGCGTTGCTGCCGGAAATCGGCGAAGAGCGGATCCGTGCCGGGATCACGCGCCTGTGGCGGCAGGCGGTGATATCCGGTTGATCAGGCCGATCCGGCCGCCGCCATCACCGGATGCCAAGGGGTCGCGTCGAAGATCAGCGTGATGGCTTCGATCCGGCCGTCCCGCAGCCGGAAGTGCTCGGCGGTGTGCTGGATTCCCATCGGCAGCAGGGTTTGCACGTCGTAGACCAGCGTCGCCTCCGACTCGCCGTACAGTTCACTGATCATCTCGACGCCGGTGACGACCTGGAGAAATCCGGGGAGCCCGGCCAGATGGCCGTCGGCGTCGGCGCTCATCAGCGGGCTTCGGAAAGTGAAAGAACCGGTGAGCAGGGCGGCCGCGGCGGCCACGTCGCCCGCGAATCTCGCCCGGTGATAGGCCTGGACGGTTTTCCGTGTCGTGCCGGTCATGAACGTTCCTCCAGATAGCGGGCCAAGCGGTCCTGGTTTTCCACCACACGCAGGCAGAGGTGCCGGAGCAACGCGGTTTCGGCGGGGGTGAAACCGCGGAAGACCGCCGCCATGGCCGCCTGCGACGGCCGGCGGAACTCGTCGAGCCAGGTCCGTCCGGCAGGGGTGATCCTGGCGAGTACGGAACGCCTGTCTTCCGGAGCGGGGACGCGTTCGGCGAGCCCGCCCCGCTCCAGGGTGTCGACGAGGCCGGTCACGTTCCTCGAACTCACTCCCGCCGAGGCGGCGAGGTCCTTGATGCTGACGCCGCTTTCGTCGACCGCCAGGCGGATCAGGATGTCCAGGGCGCCGGGGCTGAGCCCGCGGTCTCCCGTGCCCGTCGAACGCAGTTTGTCCAGGCCGCGAGCCGCCGCACGGATGGCCGCGGCCGCTTCCAGTACACCGAGATCGTCGTCGGGGGCGAACTCGGCGAGCGCCGTCCTCACCCGTGGGTCGAAAAGCAGGTCGTCTCGATCGCGTGCGAAATCGTCTACGTGCTTCATGATGAAGCACTACTTTAGTACATGCTTCCGTATCTGCGGCGGACGGTGGCGGCACCCGGCCAGTAGGGTGTCGGAGGAGAACGCCAGGGAGTGTGTCGATGACGGTGGAGCGCCGGACGTACCGGCCTGCCAGGCAGGCCGTGCTGGTGCTGCTCGCCGCCGTCTTGACCGCGCTCGGGCTGTTCTTCGCGCTCCACTCGGCTGATTCCGCGTCCGCGGACGAGTCGCGCGGGGCGAACGCGACGGTCGATTCGTCGCTCTCCGAGGCCGTGGCGCCGGTACGCGCCATGGGCAGGCTCGCCGCCGAGCCGGCGCTCCTGGGGGTGCAGGGTCACGGTGACCTGCCTCTCTTCGGCGCAGTCCCGCACGGTCCCGCGTCGCCGACGCTGCTCCGTCTCGGCGAGCTCCGCACCGAAGCCACTCCTCTCTCCCGCGCGGCGCACCGTCTCGCGCTGGGGGATCGCGCTCCTCCTTTCCCGGTAGCCGTCTGAAGCTGACGGGCGCGTCTTCCGCGTGCCCGAACCGGGGAACCGATCGAGGAGAAATCGTCGTGCCGCGCGAAACCGCGCGGCGAGGCATGACCGGGCGAGCCGTTGTCTCGCTGGTCGTCCTCGCCGCGACCGTGTACCTGTTGCTGACCACCGCCCCGCGACTGGGGCTCGATCTGCGTGGTGGCACGCAGATCGTGCTGGAGACCAAGGATTCACCCACCGCCACCGCCGGACCGGAGACCACCGACCGGACGCTCGAGGTGCTGCGCCGCCGCGTCGACGCGCTGGGCGTCGCCGAACCCATGCTCGCCCGCTCCGGGGACAACCGGATCATCGTCGAACTGCCCGGCGTGCGGGATCCGCGTGAGGCCGTCGAAGTGATCGGCCGGACCGCGCAGCTGTCCTTCCATCCCGTGCTCGGCACCGGCGCGGCCCCCGGTGACTCCCGGGTCCTTCCCGACGAAAGCGGCCGGCCGATCAATCTCGGCCCTGCGGCGTTGACCGGCGAAGGTGTCGACGAGGCACTTTCCTCGATCGATTCGCAGGGTGGCGGCTGGCTCGTTTCCGTTGACTTCAAGGGGGATTCCGGTCGCGCCTGGGAGCGGCTGACCGGACAGGCCGCCTGCTCGCCGCCGGGTGATCCGACCCGCCGGGTGGCGATCGCGCTCGACGACAAGGTGATCTCGTCGCCGCAGGTGAGCCCGCAGGTCGCCTGCGGGGTCGGGATCGTCGGCGGGAGTACGCAGATCACCGGCCGGTTCTCCCCGGCGGAGGCGAAGGATCTGGCGTTGCTGATCAACGCGGGCGCGTTGCCGACACCGGTCGAGATCATCGAGCAGCGCACCGTCGGCCCCACGCTCGGCGCCGCCGCGATCGACGCCAGCGCCCGCGCCGCCGTGATCGGACTGGCGCTGACCGCGCTGTTCCTGCTGGCGGTGTACCGGCTGGCCGGATTGATCGCGGTGGGCGCGCTGGTCGCGTACGCCGCGGTGTCCTACGCCGCCTTGCTCGCCGTCGGCGCGACGCTGACCTTGCCGGGGCTCGCCGGTTTCGTGCTGGCCATCGGGATGGCCGTCGACGCCACCGTGCTCGTTTTCGAACGGGCGAGAGAGGAACACGCGGTCAACCGCGGTGGTTCGCTGCCACGATCGGTCAGCCGCGGGTTCAGCGGGGCGTTGTCGGCGATCGTCGATTCGAACGTCACCACCCTGCTCGCCGCAGGACTGCTGTTCTGGCTGGCGTCCGGCCCGGTGCGCGGGTTCGGGGTGACACTCTCGATCGGTGTGGTCGTGGCCCTGTTCATCTCGCTCGTGCTCACGCGGGTGTTGCTGCATCT
Organism: Amycolatopsis sp. NPDC033938; assembly: GCF_055575975.1. Taxonomy (NCBI): domain Bacteria; kingdom Bacillati; phylum Actinomycetota; class Actinomycetes; order Pseudonocardiales; family Pseudonocardiaceae; genus Amycolatopsis; species Amycolatopsis sp. NPDC033938. The sequence goes on from NZ_JBVIRO010000019.1 coordinate 147,457, forward strand.
CACGATGCGGGGCGCGGTCGCGCGCAAGCCGAGGCTTTCCGGGCTCACCCACGAAGGCCGGGTCCGCCGGTGGGTCAACCGCCGCGATCCGGAGTTCCTGGCGCGGCCGCGCCGGTGGCTGATGGTGGCCGGCGCCGTCGTCATCGCGGCCGTCACCGGGCTTTTGGTGGCCGGGCCGAACCTCGGCGTGGAGTTCACCGGCGGCCGGGTGATCGAGTACGCCACCTCGGCACCCGCCGACGTCGAGCAGGTCCGTGACGCGGTTTCCGACGCCGGATTCCCGCGCGCCGTCGTGCAGCTGTCCGGGGACAAGGACATTTCGGTGCGCACCGAGCCGATCGACGAGGCCGCCACCGAGCGGATCCGGACGGCGGTCGCCGGGGTCGCCGGTGACGCCACCGAGATCCGTGACGAGCAGATCGGCCCGAGCCTCGGCGCCGAGCTGCGCACCAAGGCGGTCATCGCGCTCGGCCTCGCGGTGCTGGCGCAGCTGGCCTATCTCGCGGTGCGGTTCGATTGGCGGCTCGGGCTGGCCACGGTGGCCGCGCTCGCCCAGGACGTCCTGATCATCCTCGGCATCTTCGCCTGGCTGGGGAAGTCGATGGACGGCGTCTTCCTCGCCGCGCTGCTGACGGTGATCGGCTATTCGGTCAACGATTCGGTGGTGGTCTTCGACCGGGTACGCGAGGTCCGGGGGCAGCGCCGCAAGGAACCGTTCGCCCGTGTCGTCGGCACCGCGGTGCTGCAGACGTTGCCCCGGACGATCAACACCGGTATCGGGGTGCTGTTCGTGCTCGGGGCGCTGCTGTTCCTCGGCGACGGGTCGCTGGCCGACTTCGCCCTCGCGCTGCTGCTCGGTCTCGTGGCGGGCACGGTGTCCACTGTGGCCACCGCGGGTCCCGTCGCCATCCTGCTCGACCGGCGGTGGCCAGGGGCCGGACGTCCCGCCAGGAAGGCGTCGCGGGTACGGAAGCGCGACGACAACGGCGCGGTGGTGTGATCGTCGCTCCTTTGTGGACCGCCGCGGTCGCACTGTCCCTATGCTCGTTCCCGGTGGCAGGGGAGTCACCGGGAACGAGGGGCGGGTAGATGATCCAGAGCGTGCTCGTCGGCGCGGTCGTCGTGCTGATCTGGACGATGACGGCGGCGCGGCTGGAGCGGTGGCGGGTCACCGCGCCGATGGCGATGGTCGTGGCGGGGCTGGCGATCGGGTTCAGCACCCGCAACGTCCTCGGCGAGGGCCTCAACACCGAGATCGCCCTCAACGTCGCGGAACTGATCCTCGCGCTGCTGCTGTTCGTGGACGCCACCGCGGTCAAGGGCGGCTATCTCGGTCACGACGCCAAGATCGCGATGCGGTTGCTGCTGATCGCGCTGCCGCTGACGATCCTGATCGTGCTGGGCGTCGGCCTGCTGGTGCTGCCCGGCCTCGGCTGGGCGGTGGTGCTGCTGATCGCCTGCATCATCGCGCCCACGGATTTCGCGCCAGCGACGTCGGTGGTGCACGACGTACGCGTGCCCGAACGCGTGCGGCATCTGCTGAACGTGGAAAGCGGCTACAACGACGGCGTCGTCGCGCCGGTGTTCATCTTCGCGCTCACCCTCGCGGGAAGCCACCACCACGCGAACACGCCGGGGGAGGCCCTGCAGGCCGCGATCCCGGCGGCGTTGCTGGCGGTGCTGGTCGGCTCCGTCGTCGGCGCGGTGGCCGCGGTGGCGATGAACGTGGCGGGCAGGCACGGCTGGTCCACCCGGCATTCGGCGCGGGTCGCGGCCGTGGCGCTGCCGCTGCTGACCTACACCACCGCCGTCGCGATCGGCGGGAACGGGTTCGTCGCCGCGTTCATCTGCGGGATCGCCTACAAGACCGCCCGGCACCCCACCGAGGACGAACTCGGGCTGGCCGAGGAGGTCAGTTCGCTGTGCGGGCTGCTGATGTGGTTCGTGTTCGGCAGTACCGCGGTGCTGGTGCTGTCCTTCGGCCTCACCTGGGGCGTGGTGATCGTCAGCGTCGTCGCGCTGACCGTCGCCCGCCTGATCCCGGTGCTGCTCACCTTGCCGCGGACGGATTTCCGGTGGCGCGACCGGATGACCATCGGCCTGCTGGCGCCGCGAGGGGCGGCATCGATCGTGTTCGGGTTGCTGGCCTTCAACTCGCTCGACGGGGACGCGGCGGACGTCGCGTTGAGCGTCATGGCGGTGACGGTGCTGGCGAGTGTCGTCGCGCACGGGGTGGGCGCGTCGGCGTTCCTGAACCGCAAGTCCAAGACTTCCTGAGCCGTGACGACCGCCGGATCCCCGCTCCAGCCGGCTTCAGTTGTCCATGGCCTTCCTGATCGCCGCTTCGAGTGCCTGCACGTTCTTGGCGTCCATGGCGCCGTAGGTGAAGGTGTTCATGTCCACCTTGTCGGCGTACATGGGCACGTCCTCGACGATCGCCTTGGAGGCACCGGACACGTCGAAGACGAGCCTCCCCGGTTTGAACGCCGTCGGTGGGATGTTCTTGATGCCCTTGATCTTCCCCACGCTGAACGTGTGCTTCCGGTCGCCGAGTCCTTTGACGGCGGCCTTGATCGTGATCGTCCTGCCGCTGAACCGGATGGATCGGCGTCTGGCGTGGATGTACACGAAACCCTCCCCTGGGCACGGAAAAAGGCACTCTACGAGGGAGGCGGAGGCGTGCGGGCGCTCGTTCCCGAACCGTTATCGCGATCCGCCGTCGCGATCGGTCCTGCTCAGTGGTCCGCGGTCAGGTCGCAGGGTTCGGCGTTGCCCCACAACGCCTCCGCCTCACCGAGGAAGGTCCGGTAGGCCGTGCCGTCCCCGGGCTGCAGGACGAACTTCGGCTCACCCGCGGCCTGATAGGTGTAGTACTCGGCGAACAGTGCCGTCCCGGTGGCGATGACCCCGATGGCGATGGGATGCCGGACGAGCCGGGCGGAGAGATCGCCGCCGGTCGAGCGCTTCAGTTCGGACAGCACCCGCAGTGTGTGGCGCACACGTTCCCGCGCGCTTTCCGGCGAGCGCACGGCGTAGTAGCGCGCCGCCGCCGTGTCGATCGCGGGCGAAAGCGGGTCGATCAGCACGAACCGGATCCGGGCGCCCGCGCGCAGCCGTTCTTCCAGCTTGCCGTAGTTGTTGTTCACCAGAGTGTTGCGGGCCATCCCGGTGACGAGCAGTTCGCTCGCGCCGTCGATCGCCTCGGTGAGTTCGGGGCCGAAGCCCTCGCTGAAGACCGGGCGGCGTGCCCTCGCCACCTGATCCTCGGGAGACAGCGGCCATGGCGTGCCGTCCTCCCACAGCCGTTCCGCCTCGTCGGCGAAGTACCGGTACCAGGGAGCGTCCTTCGGTTCCAGTGTGAACACCGGCGCCGCTTCTCCGGCTGGCCGGTGTTCGTAATGCTGCACGCAGATCAGGCCGCGTTTGCTCGCGACGTCGAGGCAGTTGAAGCCGGCGGACGAGATCCGCGAAGACACTCGGATCTCCAGCCTGCCGTTCGTCCTGCTCCGCAGCGACGTCAGTTCGTCCAGGGTGGCCAGGATTCGCTGCCGCATCCGTCCCTGACCGTGGCTTCGGGAGATCCGGCGGTCCGCGACGTCGACGATGGCGTCGTCGGTCGGGTCCAGCACCAGCACCCGGATCCGGCCACCCGCTTCGAGGATCGAGCGGATGTCACTGCGCATGCCCTGCACGGTCCTGGTCATCGAATGGCCGATGAGCAGGATGTCGAAGGCCTCCGCGCGCCGGGAGATGAGCTCCGTGGGGAACGTCGGTTCGAAGAAGGCCGCGGGGCCGACCCGGTTCGAGTCACGGACCTGTTCGGTCAGCCGCCGCGAGCGGATCTGGGAGAAGGCGAGCAGGGCCAGCAACGCCGTCACCACGGACGAAAGGGTCTTGACGTCCGAGACACCGGTCGCGCCGAGGACGGTGAACGCCAGCGCCACGGCGCCCAGCACGTACAGATCCAGGTTGTCGTCGGTGATCACCCTCGCCAGTGACCGCCGGATCCGTCCACGCTCGTCCGCCACGAAACCCCCTCGTCGTCATCGGTCCGGAGGTGACCGTATCGGCCGCCCGCCCGCCACGTCAGGGATTTCTCCACGGATATCGCGAATTCCTGACATCGATGGCATTTCAGGGCCCCTGGAACGATTCCGCGAGTTAGTGCCTGGTCAGCACCCCGGCGGTGGCGGAAACCCCGTCCACGGTGCCGCCGGCGGCGGAACGAAATGAAGCCATTCGGCGCAGTTCTTCACTTGGTCTAGTCCAGTTACCGCTCTACCGTAGAGGGATGGAGCTGGAACTGCGCCACCTGCGCATCATGTGCGCGATCGCAGAACTCGGGAGCATCACCAAGGCGGCGAACACGCTCGGGATGGCGCAGCCCGCGTTGACCGCCCAATTGAAACGCATCGAACGGACGCTCGGCGGGAAGCTCTTCCTGCGTGATCACACGGGGACCCGGCCGACGGCGCTCGGCCTGCTCGTCCTCGACCGGGCCAAAATGGTGCTCCCCGCCGTGTCGTCGCTGCACGACGAAGCGGCACGTCTCGCGCAGCACACCGGTACCGGCGAGCCGGTCACGTTGCGGCTCGGTTCGGCGACGGGTCCGATGCTCGGGGCGCTCCTGCAGCGCCTCGGCGGCACCCATCCCGACATCCATGTCGCCACGCACACGTCGTGGTCGTCCAACAAACTCGCGGACATGACCGCCGAAGGCGCGCTGGACTTCGCCTTCGTCGGCGTCTGCGGTGACGCCCCGCCGCCACCGGCGCCCGGTCTCCGGTGGCGGACCCTCGCGCACCACCCGGTTTTCGTGCTGATGTCGGCACGAGACGAGCGAGCGCAGCACGATTCGGTCGAACTCGGCGCGCTGGCGGACGAACGGTGGTGCGCGACCCCGGGGGACGGTTGCTTCGGCGACTGTTTCGCCTCCGCGTGCGCCCGGGCGGGATTCACCCCGCGGTCGTTGTACGAGACCGATGTCCTGACCTGTATCGAGATGGTCGAATCGGGCCACGCGGTGGTGTTGTGCCAGCCGCTGTTCCACGAGATCCCCGGTATCGTGGCCGTCCCGATCGCGGGAAATCCGCTGAGCTGGCGAAATCTCGTCGGCTGGTCGGAGCGAGGGGAGATGGGGCCCTTCGCCGCGGAGATGATCGCGTTGTCCCGCGCGGTGTATGGCGAACTGATCGACCGGCGGCCGGTCTACGCCAAATACCTCGAGGTGAATCCGGGTTACGGCGTCGACTACACGGACACCGCGGTGCACTGACCTGCGCGAAGGGCGACCAAAGGTCCAGTCCACTGGAGTGGATATGACCTAAATGGTATGTACCTTTTGCGTGAGGCGCCTCGTACGGTCGGGGACGAGATCCCCGTCCGGTACGTGTCGAGGAAGCGCCTAAATGAACCGAAAGATCGTAGCGGCCGCCGCGGCGGCCATCACCGGCGCCGGGCTGGTCGCGGCCGTCGCGCTGACGCCGAGCGCCAGCGCCGGTCAGACCGTCCCGGCGGCGGACCAGGTCCAGTCTGAGATCGTCGCGGCACTGTCGCGCGACCTGCGGATCAGCCCGGACCAGGCCAGAACCCGCCTCGCGGCCGAGCAGAAGGCGGCACGCGCCGACAGTGCGCTCAAGACCAGCCTCGGTTCGTCCTACGCCGGATCCTGGCTGGACGCGGCCGGGGCCACGCTGACCGTCGCCGTCACCGACGCGGCGCTGGAGGGTACGGTCCGCGCGGCCGGAGCGATCCCGAAGACCGTCGCGCGGAGTGCCGCTCAACTCGACGCGGCGAAGCTGTCGTTGGACACCAAGGGATCCAGTGCGCCGAAGAGCGTGCCGGGCTGGTACACCGACGTCGTCACCAACTCGATCGTCGTACTGGCCAACGCCGGTGGTGAGGCCGCCGCGAAGTCGTGGGCGACGGTGTCCGGCGTGCCTGCCGACGCGGTGCGGGTCGAGACCAGCACCGAAAGCCCGGTTCCGCTGATCGACGTCATCGGCGGCAACGCCTACACGTTCGGTTCGGGCCGATGCTCGATCGGCTTCTCGGTCGAAGGCGGCTTCGTGACCGCCGGGCACTGCGGCACGACCGGCACCCGCACCTCGAACCCGAGCGGGACCGTCGCGGGCTCCAGCTTCCCCGGCAACGACTACGCCTGGGTCCGCGTGGACGCCGGCAACACGCCGCGCCCGCTGGTGAACCGCTACCCGGGCACCGTGCCGGTCGCGGGGTCGCAGGAAGCCGCGATCGGTGCCTCGGTCTGCCGTTCCGGTTCCACCACCGGCTGGCACTGCGGCACCATCCAGCAGAAGAACGCTTCGGTGAACTACCCGCAGGGCACCGTTTCCGGCCTCACCCGGACCAACGCCTGCGCCGAACCGGGCGACTCCGGCGGTTCGTGGATCTCCGGCGACCAGGCGCAGGGCGTCACCTCCGGTGGTTCCGGCAACTGCACCTCCGGCGGCACGTTCTACTTCCAGCCGATCTCGGAGATCCTGAGCGTCTACAGCCTGCGTCTGCTGACTTCGGGCTCGAACCCTCCCTCCAGCACGACCACCACGCCGACCAGCCCGACGACGTCGAACCCGCCGGGTGGTACCTGGGCGGCGGGCACCTCCTACGCCGTGGGCGCGACGGTGACCTACGACGGCGTTTCGTACCGCGCGCTGCAGGCGCACGCCGCTCAGGTCGGCTGGGAGCCGCCGAACGTCCCCGCCCTCTGGGCGCGCTCCTGACCGCCTAGCCGTCCGGGCTGCACGCAGGGGTGGCCCGGACCCGACCGTCCCCGACGTCGTCCGTGCGTCGGGGACGGTCCCTCTTCCGGAAGATTTCGGACGTCGTGATCAGTGCAGGACTTTCAGGCCCACCACACAGGCGACGATCCCCACGATCAGCAGAATTCTGGCCAGTGAAACGGTTTCCGCGCCCGACCACATGCCGTAGCCGACGGTGAGCGACGCCCCGATCCCGACCCAGACCGCGTAGGCGGTGCCGACCGGAAGATCCTTCATCGCGTAACCGAGACCGACCATGCTCGCCGCCAGCGATACGCCGAAAATCACCGACGGGGTCAGCCGGGACAGTCCTTCGGACCTGCCGAGGGCGGTGGCCCACACGGCTTCCAGTACCCCCGAAACGATCAGGACAAGCCAGGACATGACACGCTCCCAGAGCGCCGTCTTGTCGCTGGCCGGGTACGGCACCCACTCGTCCGGGGACCTCGATCACGAGGTTCCACTTTCAGGATCGCACAGGGGTGAGCGGGCTGCTCGCGGGTTTGACGAGGATCACCAGGTCGCCCGGTTCGGGACGCGTGGTGTGTCCGTGAAGGCCTCCTTCCCTACTCTCAAGGTAGGGAAGGAGGCCTTCACGGACTTACGCCTGACCTGTGGGTTGGCGTGTGGATCGTGAGGCGGTGTGGCCATCTCGTCGATGAAGGAATTGGGACGTTGAGTGTCCCAATTCCTTCATCGACGAGCCGCCGCCACAGCGCGCGCCTCGCGGGGCGCGGGCCGGAGCGGTTAAGCAAAGGCGATTCCCTCAAGGAGCCCCTCGCTCACCCCGGAAGGCCATCACAAGCCTCAACAGCACCACCAGTCACATCGGCTGCGCGTGAAGGCCCCCTTCCCTCGGCTCAGCCGAGGGAAGGGGGCCTTCACGCACAGCCAGTACATGATGGTCACAGGCCACCAGTAGGTACCTAAAAGAGGGTTCGCTCTAACGCTCGTGGACACCCGGAGTCGCGGCCGGCTTCCGGCAGCCAGTCCGGACCGGCCCCTCATCGCGCTCGCGACTTTTCCTTACTCCGCGCGGAGAAGCGTGCGGGTGGCCTTGGTGACCAGGTCGACGGTGCGGGGTGGCGGCGCCTCGCCGCGGTCGAGGTACCGCCGTACCGCGGCGTAGGGCAGGTCCACGAGGGCCAGCCTCAGTTCGTCGGTGCTCCGGCCGGTCAGCGGGCGCAGCCGCCGGACGACCTTGGTGAGCGCCGTGTCGAGACGGCGGTTGGCCTCGTCTGCGCGGGCACGGTCCTCGGCGGTCCAATCGTCGACGCCGAGAGCGCGGTCGCCTTCGTAGAGCAGTTTGCCCTCGGCGGGATGGGCCCGGCACCAGCGGACGACCTGTGCCGCGGCCTCGACCGCCGCCTCGATGGTCGGTTCCTGTTCGAGCACCGCGAGGTAATCCTGCTGGAAGCGGGACAGGGTGCGGAGCCAGACGGCCGCGAGCAGGGCGGGACGTCCGGGGAATCGGTGGTAGATCGACCCGCTCGGCGCGCCGACCTCACGGGCGACGGCCGACATGGTCACCGCCGCGATCCCGTTGGCGGCGAAGATCCGGACCGCGGCGTCGAGGAAGTCGTCGGCGTTGTGCCTCGGTGGCCGTCCCATTATCAGAGACTATCCTCTACTATGGTTTTAGTGGAAGGTCTCTAGAACGGATCTGCAGGAACGGGGAGCGCGATGCGCGTTTGGAACAGGCATTCCCGGATTTTCGCCGTGCCACAGGAGCGCGTCGGGACGCTGATCGACACGCTGGCCGGTGACGACGATCGGCTCTGGCCCGTCGCCGCGTGGCCGCCGATGCGATTCGACCGGCCGCTCGGGACGGGGGCCGTCGGCGGGCACGGGCCGGTGCGGTACCTCGTCGAGTCTTACGAGCCGGGGAAGTCCGTGCGGTTCCGGTTCACCGCTCCGCGCGGGTTCGACGGATTCCACGAATTCACCCTGCGCGCGACGGGAACGGAGGAGACCGAGCTAGTGCACCTCATGGTGTTACGGCTCCGGCACCCCGCTTGGTACACCTATCCGCTGCTGTGGCGGCCGATGCACGACGCCTTGCTGGAGGACTGCCTCGACCGTGCCGAGCGCGAGCTCACCGGCACGGTACGGACTCCCGCGCGGTGGAGCCCTTACGTCCGGCTCTTGCGGAACCTGATCTCCGGCAAGAGGTTCTTTCGCTTCAGTGCGAACAAGATCCCGCCGAGGAGCACGACGGCGATCAGGTAACCCAGCACCAAGGACAGGGCGCCGCCGTTCGCGGGCGGGAGCAGGACGCCGAAGACCGCGCTGATCCCGGCGAGGATCCAGCGGCCGCGGCCGGTCGTGAGGCTCACGGCGAGCAGCGCGACCGTCCACAGGAGATACCACGGTTGCACGACCGGCCCGAAGACCAGCATCGCGGCGAAGGTGAGCCCCGCACCGTAGAGCGGGTGCATCTTCTCCCGGTAGGTGAGCCACAGCAACCTGGCCCCGACGGCCAAGCCGAGGATCGCGCCGATGAGCGAGAAGACCTTGATCGCGCTGTCGGTCAGATCCGCTCCGAAGAGTTTGCCCACCCCGCCGACGAGGAAGCCGAGTTCGTTGGTGGGCGCCATCCAGCTGTGTACCTGACCGGAAACCCCGGAAAGGACCCGGACCCAGCCGAAACCGAGCCCGCTGCCGAGTGAGATCGCCACGGTGACCGCGGCGAAGCCGGCGGGCAGACTGAGTGCCACCGCCACCCGGCCGAGGGGCGTCGCCCGGCGGAACAGGTCGACGCCGACGAACAGCAGGCCCGCGACGGCCACGATCTTCACGTTCGCGGCGGCGCTCACCGCGACCACGCCGGCCGCGATCAACGCCGGGCGGGCGGAGCCGCTCTTCGCCGCGCCCACGAGGACGAGTTCCAGTCCGGCGACCATCAGTCCGACCATGAGCCCGTCGTTGTGCACACCGGCCACGATGTGCCACAGCACCAACGGGTTGAGCAGGGCCAGCCACAGCGCGATCGACGGCGGGACACCGACGCGGCCGGCCAGCCGGGGGAGTGCCCACGCCATCAGCGCGATGCCTGCCAGTCCCAGCAACCGGTGCAGCAGCACGGTCGGCACCAGATCGTCACCGGCGACATGGGCGATCGTGCGGGCCAGTGCGACGAACGCCGGACCGTACGGCGCGGGGGTGTCCCGCCAGTAATGGCTGACCGACAGCGTCACCGGCGAATCGGCGCCGAGCGCTTCGGCAGGGCCGACGAGGTAGGTGTCGATCCCCTTGGCCGCGATCAGCCCCTGCGCCAGGTAGCTGTTGATGTCGCCGCTGAACAGCGGGCGCGCGGCCAGCAGCGGCGCGCACCAGGAGACGGCGATCCAGTACAGCCGCCGCGACGGCAGCGCGGCGGCGAGCCGTCCGATGCCCAGCCAGGAGAGCACGAGGGTGGCCATCCCGGCGACGCCGAGTGCCACCACCAGCACCGATGGCAGGCCGATCCCGGACGTGACCAGCACCAGCACGACGATTCCGGTGAACCCCGCCCAGTGCAGCGTCCCGATGTTCAGCCCGGTCTTCTCCGGCGCGGGCAAGACGTTCTGCATGCGGCCAAACTACGCCAAGTGCGAAAGCCCGTTCCGCCGAACGTCCGAGAAACGGTTCCGGACGCTTCGACCCGGTGCCCGCCGGGTACTCACGCCCTGGAGAGGCGGTGGTGGGCGTGAAGAAACGCTGGGTGCGCCTCGGGGCGTTCGCCCTGGCCGGAATCCTGATCGTGGCGGCTGCCTTGCAGCTCACCGGGTTGCTGCCGAAGCTCGACCCGTTCGGAACGTCCACTGTGGACCGGTCGCAGCCCGCGGTGCTCCAGGCCGTCCGCGACCTGAGCCAGTACCACGCGGCGGTGGGCGACTACCAGGTCATCGTCGACATCGAAAAGGACGTCAAATGGGTGCCCGCGAGCATCGCCGGGGAACGGACCCTGTTCGTGGCGGCGGGTTCGGTCGACGCGTACGTCGATTTCGGGCCGATCGTCGAGAACGCGCTCACCGTCTCGGAAGACCGGCGGTCGGTCGAGGTGCGGTTGCCGGAGCCTCAGCTGGCGAAACCCAATCTGGACAATGAGCGCAGCTACGTCTTCGGCCAGGAGCGTGGTCTGATCGACCGGCTTTCGGCGGTGGTGTCCGTGCCACAGCAACAACAGTTCTACGTGGCCGCCGAGAAGCGGATAGCCGACGCCGCGCAGCGCTCCGGCCTGATCGAGCGGGCGAGGGTCAATACGAAGGCGATGCTCACCGGGATGCTCACGGCGCTCGGCTTCCAGGTGACGTTCCCGGCGGAGCCTCCCGGCTGAGCGCGTCCGCTTTGTCCGGTGTTTCGGCTGGTGAGGCCGGTGGTATGGCCTCTGCATGAACGCCGAGCCGGTGCCCGAGAGGATCGCGGAGGTCTGGGGAGAACGGACCCCGTACGCGCGTGAAGCCGCATGGCCGCGCAGAGTGGACCTTCACCTCGAGGACGGCATCGGGGAATCCGCCGTCGATCGCTGGGTCCAGTCGGCCTGCGTGCTGTGCAGCAATGGATGCGCCTGCGACATCGCGGTCAAGGACGGCCGGATGGTCGGCGTGCGCGGCCGCGAGACCGACTTGGTCAACCACGGCCGGATGGGCCCCAAAGGCCTGTACGGCTCGTGGCAGTGGAACGGAAAAGACCGGTTGACCCGGCCGCTGATCCGGCGCGACGGCGAACTGGTGGAGTCCGACTGGGAAACCGCGATGGAGCTGATCGTGCGGCGCTCGAAGGAGCTGCTGGCCGAATACGGGCCGCTGTCGCACGGCTTCTACACGAGCGGCCAGCTGTTCTTGGAGGAGTACTACACACTCGGTGTCATCGGCAAGGCCGGGCTGGGCACACCCCATATGGACGGCAACACCAGGCTGTGCACGGCCACCTCCGCCGCCGCGATGAAGGAGAGTTTCGGCTCGGACGGTCAACCCGGTACCTACGCCGACATCGACCACTGCGACGCGCTGTTCCTGTTCGGCCACAACATGGCGGAGACACAGACCGTGCTGTGGTCCCGGGTGCTCGACCGGCTCGCCGGACCCGAACCGCCCGTAGTGGTCGCCGTCGACCCGCGGACGACGAAGGTCGCCGAAGCCGCGAAGACGTCCGGTGGCGTCCATCTCGCTCCGCTGCCCGGCACGAACCAGGCGCTGATGAACGGCCTGATCCGCGAGCTGATCGTGCACAAGTGGGTCGACGAGGATTACGTCTCCGCGCACACTCTCGGTTTCTCCGAACTCGAGACGACCGTCGAGCCGTACACCCCGCGCCACGTCGCCGAGGTGTGCGGGATCGATCCGGACGCGCTGGTGCGGGCCGCGGAGATCTTCGGTACGTCCGAGCGAGTGCTGTCGACCGTGTTGCAGGGCTTCTACCAATCGCATCAGGCCACCGCGGCGGCATGCCAGGTCAACAACCTGCATCTGCTGCGGGGGATGATCGGCAAACGCGGTGGCGGGGTGTTGCAGATGAACGGGCAGCCCACCGCGCAGAACACGCGCGAATGCGGTGCCGACGGTGATCTTCCGGGGTTTCGCAACTGGCGGAACCCCGAACATGTCCGGCAGCTGGCCGAACTGTGGAACGTCGAGGAAATGACCATCCCGCACTGGGCGCCGCCGACGCACGCCATGCAGATCTGGCGGTACGCGGAACAGGGTTCGATCCGGTTCCTGTGGATCTCGGCGACCAATCCGGCGGTGTCGATGCCGGAACTTCCGCGCATCCGGGAAATCCTCGGCAAGGAGGAGCTGTTCGTCGTGGTGCAGGACGGTTTCCGCACCGAGACGGCCGAGTTCGCCGACGTCGTCCTGCCCGCCGCGTTCTGGGGTGAGAAGCAGGGGACGTTCACCAACGCCAACCGCACGGTGCACCTTTCGGAGAAGGCCGTCGATCCGCCCGGTGAGGCGCGCGCCGATCTGGACATCTTCCTCGACTACGCGCGACGGATGGACTTCCGGGACCGCGACGGCGATCCGCTGATCGGCTGGGAAACGCCCGAGGAGGCCTTCCAGGCTTGGCAGGAGTGCAGTCGTGGCCGGTTGTGCGACTACACCGGGCTGTCGTACGGGAAACTCCGCGGTGGCAGCGGGATCCAATGGCCTTGTGACGAGGATCGGCCGGACGGCACCGAACGGCTTTACCAGGACGGCGTTTTCGCCACCCGGACCGACGAGTGCGAGGACTACGGCCACGACCTCCTCACCGGCGGGACAGTCACCGCGAAGGACCACCAGGCCATGTGTCCGGACGGGCGCGCGTTCCTCAAAACGGCGGAATACACGCCTCCACCGGAGGAATCCGGCGAGGAGTATCCGTTCGTGTGCACGACCGGGCGCACGGTCTACCACTTCCACACCCGGACCAAGACCGGCCGCGCCCGGCACCTCCGGCGCGCCGCACCGGAACCTTGGGCGGAACTGGCCGCGGCCGACGCCGCCGGCCTCGGCGTCACGGACGGGGATCTCGTCCGGGTCGAGTCCGTCAGAGGCGGTGTCGAGGTCCCGGTCCGGATCGGCCGCGTCCGTCCCGGCGTCGTCTTCCTTCCGTTCCATTACGGCTATTGGGACATCGGCGGCGAGAGCGGCCCCCGCGCCGCCAACGAACTGACCATGACCGAATGGGATCCGGTGTCCAAACAGCCGTTGTTCAAGATCAGCGCCGTCCGCGTCAGCAGGGTGGAGGGCTGACCCGTGCATCTCGCGACCTATCTCGGTCTTCTGCGCACTTCGCTGACCACACTCGCCGACGCCTTCCGCGAAGTCGGCCGCGGCCACGGTGAAGAGCCCGACGTCCAGCAGACCTGCCTGCTGCTCGCCGGGCGCGTCGACCGGCAGGCCGAGGCCCTCGCCCCGATCGTCGAGCGCTACGGCGAAGATCGGGAGGAGGAGCCGGAACGGCTTCACGCCGCGGGCTTGGAAACCACCCGCGGCGGTCCGGTCGGATTGCTGCGGGATCTGCAGGACCTCTACGCCCTCGCGTCGTTCACCGACATCACCTGGACCGTCGTCGGTCAGGCCGCCCAAGGGTTGCGTGATCGAGAGCTGCTCGACCTCGTCGAAAACCGCGAAGAGGAGACCTCGCGCCAGCTGACCTGGATTCGTACGCGTATGAAGCAGAGTGCTCCGCAAACACTCATCGCCGCACGATGATCTTCGCGAACGTGCTGTGCTTGCCGCGACGGCCTTGACCGCGCCACCGCGTGCTGGTGGGCTGGCGTGGTCGACTGGAGGCGCGATGGTGACGAAGCCGAAGCACACCCTGACCTATACCGAGCCGCTCGCCACCGGAGAGGTTTCGATCGACGCCTCGCCCGACAAGGTGTACCGGCTGGTCAGTGACCCGGTCGCGATGGCCGAGTGCGCGGAGGAGCTCCGGAAGGCCCGCTGGATCCGGGGCGCGACCGGCGCCGCAGTCGGGAACTGGTTCTCCGGCAGCAATCGCAACGGCCGGCGGCGCTGGGTGACCCACGCCGAGATCACCGAAGCCGAGCCCGGACGCCGCTTCGCCTACCGGGTGCGGACGCCGTTCTTCGTGCCGATTTCCCGCTGGGAGTACGACATCCGGCCCGACGGTGACGGCAGCATCGTCACCGTGACGAACTGGTTGCGGGTGCCGCCGTGGTTCGTCCCCTTCGCCATCCTGATTACCGGCCAGCCCGACCGCGCGGGGACCAACCGGTCGAATATCGCCGCCACCTTGCGGCGGGTGAAGGCCCGCGTCGAGGGTCGTGAATGGCGCGTTTAGCGGACTAAACGCTGGGATCCTGCAGGCCCCGGCTCTCCAGCTTGCGCATCACCGGGCCGGACAGGAGGCCGTGCACGAGGACCGACACCGCGACCGTGAGCGCCGTGACGCGCCACAGCGAGTCGGCCATCGGGAAGTCGCCATGCCCCAGCGCGTAGGACAGGTAATAGAGACTGCCGATCCCGCGGATGCCGAAGAACGCGATCGCCGTCCCCGCCGGACGGGTGGTGGCACCGCCGATCAGGGCCAATCCACCGAACAGCGGGCGCACGACGACCACCGCGGCCACCGCCACGAGGACTTCGACGAGCCGCAGGCCCGCCAGGAGCCCGTCACCCAGTGCGACACCGAGGCCGAGCAAGGCCAGCGCGACGAAGAGCCTTTCCAGCTGATCACCGAATTCGTGCAGCACGCCGTGGTACTCGTGGGAGCGTTCGCTGGCGCGGATGGTCGCGGCGGTGGTGAACACCGCGACGAAACCGATCCCGCCCAGCCACTCGCACAGCGCGAAGGGGAGGAACGCGATGGCCAGCACCACCAGCCCGTCGGAGTACTCACTGAGGCGCAGCCGGTCGTGCCGCACCCGGAACATGAGCCAGGACAGCAACCAGCCACAGGCGAGGCCGACCAGCACGGCGACCACGAGCGGGACCACGACCTCGGTCAGCAGCCACGGCACCGGAGAGATGCTCGCCGTGCCCGCCATGACGAGCGCCACCAGCACGAAAGGCATCGCCAGACCGTCATTGAGCCCGGCCTCCGAGGTGAGCGTGAACCTGATCTCGTTGTCCGCGCCGCGCCCGTCATCCGTATGCGGCGCCGGTACCTGGACATCGCTCGCCAGCACCGGATCGGTCGGCGCCAGTACGGCGCCCAGCAACAGCGCGGCGGCCGGGGACAGCGCGAGCGCCCACCAGCCGAGCAGCGCCACCGCGCAGATCGACAGCGGTAACGTGATCGCCAGCAGCCGCCACGTCGAGTTCCACGACCGCCAGCCGATCAGCCTGTCGGACTTCAGGCCCGCGCCCACGAGCGACACCAGGACGCCGAGTTCGGTGATCACTTCGACGGCGCGGACATGCGATCGCGGATCCAGCACACCCTCGCCGTAGGGGTGTCCTAACGGGAGCAGCCCGAAGATCAGCCCGCCCACCAACAGGATCAGCGGCATCGACAACGCGCGTTCGTGCAGCAGGTTCGGCAGCACCGCGGCGCACAACGCCAGAACGCCTGCCCCGGCGAGCAGTATCTCCATTCGCGCGGAGTACCCGGCCCGGACTTCGCGCAACCGCAAGGGGCCCGGCTGTCGGATCCAGGTCCTTTATGGACTGTCAGCGCGGTTACGCGTGGGCTGGGTCGCCTTGGCGTAGCGACGGGCGAGCGAGGCGAAAGCCTCCTTCAGTTCCGGCGGCCCGACGACCTCGATGTCCGCCTCGAACCGGCCGATGCTCGCCGCCAGCCCGGTCCAGGACCACGAACCGAGCAGGAGCCGGCACCGATCCGGCCCGAGTGCCTCGACGACGCCGTCGCGGACGTAGTGCGCCACCTCGGCGGCGGGGAGATCGAGGATCACCTCGCCGCGGCACGGCCAGTCACCGGAGGTGGAAGAGCCCCGGAACCTGCTCGCGACGAACGTGGCCACATCGGCGGTCGGCAGGTCGCGCGGGGCGAATCGCGGCCCGGCCGGCGTGCGCGGCGTGATCCGGTCGGCCCGGAAAGTGCGCCAGTTCTCGCGCTCGGTGTCCCAGGCGACGAGATACCAGCGGCCGTGCCAGGTGACCAGATGATGCGGTTCCGCCCGGCGTGGCAGCGCGGAACCGGCGTAGTCGAAACGCAGGACCTCGCGGGCGTGGACGGCGGCGCCGAGCGCCAGCAGGACTTCACCGTCCACACGGGGCTCCGCCCTGGTCGCGGGTGACTCGACGGCGGTGACGCGCAAGGTGTCGATCCGGCGCCGCAGCCGCGAGGGCATCACCTGCCGGACGGTGTGCAGTGCCCGCATCGCCGCCTCCTCGATCCCCGCGCCGCTGGTGGTGGCGTTCTGGAGCGCGACGGCCAGCGCGACCGCCTGTTCGTCGTCGAACAGCAGTGGTGGCAGTTCGGAGCCGGCGTCGAGCCGGTATCCGCCGTCGGGCCCCTTGATCGTCGCGATCGGATAGCCGAGTTCGCGGAGCCTGTCGACATCGCGCCGCACGGTGCGCGGGCTGATGTCGAGCCGCTCGGCCAGTAGCGCGCCCGGCCAGTCGCGGCGGGCCTGCAGCAACGAGAGCATCGACAGCAGACGCGCGGAGGTCTTCGGCATGGTTTCCATGATGCCTCCAGTAGAGGACACAACCTGTCCTCTACCCCTGCGAGAGTGGGTCGCGTGCCAGAAAACGACAACCCGGAGGGCCCGATGACCGCCACCATCCTCGACGCCGAACGCGCCGACCTGCTCGATGCCCTCGACACCGTCCGCGCCGCGCTGACCACCACCGTCGAAGGCCTCACCGACGAGCAACTCGGTGAGCACCCGACGGCCAGTGAGCTGTGCCTCGGCGGCCTGATCAAACACGTCGCCTCGATCGAGGCGATGTGGCTGCGGTTCGCGGTCGAAGGCCCGTCCGCGATGACCTACGACCTGCCAGAAGGCGTCACCTGGGCCGACCTCGGCGCCGGGACCGCCCGCGAGTTCCCGCAGTGGGCGATCGACCACCAGGACAACTTCCGGATGCTGCCCGGCGACACCCTCACCGGAATCCTCGAGCGCTACGAACAGGTCGCCGCGCGGACGAAGGAGATCGTCGTGTCGATTCCCGATCTGTCCGCCACGCATCCGCTGCCGGAGGCGCCCTGGAACGAGCCGGGCGCGGTGCGCAGCGTGCGACGGGTGCTGGCGCACGTCATCGCCGAGACCGCGCAGCACGCCGGGCACGCCGACATCCTGCGCGAGAGCATCGACGGCCAGAAGTCCACGTAGAGCGCCTCGTGAGTGGTGATGACGGTCAGGGCCAATCATGTCTTAAGTGCCTACTGTCGGGTGGGCACCAGCAACACCGCCAACTCCGGTAGTCACACCTCCCCCAAGTACATGAAGGCCCCCTGCCTTGCGCCTGGCGCCAGGGGTCCGGCAGAGTCGCATAAGTGCTGGTCGGCTGCACCTCTGGAGCGGGACAAGACGAACGCGTCGTGGTGGACGCGGCGGGAGCGGGCCCACGCAAGGGGCCTCACCCGGGTCCGGACTGTCTATAAGGGACACTTTTCGAGACAAAAATGCCCGATTTGGGCATCTTGCACGGTTTCGCGAGGGGGTCGTGAGTG
>NZ_JBVIRO010000020.1:0-159411 GCF_055575975.1 Amycolatopsis sp. NPDC033938
GCAAACTCACCCGCCACGACCCCACTAACACCAACCAATGGCGCGACGACTAACAGGTTTAGGAACAGGCTCTAACCCGAATCGCCACTCACGACCACCGTGAGCCAGTGTTCTCGTGCTGATCATTGCGGTTCGGTTTCGTTGAGATAAATGAAAGGCCCCGGCGGCAATGACTCGCCCGTTCCCGGCGACGTGTCCATGACACGCCGGAAATGGGGAAGTGCGCATGATCGGAAACCGGGTACTCACTCGCGTATTGGTCGCGCTGTCGGTTTCCCTTTTGCTTCTCCCAGGATGGGTGGGCGCTCCGGAAGCGATCGGGGCGCCCACCTTGCCGTCCGGGTTCGTCCTCCGTGATCAGCCGAGCGGTCAGGCCGCTTTCGACCTGACCGATTTCGCTTATCTGCCGGACGGTTCCGTGCTCAGCACCGGCAAGAGCGGCAAGGTCGCGTGGGTGTCCGCCACCGGCCAGACGCGGACGATCGCGACACTCCCCGTCCACGACAACGGCGACTTCGGCCTCGTCGGCCTCGCCGTCGCCCCGGATTTCGTGACGTCGCGCCAGATCTACCTCGCGTGGTCGTTCGACACCGGCGGCGGGTTCACCATGCGGGTCGCGCGCTGGACGGTGACCGGCACGGACGTCCCCACGGGCCTCGCGAACGAACGAGTGCTCGTCGATCTCCCCGGTTTCTACGACGTGCACGGTGTCACGGGGCTCGTCGCGGCGGGCGACGGGACTTTGTGGATCTCCATCGGCGACGCCGCCGACTTCACCAGGATGGATCCCGGCGCGTTGCGCGCACTCGACCTCGATCAGCTGTACGGCAAGATCCTGCACGTCACCACGGACGGCGCCGGTGTCCCCGGCAACCCGTACTATTCCGCGGCGGCGCCGAATTCGAACCGCTCCAAGATCTTTTCCAGCGGTTACCGCAGCCCGTTCCGCTTCTCGCTCGATCCACGCCTCGGTCTCCCGGTCGTCGGTGACGTCGGCTGGAACACCTGGGAAGAGGTGGACGTCGTACGGCCGGGCGACAACCACGCCTGGCCCTGCTGGGAAGGGAACTTCCCGACACCGGGGTACTCCGGTCTGGCCGGCTGCGCGGGTGTCGTCAACACCCCGCCGATCACCGCGTACCACCACGGTTCCGGTGCCGACGAAGGCAACAGCGTCACCGCCGGGATCGTCTACAGTGGATCGTCCTATCCGGACGAATACCGGGGCGCGTTCTTCTTCGGCGACTATGTCACGCAGAAGATCTGGACGATGACGTACGACAGTCAGGGCAGACTGGTCCAGCCGCCACAACGGCCGCCGAGGTTCACCGGCGTCGGCGGTCCGGTCAAGTTCGCGGCCGCGGCCAACGGCGACATCGTCTACGCCGACATCTACACCGGGAACCTGCGGCGCCTCAGTTATCCGGGGACCAACGCGGAACCGGTCGCGGTGGCGACGTCGAGCACCGAGCCGTCGACCAGGACGGTGACCTTCGACGGCATCGGCTCCTACGACTTCGACGGCGATCCACTCACCTATCACTGGGATTTCGGTGACGGGACGAGCCAGACCGGAGCCCGGGTGAGCCACACCTACGCGGCAGGAGTGGGAACGGTGACCGCGCGGCTGACCGTGACCGACCGCCTCGGCGCCACCGGCGGCACGGACGTCGTCGTGGTCCCGGCGAACCACTCGCCGGAGCTGGGCATGACGGATCTCGGCGCGCACACCTTCGCGGTCGGGGAGCCGGTCGTCGTCGGCGCGAGCGCCACCGACGCCGAGGACGGCGCGCTGCCGATCACCTGGACCACGCTGATCCGGCACTGCCCGGAGGAGGCGACCTGTCACGCGCATCCCGGCGCTTCCGGCACCGGGCCGTCGTTTTCCATGCCCTTCACCGAGCACCAGGATTCCCGGGTCGAGATCACCGCGAGGGTGACCGACGGTGCCGGGGTGACGGCGAGCAGGACCTACGTCGCGATGCCGCGCGAACATCTGTTGACGTTGACCAGCAACGTCCCGGCGGCGCTGGGCATCCCGGCCGAAGGCGGGGTCGGCACCGCGATGGTCACCGAGGGCGCGACGTTCGAGGTCGTCGCGCCCGAGGTCGCCGCGGACGGTGTTTCGACCTTCGCCGCCTGGTCCGACGGAAGGACGTCACGCACGATCACCCTCACCGTCCCGCCGCGTGACCTGACCCTGACCGCGATCTACCGCACTCCGATCGACCAGCGCTACCAGGCGGAACCCGCGTTGCGGCAACGACTCGGCGCCCCGACCGGACCCGAGGTCACCGACGGGACCGTGCGTTACCGGCCGTACACGGGCGGCAGGCTCTATTGGAGCGCCGAGACCGGCGTGAAGCAGATCGAGGGCCAGATCCTGGCGAAGTACCTCGCGCTGGGCGGGCACCGGAAGTTCGGGCCGCCCGCGACCGACGAGACGGCCACCGCGGACGGCGCCGGCCGGTTCAACCACTTCCCGAACTGGCCGGGCACGCTGCAGTCGTCGATCTACTGGACCATGTCGACCGGCGCGCATCCGGTCTACGGGCGGATCCGGGTGAAGTGGGCCGCGCTGGGCTGGGAGGCCGGGCCGCTCGGGTACCCGGCGACGGACGAACTGCCGACCCCCGACGGGATCGGCCGGTTCAACCACTTCAGCAAGAACGCGTCGATCTACTACACGGTGCAGACCGACGCGCACGCCATCTGGGGCCGGATCCGGGTCAGGTGGGAGGCGCTGGGCTGGGAGGCCGGACCGCTCGGCTACCCGACGACCGACGAGACCGCGACTCCGGACGGCGTCGGCCGGTTCAACCACTTCACGAAGGCGGGTTCCGTCTACTGGACGATGGCCACCGACGCGCACGCCGTCTACGGCGCGATCCGCCAGCGCTGGGCCGCGCTCGGCTGGGAGCGGTCGTACCTGCGCTATCCGACGACGGACGAGTTCACCATCCCCATCGGACGGCAGAACAGCTTCCAGAGCGGCTACGTCACCTGGAACCGGACCACGGGCCAGGTGATCGACCGGCGCTGGTGATCACAGTTCCATAAAGGCACTCGAAAGTGTGAAATGCCCACGTAGACCCCATCGATGAGACGTTCGACTGGGGAAAGGGGCCCTCTGCATGCCTTCGAGAATCCGTGCGCTCTGTCACGCCCTCGTGACGTTGCTGATAGTGACCTTGCTGGTGCCGTTGACGTCCACAGTGGCGTCCGCGGCGCCCACGCTGCCACCCGGCTTCGTCCTCCGTGACCAGCCGAGCGGCCAGGCCGCGCTCGACCTGACCGACTTCGCGTACCTGCCGGACGGATCGATCCTGACCACCGGGAAGGGGGGCAAGGTCGCCTGGGTGTCCACCACCGGGCAGGTCCAGACCATTGCCAACCTGCCCGTGCGTACCACCGTCGACCTCGGTCTGATCGGGATCGCGATCGCGCCCGACTACGCCACCTCTCGCACGATCTACACCGCGAGGGCGGTCGACGTCCCCGGCGGGGTCGCCCTGCGCGCCTCGCGTTGGTCGGTGTCCGGCACCGCGCAGCCGACCGGGCTGACCGCGGAGAAGGTGCTCGTCGAAGGCCTTGCGCACACCAGCATCCACGGTATGACCGGTATCGAGGCCGCCCCCGACGGCACGGTGTGGATCTCGACCGGCGACAGCTCCGAGTTCCAGGGGCAGGCCGACCCGTTCGCGCTGAACGTGCGCGACCTCGACAAGATCTACGGCAAGATCTTCCACGTCACCCCGGACGGCGCCGGCGTGCCGAGCAACCCCTACTACACCGCCGCCAACCCGAACTCCCTGCGCTCGAAGGTGTTCGCGAGCGGCTTCCGCAGCCCGTTCCGGTTCAGCCTCGACGCGGCCACCGGTCTCCCGGTGGTCGGCGACGTCGGCTGGGGCACCTGGGAAGAGATCAACTTCGTGCAGAAGGGCGCGGACCACGGCTGGCCGTGTTTCGAGGGCAACCAGCCCGCCGACGGTTTCTCCACGATGGCGCAGTGCGCTTCGGCGGTGAACACGCCGCCGATGCTGGCGATCCTCCACGGCAAGGGGATCGACAACGGCAACAGTGTCACCGGCGGCATTGTCTACAATGGAGAGTCGTACCCGGAGGAGTACCGGGGCGCCTACTTCTTCGGCGACTACGCCACGGAGAAGCTGTGGACAGCCAAGTACGACACGCAGGGACGGCTCGTCCGCCCGCAGGAGACGCCGCCGAAGTTCACCGGCATCGGCGGCCCGGTCAAGTTCGCGGCCGCGGCCAACGGCGACATCGTCTACGCCGACATCTACAGCGGTATGCTGCGGCGGCTCAGCTACACCACCGGGAACAAGGCGCCCGTCGCGGTCGCCACTTCGGAGACGAACGCCGAGACCCGCACGGTTTCCTTCGACGGCACCGCTTCGTACGACTTCGACAACGACCTGCTGACCTACGAGTGGGACTTCGGTGACGGTAAGACCGGCACCGGCGCGAAGGTCAGTCACACCTACGAGGCGGGGGTGGAGAAATTCACCGCCAAGCTGACGGTGAAGGACGGCCTGCAGGCCGCCGGGAGCACGGAAATCGCCGTGGCGCCCGGAAACCACTCGCCGAAGCTGACCATGACCGACCCCGGTGCGCGGCTGTTCGCGGTCGGCGAGGAGATCAAGGTCGGCGCGACGATCACCGACGCCGAGGACGGTGACCTGCCGGTCACCTGGACCACGTTGATCCGGCACTGCCCGGAGAACGCGGTCTGCCACGCGCATCCGGGCCAAGGCGCCACCGGACCCGAGATCACCATGCCGTTCACCGACCATACGGACTCCAACCTGGAGTTCACCGCGTCGGCGACCGACAGCGCCGGTGTCAAGGTGTCGAAGACCTACGTCGCGAAGCCCCGTGAGCACCGGCTCACGCTGACCAGCAACGTCGCCGCGGCGCTCGGCATCACGCCGGAAGGCGGAGCCGCTTCGGCGATGGTGGTCGAGGGCGCGACTGTCGAGATCCAGGCGGCCGAGGTCGCTTCGGACGGTTCGTCGACCTTCACCGGCTGGTCCAACGGGGCAACCGGACGGCTGACCAAGATAACCATGGGCGCCACCGACCAGACGATCACGGCGAACTACATCACGCCGATCGACAAGCGTTACCGCGACGAACCCGCGCTGGCGCAACGACTCGGCGCGCCGACCGCGCCCGAAGCGGTCGACGGCACGGTCCGTTTCCGCACCTACGAACGCGGACGGCTGTACTGGTCGAAGGAAACGGGCGTCAAGCAGATCGAAGGCGAGATCCTCAAGCAGTACCTCGCCCTCGGCGGCCACAAGGAATTCGGCCCGCCCGCCACCGACGAGCAGACCACGCCGGACACCACCGGTCGCTACAACGACTTCCCGATGTGGCCCGGCAAGCTGCAGTCGTCGATCTACTACACGGTGAACACCGGTGCGCACGTGGTGTTCGGCAGGATCCGGATGAAATGGAAGGCGCTGGGCGCGGAGGCCGGTGAGCTCGGCTACCCGACGACGGACGAACGGATGACCCCCGACGGCATCGGCCGGTTCAACCACTTCAGCAAGAACGCGTCGATCTACTACACGGTGCAGACCGACGCGCAGGCGATCTGGGGCCGGATCCGGGTCAGGTGGGAGGCACTCGGCTGGGAAGCGGGCCCCATGGGGTACCCGACCATGGAAGAGGCGACGACGCCGGACGGTATCGGCCGGTACGTCCACTTCACCAAGGCAGGCTCCATCTACTGGACGATGCAGACCGACGCGCACGGGGTCTGGGGCGCCATCCGGCAGCGCTGGGAGGCGCTCAACTGGGAGGCCGGCTACCTGAGGTACCCGACGACCGACGAGTTCGCGGTCTCCGGCGGACGGCAGAACAACTTCCAGGGCGGCTACGTGTTCTGGAACGCCTCCAACGGTGCGGTGACCGACCGCCGCTGGTAAGCGGTGATCGCGCGTGAAGGCCCCCTTCCCTCGACTCAGCCGAGGGAAGGGGGCCTTCACGCGCTTCGCCTTGCGGCGGGTCAGGGGAGCAGGTCGGCCGGTGAGGTGCCGGAGGTGGTGAGCGGCAGGCCGAGCGCGACTCGTTCGGTGAGCCAGCCGCTCGGCCGGTAGCGCTGGTCACCGGTGCTCGCGACCAGACCGCGCAGGACCCGCAGGACGAACTCGGCACCGGCCTCTTCGCCCCAGGTGAGCGGTCCGCGCGGGTAGCCGAGGCCGAGCCGGACGGCGGTGTCGATGTCCTCCGGCGTCGCGAGCCGCTGTCCGGCGATGAAGCAGGCGGTGTTGACGATCGACGCCAGCAGCCGCTGCGCGATCGGCGCGGGGCCGTCGCGGACCACGGTCACCGGCAGCCCGGTCGCGGCGAGCGCGCCCCAGGCGGTGCGGCCGGCGGCCGGGTCGAGCGCGGGGTGGATCGACAGCGTCAGCCGTTTCCCGTAGCCGCCGAGCGGATCGACCCCGACGACCCGTTCCGCCGGAAGACCGGCTGCCAACGCGGTGTCCACAGTGGACGATCCGACCGGGCTGACGATCAGGACGGTGTCCGGGTAGGCCGTGTGCACCACCTGGATCCCCGCCGAGGACAGCAAGGTGCCGAGACGTTCGTCTTCGACCCACACCGGTGTCGTGGGGGCTTCCGGCGCCGACGGCTCGGGCTCGGCCTGCTGCGCGCCGTCGACGTAGCGGTAGAAGCCCTCGCCGTTCTTGCGTCCGAACAGCCCGGCGGCGACGCGCGGGCGCGTCAGCCATGACGGCCGCAGTCTCGGTTCGCCGTGGAATCCGCTCCAGATGCTTTCCAGCACCGCGTGCGAGAC
Organism: Amycolatopsis sp. NPDC033938; assembly: GCF_055575975.1. Classification (NCBI taxonomy): domain Bacteria; kingdom Bacillati; phylum Actinomycetota; class Actinomycetes; order Pseudonocardiales; family Pseudonocardiaceae; genus Amycolatopsis; species Amycolatopsis sp. NPDC033938. The sequence goes on from NZ_JBVIRO010000020.1 coordinate 6,827, forward strand.
GTCGAGACCGGTGAGGTCGAGCAGTTCGAACGGGCCGAGTTTCAAGCCGAGCACGTCACGCGCGACGCGGTCGACTTCGGCCGGGCTCGCGATCCCTTCCGCGAGGATCTGCAGCGCTTCGGTGCCCAGCCCGCGACCGGCGTGGTTGACCAGGAAGCCAGGGGCGTCGCGGGCGAGCACGGGTTCGTGTCCCCAGCCGCGGACGAGTTCGGTCATCGCGGGCGGCAGCCAGTCGGCGGTGCGTGCGCCGGGAACGATCTCGACCAGCCGCATCAGCGGGACCGGGTTGAAGAAGTGGAGTCCGAGCAGCCTGCCCGGATCCGTCAGCGCGGCGGCGATTTCGGTGACCGAGAGTGAACTGGTGTTGGTGGCGAACACGGTGTCCGGGCCGCAGACGCGTTCCAGTCCGGCGAACAGCGCGCGTTTGGTCTCCAGATCCTCGCGTACCGCTTCGACGACCAGGTCGACGCCGTCGGCGGGGGCCAGCGGATCGGCGACCGCGATCAGCCGCTCCTTCGCGGACGCGGCGGCGTCTTCGGTGATCTTGCCCTTCGAAGCGAGTTTGCCGAGCATCGCGCCGACGTGGCCGATGGCCTTCTCGACGGCGTCGGGCTGGGCGTCGGCGAGCTCGACTTCCAGCCCCGCTGTCACGGCGAGCTGGACGATGCCCCGGCCCATCACCCCGGTTCCGATGACCCGGATCCTGCCGACCTGCTCCGCCCACTTCTCCACCGCGAGCCGCCTTTCCCTCGATGTCGTCCCCGGCGTGACGTTAGCCGCCACACGGATCCCTCGCCCGGAAGGGTGATCCGTGCCCCAGACGGCGTAAGGCCACCGAGCCGGCGAGGTCACACCCGCGAAAACCGAGTGTTCCGCGCACCAGCCCCGAAGGGAAACCTCCCATGGCCACCGTCCCCGCCGCCACAGCCGTCCGGACCACGCCGTTGCTCCTCGTCGCCGTGCTCTTCGGCGCCGTCGCCGCCTTCTTCGCGAGCCAAGCGCTGTGGCCGCTCACCGGCTTGGCCGTCGTGGTCGCCGTCGCCGTCCTCACGGGCGGGGTGTGGCTGAGCGGGCGTAAAGACCGCGAACTCTAGGATCGCCATGTGGCGAAGCGCTTGACGCGGGAAGAAAGTCGCGAGCAGACCAAGCAACGCCTGCTCGCGGCGGCCGCCGAGCTGTTCGCCGAACGCGGGGTCAACGGCACGTCGGTCGAGCAGATCGCCGAACGGGCGGGGTTCACGCGCGGTGCCTTCTACGGCAACTTCGACGGCAAACACGAGCTGGTCGTCGAGCTGTTGCGCCGCCGGACCCAGCGCGAGGCCGAGGAGGTCGCCGCGCTGCGCGAGGACGTCGGTTCCTTCGCCGAGATGATGGACCGGCTGCGCGCCTGGAACGTCGAGCGCGCCGAACATCTCGCGGGCTGGTTGACCCTGCGCACCGAGCTCGCCCTTTACGCCCTGCGGAATCCCGAGGCGCGTCCGCTCGTCGGTGAAGGCGAGAAGTCGACAAGGGCGTTGCTGGAGACCTCGGTCAAGACCGAGCTCGCCGCGCGGGGCGTGGAACCGCCGGCCGACCCGGCCTTCCTGGCGTTGATCCTGCACGCGCTCGAGGACGGTCTCCTGCTGCAGCGCTTCCTCAGTCCCGAGGGGACCGGTGACGAGGACGTGGTGGACGCCGTCCAGCTGCTGATGCGTTCGTGGACCGCGCTCAGCCGGTCATCCTGATCCCGACGAACTCGGCCATCTGACGGGCCCCGTGCGCGAAGAACGCGTCCGAGGGGTCGACGCTGCCGACGTACTGGCCGAACAGCTCGAAGTTGATCATTCCGAACAGCTGGGTCCAGGCCATGATCAGCCGGGACGCCGTTTCGGGGGCCAGGTTGACGCTGAGGATGTCGGTGACGGTGTCGAGCTGGTGCATTAGCTCGACGGGCATTTCGCCGACCTCGGTCTCGACACGCAGATGCGCGTCACGCAAGACGGCGACCAGTGCGAACGCCACCCGGCCCGCCGGTGTGACGGTGTCCTGCGGGGCTTGGTAGCCGGGGATCGGCGAACCGTAGATCAGCGCGTACTCGTGCGGACGCTCCTTCGCCCAGGCGCGGACCGCTCGCCAGATCGATTCCCACCGTTCCAGCGGGCTCTTTCCTGGGTCGTCGGCGGCCTCCGCGGCCTCGCCGACGGCGTTGTAGGCGTCGATGATCAGGGCGGTCAGCAGCTGCTCACGGCTGGAGAAGTACCGGTAGAGCGCCGACGAGACCATGCCGAGTTCCCGCGCGACGGCGCGGAGCGAAAGGCCGAGCGCGCCGACCTCGGCGAGCTGGCGGCGGGCTTCGTCCTTGATCTCACGGGTGAGTTCGGCACGGGCGCGTTCACGTGCGGTCTGGGTGGCAGGCACGCTCTCACTGTAGAGCATCGCACCTAAACGAGAGCACTGCTCTTGACATGAGGCAGCACCCTGGTGTTCACTGCTCTTAACAGAGAGCACTGCTCTCCCAGACTTCAGGAGCCGAGATGACCGCCGCTGCCACCCGCTACATCAAGCCCGCCAAGGCGACCAACGCGTTCAACGAGTTCGTCCTCAAGCTGACGAAGCTCGGCGTGAGCGTCCTGGGCAGCCGGGTCCTCTCGGTTCGAGGCCGCAAGAGCGGCGAACTCCGCTCGGTCCCGGTCAACCTGCTGAAGCTGGACGGCGAGCGCTACCTGGTCGCTCCCCGCGGTGTCACGCAATGGGTGCGGAACCTGCGCGTGGCGGGCGAGGGGCAGCTCACCGTCGGGCGCCGCACCGAAACGTTCACCTTCACCGAACTCGCCGACGACGAGAAGCCCGAAATCCTGCGCGCCTACCTCAAGCGCTGGAAGTTCGAGGTCGGCGTGTTCTTCGATGGTGTCGACGCGAAGGCGTCCGACGAAAAGCTCCGGGAGATCGCGCCCGGCTACCCGATCTTCAAGATCCGCTGACGCCCTTGTGGACGTTCCGAACGCGACCGGCTCCGGTGAGAGGTGGGCCGGGTTGGTCGTGAGTGGCGATTCGGGTTAGAGCGAACCCTCTCTTAGGTACTTACTGGTGGCCTGTGGACTTGCTGGCGTGAGGTGCATGATGGCCCCTTTCCTTGCGCTAGGCGCAAGGAAAGGGGCCATCATGCACTGGGGAAGGTGTGAAGGTCGAGTTTCCTCGGCTGAGCCGAGGGAAGGGGTCCTTCACACGCAGCCGTTGCGGCGGGTGGTGCTGCTGAGGCTCGTGATGGTCGTCCGCGACGGGTGAGGGGAACTTTGAGGGACTCTGGGTCCCTCAAGGAGTCCTTCACGGCCCGGCCGTCACCGGACCCAGCCGCCGTAGGTACCTGAAACACCCTTGGCCAGAACCCGAAACGCCCCTTACGACTGGTCGTCGGAGGGTGCTCGCCTGCTCCGCCGGGCGGTGGCCGCCACCAGCACCACCCCGACCAGGAACGCGACGAGGCCGATCAGGAACCACAGCTTCTGCCCGGTCATGAAACTGCCGGTCAGCACGCCGGCGCCCTGGAGCACCCAAACGCCGCCCACCAGCAGGAAGACCAGCCCGATCGTGAGCGTGATCCAGCGCTTCATTCGCAGCTCCCCGCCTCGACGTGCCCTGTGGCGATTCTGTCACCGGCGGCCGCGTCCGGCGAACTGATCACCGGCCGCCGACGAGACCGTTGCGGTAGGCGTAGACGACGGCGTGCACCCTGTCCCGCAGCCCGAGCTTCGCCAGGATCCGGGAGACGTGTGTCTTCACCGTCTCCTCGCCGACGTGCAGATGCGCGGCGATCTCCGCGTTGCTGGAAGCGTCGGCGACCAGCAGGAGGACCTCGCGTTCACGGGAGGTGAGCCGTTCCAGTTCCGCCGGTTCGGCGGCGACGGGTTCGATGCTGGTGGCGAAGGTCGAGACCAGCCGCCGGGTCACCGTCGGGTCGATCAGCGCGTCGCCGCGCGCGGCCACCCGCATGGCCGAGACGAGTTCTTCGGGCGCGAGGCTTTTCAACAGGAATCCGCTCGCACCGGCTCGCAGCGCGCGGTAGACGTACTCGTCGGAGTCGTAGGTCGTCAGCACGAGGACGCGGGTGTCGTTGCCTGGCGCGGACATGATCGCCTCGGTCGCGGCCAGACCGTCCAGTTTGGGCATCCGGACGTCGAGTACCGCGACGTCCGGGCGCAGTGCCGCCGCCTGAGCGACGGCCTCGCGTCCGTCCGCGGCCTCGCCGACGCATTCGAAGTCCGCCTGGGTGTCCAGCACCGCGCGCATCCCGGACCGGAACATCGCGTGGTCGTCCGCCAGCAGAACCCGGATCACTGCGCCTCCAAGGGAAATCCGACTCGTACCCGCCAATGCCGCCCGCCGTCGAGCGGCCCGCATTCCGCGTGCCCGCCGAACAACGCGACGCGCTGCCTGATCCCGGCGAGACCGCGTTTCGTCGACTCGGCCGACGGGTTCCCGCTCGGACGGCCGATCTCGTTCGTGATGGAGAGGACGACCTCGGTCTGCCGGTAGGCGAGGTCGATCTCCACGACGCTGTCCAAACCGTGCCGGAGCGCGTTCGTCAGCGCCTCCTGCGCGATGCGGTACAGCGCGATGTCCACCGAGCCCGGCAGTTCACGCGGTCCGCCGTGACTGGTCATCCGCGTCGGCAGCCCGGCGGAGCGGAGATTTTCGAGCAGCTCGTCGAGATTGTCCAGCCCCGGCTGCCGTTGTGCGTCCCCGTTCTCCTTGCCGTGCAACAGATCCAGCAGGCGCCGGAGATCGGCCATCGCGGCCCGGCTCGACGATTCGACGGCGGAGAGCGAACGACGTACGGCGGGTTCGCCGTCCGGCAGACCGAGCCGCGCGGCCCCGGCGTGCACGCCGATCGCGCTGACGTGGTGGGAGATCACGTCGTGCAGATCCCTGGCGATCGTCGTGCGCTCCTCGATGACGGCACGGCGCACCGCCTCGGCTTCGTGCTGCTGCCGCTGTTCCTCGGCGCGCTGAAGATCGGCGATGTACGCGCGCCGCGCGGTCGTGTAGCGGCCGACCATCCACGGGAGCAGTCCGCTCACACCGACGTCGATGAGCAGCAAGCGCCAGTCCCGGTCGCCGCGGTCGACCGGGATGAGGTTGCAGGCGACGAACCCGGCGAGCATCACGCCGAGCGCGGCCAGCGCGGGTTTCGTCGCGAGCCAGGCGCCAGCGCGGTATCCCGCGATCAGCACGCCCGAGTTGGTGGCCTGCAGGTAGTGGTCGTAGGGGAAAAGCAGGAGCGGAGCGGCGATGAGCAGCACGGCGTGCGCCGCCGAAACCCAGCCGGAATACCGTGACGGCCCGGCGAGCGCGAGGTTGGCGAGGATCCCGCCGAGCAGGACCACCCACGCCTGCCAGCCGAGGGAGAGCGGCGGCCCGGCGATGAGGTACAGCCCGGCGTCGCAGACCAGGCAGACGGCCGCGACCGCCCAGGCCTGTCTCGCCAGCGAACCACTGATGTCCCGCACGCGCCCAACTCTGCCCTAATTTCGGTGGACACGGGTTCCTAAGATCCAAAGCGATGGGAAACGCGAAGACGCCCGTGCTCTGGACGACAGGGGCACCAGGGGCGGGGAAATCGACCACCGCTTGGGGTTTGTACATCCGCGCCGCGGAATCGGGCGGCAACGTCGCCTACGTCGACATCGATCAGCTCGGCCTCATCGGCCCGCCGCCCGGCGGGGGCGAGGCCTCGCACGCGATCAAGGCGGCGAATCTGCTGCGGGTGCTGGAAATCCTGCGCCACCGGGGCGCCAGGCAGATCGTCGTGTCCGGAGTGGTGGACCCCGAGAACGGCGTCGAGCGGGAGTTCGAGGGCCGCGACTTCGATCTCACGCTCGTCCGGCTGACGTGTGACCGAGACGAACTCCGGAGCCGTTTCCTCGGCCGTGGTTCGCCGGCCACCGCGCTCCCGGACCTCCTCGCGGTGGCGGACGCCTACGACCGCACCGGTTTCGGGGAGGAGCTGGACACGACCGGGCAGCGGCCGGACGAGACCGTGGAAGCCCTGTTCCGGCGTTGTGTCGTGGAGGACGGACCGGTTCTCCCGCCCCAGGGCGTGGAGCCGCAACCCGGTCCGGTGACCGTGGTGACCGGGCCGACCGCGGTCGGCAAATCGACGGCCGCGTGGACCGTGCTGCGAGAGTTGTGGGAGCAGGGCGAACCGGTCGCCTACGTCGATCTCGCGCAGCTCGGATTCGCGCGTCCCGGCCCGGATCCGGCGCTGGAGGCGGCGAACCTCGCGGCGCTCTGGCGCGGCTACCGCGAGGCGGGGGCGCGGCGACTTCTCGTCGTGGCCAGGGAATTCCGCCCCGAGCACCGTCGGGTCTTCGAGGAGGTCACCGTCGTCCATCTCGACGCGGACGCCGCGACGCTCACCGAACGCGTCCGGCTCCGTGCCGATGGCGAATCCGCGCTGCTGGCAGGCGACGAACTCCGTGGGGCGCCACCCGGTGTGCGGGACCGGGTGGCCGCCCGCGCGGTCACCGAGGCGGAGCGGATGCGGGCGCGTCGCGGCGACCGCGTCGTCCTCGACACCTCCGGACAGGAGCCCGCCGAGACGGCCGCCGCACTACGCGCCGCCGTGGGTCAGTAGCCGAGGCGTGGACCGCCCTGCCCAGGCTGACCCTGCTGCCCCTGACCTGGCTGCCCCTGACCCGGCTGTCCTTGACCGGGCTGGCCGCCGGTCTGACCGCGTTGGTTCTGCCCGGCCTTCCCGATGGTCGTCGCCGTCGCGGTGTCGCCGGAGACCTTGGCGGTCACCGTCACCGTCTCGCCGGTCTTGGGGTCGCCGGTCTTCTTCGTCGACGCGTCGATCGTGTAGACCTGTTTGTAGCCGTCCTTGCTGGTCAAGCTGACGGAAGTCGCGCTGATCTCGGTGATCTCCCCGGTCTGCAGCCGCTCCGTGCGGTAGCCGCCGTTGCCGTCCGGGACGACGAAGTCGCCGTGCAGTGTGTCGCGCGGCGCACCGCCGCCGGGGCCGATCATCACGCGGCCACCGCCGGGGCCGCCCATCATCCCGCCCTGAGCGCGTTCCGCGCCGTTCGCGACGGTCCCGGCCCAGATCGCGGCTCCGCCGCCGGCGGCGATCACCACCGCCACTCCGGCCGCGACCGCGGTTTTGCGGCCGGACCACGCCTTCTTGGGGGTACCGGGCGGGACGGGCGCGCCCCAGGCGGCGGTTTCCCCCGTCGCGGGCTCGGTGGGCCCCGCGGGCTCGGCGGGTTTGGTCGGTTCGGTCATCTGGTCGCCTCCGTGTACTCGGTTGCGGCCATGCTCGGCGCCGTCGCTGTGCGGAAGCTGTGCCGCCGGTGGGGACGCGCTGTGACTCGGCCGGGTGATCGTTCACAGGAAACGCACAGGCCGGGCACAGGGAAGCCTCAAGGGAGGTGCCAAGGATGGCAGCATGACCAGTGTGAACGTCCCTTCGTCCGGTGCCGGGAAGGCAGGCTTGCGCCGTGCCGACGGCAGCCCAGTGCGGGTGCTGGTGGTCGACGACGAGGCGACGTTGTCGGAACTCGTGTCGATGGCCCTGCGCATGGAGGGCTGGGACATCCGCACCGCCGCCGACGGCACCGAGGCGGTCCGCGTCGCCAGGGAGTTCCGGCCGGACGCGGTGGTCCTGGACGTGATGCTGCCGGACATGAACGGTCTGGAGGTGCTGCGCCGCCTGCGTTCCGAGGTGCCGAACCTGCCGGTGCTGTTCCTGACCGCGAAGGACGCGGTGGAGGACCGGATCGCCGGGCTCACCGCGGGCGGGGACGACTACGTCACCAAGCCGTTCAGCCTGGAGGAGGTCGCGCTGCGGCTGCGCGCGCTGCTGCGGCGCGCGGGCGGGGTCGCCGGGCCGAGTGGTTCGACGCTGGTCGTCGGCGACCTGACCCTCGACGAGGACAGCCGCGAGGTGCACCGCGGCGGTGATCTGGTGCCGCTGACCGCGACCGAATTCGAACTGCTGCGCTATCTCATGCGCAATCCGAAGCGAGTGCTCTCGAAGGCGCAGATCCTGGACCGGGTGTGGAGCTACGACTTCGGCGGCCAGGCCAACATCGTCGAGCTGTACATTTCCTACCTCCGCAAGAAGATCGACGCCGACAGGGAACCGATGATCCACACGATGCGCGGCGCCGGGTATGTCCTCAAGCCCGCGGGGTAGGCGGCCATGGTCTCTGCGACGGCGGCTGATCGCGCAGGTCGCGGGGTTGCTCGCGCTCGTCTGCCTGGTGGTGGGCGTGGTGACCGAACTGGCGCTGCGGGACTTCCTGTTCGGCCAGCTCGACGCGCGGATCGCCGAGACCAGTGAACGCGCCAGCCGTCCGCCGCCGACGGGCCGTCCCGGCGGCGACGGGGTTCCGGAAGGCCTGCGCGCCTATGGCCAGAGCACCGGTTCGTTGTTCGTGAACGTGTTCCCGGACGGGCGCGTGCTCGCGGCGGTGCTGCGTTCGAGCTACGACGCCAAGGTCGCCCACCCGTTCCCGCACGACGAGATCACCCGGACACAGATCGACACCCTGCTGCGGTCGCGGCCGGGCAGCGAACCGAGCGACGTGGACCTCGGCCCGGTGCTCGGGGAGTACCGGGTGGTGGCGAAGGCGACGCCCGGCGGCGGGATCGCGATCACCGGACTGCCGACCAAAGAGGTCACCGACACCCTGTGGAACCTGGGGTTCATCTTCGGCGGGGTCGCCGCGGGCGGCATCCTGCTGGCGGGCGCGCTCGGCGCGGTGACCGTCCGCCGCACCATGCAACCCCTCGACCGGCTGGCCGCCACCGCGACCAGGGTCGCCGAACTCCCGTTGGACCGCGGCGAGGTCGCGCTCTCCGAGCGAGTGTCCGAAGTGGACACCGACCCGCGGACCGAGGTCGGCAAGGTCGGGTTCGCGCTCAACCGCATGCTCGAGCACATCGCGGCCGCGCTGTCCGCGCGCCAGGCCAGTGAGAGCCGGGTGCGCCGGTTCGTCGCGGACGCCAGCCATGAGCTGCGGACCCCGCTCGCGGCCATCCGCGGTTACGCGGAACTCACCCGGCGCTCCGGCTCCGAGGTGCCGCCGGACATCGCGTTCGCGATGGGGCGGGTGGAGTCGGAATCCACCCGGATGACCGGTCTCGTCGAGGATCTGCTGCTGCTCGCGCGCCTGGATTCCGGCCGTCCGGTGGTGCACGAGCCGGTCGATCTCTCCCGGCTGGTCGCGGACGCCGTCGCCGACGCGCACGTCTCCGGGCCGGAACACAAGTGGCTGCTTGAGGTCCCGCCCGAACCGATCACCGTCCTCGGTGACGCCGGTCAGCTGCACCAGGTGGTGATCAACCTGCTCGGCAACGCGCGCACGCACACCCCGGCGGGCACCGAGGTCACCACTTCTCTATCCACAGTGGACTCGGTGGTGACACTGTCTATTGTGGACACCGGTCCGGGAATCCCGCCGGAGATCCTCCCGGACGTCTTCGAACGGTTCGCCCGCGGCGACGATTCCCGATCGCGGGCGGCGGGCAGCACCGGACTCGGGCTGGCCATCGTCGCCGCCGTGGTCGCCGCGCACGGCGGGCAGGTCGGGGTGGCCAGCCGTCCGGGGCGGACGGAGTTCCGGGTTCAGTTCCGGTCCGCCCCGAGCCAGGGTTGAGTCAGGGCCGTTTCACGGCGTCCATTCGCTGTTCGCGCCGCACAAGATGACGCAAGGCAGTTCGCCGCCGGTCCGCCCGGCCAGCCAGGCGGCGAACGGGACCGCCGCGGCCGGTTCGACGGCGAGCCGGAACTCCTCCCAGAGCCGGTCCCGCGCGGCGAGCAGTTCCGCGTCGCTGACCAGCACGGATGTGACTCGCGTCCGGAGCACCTCGAACGGGACGCCCCCGATCCTGGTGGCGCCCAGCGCGGACGCCGCCACCGAGTCGATGTCCACGTCCACCGGCGCGCCCGCCTCCAGCGCCGCGTTGAGCGCACGGCACCGCTCCGGCTCGACACCGAACGTCGGCAGCCCGGCCAACGACGTCCCGGCGACCAGCCCGCCACCGCCGACCGCGACCAGGAAGGCGTCGACGTCCGGCGCGTCCTCGATCACTTCGGCCGCGACGGTGCCCTGGCCGGCGACGACGGCGGGGTCGTCGTACGCGTGCAGATACCGCGTACCCGGCTCGGAAGCGGCTTCGAGCGCCTTCGCGGCCGCCTCGGCGTACGTCGCGCCGTGACGGATGAGCTTCGCGCCCGTGGCCTCGATCCGATCCGTCTTCGCCTGCGGAGCGGACTCAGGCACGTACACCGTCGCAGGCAGATTCAGCAGCGAAGCGGCTGTCGCCACGCCCAACCCGTGGTTGCCGCCGGACGCCGTCAGCACCCGCTCCGGCAGCGGACCGCTCACCAGCGCGTTCACCGCGCCCCGCAGTTTGAACGACCCGCTCCGCTGCAGATGCTCCAGCTTGAGCACGAGCGGCCGCCCGTCGACTTCGGCGCGCAGCACCGGCGTGCGTCGCACGAACGGATGAACGGCTTCGGCGGCCTTGAGGACATCTTCCCAGGTCGGAGTACTCATACCCCCCACTGTCCTCCATGCCGGGGAGGGAGTGACTACACTGGTCCCCGGACCCCGCGCGGCGTCCATCTTGTGAACCTCCCCAGGGCCGGAAGGCAGCAAGGATAAGCAAGCTCTGACGGGTGCGCGGGGTCCCCTTTCGTTCCCGGGCTAGAAGACCCCGAAGACGTCTTTTGGCGGTATCGGGGACGGCAAGGCGTCCGCGTCGGTGATGGGGCGCGCTTTGCCTTGGAGCAGCCTTAGGTCTTCGCCGGCGACGCAGCGCGCCGGGTAGGTGGCCGAGGCGGCCCGGCGGGTCATGTCGGTGACGGGCAGCTCGACGCGCGAAGCGGCGACCACGATGTTCCCGAAGCGGCGGCCCCGGAGAACACCCGGTTCCGCGAGCAGCGCCAGGTGCGGGAACGACGTCGCCAGTGTCGCCAGGAAGCGGCGAAGGAACGGCAGGTTCGGGCCGTCCGAGACGTTCGTCAGGTAGGTACCACCAGGTCGGAGGACTCGTGCGACCTCGTTCGTGAACTCCACGGTCGCGAGCCCGCCGGCGAACACTCCGCGCTCGAAGGCGTCCACGATGACCAGGTCGGCCGAAGCGTCATACCTGCCGGAGACGCCTTCGCGGCCGTCGCCGACCCGGACTTTCAGGCCCTTCACTCCCAGTTGCTCGCGGATGAGCGCGACGAGTTCGCCGTCGGCGTCGAAGACCAGTTGACGTGAGCGCGGCCGCGTCGCCGTGATGTAGCGGGGAAGGGTGCAGGCCGCTCCGCCGACGTGCAGCACGTCGAGCGGGCCTTCGCCGAGGCAGTCGACGACGTCGGCGATCCGGCGGACGTAGTCGAACTCGAGGTCCGTGGGGTCGTCGAGGTTGACGTGCGACTGGGCGACCCCGTCGACCGTGATCATCCAGGCGTTCGGGCGGTCGGCGTCGCGGAGCAGTTCGGCGGTGCCGAAGCGGACCGGGTAGGTGCCTGGGGTCGGTGCTGGTCCCACCTGTCGGGCCCTCCCGGTAGTCTCGCCGCGTGGCTCTAGCTCTATACCGAAAGTACCGTCCGGCTACCTTCGCCGAGGTCGTCGGGCAGGAGCATGTGACCGATCCGCTGCGCACCGCCTTGGCGGCCGGCCGGATCAACCACGCCTACCTCTTCTCCGGCCCGCGCGGCTGCGGCAAGACCTCCAGCGCGCGCATCATGGCGCGATCGCTGAACTGCGCGAAGGGCCCGACACCGGATCCGTGCGGCGAGTGCAACTCGTGCCGTAACCTCGCGCCCGAAGGTCCCGGCAGCGTCGACGTCACCGAACTCGACGCCGCCAGTCACGGTGGTGTCGACGACGCCCGCGAGCTGCGGGACAGGGCCTTCTACGCCCCGGCGGACTCGCGCTACCGCGTCTTCATCATCGACGAGGCGCATATGGTCACCACGCAGGGCTTCAACGCCCTGCTGAAGATCGTGGAAGAGCCGCCGGAGCACCTGATCTTCATCTTCGCGACCACCGAACCGGACAAGGTGCTGCCCACCATCCGGTCGCGGACGCACCACTACCCCTTCCGGCTGATCCCGCCCAGTTCCATGCGCGAGCTGCTCGAACGCAACGTCGCCGCCGAGGGCGCGAAGGTCGAGCCCGCGGTGTACCCGCTGGTCATCCGCGCCGGCGGCGGTTCCGCGCGGGACACGCAATCGGTGCTGGACCAGCTGCTGGCGGGGGCCGGGCCGGACGGCGTCGACTACTCGCGGGCGGTGTCCCTGCTGGGCGTCACCGACGTGGCGCTCATCGACGGCATGGTCGACGCGCTGGCCGCGGACGACGCGGCCGCGGTGTTCGGCACCGTCGAGAAGCTCGCCGAGGCCGGGCACGACCCGCGCAGGTTCGCCACCGACCTGCTCGACCGCCTGCGCGATCTGGTGATGCTGCGTTCGGTGCCGGACGCGGGTGAGCGCGGACTGGTCGCCGCGCCGGACGACGAGCTCAAGAAGATGCAGGAGCAGGCCGCCAAGCTGGAGCCCGCCACGCTCTCGCGTTACGCCGACATCGTCCACAATGGACTTCTGGAGATGCGGGGCGCGACCTCGCCGCGGCTGGTGCTGGAACTGCTGACGGCGCGGATGCTGCTGCCGTCGGTCGCCGAGGGCACCGACGCGCTGCTTGCCCGGCTCGAAAGGCTTGAGCGCCGCGCCGCCTCGGCCCCCGCGCCTGTCGCCGGTGGTGCCGCCCAAGCCGTCCAGGCTGCTCCGGTCGCCCAGACGGCCCCGGTCGCTTCGGTGGGCGCGGCGCCGACCCCTGTCGCTCCCGCCGGAGAGCCCGTTCGCGAGTTCCAGCGGCCGTCACGTCGCGCCGCCGCACCGGCTCCCGCTCAGCAGGCCGCGCCGGTGCAGCAGCCCGCCCCGGCGGCTCAGCCCGCCGCGCGACCGGAGCCGGTCGCTCCTCAACGTCCTTCCGCGCCCGCTGCCGCTCCGGCGCCCGCGGCGGCTTCGAGTGGTGGGTCGGACGCGGACGGGATCCGCGGCCGCTGGCCGCAGGTGCAGGCCGCGATCCGCAAGCTCCCGGGTGGCGCCGTGACCGGGGCGATGCTCACGCAGGCGAGTGTGGTCGGTGTCGAAGGCAACGCCGTCACGCTCACGCACAACGCGGAGCCGGTGGCGCTCAGGCTTTCCGAGCCGCAGCACACGGAGCGCATCGCGGCCGCGTTCAAGGAGGTCTTCGGCGGCGACTGGCAGGTGCGGTGCGTGCACGGCGCCGCGCAGCCCCGGCAGGCCGCCGCGCCCAAGGCCGCCGCGCCGCCGCCCTCGGCCGAGCGATCGTTCACCCGCCGGTCCGCCGAGGCGTCCGGCGCCCCCGCGGCGCCTCCGCCGCCGAAGCCGGAGCCTCAGCGGCCCAAGGTGGCGACGACCGAACCGGATATCCCGCTCCCGCCAGAGCCGGTCGAGGACGACGAAGAGCTCTACTCGGAGGACGCGAGCCCCGCGCCGCCCCCTCCGCCGCTCCCGCCCGAGCAGGATCCGGAGGAGATCGCCCGGAAACTGCTCACCGACCACCTCAACGCCCGCCCGCTCGACGAACGCTGACGAGAAACGCGGGGGTCAGCGGGTCAGGGTGACCCGCCAGGCCGGGTGATCGGTGCCGGGGATCGACGTCTTCCCGGAGCTTCCGAAGCCGAAGGCGCCGCCGGCGATGATGTGCTGCACGCTGCCGTCGCCCTTCCGGAACGAGCCCGCGGGCACGCACGCCTGCGCGCTCGGATCCCCTGGGTAGCGCAGGTTCAGGTCGCCGCCGAAGACGGTTCCCGAGCCGTACTTCGCCAGCAGGTTCTTCAGGTCCTGGCACTGTTGTTCGACCGCCGGCCGCTTCGTCGACAGGTGCGTGGTGCACGCGTTGACCGTGCCGAACTTCGCGCACAGGTACGCACGCTGTTCCGTGCCGCCGTCCTGCGGCCCGTGGTAACCGCCCTCGCGCGCCTGCACCGCGCCGAGATCCTGCCTGGCCAGCACCGCGATGCCGTACTCGCCGCGGCCCGACGTACACGGGTACGGCGTCGTCGTGCCGTTCTCCTTCTTGCCGACCGGCTGCCACACGACCGTGTAAGCCCGGCCCGACTGTGCCTTGACGTCGGCGGCCAGCTTCGTCGTCTCCGCCGAACAGGACTCGTTCAACGTTACGACGGCCGGATTCACCGCGACGATCGTGGTCGCAGCCTTGGCCATCGGATCGGTACCGCCCTGGTTGAAGCATTTCGCGAGCCCGCTGCGGCAGAGGTTCATCTGCAGCACCGGGAAATCCGTCGCCGCGGCGGCCGGAGCGGCCGTACCGAGGATCAGCGCGACGGCGGCGAGCACCGATTTCATGTCGGGGTCCCTTCGTGGAGTTCGGCGGAAAGCAGCGCCGTGCGGCGGCCTGTTTGCTCGCGGTGCCGATCGAGGTGCCGAGGTGTCGTGTCCGCCGGGCGGACGGCCAACCCGTCGGCGGGATAGATCAGCACCGGCGGCAGGGCCGGCCGGACCTGCTCCACTAGGCCGCGAGGTAGTCCGCGATGGCCTTCGCGATGGAGGCGGCGTACTGCTGACGTCCTTCTTCGCTCGCCATCGCAGCGGCTTCGGCGTCGTTGCGCATGTTCCCGCATTCGACGAGCGCGGCGGGCCGGGTGGAGAGGTTGAGCCCGGCGAGGTCGGCACGCGGCGCGAGCCCGTTCGAACCGAGGTAGGTCGACGTCGGGAAGCCGCCCGCGCGGAGGCCGTCCCGCAACGCCGTCGCGAGTTTCGCCGAGGGCTCGCCCTGCTGCGCGTTCAAGGGCGGCGCCGAATAGGCGACGTGGAAACCGTGCGCACCGGCGGAATTCGAACCGTCGGCGTGGATCGACACGACCGCGTCCGCCGCCGCGTCGTTCCCGATCGCGGCGCGTTCGTTGACGCACGGCCCGACGCCGTTGTCGTTCTGCCGGGTGAGGATGACCCGGATTCCCTTGGCGCTCAAGGCTTCCGAGATCCGCTGCGACACATCCCAGGTGAAGGCGTGCTCGGAGTAGCCGGAATTCGTCGAGGTCCCGGTGGTGTTGCACGGTTTCGTCTTGCCGCGTCCGGCGGGCACCTGCTTGTTGATCTCGCCGGGCCTGCCCGCGTTGCCGCCGTTGTGCCCGGGGTCCAGCACGACGACCTTGCCCGTCGGCGGCCGCTGGGTGGCGGGCGGCGGCTGCGGCGCGCTCGAAGGCGGCGCGCTCGGCCGCGTCGGCTGTGTCGGCTGCGGAAGGGTGGTGAAGACGGTGGTGGTACCGGGAGCGGATGGGGTCGACGGTGGCGACGCGGGGGTTTCGACACCACACGCCGCGAAGAGCGTCAATCCGATCGCCATCACCAGGCTCAGCCGTCGTCGCACGGCGCCCACGGTGCCATACGAGTGGCGGCTAGGCTGGTAGGCGGCACGGATTTTCCAGGAGAGGACCGATCGGATCATGGTGCAACCCGGTGGCGGCTTCGACCTGTCGCAGATCATGCAGCAGGCACAGCAGATGCAGCAGAAGCTGGTCGAGGCCCAGGAAGAACTGGCCAACACGGAGGTGACCGGCACCTCCGGCGGTGGCCTCGTCACCGCGACCGTGTCCGGCGACAGCCAGCTCAAGTCGTTGTCCATCGACCCCAAGGTGGTCGACCCCGACGACGTCGAGACCCTGTCCGACCTGGTCGTCGCGGCCGTGCGGGACGCTTCGGCCAACGCGCAGAAGCTCACCGAACAGAAGCTCGGCCCGCTCGCGGGCGGCCTCGGTGGCGGGATGCCGGATCTCGGCGGCTTCCCCGGGCTCGGCGGCTAGCTTGTACGAGGGTGTCGTCCAGGATTTGATCGACGAGCTCGGGCGGCTGCCCGGCGTCGGTCCCAAGAGCGCGCAGCGGATCGCCTTCCACCTGCTGGCGGCCGATCCCGCGGATATCTCGCGCTTGCAGGAAGTGCTCGGCAAGGTCAAGGAAGGCGTGCAGTTCTGCGAGGTCTGCGGCAACGTCTCGGAGCAGGAGACCTGCCGGATCTGCCGTGACACCCGCCGCGACCTCACGGTCATCTGCGTGGTCGAGGAGCCGAAGGACGTGCTCGCGGTCGAGCGGACGCGCGAGTTCAAGGGCCGCTACCACGTGCTCGGCGGCGCGCTGGACCCGTTGTCCGGGATCGGGCCGGAACAGCTGCGCATGCGTGAGCTGCTCGCGCGGATCGGCGGCGCGGAGATCAGCGAGATCATCATCGCGACCGACCCGAACACCGAAGGCGAGGCGACCGCGACATACCTCGTGCGGATGCTTCGCGACTTCCCCGGCCTTCGGGTGACGCGGCTGGCGTCCGGGCTGCCGATGGGCGGTGACCTGGAGTTCGCGGACGAGCTGACGCTGGGCCGCGCCCTCTCCGGACGGCGGGCTCTCTAAGCGCCGCTTCGCTGGTTTCGAGCGCTATGAAAGGTCCTTTCCTTGCAAAATTTGCAAGGAAAGGACCTTTCATAGCGCTCCGAGGGGTGCGCCGGTGGCGGTCCGCACTTGGCGACCGAGTGAGGTGCGGTGGGCAGTGGGTCCAGGTGGTAAGTGTCGTTAGACCTTCTCTTAGGTACCTACTCGTGGCCTACGGCCCCCATGTACCGGGGCTGCGCGTGAAGGCCCCCTTCCCTCGGCTCAGCCGAGGGAAGGGGGCCTTCACGCGCAGCCGTTGTGACTGGTGGTGCTGTTGCGGCTCGCGATGGCCTTCACGGCCCGGCCGCCAGCCGACGCCCGCATCACCGGCCCACTGGATCAGCAGTAGCCCAGGCGAGCCAGGGTGTCGACGATGATCTCCGACGGGTGGAACTTGTCGACCCAGGACTCACCGCGGCGGTTCTGGTAGGTGTCGAGGAAGTTCTGCAGCTTGTCCCCGCGCATCTCGGTCAGCACGACGGTCTCGCCGAGGTGCTGCGGCGTCTCGGTGCGCTCACGGTGCACCGCGCACGGCAGGCCGAGGTAGTAGCACTCCGCGGACAGGCCGCCCGAGTCGGTGACGACGTATTCGGCGCGCGCGACCAGCGGCAGGAACTTCAGGTACCGCATCTTCGGCTGGATGATGAAGTTCTTCTCGTCGAAGAGGTTCGCCAGGCCCAGCGAGCGGATCTTCTCGCGCTCGGGCGCGCCCGCCATGTAGAGGATCGGCATCTGCTTGCTCTGCTCGCGCAGGATCTCCAGCGCCTCGCGGTACTTGTCCGCGCGCGAGACCAGCTCGAAGCGGTGCAGGGTGGCGAGACCGAACTTCTCCGGCAGACCCTCGATGTCGAGCGGTCCGTTGATGGCCAGTCGCATCGCGTCGATCGCGGTGTTCGCCTCGGTGTCGACGACGACGCCGCGGGCGTTGCGCAGGTTGTTGACCTCACGCGCGCTCGGCGCGAAGTGCATGTCGACGATCTTCGCGGCGATCTTCCGGTTCAGCTCCTCCGGCAGCGGCGACATGATGCTGCCCGACCGCGCACCCGCCTCGACGTGCCCGACCCGCGACTTGAGGATCCGCTTCCCGATGAGCGAGCCGTACGGCGTGGTGAAGGTGTCGCCGTGCACCAGCACCAGCGGCGGACGCCCGTCCTCGACCAGTGCGGCCTTCAGTTCGGCGCGGCGGCTCCACGCGGTGCGCAGCACCTGCGCGGCCCAGCCCGGCACCTGCGCGGGCGACTCCAGGTTGTGCGCCTTCTCCTTCGGCACCAGCCAGACGTCGGGCTCCGGGAGGTTCAGGTCGGCGAGCACGTCCGAGACCTCGTCGACGTGCTGCGCGGTGAACCAGATCTTCGGCCGGACCCCGCGTTCGAGGATGCCGTGGTAGACCGGCGCGATTTTGATCAGTTCCGCCGTGGTGCCGAGAATGAAGGAAATCACCGGAAGGGCCATTCTGTCGGGGTCTGCGGTGCCCGAAGGATACTGGTGGCCCGCGCAAGGTAGCCTCGCCGGGGTGAGTGCGAATTCGCTCCTCCCGGCCCTGTCCGTGGTGATCCCGGTCTACAACGAGCAGAACTGGATCGACCGCAGTGTGGGCGCGCTGATCGCGTCGGCACAGGCGGCGAACTGGCCGGTCGAGGTGGTCGTGGTCGACGACGGCAGCACCGACGGCACCGGCGACAAGCTCGCCAAGCTGCAGGAACTGTACGGCATCACGGTCCTCACCCAGCCGAACAGCGGCCGGTTCGAGGCACGCCGGGCGGGGATCGCGAAGGCGTCCGGACAGCAGATCCTGCTGCTCGACAGCCGCGTGATCGTGGACCCGGGCTCACTCACCTTCCTCCGCGACCAGCTCGTGGACCACCCGGAACGCACGGTGTGGAACGGTCACGTCAACGTCGCGTCCGAACACAATCCGTACGCGGGATTCATGGCGGGTCTGGTCAAGATCCCGTGGCGCCGTTATTGCGCGAACCCGCGGTTGATGTCCTTCGGTATCGAAGAGTTCGACGTCTTCCCGAAAGGCACCGGATTCTTTTCCGCGCCCAAGGACGTTCTCGAGGATTCGTCCAACGCGTTCGAGTCGCTCTTCGAAGACGTCCGTTTCGCGAGTGACGACACCGGTGTTCTGCGCTGGATCGCCGAACGGCACCGTATCTTCCTCGCCCCTGAGTTCTCCGCGACCTACCACGGCCGGGATTCGTTCAAGAAGTTCATCGGGCAGTCGTATTTCCGCGGCACCACGTTCGTCGATTCGTACCTGGCGTCGCCCGGCCCGGCTCGCAACGGCCTGTTCGCCGCGATGGCCGTCGGCGTGCTCGGACTCGGTGTCGCCGCGAAGCGCCCGAAGACCGCCGTCGCGCTGGCCGCCGCCGGGTCGACGGCCGCCGGGTTCGCGGTGACGAAGTTCGGCGCGACCAAGGCCGAGGCCAAGGCCGTCGCCCAGCTCGCGCCGGTGTTCGCCGCCGGTTTCGGCGCCGGAGCGCTCCGCGGCCTCTTCATGGCACTGCGGGCCAAGCTGCGTCGATGAGCAACGCGGTGAGTAGTGAAGAACTGGCCAAGGACACCGGGAAGTCCGCCGGCCGCATCGGCGTCTACCTGCTGATCGCCATCGCACTCGGCTACGTCCTCACCGTGGTCTGGGGCCGCACGTTGTCGAAGGCCGACAACGCCGTCCTGCTCTCCTTCTGGGGCATGTTGATGGGACTGGGCGCCGCCCTCTCCCCCCTGGAGCAGGAAATCTCCCGCCAGTCCGCGCACGCCGCGCTCGAGGGCCGCAAGGCCGGGCGCCCGGCGGTGGTCGCGTTCGTCACCAGCGCGATCGCCGTGACGGTCGTCGGACTGGTCACGTTGCTCCCGCCGATCACCGTCAAGGTCTACGGCGGCCAGTTCGCGCTCGCGGTGATCGTGCTGGCCGGCGGCCTTTCGTTCGCCTTCCAGTTCGCCGCGCGCGGCCTGCTCATCGGCCAGAACCACGTCCGGTCCTACTCCTGGCTGATCCTCGTCGAGGCGGCCGTGCGGATCCTCGTGGTCGCCGCGCTGGTGGTCGCCGGGCTCACCCAGCTGTACTGGTTCGCCATCGCCGCCGCGACCGGCTCGTTCGCCTGGCTGCTCTTCGCCCGCGGCGCCGCCAAGCTGGTCGACCCGAAGCTGGACGCCGACGAGCCCGCGAAACCGATCGTCACGAACATGCTGATGCTCCTCGCGGGCGCAGGGCTCACCGCGAGCGTCATCACCGGCTACCCGGCACTGGTCAGCCTGCTCGCGCCCGGTGGCGACAAGGACAAGCTCGGCGTGCTCTTCCTCGCCCTGTTCGTGGCCAGGACGCCGTTGACGCTGATGGCGCCGGTCCAGGCGCTCGCGGTCCCGACCGTGGTGCGGCTGTCCAGCACCGAAGAGGGCAAGCACCGGCTGCGCAGGCTGCTCGCGCTCGGCTCGGCGGGTGCGCTGGCGCTCGCGGCCCTCGGCGCGCTGATCGGCTACCTGCTCGGCCCGTGGGTGGTCCGCCTGGTCTACGGCGCCAAGAACGACCCCGAGGCCTGGTGGATGGCCGGGCTGGTCTGGTCGTCGGTGCTGCTGGCCGCGATGCAGCTGCTCGCCGCCGTACTGGTCGCGCAGGCCAAGGCCACGAAGGTGCTGATCACCTGGGCCGCCGTCGTCGTCGCGACCGCGCTGGTCCTGCTGTTCTTCCCCGGCGGCACCGTCGTGCGCGCCGTCGTCGGTCTCGCCGCGGGACCGACGGTCGGTCTGCTGGTCGTGATGGCGTTCGTGGTGCGGGGCACGCCGGAGACGGGCAACGCACGGCCGTCCGAAACGTCTCGATAGTGTGGCCGCGCCATCACGCGCCGCGAAACGCGATGGCGTTCTCACGCCGAAATAGGGTTGGACAGCGAATTCGATGAACGTTCTTTTGGTGGTACTGGCGTTCTGGCTGCCGGGGCTCGTCTTCGGCGCCGCGATCAGGCTGCGCGGCTGGACCCTCGCCGCGGCGGCCCCGCTGCTGACCTTCGGCCTCGTCGCGATCGGCATCCCGATTCTCGGCGGACTCGGCATCCGCTGGTCGATGCTCAACGTCGGACTGTGGGTGCTGGCGCTGTCCGTCGTCGGCTTCGCGCTGTCGTTCCTCGTGCTCCGGTTCACCGCGAAGCGGCACCCCGACTGGGCTGAAGACGATGAGACGCCGAAGCGCTCTTTGCGTGACCACCTGCTCATCGGCGCGGGCGTCGTGGTCGGTCTCGGTGTCGGTGCGGTGACTTTCCTGCGCGGCTCGCATTCACTGGAGAACGTCCAACAGGACTGGGACGCCCCCTTCCACGGCAACCTGGTGCGCTGGATCGCCGAGCACGGCGACGCGCGGCCGTCGACGGTCGGCACCATCGCGAACCTGCCGAACCAGACCGACTACTTCTATCCGGACACCTACCACGCGCTGCTCGCCCTGGTCTTCGGCAAGGGCGGCCTGACGATGATGCCGACATTGAATCTGGCAGCGCTCATGGTCGTGCTGACCATCCCGCTCGGTGTCGCCGCGATGTGCCGCGCCTGGCGGATGCCGGTGCTCGGGATCGCCGCCGCGGCGGCCGTGTCCACCTGGTTCACCGCGTTCCCGTACGACTCGCTGTGGCGCGGCCCGCTGTGGCCGTACGTCGCCGGTGTGGCCCTCGTCCCGGCCATGCTCGCGCTCGCCAACCTGCTGCTCAAACCGCGCGGGATCGCCGGGCCGGTCGCGATCGGTGTCGGCGTCGCCGGGCTGGCGGGTCTGCACACCAGCCTGATCTTCGTCATCATGGTCTACTTCCTGCTGATCCTGCTCGCGGTGCTGTTCCGCTTCGAGAAGATCGACTGGCGCCGCAGCGCGGCCTCCTTGGTGGCCACGATCGTGGCGGCGGTCGTGCTGGGCGTGCCGCAGGTCCTTCCGGCGCTCTACAACGCGGGAGGCGTGACCGGTGCG
This sequence comes from Amycolatopsis sp. NPDC033938, assembly GCF_055575975.1. Classification (NCBI taxonomy): domain Bacteria; kingdom Bacillati; phylum Actinomycetota; class Actinomycetes; order Pseudonocardiales; family Pseudonocardiaceae; genus Amycolatopsis; species Amycolatopsis sp. NPDC033938. The sequence continues at coordinate 28,225 of NZ_JBVIRO010000020.1, forward strand.
TCCTGGGCGTCGGAAGCCACCGTCTCCGGCGCGCTCGGGCAGACGCTCACCTTCTCCCCGATGGCGGCCTTCCCGCAGTGGTGGATCGGCGTCCCGGCGATCATCGGCGTGTTCTTCCTGGTCCGGCACCGGCGGATGCTCTGGATGGTCGGGGCGTACGTCGTGCTCGGTGGCCTGTTCGCCGCGACGATCTCGCTGGAGACCCCGCTCATCCACACGCTGACCGGCGTGTTCTACAACGACCACTGGCGGATCGGCGCGCTCGTGCCGCTGGCGGGCGCGGTCGCGTTCGGCGAGTTCGTGCACACCGCGTCGGGCAAGTTCGCCGGGAAACTCGGTGAGCGCAAGCCCGGCCTGAACCCGTTCACCACGGCGGTCGCCGGCGCGGTGCTGATCGGGCTCGTGGTCATGGCGCTGAGCAAGGGCGGCTACATCGGCCGCAACTCCTCGACGCTCGCGACGAAGTACACCGACGGTCCCGCGGTCAGCAAGGCCGAGGAGGCGGCCTACAACTGGCTCGCCCAGCACGTCGTACCCGGGGAACGGGTCATGAACGACCGGGCCGACGGCTCGGTGTGGATGTACGCCCTTTCGGGGGTTCAGCCCGTCGAGTGGACCAACTACGGCGCCGAGTTCACCACCAAGCCGGGCTGGCTCAGCGTGTTCCTGAACGACATCAACCGGGAGCCCCGCGTCCGCCAGGCGCTTGACGAGCTCAAAGTGCGCTACGTGATCGTCGGCAAGGGCAAGGTGGCGCCGGCGTCGAAGCCGGCGGTGGGGCTCCAGCGCCTCGACATCACTCCGGGTTTCAAGCGCGTCTTCCACAACTCCGACGCGTCGATCTACGAAATCGAAGGTCAGCAAGGTGTGGTCGCCGCGGGCGCCAGCACCGGGTCCGACACCGCTCACGGCCAGTAAGAAGATAGAGTGATCCAGTGTCCAGTACGTCCGTGACCACTCGTCGCGTACTCATCGTGATGCCTGCCCTGAACGAGCAGGCCAGCGTCGGCGCGGTCATTTCCCAGGTCAAGCAGTCCTTGCCGGGCATGGACGTGCTGGTGGTCGATGACGGTTCCTCCGACGACACCGCCAAGCTCGCCCGTGCCGCGGGCGCGGAGGTGGCCCGCCTGTCGGTCAACCTCGGCGTCGGTGGCGCCATGCGCACCGGCTTCCGGTACGCGGCCGCCCGTGGCTACGACGTCGTCGTCCAGGTGGACGCGGACGGCCAGCACGACCCGGAAGAGGTCGGCGCCCTGCTCGACGCGCTCGACGACGCCGACATCGCGATCGGCTCGCGTTTCGCGGGCAAGGGCTCGTACAAGGCGAGCGGCCCGCGGAAATACGCGATGGTCGTGCTCTCGCTCGTTTTCTCCCGGCTCGGGAAGACCAAGCTCACCGACGTGACCTCCGGGTTCAAGGCGATGGGTCCGCGCGCGATCAAACTGTTCGCCGCGTACTACCCGGCCGAATACCTCGGCGACACGGTCGAGTCGCTGGTGATGGCGATCCGGGCCGAACTGAAGATCAAGGAAATCCCGGTGATCATGCGCGAACGGGCGGCCGGAACGCCGAGCCATTCGCCGGTGAAATCGGCCGTCTACCTCGGTCGCGCCGGACTTGCCCTGCTGCTGGCGCTGGTGCGCCGCCGCCCCGCCGTCGACTCGTCGGATTCGGCGTAAAAGGAGCTGATCATGGCTGGCTGGCGCATTCTCAGCATTGTCGTCGCCTGTCTCGTGCTGTTCGTCGTCCTCGAGATGATGCGGCGGCGGAAACTGCGTGAGAAGTACGCGGGTGTGTGGCTCGTCCTCGCCATCGGTGTGGTGGTCCTCGCCCTCGTTCCGCAGGCCGCCGACTTCTTGGCTCGCGTAACCGGCGTCCAGACGCCGTCGAACTTCGTATTCCTGTTGGCAGGCGTGGTTCTGGCGCTGGTCGCGTTGCATCTGTCCACCGAGGTCGGGCATCTCGAAGAAGAGGTCCGGACCTCTGTCGAGGAGATCGCGCTGCTCCGCTGCGAACTCGCCGACGCTCAGCGCGAACTGGAAGAACGCGTCGCCGCGCTGGAAGCCAGGACGGCCACGCCCGACAACGTCAAAGGGCTCCCGGAAGTGAGTCCCGCACGCGCACGCTGATCGACGCCGTTCTCGCGGCTCCGCCGAGGCTGGGCGCCGTCCGGGTACTCGCCATCGACGGGCCTTCCGGCTCCGGGAAGTCCACGCTGGCAGGGAAGATCGTCGCGGAGCTCGCCGGTCGGGGGATCCGGACCGCGTTGGTCAGCACCGACGAATTCGCCACCTGGGAAGAACCCGTTTCGTGGTGGTCACGGCTGGAAACCGGAGTCCTGGAGCCGCTGCGCGCGGGCAAACCGGGCGGGTACCGGCGGGTGGACTGGACCAGTGGAGTCCCCCAGCCGGGTGAAGAAGTCGAGATCGAGGTCCCCGAGGTCCTGGTGCTGGAGGGTGTTTCCAGTGGCAGGGCAAGGATCCGGCCGTCGTTGTCCCTGCTGGTCTGGCTGGACGGCGGTACCGAGACCGAACGCCTGGACCGCGGTGTCGGCCGCGACGGCCCGGAATCCCGGGAACCTCTGCGCCGCTGGCAGCTGTTCGAACGGGGCTGGTTCGCCGTGGACGGGACCAGGGCGGCGGCCACCACTGTCGTGAGTGGTAATGACGGTCAGAGCGAAGTACATGATGGCCCCCTTCCTTGCGCCTAGCGCAAGGAAGGGGGCCATCATGTACTGGGGAAGATGTGAAGGTCGAGTTTCCTCGGCTGAGCCGAGGGAAGGGGGCCTTCACGCGCAGCCGCTGCGGCTGGTGACGGCCGTCCGCGACGGGTGAGGGGAACTTCGAGGGACTCTGAGTCCCTCAAGGAGTCCTTCACGGCCCGGCCACAACCGGGGGCTCGCCCGCCGTAGGTAGCTAAAGAGGGTTCGCCGGAACCGCCATTACCACTCACGAGACACGACGACTACCGGCCCTCTACCACCCGCCGATGTCCTGTTTTGTCAGTGACCCAAAGAGCGTAGTGGTGGACACCCATTTGTGTTAGTGACCCGGCACTCTGCGCGTTAGTGATCGAGAATTGATTACGCTCCGTCTGGAATTGCGGACACTTTGCGGTCGTATTGGCCTTCGCGTAGCGCGATCGTAACCTCACGTGCTTAAGTGCGGGCCGAGTTCCCGCTAGTGTCGGCGAGCACACCGATCGTCCGCGGAGTTCGAGTTTCCGACCGACCGGACGGTGACTAAAACACCGAAATTCTCCTCAAGGGGTGCCAGATGCAGCAACTGCGGGCGACCAGAGCGCGCCGTGTGGCCCTGATCGGGCTTGCCGGCGCACTCGCGGTCTCCATTTCCGCTTGTGCCGAGTCGAAGCGTGAAGAGGGCGCAGGAGGTGGCTCGGGAGGCACCATGGTCTTCGGCGCCGCCGGTAACCCGAAGACCTTCGACCCGCTGTTCAACGACGACGGTGAGACCTTCCGCATCATCCGCCAGATGTTCGACACCCTGATCATGAACAAGCCGGGGACCGCGGACCTCGAGCCCGGCCTGGCGGAGAAGTGGGAAGGCAGCAACGAAGGCAAGACGTGGACCTTCACCCTGAAGAAGGGCGTCAAGTTCCACGACGGCACCCCGTTCAACGCCGAAGCGGTCTGCTTCAACTTCAACCGCATGTTCAACATGAAGGGCGCCGCCGCCCAGAGCCAGATGATCTACTACGGCGACGTCTTCGAAGGCTTCGCCAAGAACGAGGGTGACGCCTCCGGCGCCCCGGTGTTCAAGGACTGCCAGGCCAAGGACGAGTCGACCGCCGTCCTGAACCTGAACAAGGCCAAGGGCGCCTTCCCGGCGGCCTTCACGCTGCCGTCGTTCTCGATCCAGAGCCCGGACGCGCTGAAGAAGTACAACGCGGACCAGGTCACCCAGAGCGGTGACTCGTTCTCCTACCCCGAGTACGCGCTGAAGCACCCGACCGGCACCGGCCCGTTCAAGTTCGAGAGCTGGGACCAGGCCAAGGGTGAGATCACGCTCTCCAAGGCCACCGACGCGCCGACCCAGACGGCCAAGCTCGACAAGCTGGTCTTCAAGGTCATCCCGGACGAGAACGCCCGCAAGCAGGCGCTCAAGGCAGGCGACATCCAGGGCTACGACTACCCGTCGCCCGCGGACTACGGCCTGCTGCGCAACGACGGCGAGCAGGTGCTCATCCGCCCGTCGTTCAACATCCTGTACCTGGGCATCAACCAGAAGAACAACCCGAAGCTGAAGGACCTCAAGGTCCGCCAGGCGCTGGCCTACGGCCTCAACCGTGAGCAGTTCGTGAAGTCGAAGCTCCCCGAGGGTGCCGAGACCGCGACCCAGTTCGTGCCGAAGGCGATCGACGGCTACAACGAGAACGTCACCAAGTACGACTACAACCTCCAGAAGGCGAAGGACCTCCTGAAGGAGGCCGGCGCCGAGGGCATGACGCTGAAGTTCTACTACCCGACCGAGGTCACCCGGCCGTACATGCCGAACCCGGCCGACATCTTCACGTCGCTGTCCGAGGACATGAAGGCCATGGGCATCAAGGTCGAGCCGATCGCCAAGCCGTGGAACGGTGGTTACAAGGACGACGTCCAGAAGGCGGGCAAGCAGGACGTGCACCTGCTCGGCTGGACCGGTGACTACAACGACGCCGGTAACTTCGTCGGCACCTTCTTCGGCCGCGAGAAGCCGGAGTTCGGCTTCAACAACGCGGAGCTGTTCTCGGCCATCTCGGCCGCGGACGCCGCGCCCGCCGGTGAGCAGCACACCAAGGCGTACCAGGAAGTGAACAAGCAGATCATGGAGTACCTGCCCGCCATCCCGATCTCCTACGGCCCCCCGGCGATCGTCGTGGGCCCGAAGGTGAAGGGTCTGGTGGCCAGCCCGCTGACCGACGAGCGTTTCTACACCGTCACGGTCAACTGATCCTCCACCACTAGCGGCTCAGGGGGTGGGTGCTACCGCGCCCACCCCCTGAAGCCCATTCCCGGGCTGGCAACAAAGGAACGCACGTGCTCCGTTTTCTCGTGCGTCGGCTGCTACAAGCGATACCGACGCTCTTGATCCTGTCCATTTTGATCTTCGCCTGGCTCCGGTCCTTGCCCGGTGGCCCCGCCGGCGCCCTCCTGGGTGACAAGGCGACCCCGGAGAAGATCGCCGACCTGAACCGGATCCTCGGCCTCGACGATCCGATCTTCGTCCAGTACTTCAAATTCCTCGGCCGGGCGGTCACCGGCGACTTCGGCAACTCGCTGGTCTCCGCCCAGCCGGTCATGTCGGAGATCGGGAACTTCCTTCCCGCCACCATCGAACTCGGCTTCTTCGCGATGCTGATCGCGGTCGGTCTCGGTATCCCGTTCGGCTATCTGGCCGCCCGGTTCCGCGGCGGGGCCGTCGACAACGTCATCATCGTGCTCTCGCTGGTCGGCGTCGCCGTGCCGGTGTTCTTCCTCGGTTACATGATGCAGGACGTGCTGGCCGCCCCGCTGGGACTTCCGTCGCAGGGCCGTCAGATGGCCGGTCTCGACGCCACCAGCGTCACCGGCTTCGCGATCTTCGACGGCATCATCACCCAGGAATGGGACGCCGCCTGGGACGCGGTCACGCACCTGGTCCTCCCGGCGTTCGCGCTCGCCACCATCCCGCTCGCGGTGATCGTCCGGATCACCCGCGCGTCGGTGCTGGACGTGCTGAACGAGGACTTCATCCGTACGGCCAACTCGAAGGGCCTGACCCAGCCGGTCGTCCGGCGCCGTCACGTGCTCCGCAACGGCCTGCTGCCGGTGGTCACCACCATCGGCCTGCAGACCGGCGCGCTGCTCGGTGGCGCCGTGCTGACCGAGCGGGTGTTCAACTTCCGCGGCCTCGGCTTCCTGCTCGCCGAAGGCATCGAACGGCGTGACTACCCGCGGCTGCAGGCGCTGCTGCTGTTCGGGGCGCTGGTCTACGTGCTGGTGAACATGCTGGTCGACGTCTCGTACGGGCTCATCGACCCGAGGGTGCGTGTCCGATGAACACACTGCTGAACAAGAAGAAGGAGCCGATCGACAAGCTCGCCGCGTCGTCGGCGAAGGGGCACAGCCTCGGTGGCGAGGCGCTCCGCCGGATGCTGCGCAGCCCGGTCGCGATCACCGGTGCGGTGATCACCGGGCTGTTCCTGCTGGTGGCGATCTTGGCGCCGCTGCTGGCGCCGAAGGACCCCTACGAGCGGTACCTGCAGAGCCAGGTCATCCTCGGTCAGGGCATCATCCCCGGCGCGCAGCCCGGTTTCCCGCTCGGTGTCGACGACTTCGGCCGCGACTACCTCTCGCGGTTGCTCGTCGGCGCGCAGAACACCCTGCTGGTCGGTGTGCTCGCCACGATCATCGGGGTCGTGGTCGGCATGATCATCGGCGGGCTCGCCGGTGCCTTCGGCGGCTGGGTCGACACGGTGCTGATGCGCCTGGTCGACGTCATGCTGTCGGTGCCGTCGCTGCTGCTGGCGATCTCGGTCGCCGCGCTGTTCCAGAAGCCGAGCCAGTGGACGGTGATCGTCGCGGTGTCGATGGTCGGCGTGCCGATCTTCGCGCGGCTGTTGCGCGGTTCGATGCTGGCGCAGCGGAACAGCGACCACGTGCTCGCGGCGACGTCGCTCGGCGTCAAACGCGGGGCGGTCGTGCTGCGGCACATGCTGCCGAACTCGCTCGGCCCGGTCATCGTGCAGGCCACGCTGACCCTGGCGACCGCGATCCTCGAAGCGGCCGCGCTGTCGTTCCTCGGTCTCGGTGACCCGGACCCGAACCGGGCGGAATGGGGCATCATGCTGAGCCGCAGTGCTCGGCAGTTCCTCGACATCCGCCCCGAGCTGGCGTACTACCCGGCCATCGCGATCATCATCGTCGCGCTCGGCTTCACGCTGCTCGGCGAGTCCTTGCGGGAAGCCCTCGATCCGAAGAACAGGCGGTGATCTTTCATGGCTCTCCTTGAAGTACGCGACCTCAAGGTCGTTTTCCAGCGGCGTGGTGAGAAGCCGTTCGCCGCGGTGGACGGGGTCAGTTTCGACGTCGAACCCGGGCAGACGGTCGGCCTCGTCGGTGAGTCCGGTTGCGGTAAATCCGTGACGTCACTGGCGATCATGCGGCTGCTCGCGAAACGCGGCAACCAGGTCAGCGGTTCGGTCTCGTTCGAAGGCACGGATCTGCTTCGCCTGTCGGACCGGGAAATGCGCGATCGCCGGGGTCGTGACCTCGGCATGGTGTTCCAGGACCCGCTGTCCTCGCTGAACCCGGTCATCCCGATCGGCCTGCAGATCACCGAGGTGCTGGAACGGCATCGCGGGATGTCGCGCAAGGCGGCGTCGGTGGAGGCGACGGAACTGCTGGACAAGGTCGGCATCCCCGACCCGTCGCGGCGGCTTTCCGAGTACCCGCACCAGCTTTCGGGCGGAATGCGGCAGCGCGCGCTCATCGCGATCGCGCTGGCGTGCCGTCCTCGGCTGCTCATCGCCGACGAGCCGACCACCGCGCTCGACGTGACGATCCAGGCGCAGATCCTCGCGCTGCTGCGGGAACTGGTGCAGGAGACCGGGACCGCGCTGATCATGATCACGCACGACCTCGGCGTCGTCGCCGGTCTGTGCGACGAGGTCAACGTGCTCTACGGCGGCAGGATCGTCGAGCGCGCCGAACGGCACGCGCTGTTCGCCGAGCCGCGGCATCCGTACACGCACGGCCTGCTCGCGTCGATCCCGCGGCTCGACGCGGGACGCGGCGAGAAACTGATCCCGATCAAGGGTTCCGTGTCCGACAACATCCCATGGGACAACGGGTGCGCCTTCGCGCCCCGCTGCCCGAACGCTCTCGGCGTGTGCCGGGAGGTTTCACCGCAGCTGACGCCCGATCGCGGCGGTCTGCTGCGCTGCCACAACCCGGTGGTCCCGGCCGTGGCCGCACGAGGAGGGGCCCGATGACGCACACGGTACCGCCGCAGGAAGTGCTGCTCGAGGTCAACGACCTCAAGGTGCACTTCCCGATCAAACGCGGCGTCGTGTTCGACCGGACGGTCGGGCACGTGTACGCCGTCGACGGTGTCGACCTGGCCATCCGCAAGGGCGAAACCTACGGTCTGGTCGGGGAATCCGGTTGTGGCAAGTCCACTTTGGGCAGGGCGATCCTCCGGCTGACCGAGCTGACGAACGGCAACGTCGTCTTCGACGGCACGGACGTCGCCGGGCTCAAGGGCGAGGATCTGCGCAAGGCGCGCCGCCGGATGCAGATGATCTTCCAGGACCCGATGTCCAGTTTGGACCCTCGGCAGTCGGTGGAATCCATTCTGCTGGAAGGGATGAAGGCGCACGGCCTCGACAAGGACAAGGAGGCGACGGCCAAGCGGCTGCGCGAACTCCTCGCCGCCGTCGGTCTTCCCGAGTCGGCGCTGCGGAAGTACCCGCACGAGTTCTCGGGTGGTCAGCGTCAGCGCATCGGCATCGCGCGGGCGCTCGCCGTCGAGCCGGACCTGATCGTCGCCGACGAACCGGTGTCCGCGCTGGACGTCTCGGTGCAGGCGCAGGTGGTCAACCTGCTGGAGGACCTGCAGGAGAAGCTCGGCCTGACCTATCTGGTGATCGCGCACGACCTCGCGGTGGTGCGGCACATCTCCGACCGTATCGGCGTGATGTACCTCGGCTCACTGGTCGAAGAGGCCGACGCCGACGCGCTGTACGAGAACCCGCTGCACCCGTACACGCGGGCGTTGCTCTCGGCGATCCCCGTGCCGGACCCGACGGTGGAGGACACCCGGGAGCAGATCCTGCTCGCCGGTGACCTGCCCTCGCCGGCGCGGCCGCCGTCCGGCTGCCGGTTCCACACGCGGTGCCCGTGGAAGCAGCAGAGCCTGTGCTCCACCGACCGCCCGCAGCTGCGGGAGATCGGCGCCGGGCACCGGGTGGCCTGCCACTACGCGGAGGACATCCGCGACGGGCGGATCAAACCGCACGAGGTCAAGGCGGAACTCGTCGAGGCCGGGGAGCTGAACCCCGACATCGGCGGCCTGCCGGACGTCGGCTCGGCGGCCGAGATCCTCTAGGTACCCCAAGCGCGTGAAGGCCCCCTTCCCTCGGCTGAGCCGAGGGAAGGGGGCCTTCACGCGCATTCGCAGCTCGGCACGGGCCGCCGCTTTCAGGCAGACTTCTGTTATGCGGGTCACAGTGCTGGGTGCGTCGGGGCGGACGGGGATTCACGTGGTCCGGCTTCTCCGGACGCGGGGACATCAGGTGCGGGCGGGGCTGCGGAGTCGTCGCCGCGCCGAGGAGGTCGCCGGGCTCGGCGCCGAAACCGTGGTCGCGGACGTCACCGCCGACGCGGACGACCTCGTCGAGGCGCTCGCCGGTTCCGAGGTCGTGCTCAGCGCGATCGGCGCGCCCGATCCGGATCAGGCGTCGGTGAACCTCGTCGACCGCGATGGCGTGATCACCGCGATCCGCGCCGCGGAGAAGGCGGGGGTCTCGCGGTTCGTGCAGCTTTCCGCGCAGTTCGCGGATTCGCCGGACCAGGGGGACAGGCTGGTGCGTTCGATCCTGATGGCGAAGCAGATCTCCGACAGCGTCCTCCGCCGCTCCAGCCTGAACTGGACGATCGTCCGGCCCGGCACACTCACCGACGATCCGCCCAGCGGGCACGTCAAGGTCGCCGGTCACCTCGAACCCGGTCGCGTCTCTCGCGCCGACGTCGCCGCCGTCATGGTCGCCACTCTCGAAGAACCGCTGACCGAGAACCAGGGTTTCGACGTCATCGGCGGCGAAATCCCGATCCCGTCGGCCCTGTCCTCGTTCAGCTGAGCGCTTTCTTCCGTTCCCGCGACGCGCGCAGATTCGCGACGTTCCCGCAGGTACGGACGTCGTGCCAGACGCCGCTGTTGTTGCGCGAGACGTCGTAGAAGGCCGAACGGCAGCCGTCGAGACGGCACAGTTTCAGGCGCGGCCAGATCCCGGACTGCTGCGCGAGCAACGTCTCCGTCCACAGCGCCGAAGTGAGCCATTGCTGCCCGGTGCCGGACGGGAACAGCCGGACGACGCCGTCCCGCAGGACCAGTTCCGCTTTGATCGGTTTCCCGGTGGCCGCGTCCTGTCCGTCCACGAGTGAAACGAACGACTCCCGCAGGTCGCGAAGCGCGCGAAGGTCGCCCGAGCCCAGCGTGATGTCGGGCACTTCGGCGTCGCGTGCCCGCGACCATTCCGTCAGCGCCTCGGCCGCCCAAGATCCTGCCAGGTCGGCATCGCTCAGCAGGTCAAGGCCGTAGGTCTGGATCGCCTTCGTGTTGAGGAAGTCCTGAACGAGCGCCAGTCCCGAGGGGGCGGCGCGCAACCGGTATCGGTCCGTCGCGGTCCATGACATAGGTCAAGCGTACTTGACTCTGTCGAACTCCGTCTCCATTCTGATGACAGAGGCAAAAGCCAAACACTTCTGTCAAGGGAGCACTGTCATGACCTCCATCGAAGGCGCCGTCGTCCTGGTCACCGGCGGGCAGCGCGGGCTCGGCAAGGCGTTCGTCGCCGAACTGCTCGACCGCGGCGCCGCCAAGGTCTACGCCACGGCCAGGACGCCGCGCGAGGAGAGCGATCCCCGGATCGTCCCGCTCCCGCTGGACGTCACCGACCCGGAGTCCGTCCGCGCGCTGGCCGAAAAGGCGAGCGACGCCACGATCGTCTTCAACAACGCCGGGATCCTCGGCCTCGGCTCGCTGCTCACCGGCGACGTCGACGCGCATCGGCCGGTCTTCGAGACCAACGTCTTCGGGGCGCTGCGCGTCGCGCAAGCGTTTGCGCCGCAGCTCAAGGACGGTGGCGCGCTGGTCAACGTCCACTCGGTCCTGTCGTGGGCGGCAGGCTCGGGTTCTTACGGCGCGTCGAAGGCGGCCTTCTGGTCGCTGACCAACTCGCTCCGCATCGAGTTCGCCGAGCAGGGCACCCAGGTCGTCGGCGTCCACCTCGGCTACACCGACACGGACATGACCCAGGGCCTCGACATCCCCAAGAACGACCCGCGCGACGTCGCCCGGCAGGTCGTCGACGGGCTGGAAAAGGGGGAGACCGAGGTACTCACCGACGACCTCACCCGCCAGGTCAAAGCCGCGCTGTCCGGTCCGGTCGAGCGGCTCGGCACGAGCCGGATCAGCGCGTAGAAAATCGTTGGCGGAAGGTCTTCGGGCCGAGGTAGTTTCGCCGCCATGTGTGCAGCCGCATTCACCAGGACCCGCCGCGCCTAGCGGCGGCTCCTACGTCCATCGCAAGGAACCGCTGCCCGAGCGAGTCGTCGCCGGGTCTGCTTCAGGCTGCCCGGCTCCCCTCGAAGCCGCGGAGATCCCTTGCGCACACAGCGTCCTGGCCGTCACGAACTCGGCCAGAACTTCCTCGTCGACCGAATGGTCATCGAAACCGTCGTGAAGCTCGTCGACGGCACCGGTGGGCCGATCGTGGAGATCGGCGCCGGTGACGGCGCGCTGACCCTTCCGTTGCAGCGGCTGGGCAGACGCCTGACAGCCATCGAGCTCGACGATCGCCGCGCCGCACGGCTGGCGCGCCGGGTCGAGCCGCCGACGGAGATCGTCACCGCCGACTTCCTGCGCCACCCTCTTCCAGCGACGCCGTACGTGCTGGTCGGAAATCTGCCGTTCCATCTGACCACCGCGATGCTGCGACGTGTCCTGCATGCTCCCGGCTGGACCGAAGCGGTGCTGCTCGTGCAATGGGAGGTGGCGCGCCGTCGGGCGGGCGTCGGCGGCGCGACCATGATGACCGCGCAGTGGTGGCCGTGGTTCGATTTCCGGCTGGTCAGCAGGGTTCCCGCGACGGCGTTCCGTCCGGCGCCCGGTGTGGACGGCGGCCTGCTGACCATGACCCGACGGCCGGCATCACTCGTCGCGGACGCGGACCGCGAGCGCTACCAGGATTTCGTGCGGCGGGTCTTCACCGGTCGCGGCCGTGGCATCGCCGAGATCCTCGCCACGGCCGGACTGCGGAATGCCGGCCGGTGGCTCCGGGCGGAGGGGATCGCGCCGGCCGCCTTGCCCAAGCACCTCACCGCACGCCAGTGGGCTGAGGCGTTTCGGCTTCGGCCAGGAACTCCGGTTCGCGCTTCCGGCGTTTCGTCGAACCGAACAGGACGCCGCCGATGACGACGGCCGCCGCGACGACTTCGAGTGGTGAAGGCCGCTCGTCGAGGACCAGGAACGCCATCGACAGCCCGACCACCGGCACCAGCAGGGAGAACGGCGCGACCACGCCCGCCGGATTGCGGCGCATCAGCGAGGTCCAGATCCCGGAGCCGACGATCGTGCCGAACAACACGACGTAGGCGAGGCCGCCGAGGCCGATCAGCCCGGTCGTGGTGCCGAGCGTGCTCAGCGAGTGGCCGATCTCCGCCGGTCCCTCCATGACCAGCGACAGCGCGAACATCGGCAGCGGCGGCACCACGGACATCCAGAGGACGAAGTTCAGCGGGTTGTCCGGCGCGGCCTGCCGGGTGCTCAGATTGCCGAACGCCCAGCTCAGCGCGCCGAGCAGGGTCAGGATCACCGGCAGCAGGGCGGCGTTCCCGGCCTGCTGCCAGGCGATCGTCGCCATCCCGGCGACGGCGAGCAGGATGCCGGCGAGCTGGCGCCCGGACACGCGTTCCCGCAGGAAGACGGCGCCGAGCAGGACGGTGAACGGCGCCGAAGCCTGCAGCACCAGCGACGCGAGACCGGTCGGCATACCGGTGTCCATCGCGATGAAGAGGAACGCGAACTGCCCGGTGCCGAACCCGAGCCCGTAGCCGAGCAGGTGACGGATCTTCACCTTCGGCCACGGCACGAACAGGATCGTCGGGATCGCGATGACGGCGAAGCGCAGCCCGCCCGCGAAGACGGGAGGGAACTGGCCGAGGGTGGCGTGGATGGCGAGGAAGTTGCAGCCCCAGAGGACGGCGACGAGCAGGGCGAGAAAACGGTCGCGGGCGGGCATGCCTTCACTCTTACGGGGGCATATCGTGAAGGACAAGCGATAATATTTTCAATGATCGTTCAGTTTGGCTTCACATAGGGTGGTGGCATGGACATCGGCCGGTTGCGGACCCTGCGGGAGTTCGCCGACCGCGGCAGCGTGACGGCGGCCGCGAAGGCGTTGCACTGCACCCCGTCCGCGGTTTCCCAGCAACTGCGCGCTTTGCAGAGCGACGTCGGGCTCGCGCTGACGGAACCGGCGGGCCGGGGGCTCCGGCTGACCGACGCGGGCCGCGCGCTGGTCGCCCGTGCCGACGACGTCCTCGCCGCACTCGATCGTGCCGAGTCCGAATTGGACACTTACCGCAGTGCCCCGCGCGGCCGGGTCCGGATGGCGATCTTCCAGTCCGCCGGGCTGATGCTGCTGCCCGGATTGCTGAGCCGCACGGCGGAATTCGAGGGCCTGGACGTCATCGTGCGCGACGTCGACATGACACCGCCGGAGGTGCCGGGCCTCGTCGCGGATTACGACATCGTGGTGGCGCACCGGGACGAGCACGCGCCGTCGCTCGGTTCGGAACGGCTGGAGACGCGCCATCTGCTGCGCGAACCACTCGACGTCGCGCTCCCCGCCGGTCACCGGCTCGCGAAAAGGCGGCGCATCGAACTGGCCGAACTGGCCGACGAACGCTGGATAAGTGTCAACGCCGGTTTCCCGGTCGACGACATCCTTCAGTCGCTGATCATCCGCACCGGCGTACGCCCGCAGGTGGTGCAGCGCATCAACGATTTCCGCATCACCGAACGGCTCGTCGCGGCCGGACACGGAATCGCGCTGCTTCCCCGGTACACAATGGACACTCGGCGGGGCAGTGGGCTGGTCTGCCGTCCGCTCGCCGGGATCAAGGCGGCGCGGCATGTCGAAGCGGTCTGCCGTCTCGGCGCGTCGTCGCGGCCCGCTGTCGCGAAGGTGCTCGACGCGCTCGCCGACGAGGTCGCCGCGCTCACGGGCGAGCGTGACTCTTCAGGTGGTCCAGCGCGATCTTGAGCGCGTCGGCGATCGGCGTGATGTCGTGCCTCAGGTGCGCCATCAGCAGGCCGCCTTGGATGCAGGTCATCGCGGCCTGCGCGAGCCGCGCCGGGTTGGCGTCTTCGGCCAGCTTTCCGTTTGCCTGCAGGGATTCCAGGCCGCGTTGGAGATGGGACTCCCATTCGCGGTAGGCGTTGTCGAGCAGTGGCGCGATCTTCGGGTCGTCGCCGAGTTCGCCGGTGAGATTGCCGAGCGGGCAGGCGATCGGGCCCTTCGGTGTGCTCTGGATGGCCAGGATCTCCCGCGTCCACTGCTCGAAGTCGGCCCATTCACGCAGTTCGAAGATGGTCGGCTGGTTGCCGAGGATCGCTTCGAGGTAGCGCTTGATCACCGCCTCGACCAGCTGCTCCTTGTTCTTGAAGTAGTGGTACATCTGCGATTTCCCGGCGCCGCTCGCCGCGAGCACTTTGTCGACGCTCGTCCCGGCGACGCCGTGGACGTACATCAGCTCCGCCGCCGCGTCGACGATCGCCTCCCGGGTCTGGCGTCCGCGCGGGGTTTTCGCCGGTTGACCATCCATGTACCGAATAGTACAGTCGGCCACACTGTACCGATCAGTACAATGCAAGGAGCTGACCATGGGGGATCTCGACACCGACCTCGCCGAGCTGCGGGCCAACGTCGCGAGCCACGTCCCGGCGGAGGTCGCCGAGCTGCTCAAGGCCGATCGTGAAGGGTTCGTCGGGGTGATCGCCGAGGCCGCCGCGAAGCCGGGGACGGCGATGCCGGACCTGACGCTGCCGGACGCGAACGGCGACCGGATCCGGGTCGCGGACGGGCCGGCCGTCGTGGTGTTCTACCGCGGGGCGTGGTGCCCGTACTGCAACCTGACGTTGCGCACGTATCAGCAGGAGGTCCTGCCGGAGCTGGAGAATTCGGGCGTGAAGCTGATCGCGGTCAGTCCTCAGCTCCCGGACGACTCACTGTCCACAAAGGATCTCGAATTCACCGTGCTGTCCGATGTCGGCAACGAACTCGGGCGCGCGCTCGGCATCACGTTCCGCCTCGACCCCGCGACGAAACCGGCGTTCGACACGCTCATCGGCGACGTCGGGAAGATCAACGGTGCGGAGGAATGGGAACTGCCGTATCCGACCGTCCTGGTGGTGGACGGCGAAGGCGTCATCCGCTTCATCGACGTCCATCCGGACTACACCACCCGCACCGACCCGGCCGACATCCTGGCCGCGGTGAAGGCCCTCTAATCGGCGCAAGTAGTCCTCTAGTGTCGCGTGATCCTGCGGCGATCACGTGTGATCAGACGGAGATCACGCGTGATCAGACGGAGATCACGCGTGATCCTGCGGAGATCACGCGACACTAGGTTCGGTGACTTACCGGTTGGCCCGGTTCACGGCGGACACGACGGCCCGCAGCGAGGCGGTCACGATCGACGGGTCGATCCCGATGCCCCAGTACACGCGGTCGGAGATCGCGCACTCGATGTACGACGCCGCCCGCGCGTCGTCGCCCGGCGAGAGCGTGTGCTCGCTGTAGTCCAGGAGCCGCAGGTCGAACCCGACGGTCGACAGCGCGTCGAAGAACGCCGCGATCGGACCGTTGCCGCGACCGGTGATCTCGTGCTCGTCACCTTCCACCCGCACGGTGGCGGTGATGTCGTACTCACCGTCGCCGTTGTCCCTGACGTGCTGGCGGACCAGCTCCAGCGGCGTCTTCAGCTCCAGGTACTCGGCCGAGAACGCGTTCCACATCGTGGTGGGGTCGACCTCGCCGCCCTCGGTGTCGGTGTGCCGCTGTACGACCTTCGAGAACTCGATCTGCAGGCGCCGCGGCAGGTCGAGCTGGTGCTCGGCCTTCATGATGTAGGCGACGCCGCCCTTGCCGGACTGCGAGTTCACCCGGATCACGGCCTCGTAGTTGCGGCCGATGTCCTTGGGGTCGATCGGCAGGTACGGGACCTCCCACGGATGCTCGTCGACCGGGTTCCCCGCCTTGTCGGCCGCGGCCTTCATCGCGTCGAGGCCCTTGTTGATCGCGTCCTGGTGGCTGCCGGAGAACGCGGTGAACACCAGGTCACCGGCCCACGGGCTGCGTTCGTGCACCGGCAGCTGGTTGCAGTATTCGACGGTCCGCTTGATCTCGTCCATGTCGGAGAAGTCGATCTGCGGGTCGACGCCCTGGCTGTAGAGGTTCATGCCCAGCGCGACCAGGTCGACGTTGCCGGTGCGCTCGCCGTTGCCGAACAGGCAGCCTTCGATCCGGTCCGCGCCGGCCTGGAAGCCGAGTTCGGCGGCGGCGATGCCGGTGCCGCGGTCGTTGTGCGGGTGCAGCGACAGGATCACCGAATCGCGGCGGTCCAGGTTGCGGTGCATCCATTCGATGGAGTCGGCGTAGACGTTCGGCGACGCCATCTCGACGGTGGCGGGCAGGTTCAGGATGACCGGCTTCGCCGGCGTCGGCTGCCAGATCTCGGTGATCGTGTTGCAGACCTCGAGCGCGTAGGACAGCTCGGTGCCGGTGTAGGACTCCGGCGAGTACTGGAAGCGGAAGTCGGTGTCCGGCTGCTTCGCCGCGTAGTCGACGACCAGCTCAGCGGCCTGCGAAGCGATCTTCGTGATGCCGATGCGCTCCTCGCGGAACACCACGCGACGCTGCAGGATCGACGTCGAGTTGTAGATGTGCACGATCGCGCGCGGCGCCCCTTCGAGCGCCTTGAAGGTGCGCTCGATCAGCTCCGGACGGCACTGTGTCAGCACCTGGATGCTGACGTCGTCCGGGATGGCGCCCTCGTCGATGATCTCGCGGACGAAGTCGAAGTCGGTCTGCGACGCCGCCGGGAAGCCGACCTCGATCTCCTTGTAGCCCATGCGGACCAGCAGATCGAAGAACTTGCGCTTGCGTGCGGGCGACATCGGGTCGATCAGGGCCTGGTTGCCGTCGCGCAGGTCGACGGCGCACCACAGCGGAGCGGTGTCGATGCGCTTGTCCGGCCAGGTGCGGTCGGGCAGCTCGATGTCCTCGACCAGCTGGTACCAGGGGCGATAGCGATGTACGGGCATCGAAGTGCCGCGCTGGGTGTTCCACGAAGCCTGTTCGGACGGGGCCGGGCGCGTGGGCTTACGGATGCTCATGAGAAGAGGGTTCTCCTGAAGAATCGGGTGCGACGACCGGCACCACGAAGCCCCGCGACGGGGAGCCGGTCAGATCAGGCCCCGTCGCGGCAGCGAAGCAGGAGAGCTCGAGCCACGACGCCACCTTAACCACGAGATCTCCCGAAAGGAAACCCGGGCCGCGATCGAACCGTGACTCAAGTGGCGCCCATTTGGGTTACTCGCGGGTAGCAATCGGACCTGAGGGCGTGCCACACTGCCCGGCATGGGCGAGCACGCTGAAGAGAAGGAAACCGCAGATCAGGCCACCAGGCGCAAGATCGACTGGCGCGCGGGCGGTGGGCGCGCGGCCGGTCTGCTGGCCGGGATCGTCCGCTGGATCGGGCTGATCTTCGCGGCGATCCTGGTGTTGCACATCGTGTTCGTGATCGGCGAGGCCAACCCGGACAACGGCATCGTCTCGTTCGTCCGCGGCTGGGCCGACGGGCTGCTGCTGGGCTTCAAGGACCTCTTCATGCCCGCCGACGCCAAGCTGCGCGTGCTGATCAACTACGGCATCGCGGCGGTCTTCTGGATGGTCGTCTCGGCGATCCTCGCGAAGATCATCCGTCGCGTCGGCGGTTCGGCCTAGGACGACCAACACACGGCGCGGCCCCGGGAGCACTACGCTCGGAGTATGCGCCTCCCCGACCGTTTCGAGGCGGCTTACGAGATCGTCGCCGTGGGATCTTCGGCAGGCGGAGTCAAGGCACTCATCGAGGTGCTCGGTGCCCTGCCAGCCGATTTTCCCGCGCCGCTGGTCCTCGTCCAGCATCTCGACCCCCGGCACGAAACGCTGCTCGGCGACATTCTCGACCGCCGATCCGCGCTGCGGATCAAACTGGCGGAGACCGGTGACGTCATCAGGCCCGGCGTGGCCTACGTCGCACCGCCGGATCGTCACCTGCTCGTGAAGCCGGGTGGCGTCCTCAGCCTGTCGACGACCGAACAGGTGAAGTTCGTCCGGCCGTCGGCCGATCTGCTCTTCGAATCCGTCGCCTCGGTCTACGGCCCCGCGGCACTCGCCTGCGTCCTCACCGGAACGGGCTCCGACGGCGCGACGGGCGCCGGTGCGGTCAAGGCGAGGGGCGGTACCGTTGTCGCCGAGGATCCGGAGACCGCCGAGTTCAAGGGCATGCCCGAAGCCGTGGTCAAGGCCGTGCCGGTCGACCTGGTGCTGCCACTGGGTGAAATCGCCGGTGCGCTCGTCGGCCTGGTCAACGGAACGAGGACGGGATGACCCCGCCGGACGGCGAACTCGAAGACAGCCAAGGCCTCGAAACCCTGCTGGCGTTCATCAGGGACTCCCGCGGTTTCGATTTCACCGGCTACAAGCGGACTTCGCTGGCTCGCCGGATCCAGAAGCGGATGCAGACGGTGAAGATCACCGGGTACCGCGAGTACCAGGACTTCCTGGAGATCAACGCCGACGAATTCCAGGAACTGTTCAACACCATCCTGATCAACGTCACCAGTTTCCTCCGTGACGCCGAGGCCTGGAGTTGCCTGCAGAAGACGGTCGTCCCCGAAATCGTCGCGAGGGTCGGCGACGACGAGGAGATCCGCATCTGGAGCGCCGGCTGTTCGAGCGGCGAGGAGGCGTACTCCCTCGCGATCGTCTTCGCGGAACACCTCGGCATCGAAGAAAGCACCAGACGGGTCAAGATCTACGGCACCGACGTCGACGACGAAGCCTTGCGCGAGGCGAGGACAGGGCTGTACCCGGCGAAGTCGATGGAACGGCTGCCCGACGAGCTGAAGAAGAAGTACTTCGAGCCGACCGGCAACCTTTTCGCCTTCCGGCGTGACCTCCGCCGCCGGGTGATCTTCGGCAGGCACGACATCACGCGCGACGCCCCCATTTCCCGCGTCGATCTGCTCGCCTGCCGGAACACCTTGATGTACTTCAACGTCGAAGCGCAGGCGAAGATCATCGAGCGTTTCCACTTCGCGCTCAACGACGGCGGCCACCTGTTCCTCGGCAAGGCCGAAATGCTGCTCTCCGACGGTATCCGGTTCGACGTCGCCAACATCCGGAACCGGGTGTTCAAGGTGCGGGCGGGTGGCGTGGCGGTGAAATCCGGGCGGTTCGACGCCAGGGCGGGTGTGGGGATGCGTGACGTCAACCGGCGGCGGCAGGTGAGTGAGCTCGCACTGGCGTCCTCGCCCGATTCCGTGCTGGGCCTCGATCGCGACGGCACGGTCGCGCTGATCAACGGCTCGGCGAAACTGCACTTCGGGCTTTCCGCGCAAGACGTCGGCAGGCCGTTCCATGAGCTGGAGATCTCCTACCGGCCGGTCGAACTCCGGGCGGTGATCGACCAGGCCCACAGCGAACGCCACGCCATCCGGCTCGATTCCGTGCGGCGGCAGCGGGATTCCGGCGAGCCGCAGTACTTCGACGTCATCGTCCGGCCCTTGATCACCGTCGACGGTGAGGACATCGGCGCGGCGATCACCTTCGTCGACACGACCGAAGCCACCAGGCTGCAGCACGAAGTGAAACGCGTGCAGGAAGACCTGTCGACGGCCTATGCCGAACTCCAGTCCGCCAACGCGGAGCTCGAAACGGTCAACGAGGAACTCCAGTCGAGTATCGAGGAACTGGAGACGACGAACGAGGAACTCCAGTCCACGAACGAAGAACTGGAGACCACCAACGAGGAACTTCAGGCGGGCAACGAAGAACTCGAAACGATGAACGAGGAGATGCGCACCCGCACCGCGGAACTCGACGAGACGCGCATGTTCTTCGAAGGGGTGTTGTCCAGCGTCGAGGCGGGTGTGGTCGTGCTGGACGGCGATCTCCAGGTGCGCAGCTGGAACCGCGGCGCGGAAGAGCTGTGGGGCTTGCGAACCGGCGAGGTGTACCGGCAGGACTTCTTCGGGCTCGACTTCGGTCTGCCGACCACCGAACTCCGTGACGTCGTCGATGCCTGCAACGAGACCGGGCACCGGGCGGACCAGGTCGAGATCGACGCGATGGACCGGCGGGGACGGCCGCTCGTCGCCTCGATCAGCTGTTCGCCGCTGCGGGGGCCGGGCGGCGGTGTCGTGCTGTTGATCGAGAAGCGGCTGCGCAAATGAGCCACTCAGCGGCGGCTCGTCCGCAACGCTTTCTTGGGAAGTGAGGTCACCAGCTCGCCCGCGGTCATGCGGCGGCTGACGAGTTTCTCGGCGAGCTCGCCGATCCGCTGATTGTGGCTGCGCGCGCAGCGGCGCAGCAGGAGGAACGCCTCGTCCGGGCCGATCTCCAACCGGGCGGACAGCAGACCCTTGGCCTGCTCGATGATCACTCGGCTGCTGAGCGCTCCTTGCAGCTGCTCGGAGGTCGCGGTCAGGCCGGCGATCGCCCGGTGGTTGAGCATGCCGATCGTCGCGGCGTCGGCGAGGGCGGACGCGACGCGCACATCGGGTTCCGTCAGTGGCGTGGTTTCCGTGGTCAGGATCGTCACCGCGCCGAGGACGTCCTCGTGGCGGCTGAACGGAAACGCGTGCACGGACCGGAAGCCGAGGGACAGGGCGGCGGGGGCGAGTCGCTCCCAGCGCGCGGTCGCCTGGTCGAGCCGAATGTCCAGGATCGGCTCGCCGCTCTCACCGCATTCGATCCCGGGACCCTCCTCGGCGAAAAGACCATCGAATGGCGGTTCGCCTAGCCGATCGTCCGTGACCACCACGACCGGCCGGGCGGCGCGGTCGCCGACGGCGCTCAGCCGAACCGACGACGACGCGAGCAGGTGCGCGTAACGATCCGCCACACAGAGCCAATAATTCGTGGGGTCGAGACCAGGGGTCAGTGTGTCGGCGAGCTCCACCAACGTGTCGGCGACCCATCTTTCTCGATTCAGCATCGGAATGCGGCCTTCCTGCGGCATGAGCTTCGGGGGGCGCTGGGCTGTCAACGGTAGTCCTCTGCCGGAGGACAGGACACCTGCTCAACCATTCGGGTCAGTTCGGTGAGCCCGGCGCGGGCGTACGCTCAGCCCCATGTGGGACGGCACCGGTGGCCGGTACGACCCGTCGGCTCTGCGTGGACTGATCGAAACCGAGCGCGGACGCGCGGATCGCGCGGCGACCGTGGCGCTGCGGCACGAAGGTCTGCTGGGCACGGCCGGCGAAGCCATGCGGTCCTTTCATCGCCGGATGGCGGAACTCCACCGCGCGACCGAACGCAAGCACCGCGCCGCGGCCGACCTGCACGCGGACTATCTCGACGTCGTGGGGCGCTGGGCCGACCGGCCGGGCGAACCGGCCGACGTGCCCCCGGCCTTCATGGCGGCGGTCGCCGAGTCGTCCGGTCTCCCGAGCCTCGCGCTGACCTTGTTCGGCACCGCCGAAAGCAAGGGCGCGGTCATGGTTTCCGACCCCGTGGCCGCCCGGGTGCACGATCTCGAAGACGTACTGGGCGAAGGCCCTTCCCTGAGCTTTCCGTTGGTCGAAGGTGTTTGCGGGGAGCCGGAACTTGTGAGCCGGTGGCCCCAATTCGGTTCCGCCGCCCGGGAATTCGGTGTCCGCGCGGTGGTTTCGGCGCCATTGGGCCGGTACGCGGTGACGTTGGGAACCCTCACCGCGTACCGGACCGAGCCCGAACCGGACGCCGAGGTGGCCCGATCCGTGGGGGCGGTCGCCGCAGCACTGACCGATACCGCGTTGAACCCGGCCGTGCGGCTCCACGGTGCCGACGGCCTTCCCGTGCACCCGTTGTTCGGCGACGTCGATCTCCATGCGGTGGTGCATCGGGCGGCGGGGGTGGTGATGGCCACCCACGAGTGCTCGTCCTCGGACGCGCTCGCCCTGATCCGCGGGCACGCCTTCGCCCGGGGCGAAAGCGTCACCGAGCTCGCGCTGGCGATCGTGACCAGGATTTACCGGCTCACCTGACGTCGAGACGTTCGTATGCCTCGACGGCGGCCTTCGGGTCGTCGGCGTGGAACTTCACGACGCGGACGGGCTCGGTACTCCCGAGCGGCCTCGTCACCGTGACCGGTTCGCGCAGCTCGGCGACCAGGTTGGTCTCGTAGTAGTTGTCGTAGCTGAGCCAAATCCCGTCACGAAAGGTCTTCGCCTTGACGGGATCGTGGCTCTCTTTCAGGTACCGCAGGCTGACGACGTTCTCCCTCGGTATCCGCACGTCGTAGAACGAGCTGTAGCGCACTCGCACCTCACGGGAGGAGATCACGTGTGGCCGGACGACGGTGCCCGCGTAGACCCCGAAGACCAGCAACACCGAGTAGATCCCGAGGGCGAGCAACAGCAGGTCGGCGAACAGGCCGAAGTCGATCAGCCAGAACAGGCCCGCTTCGACCAGGCTCACCACGGCGAAGATGATGAAGATCGCCTTGCCGTTGGAACCGTACGGGACGGCCACCGCGTCGCCGTCGATGCCGTCCTGGCGGCGCCTCAGATACAGCCAGAGACCGGCCAGCGTCCGTGCCTCGTTCCGGAAGTGACTGCGCAAAGCCCCCATATCCCCCAGATTAGCGATCGAACTGGGTCAGGATCTTCAGCGCGTCGGCGGAACCCGGATCCTTCGGCGTGTAGATCTCCAAGCGGTGATCGGGACTGTCCGGCTGGAGCCACACCTGGTAGTCGACGCTCACCGCGCCGACCGTGGGGTGCCGCAGATGCATGGCGCCGACGGTGCAATCGGCGACGTCACCGGTCGCCCAGAGCGCGGCGAAGTCGTCACTGCGCATGGTCAGTTCGCCGATGAGCCCGGCCAGCCGGGCGTCGGTGGGATGGCGGCCCGCGGTCAGCCGCAGGTAGGCGACGTGGATCCGGGCCAGTTCGGCCCGGTTCCGGTACAGGTCGCGGGTGAGCGGGTCGAGGAAGAACATCCGCGGGAGGGACGGGCGCCGCTCCGGATCCCGTGGCGCGTCAAACGCGACATGTCCGGCCATGAGCGCGTTCCCGGCGTGATTCCACGCGAGCACGTCGCCGCGACGGCCGAAGACGAGCGCGGGCACGGCCTCCCCGAGGTTCTCCAGCAGCGCGAGGACGCGGGGGTGCGGCTCCTCCGGGCCCGGGTCGGTCATCCGGGGCAGGGTGGTCTGCCGGGCGAGGTTGTGCAGGTGGCCGGTCTCGACGTCGTCGAGCCGCAGCGCCCTGGCGAGCGCGTCGAGGACCTGGCGTGAAGCGGTCTCGGCCTGGCCCTGTTCGAGTCGCGTGTAATACCCGGCGCTGACCCCGGCGAGCTGGGCGAGTTCTTCCCGCCGAAGGCCGGGTACGCGGCGGGAGGTGCCGTAGGTGCGCAACCCGAGCTCGGCGGGCGTCACCCGGTCGCGACGGCTTTTCAAGAAGACCCCGAGACTCTCCACGCTTCGAGCTTAAGCACGCCGGACCGGCCCGTGGGTGTACCTGTCAGGGGTACCCAGGACAAGTGGATGGCTGCCGGACGGGCGTTGTCACACCGTCGACGTCATGACACGAGAAAGCAAGCGGCCCTGGTTCGGCCTCCTGGTGATCCTTTGCCCGGTACTCCTGGTCTCCATGGACGGGTCGATCCTGTTCCTCGCGATGCCCAGGATCAGCCAGGCGCTCACCCCGACGGCCGATCAGCAGTTGTGGATCCTGGACGTCTACGGGTTCGCCGTCGGCTCGTTCCTGATCGCGTTCGGCGCCATCGGCGACCGCTACGGCCGGTTGAAGCTGCTGATGATCGGCGCCACGGTGTTCGGTGCCGCGTCGGCGGGCGCGGCCTTCGCCCCGAGCCCGGAACTGCTGATCGCGTTCCGCGCGCTGATGGGCCTGGCGGGCGCGACGCTGCTGCCGTCGGCACTGGCGGTGCTGAGCGAACTCTTCACCGATCCGAGGCGCCGCGCCCAGGCCATCGGCGTCTTCGCGGCCGCGTTCGCCGCCGGGTTCGCGATCGGCCCGATCGTCGGCGGCGCGCTGCTGGAGCGGTTCTGGTGGGGCTCGGTCTTCCTGGTCAATCTGCCGGTCATCGCGGTTTTCCTGCTGCTCGCGCCGGTGCTGCTCCGTGAGGTCCGGGCAGGCGGGACCGGCCGGGTCGACGTGCCGAGCGTGCTGCTCTCCGCCGCCGGTCTGCTGCTCGCGATCTACGGCGTCAAGCACACCGCGGCGGAACGCCCGTCCGTGGTCGCGGTGGCCGCGGGGATCGCCGGAGCGGTCCTGCTGGGGTGGTTCGCCCGCCGCCAGCGGACCCTCGACCAGCCGCTGATCGACCTCTCGCTGTTCCGCGACCGGGTCTTCACCCTCGCGATCGTCACCGGCCTGCTGCCGCTGGCGGCGTGGTCGGCGGCCGCCTATCTGGCGGGGATCCACCTGCAGTCCGTCCTCGGTCTGGCCGTT
The DNA here is from genome assembly GCF_055575975.1 of Amycolatopsis sp. NPDC033938. Taxonomy (NCBI): domain Bacteria; kingdom Bacillati; phylum Actinomycetota; class Actinomycetes; order Pseudonocardiales; family Pseudonocardiaceae; genus Amycolatopsis; species Amycolatopsis sp. NPDC033938. The sequence continues at coordinate 52,713 of NZ_JBVIRO010000020.1, forward strand.
TCGGACGCGGCGCTACTGGCCCTGCCGGGGGCGGCGGTGCTGACGACCATGTGCGTCGTCACCCCGGCGCTGGTCGACCGCGTCGGCAAGAAGACCGCGCTGGTCGTCTGTCATTTCTCGATCGCCACCGGCCTGCTGCTGTTGCTGATGACCGGTGTCTCCGGCGGGGCCGGCTGGTACGTCGCCTCGACGATGGTCGCGGGCGTCGGCTACGGCATCTCGTTCAACGTGGTGGCCGATACGGCCGTCGCCGCGGTGCCCGCCGAACGGGCGGGAGCAGCGGGTGCGATCGCCGAGACCAGCAACGAGATCGGCAACGCGCTGGGGATCGCGCTCATGGGCTCGCTCGCCGCGGTGGTGTTCCGCGTGGCCGGACCGGAGCTCGCCCCCACCCTCGACGAAACCCTCCAGCTGCCCGGAATCGCGCCCGCGGCCGCCGCTGACGCGAAGGAGGCCTTCGTCTCGGGCCTGCACACGGCCGTGGTGGTGCTGAGTCTGCTGCACTTCGCCTTGGGGGCGCTCGCCCTGCGCTGGCTTCCTCAGTCGGAGAAGGCGCTCGTGCCCCAGGTGTCCGAGTAGGCGAACTCGGCCAGCGGAACCCGTTCGCGGGGCGCCTTCTCACGCTCGATGCGCCAGTCCTCTTCGAGCACCGACGGGTCCGCGGGCGAGCCGACCGCGATGGCGACCTTGGGGACGACGTCGTCCGGGAGCCCGAAGAAGTCCTTCGCCGCGTCGGCCGAGAAGCCCGCCATCTGGTGCGCGACCAGGCCGAGGTCGACGGCCTGGAGCACGAGGTTCTCGCTGGCCAACCCCAGCCCGTACTCGGCGTAGGGGACCTCGCCCTTCTCGTTCGTGGTCACCATCACGCCGATCAACAGGAGCCCGGCGCGGTGGGCCCACGCGCGGTTGCCCGAGTTGAGCGTCGCGAGGATCCGGTCGAACGACGGCGTGCCCCGCAGGCCGACCAGGTAGCGGGCGGGCTGGGTGTTGCCGAACGACGGTGCCCATCTGGCCGCTTCGAGCAGCGCGCGGACCTGCTCTTCGGTGACGACGGCTGACTCGTCGTAGGCGCGAGGGCTCCACCTCGCGGCCAGGATCGGCGCGATCGGGGTACTTGTCTCGGCGGGCTTGTGCACTGCCGGACTCTAACAAGGGGGTGCTCTCCGTCACTAAAGTGAAAGGGCTGCGACTATTTCGTTGGTGTTAAGGAAGATTTACTTCCTCGAGTCCTCGAAGCGGTGGTCAGGACCACTTACGAGGGTGGCGGGCGTGCGCGACCCCGGTAGGCTTTCGCCCAAATAAGGGACGCGGGGGCTCCTCGGTGCCCACCAGGAGCCGCCCGGCCCGTCGAGGAGGTTCGGGCGTGGCCCTCGTGGTCCAGAAGTACGGCGGTTCGTCGCTGGAAAGTGCCGACCGGATCAAACGCGTCGCGGAACGCATCGTCGCCACCAAGAAGGCGGGCAACGACGTCGTCGTCGTCTGCTCCGCCATGGGAGACACGACGGACGAGCTGCTCGACCTGGCTCAGCAGGTCAACCCGGCTCCGCCGGAGCGTGAGATGGACATGCTGCTCACCGCGGGTGAGCGCATCTCCAACTCGCTGGTGGCGATGGCGATCTCGGCGCAGGGTGCGGAGGCGTGGTCGTTCACCGGTTCGCAGGCCGGCGTGGTGACGACGTCGGTGCACGGCAACGCGCGGATCATCGACGTCAGCCCCAGCCGGGTCACCGAAGCCCTCGACCAGGGCTACATCGCGCTGGTGGCGGGCTTCCAGGGCGTGTCACAGGACACCAAGGACATCACCACGCTCGGCCGCGGTGGTTCGGACACCACCGCCGTCGCGCTGGCCGCGGCGCTGAACGCCGACGTCTGCGAGATCTATTCCGATGTGGACGGTGTGTACTCGGCCGACCCGCGGATCGTGCCGGACGCGAAGAAGCTCGAGACCATCCCGTACGAGGAGATGCTCGAACTCGCGGCCAGCGGCTCGAAGATCCTGCACCTGCGCTCGGTGGAGTACGCGCGCCGCTACGGCGTCCCGATCCGAGTCCGTTCTTCCTACAGTGACAAGCCGGGCACCACGGTGGCCGGTTCTATCGAGGAGATCCCCGTGGAACAAGCGTTGATCACCGGTGTGGCGCACGACCGCTCCGAAGCCAAGATCACGGTGACCGGCGTCCCGGACCACGCCGGCGCCGCCGCCAGGATCTTCCGGGTGATCGCCGACAACGAGATCGACATCGACATGGTGCTGCAGAACGTGTCCAGCACGGTGTCCGGCCGGACCGACATCACCTTCACGCTGTCGAAGGCCAACGGGGCGAAGGCCGTGCAGTCGCTGGAGAAGATCAAGGACGAGATCGGCTTCGAGTCGGTCCTGTACGACGACCACGTCGGCAAGGTGTCGCTCGTCGGCGCGGGGATGCGCTCGCACCCCGGTGTCACGGCGACGTTCTGCGAGGCGCTCGCGCAGTCGGGCGTCAACATCGAAATCATCAACACCTCGGAGATCCGGATCTCGGTCCTGATCCGCGACGCGCAGCTCGACGACGCGGTGCGCGCGATCCACGAGGCGTTCGAACTCGGCGGCGATGAAGAAGCCGTCGTCTACGCGGGGAGTGGTCGCTGATGCCGGAAGGTTTGCGGGTAGGAGTCGTCGGGGCGACCGGTCAGGTCGGTGGCGTGATGCGCCGTCTGCTGGCCGAACGGGGTTTCCCGGTCGCCGAAATGCGGTACTTCGCTTCGGCGCGGTCCGCCGGTTCGAAGCTTCCTTGGCAGGACGAGGAAATCGTCATCGAGGACGCGACGACCGCGGATCCGTCCGGTTTGGACATCGCGCTGTTCTCCGCCGGTGGCTCGACTTCCAAGGCGCAGGCCGAGCGGTTCGCCGCGGCCGGTGCCACGGTGATCGACAACTCGTCGGCCTGGCGCATGGATCCGGACGTCCCGCTGGTCGTCAGCGAGGTCAACCCGGAGGCGGTCAAGGAGGCGCGGAAGGGGATCATCGCGAACCCCAACTGCACCACGATGGCCGCGATGCCGGTGCTCAAGCCGCTGCACGCCGAAGCCGGTCTGGTGCGGCTGGTGGCCAGCACCTACCAGGCGGTGTCCGGCAGCGGCCTCGCCGGTGTCGAGGAGCTGGAAGGCCAGCTCGCCGCGGCGGCGTCGAACGCGGGCGCGCTGACCCACGACGGCGCGGCGGTGACCTTCCCCGAGCCGAAGAAGTACGCGCGCACCATCGCGCACAACGTCCTCCCGCTCGCCGGGTCCATTGTGGACGACGGCGAGTTCGAGACGGACGAGGAGAAGAAGTTCCGCAACGAGAGCCGCAAGATCCTGAGCATCCCGGAACTGCGCGTTTCGTGCACCTGTGTGCGGGTGCCGGTGTTCTCGGGGCACTCGATCTCGATCAACGCCGAGTTCTCGCAGCCGCTTTCGGTCGCCCGCGCGACCGAACTGCTGACCGGCGCTCCCGGCGTGGAGCTGTCGGAGATCCCGACCCCGCTGCAGGCCGCGGGCAAGGACCCGTCCTACGTCGGGCGGCTGCGGACGGATCCGGGCGTCGACGGCGGTCGCGGTCTGGTGCTGTTCCTGTCGAACGACAACCTGCGCAAGGGCGCGGCGCTCAACGCCGTCCAGATCGCCGAACTGGTCGCCGCGAACTCCTGACCTGAGCTGAAAGGGCCCTTCACCGCATGCGATGCGGTGAAGGGCCCTTTCGCCACGTCTGACGCGGGGAAAGGGCCCTTCGCGCGCACTCGCATTCAGAGGTCCAAATGCGTCAGGGCTTCGTCGCGCCGAAGCAGGCCGCGTACCGCGTCGCCAGGAACTCGGCCCGCGCGTCCCCGCTGTAGGCCCACATCCCGCCATCGGCCCGCGTCCCCAAGTGCCGGAACTGCTCGACGGCCTCGTCGAAGCGGCCGTTCTCGACGAGTGCCTTCGCCGCGTACGCCCGGTCTCCCCGCGTCGCCGGGTGGTCGCGCCCTTCGCCGTTCAGCCACGCGACGATCCCGTCGAGCGCGCCGGTGACGCGCGAGTCACGCCAAGCGGGCACGTCCTGGAACTCGGATTCGTGCGCGGCGATCAGCAGCAGCGGCGCCAGTTTCGGCGACTTCGCCGCGGCCGTCTCGGCGAACTCCCACATCAGCTCGGCCGAGCCGAACCACTTCGGGCACCAGTACTGCAGCGCCCGCGTGTGCGCCCCGCGGTGCTGGGGATCGCGCGCGACGAGTTCCGTCCAGACCCGCAGGTACTGGTCGTTCTCGTACTGCCGCCCCATCGCGATCGCGAGCATCGTCACCCACGGCGTCGGATCCTCGGGAGCGAGCGCGGAAGCCTCGTTCGCGGCCTCTTCCGCCTGCTCCAGAATCCGGAAGAACGCGGCGAACTGCTCCTCGGTGACGTGTTTCGCCTGCAGCCCGCTGCGCACCTCCCACGCCACGTGCACCAGCGATTCCGCGTTGACCAGCGCCGCGCCAGGGTCGCCCGGACGCGCCTTGCGCCACGCCCGCAGCCATTCGTCGTCCTTCGCGGCGGCCTCGCCGAGCGCACCGTTCACCAGGTTGCGGCGATCCCAGTTCCCCCAGGTCGACGCCAGCAGTGCCGCGGCGTCCTCCCAATCGCCGCGCGCGGTCGATTCCTGGACGGCGATGATGTCTTCGTCGGTCCAGTACTCCTTGGTCGACACCTCACTGTCCGGCGGGAGACCCCAGCGCGTGACGTCCGGGATCTTGCCCTTGAACTTGGGCTTCGACGGCGGCAGCATCGCGGCGAGCTCTTCCGGCGTCATGACGTCGGTGAGTTCGTCGACGCTGATGCCGCGTCGCTTCGCCTCTTTCATCAGGGCGAAGACGGCCTTGCGTTCACGGGATTTGAGCAGCCAAAGCACTTCGGAACTCCTTCAAGAACGAACAAGCGTGACGGACGGCCGGTAGCCGGCGGACACTCCGGCGGCCGTCAGCAGCGAACGCAAGGGCGCGGTGTCGGATTCGGCGGAGGTGGCCTTGTCGAGCGCGGACGGCAGCAGGTCTTCGATCGACCCGTCCGCGGTGAACGGCGCCGGACCCGACCACGACAGTGACCACCGCGCGACCCCGACGTCGGCGAGCGCAGCGCGGACCACGACCTCCAGCCGCCCGCGGACGGAGACGGCGGCGAGTTCGCGGCGCGCGCGGGGCCCGGCGCCGGCGGGCGCCTTCTCCCCGGGATCGGCGAGTTCTTCGTGCCTGCCCGCGTCGAGCAGGTCCAGCGCCATGTCCAGGGTCCGTTCGCCCAAGACCTCGGCGGCCGCTTCGGCGGCGGCGTGACGGCGGCCGATGGCGACCAAGGAGTGCCAGTCGGTCCGCCGCTTCGCGCGCGCCTCGTCGGAGAAGACGGTGAAAAGCGCCTGGTCGAGCATCGCCTCGGCGCCGGTCAGCAGGTCGGTCGCCGGACGCTCGCCACGAGCGCGGACCGGGACCGGCACGCCGGCTTCGAGTGTCGCGACGCGGTCGCGGGTGGCCGGATGCGTGTCGTATCGCGAGGTCTTCTCCTCCGACGGATTCCGCCGCATCTCCTCCATCTGCTCCGCCCTGGTCGGGTCGGTGAGCAGCGCGCGGTAGCCCTCGCCGAACCGGTCGGGCAGGTAGCCGGCGTCCCAGCCGATCGCGGCGTAGTTGTTCATGAAGAACTGCCAGGTGACGGCCAGCGCTTCGATCTCGCGCAGTGCCGAGACGGCCGCTTCGGTACCGGCGAGCCGCGCGGAGACGGCGTCGGCCGCGAATTCCTGCGCACGGCAGACGCTCATCGAGACGGCGAAGTAGAGCTTCGCGTACTGCTTGAAGATCCAGCCGATGAAGCGCTCGAAGTAGTCTTCGCGGCCGAGGCTGTTGACCACCCGCGCGATCGACTTGCGCCCGCGATAGGTCAGCGCGGAGAACCGCGTGTCCTTGTTGCTGTAGTGCCCCAGTTCGTGCGCGAGCACCGCGCGGAACTGGTCCTGGCGCAGGCCCATGATCAGCGGGACACCGATGATCATCCGGCGGCGCAGCACCCGCAGCCCGAGCCACGAGGTCCGCTCGGTCACCGCGGCGTTGACGTCCGGATCGAGGTAGATCTCGTCCGGCGGCCGCGTGCCGGCCTCGTCCGCCAGCTCCCGGACCAGCGCCCAGAGCGCGGGCTGGGATTCCGGCGTCACCTCGACGCCCGGTACCTCGTCATCGGTCGTCCGTTCGATCGTGAGCAGGGTTTTGAGCAGGATCCACGCGGCCGGAACCGTGATGATGCCGAGCTTCACCGCCGCGAAAACGTTGTGCTGCAGCGCGACCACTTCGAGCGCCACGATCCCGCCGACGAACGCCAGTACGAGCAGCGGAAACCCGGCGAGCAGGACGGCAGCGAGCAGCCCGCGAAAAGACTTCACCGTGAAACGGACCTTCCCCAGAGTTGGTGTACCCCCGACACCGAGCGCTCATTGTGCCCGAAGCACCCGCGGCGGCCGATCACTTTTCGAATACGATCGAAGACTTCGCGATGAACATCACCTCCCCTCCCCGGTGGTCGCGTGTGGACTGTCCACTGTGGAGCCCGGTAATTGCCTTGTCCGGTTCGTCCGGCCAGTGCATTCTCGAAGGCGACAAAACGTTTTCCACGAAGGGAAAGTCATGTACACGGCGGTCGAAGGCTCGCGGGTTCCGATCCGGATGTGGGCCGATCCCACCTCGGTCGAAGACCAGGCCATGCGACAGCTGCACAACGTCGCCAACCTGCCGTGGGTGCACGGCGTCGCGGTCATGCCCGACGTCCACTACGGCAAGGGCGCGACCGTCGGCAGCGTGATCGCGATGCGCGACGCCGTGTCCCCGGCCGCGGTCGGGGTGGACATCGGCTGCGGGATGAGCGCGGTGCGGACCTCGCTCACCGCCGCGGATCTGCCCGACGACCTGCTGAAGCTCCGCCGCCGGATCGAATCGGCCGTCCCGGTCGGTTTCGGGCTGCACAAGTCGCCGGTGAACCCGGCGAAGGTGCACGGTGTCGGTGGCTGGGACGCGTTCTGGAAGTCCTTCGGCGACCTGCACGTCGGCGTCCAGGACCTGCACGACCGCGCGGCGCGCCAGATCGGGAGCCTCGGTGGCGGCAACCACTTCATCGAGGTCTGCCTCGAACAGGGCGGCGACGACGAAGGCCGCGTATGGCTGATGCTGCACTCCGGTTCGCGCAACATCGGCAAGGAACTCGCGGAACGCCATATGGCCGTCGCGCGGAAGCTGCCGCACAACGCGGATCTGCCGGATCCGGACCTCGCGGTGTTCGTCGCGGGCACGCCGGAGATGCAGGCGTACCGGCGGGACCTGTTCTGGGCGCAGGACTACGCGGCGCGCAACCGGGCGACCATGGTCGCGCTCGTCAAGCAGGCGCTGAAGGACGTCGTCCCGCAGACGACGTTCGACGACGCGATCTCGTGCCACCACAACTACGTCGCCGAAGAGACCTACGACGGCGTCGATCTGCTGGTGACCCGCAAGGGCGCGATCCGCGCGGGTTCGGGCGACCTCGGGATCATCCCGGGCAGCATGGGCACCGGTTCGTACATCGTGCGTGGCCTCGGCAACGAGTCGTCCTTCCAGTCCGCGTCGCACGGCGCGGGCCGCCGGATGTCGCGGAACAAGGCCAAGAAGCTGTTCACCGCCGAGGACCTCGCCGCGCAGACCGCCGGGGTGGAATGCCGGAAGGACTCCGGCGTGGTGGACGAGATCCCGGCCGCGTACAAGGACATCGAAACGGTGATCAAGGCGCAGACCGACCTCGTCGAGGTGGTCGCGCACCTGAAGCAGGTCATCTGCGTCAAGGGGTGAGGCGTGGGCGGTATGCCGGACGACTCCGACATACCGCCCACGAAATCGCTACTGTGGACGTATGAAGAGGTGGGGAATCACCGCGCTGCTGGCCGCGGCCGGGCTGGCGCTGGCGGGCTGCAGCGAGGTCACGAACGCGGTCGATCAGACGAACAAGGCCGCGACCAAGGTCGGCGCGTGCGCCGAGGCGCTCAGCCTCGTCGACCTCAACCCGGACCCGGCGACCATCAAGGAGCGGGCCGCGGACAAGGAAAAGCGCCTGCGTGAGCTGGCGACCAGCGTCGGCGAGCAGAACGTGGCGGGCGCGCTCACCGGCATGGCCGACTCGTACCTGCAGGTCCAGAAGGAGAACATCCAGGACGCGGGCAAGATCGCGGCCTGGACCAAACGCAACCTCGACCGGGTCGACGCCCTCCGCCAGGTCTGCGCCTGACCAACCCCCGCAATCGCGCGTGAAGGCCCCCTTCCCTCGGCTGAGCCGAGGAAAGGGGGCCTTCACGCGCGTCAGGAAGAAGCCAGTGCGGGCACCTTGGCGGGGGTGCGGGTGCGGCGCCAGAACAGGCCGACCGCCGCGATCGCCAGTGCTCCGGCGGCCGAGGCGGCGAAACCCCAGCCCGGGCTGGAGTGGTCGATCACGAACCCGATGATCGGGCTGCCGATCGCCAGCCCGATCCGGCTGGCCGCGTCCAGCAGGCCCATCGCCTCGCCGCGCACCCGCGCCGGCGCCGCCGCGCTGACCGTCTCCGTGCTCGCCGCGAGCGTCGGCGCGCACAGCACGTTGCTCGGGAACAGCACGATCGCCAGCAGCCACCACGGCCCGGCGATCAACCCGACCGGCAGCGTGAGCACCGCGAGCAGCACCATCAGCGTGCCCTGCGAGAGCGACCGCCGGACCGCGCCGTGGATCGCCCCGCCGAGGACGGACGCCACGCACATCAACGTGATCAGCAGGCCGGACCACGCGATGTCGCCGCTCGCACGCAGTGTCGCCAACGCCGCGAGTTCCATGCCGACCAGGCAGAACAGCGCCCCGGCGGCGATGAACATCGCCATCACGAGCCGTCCGGTGAGCCAGCTCCGCACCGGCGGCCGCTCCCCGGTGAACACCTCGGCGTCGGCCTCGGCGCGGATCGGCGGGTTCTGCAGGTAGATCAGGGTCGCCGAGATCGCGAAGCAGACCCCGATGCCGGTGAGCGCGTAGACCGCGGGCAGCTGCGTGATCGCCATGATCCCGGCCGACGGCCCGATCATGAACGACGCCTCCACGAAGATCGTGTCCAGTGAGTACGCCGCCCGGCGCTGCTCCAGCGGCACGAGCGCGGTCAGCACCAGCCGCGCCAGCGTCCCGGCGGGCACCGACAGCACCCCCGCGGGGAGTGCGACCACCAGCAGCACCGGATACGGCAGATGCGGCGCACCGATCCAGAACGCCGACGACGCCAGCCCGCAGATCGCGACCACCGGCCGCAGCCCGTAGCGGTCGACGTACCGGCCGACGAGCGGTGCGCCGAACGCGCTGCCGAGCGTGGTGGCTGCGCCGATCAGCCCGGCCGCGCCGTAACCGCGGCCGAGGTCGTTGACCACGTACAGCGTCATCGTCACGCCCATCGCGGTCATCGGGAGCCGCGCCAGGAACATCAGCATCATCGAGCTGGGAACCCCGGGCACGGCCAACACGCGACGGTACGGAGCGAGAGCCATACGTCCGATGAGAACGTAACTTGGTACGCACGTGCAACTTTATTTCGCCGCGCCCCTCACCCGGTCCGGGGTGATTTCTTGACTCATTCCAGAAAACGCGGGAGGGTGGCGGGACCACCACGAAACAGGAGGCACCGGCGTGACCTTGCCGACCACGAACAACGTGGGCATCCCCGTCGCGAGTGACAACGACTCGCTGACGCTGGGCGCCAACGGCCCGATCCTGCTCCAGGACCACTACCTCATCGAGAAGAACGCCCAGTTCAACCGTGAGCGCGTGCCCGAGCGCGTGGTGCACGCCAAAGGTGGCGGCGCCCACGGGTTCCTCGAGGTCACCGAAGACGTCAGCCAGTTCACGAAGGCCGCGCTCTTCCAGCCGGGTGTGCGCACCGAGAGCCTGATCCGCTTCTCGTCGGTCGCCGGGGAGAACGGTTCGCCCGACACCTGGCGCGACCCGCGCGGCTTCGCGGTCAAGTTCTACACCTCCGAGGGCAACTACGACCTCGTCGGCAACAACACCCCGGTGTTCTTCATCCGCGACCCGATCAAGTTCCCCGACTTCATCCACTCGCAGAAGCGCCGCGCCGACAACCACCTGCGCGACCACGACATCCAGTGGGACTTCTGGACCCTGCGCCCCGAATCGGCGCACCAGGTCACCTGGCTGATGGGCGACCGCGGTATCCCGTCGAACTGGCGTGAGATGGACGGCTTCGGCTCGCACACCTATCTGTGGGAGAACGCGGGCGGCGAGAGGTTCTGGGTCAAGTACCACTTCAAGACCGACCAGGGCATCGGTTACCTCTCGCAGGCCGACGCGGACCGCATCGCGGGCGAGGACTCGGACTTCTACATCCGCGACCTGTTCAAAAACATCAAGCAGGGCAACCACCCCAGCTGGACGCTGTACGTCCAGGTGATGCCCTACGCCGAAGCCGCGGACTACCGCTTCAACCCGTTCGACCTGACCAAGGTGTGGCCGAAGGGCGACTACCCGCTGATCAAGGTCGGCCGCTACGTGCTCGACCGCAATCCGGCGAACTACTTCGCGGAGATCGAGCAGGCCGCGTTCGAGCCGTCCAACCTGGTGCCGGGTATCGGCCCCTCGCCGGACAAGATGCTGCAGGGCCGCCTGTTCGCGTACCCGGACGCCCACCGCTACCGGATCGGTGCGAACTACACCCAGCTGCCGGTCAACGCGCCGAAGTCCCCGGTGAACAGCTACTCGCGCGATGGCGCGATGCGCTACCACAACCCGGGCGACCCGGTGTACGCGCCGAACTCCTACGGTGGCCCGCACGCGAACGCGGAGATCGCCTCTGAGACCGCGTCGAGCTACGGCGTCGAGGACGAGGTCATCCGGTCGGCGTACAAGCTCCACGCGGAGGACGACGACTTCGGCCAGCCTGGCACGCTCGTGCGCGAGGTGATGGACGACGAGCAGCGTGCGCGGCTCGCGAGCAACATCATCGGCCACGCCTCGAACGACGTTTCGCGGCCGGTGCTCGAGCGCGTCTTCGAGTATTGGCGGAACGTCGACAAGGACCTCGGCGACAAGGTCGCGGACGCTTTCCGCGAGTAAGAAGACCTCTTTCGAGAGGCTGCTCCCACCACCGGAACCCACCCGGTGCGCGTCATCCTCGCGCACCGGGTGCGTTCCATCTCCCCACTTGCATGTGAAACGAGTTGCGCCATACAGGTGGCGAGGCGTGCGTGGGGGACAACACGAGTGGACCAGTGCGACACGCCTGTCCAACAGAGTGATGAAGCCAAACGATCACCGTTTACACCGCTGTGGGTGAACGAACCGTTCTACCGTGTGGATCGGTCACAGGTGGTCATAAACCTGATCGAAAAAGATGATCTTCAGGGGGAAGCACAAGATTTCGACGTTAATCAATTGCGGGAGTCTTCCCCCATATTGAATCCGGCACGTAAGGGTTAGAAAACGGTTCAAACCGGTGATCGGGTGGTGTTCGGCCGATACGGCGGGTATCGATTTACCTCGTTAGGTCCCAGAGGCCAGGAGGTAAGGGAATGAAAGGCAACATTGCCCGGACGATTGCCGCGGTCGCCGCAGGCAGTCTGTTGGCGGTGGCCTCAGCCGGCGCCGCAACGGCTAGCACCGAGGGTGGGAAGGGCTCGTCGAACACGCAGGCGCTCGCTGCGCAGGTGTTGCAGATGCGAGACGGCCTCACGAAGGTGGCCTACGCCGGTGACGTCGGCAAGACCCGGGCGGACTTGGACAAGCTGAGCCCGGTGCTGGCGGATATCGCCGCCGGCAAGCGCTATCAGATCCAGACCGAGACCCAGAAGCTCGGCGACCTGGCGAAGGGCCGCTCCGACGAGTCCAGCAGGCTGCTGGCGGACCCGACGGCCAAGGCGCGCCAGCTGCCGCCACTGCCGGTGCCGATCCCTTCGCTTCCGGACCTGCCCGGACCGCTGAAGATCGTCAGTGACCTGGTGAAAGCCCTGCTCACAGCGGTGACCGGTATTCTCGCCGGTCTGCTCGGCGGACTCCCTGTCCCGCCGCTGCCGGTGCCGCCGGTACCGCTGCCCACGCCCTAGCGGGAGTCGTCTGGTTCCGCTGTGCAGGGCGGCGGACCACGATATGGGGCCGGAGCCCGAGTGGGGACATTTCTCCTCACTCGGGCTCTGGCCGTTCACTTCGGCGCGAGACCGAGCCGCAGGGCGCCCGCCGCTTCGGCGGTGGCCTCACGGAACCGCTGACCGACGCCGATGAAGTTGATGTACCCGTGGATCAGATCCGGCTGGCGGCTGAGCGCCACCGGAACCCCGGCCTTCCGCAATTTTTCCGCGTAAGCCTCGCCCTCGTCGCGCAGCGGATCGAATCCGGCCGTCGCGATATACGCGGGCGGCAAACCGGAAACGTCGCCGTGCAGCGGGGACAGTTTCGGGTTGTACAGATCGGTGCCCTTCGGCACGTAATGTCCTTCGAACCAGCTCATGTCCGTGTCGGTGAGGAACAGATCCTCCGCGAACAATTCCCGGGACCGGCGGCGCACGGTGAAATCGGTCGCCGGATAGAACAGCAGCTGGAACGCCGGGACGCCGCCGCCGCGTTTCACCGCCTGTTGAGCGGTCACCGCCGCGAGGTTCCCGCCCGCGCTGTCGCCGCCGACGGCGATACGGGCCGGGTCGGCGCCGAGGTCCCGCGCCTTCGCGTAGGCGTACTCGAAAGCCGCGATCGCGTCCTCGGTGGCGCCGGGGAACTGCGTCTCCGGCGCGAGCCGGTATTCCACCGAAAGAACCCGCACGCCGGCCTGCTTCGCCAGGTAGCGGACGGTGTTGTCGTGGGAGACGCGGCTGCCGACCACCCAGCCGCCGCCGTGGAAGAACACCAGCAGCCCGGACGGATCGGGCAGTCCGGCCGGGGTGTAGAGCGTGGCGGGCACGTCGCCGTCACCTGTCGGGATCTGGAGTTCCCTCGTGGCGACCGGTTCGATGGTCTTGCCGCTGACCAGATGCCTGCTCGCCAGCAGGAGACTGCGCGACTCCTCGACGGTGTCCCGCACCAGTGACGCCTTCGCCAGCTTCTGCAGGCGAAGCAGGAGTTGGGCGTCTAGAGCGAGCTCCTGGCCGTCGAGGCGGAGGGGAGGCCCGGCGATGGCCCTTCTGACCGGCTTCGGGAGCCAGAACGCCAGCTGCGAGAACGCGGCCTCGGCACGGATCTGGAGCGGTATCGCCATACTTCCTCCTGAGGGCTTCCCGCCAGGTTACTTACGAGTAGGTAGACCGTCCAGCGGGACGGTGAGCTTTTCCGGCGAACGGGTGTGACGCAGGCCTCCGTTCCAGATCCTGGTCCTCCAGTTAAGTAGAGGGGTTAGCCTCGAAAGCGTGACTTCGACGAACTCGGTTCATGTGCTCGGTATCGGCGGCTCCCTGCGGGAGGGATCGCAGTCCGAGCGTGCGCTGCGCATCGCACTGGACGGTGCGGCCGAGGCCGGGGTCACCACCGAGCTGATCGCCGGACCGGACCTGGTGCTGCCGTTCTACGACACCGCGATGGAAGAGCGGCACGACCAGGCGGTGCGGCTGGTCGAGGCGATCCGCCGCGCCGACGGCCTCATCGTCGTCTCACCCGGCTACCACGGCGCGTTGTCCGGCCTGGTCAAGAACGCCTTGGACTACGTCGAAGACCTGCGCGACGACGCCCGCCCGTACCTCGACGGCCGCGCGGTCGGCCTCGCCGCCGTCGCGTTCGGCTGGCAGGCCGCGGTCACCACGCTGGAACAGCTCCGCACGATCACGCACGCGCTGCGCGGCTGGGCCACCCCATTGGGTGGTTCGATCAACACCGCGGAGACCAAGTTCGACGAGGCGGGCGGCGCTTCCGACGAGAAGACCGTCCGCACCCTCCGCCTGATCGGCAGCCAGGTCGCCGAGTTCGCGTTGAGTCGCGCCCGTCACTAGTCGTTTGCTCCGCCGGCCGTCCGGGTAATTCCCGGACGTGATGCCTGCCATGGGGTGGCAAGGTTTCGCGGTTGCGGGACGTTGGCACCGAAGAGACGCTCAACGGGGCGTGTCTTGAGACCAGGAGGTAGGCGAAGAATGACTGAGGCTCTGTACACCGCTGTGGCCACCGCTCGCGGCGACGGCCGCAACGGTGAGGTCACGTCCTCTGACGGCGTCATCGACGAGTCGTTGGCGATCCCGAAGGAGATGGGCGGACCGGGCGGGGACAAGACCAACCCCGAGCAGCTCTTCGCCGCCGGCTACTCCGCCTGCTTCCACTCCGCGCTGCAGCTCGTCGCACGCCAGGCGAAGGTGAAGCTGGACGGCTCGACCGTCACCGCCGAGGTCAGCGTGCTCAAGCAGGGCGAGGGTTTCGGCCTCGGTGTGGCGCTCAACGTTTCGCTGCCCGGCCTGGAGCAGGCGCAGGCCGATCAGCTCGTCGAGCAGGCGCACCAGGTGTGCCCCTACTCGAACGCGACCCGCGGGAACATCGAGGTCGCGCTGTCCGCGACGGTCTGATCCCGCTCGCGACAGGTCCACTCGTACCGGCAATTTCTGAAAGGAAGACCGAAGATGGGCAAATCCCCGATCCAGAGTCCGCTGAGCGAAGCCGACAAGGAGATCACCGGTAACGCCTTGCAGGCCACGCTGGTCGATCTGGTGGATCTGTCGCTGATCGCGAAGCAGGCCCACTGGAACGTCGTCGGCGCGAACTTCCGCAGCGCGCACCTGCAGCTCGACGAGCTGGTCGCCACCGCGCGCCAGTACGTCGACGAGGTCGCCGAACGCGCCAACGCCATCGGCATCTCGCCGAACGGGCAGGCGAAGGCCGTCGTAGAGAGCTCCGGGCTACCGTCCTATCCCGACAACTGGCAGTCCGTCGAGTCCACGGTCGCCGCGATCGTCGACATCCTCGCGACGCTGATCGAGCGCCTGCGCAAGCGTATCGACGAGACCGACAAGAGTGACCTGGTCACCCAGGACCTCCTGATCGAGATCACCCAGGAGCTCGAGAAGGCGCACTGGATGTGGCAGGCCCAGCAGGCCTGACCCTCCCCTCCGCGTGCAATGAAAGGTCCTTTCCTTGCAAAATTTGCGAGGAAAGGACCTTTCCTCGCACGTCCGGGGTAGGTGAGGTGCCGCCGAGGACGGCCAGGGCTACCTTCGGGCCCATGGTGCTGCACAAGGGGAAACCGACCGATCCGGACCGCAAGGGCGGGGCCAACCCGCTGCACGCCGGCGCGTATCCCGCGCTCGCCGCGAGCATCCGCCTCCCGCACGACAGTCTCGCCGAAGAACCGCTGCCGCCCGACACCGCGCTCCAGCTGGTTCGCGACGAACTCATGCTCGACGGCAACGCCCGGCTCAACCTCGCCACGTTCGTCACCACGTGGATGGAGCCACAGGCCCGCGAGCTGATGGCCGAATGCGTCGACAAGAACATGATCGACAAGGACGAGTATCCGCAGACCGCGGAACTCGAACGCCGCTGCGTGAACATCCTCGCCGATCTGTGGCACGCGCCCGATCCCCTCGCGATCATGGGTTGCTCCACCACCGGCTCCTCCGAGGCCTGCATGCTCGCCGGGATGGCGTTGAAACGCCGCTGGTCGAAGCTGGGACGCGGCGGGAAACCGAATCTGGTGATGGGCGCGAACGTCCAGGTCTGCTGGGAGAAGTTCTGCGAATACTGGGAGGTCGAGCCGCGGCTGGTGCCGATGGACGGCGACCGTTTCCACCTCACCGCCGACGAGGCGATCGCCCGCTGCGACGAGAACACGATCGGCGTCGTCGCGATCCTCGGGTCCACTTTCGACGGCAGTTACGAGCCGGTCGCCGAGATCGCCGCGGCGCTCGACGGGCTTCAGGAACGGTCCGGCTGGGACATACCCGTGCACGTCGACGGCGCCTCGGGGGCGATGATCGCGCCGTTCCTCGATCCGGAGCTGGTCTGGGACTTCCGGCTGCCGAGGGTGGCGTCGATCAACACCTCGGGGCACAAGTACGGGCTGGTATACCCGGGTGTCGGCTGGGTCGTGTGGCGCGACAAGGAGGCGTTGCCGGAGGAGCTGGTGTTCAACGTCAACTACCTCGGTGGCGACATGCCGACCTTCGCGCTGAACTTCTCGCGTCCCGGCGCGGAGGTGGCCGCGCAGTACTACACGTTCGTCCGGCTCGGCCGAGAAGGTTTCCGTGCCGTGCAACAGGCTTCGCGGGATGTGGCGACCCAGCTGGCGGACGGGATAGCCGAACTGGGGCCGTTCGAACTGCTGACGCGCGGTGATCAGCTGCCCGTGTTCGCCTTCACGACGAAGGCCGATGTCGACAGCTTCGACGTCTTCGACGTGTCAAGGCGGCTTCGCGAGCGGGGCTGGCTCGTCCCGGCCTACACCTTTCCGGAGCACCGGACCGATCTCGCGGTGCTGAGGATCGTGGTGCGCAACGGTTTCACGCACGACCTCGCGGATCTGCTGCTCGCCGATCTCCGGCGACTGCTGCCCGAGCTCGATCATCGTCCGCGACGGCGTACCGCGTTCCATCACTGAGCCGGGTGCCCTGCGTCACGCCGGATTTCCTCGAGCCCTACCGGCGCGTAACGTCGGGGGCTATGGGAGTCGCCGGAGACGAACGTCGTGCGTTGAGCGAGCTTTTCGAAGAGGTCGGCCCGGACGCGCCGACCCTGTGCGCGGGCTGGAAGACGCGGGATCTCGCGGCGCACCTGCTGGTGCGTGAGCGGCGCCCGGACGCGGCGCCCGGGATCCTGGTGCCCGCGCTCGCCTCCTACACGCAGCGGGTGCAGGACTCCTATGCCGCGCGACCGTGGTCCGAGGTCGTCGGCAAGGTCCGCTCCGGTCCCGCCTGGTACTGGCCGACGTCGATCGGCGCGCTGGACGAACTGACGAACAGCGCGGAATTCCTGGTGCACCACGAGGACGTCCGCCGAGGTCAGCCTGGCTGGGAGCCGCGTCCGGCGGACCCCGCCCGTGACGCGGCGGCGTGGAAGTCGGCGAAGCAGGCGTCGAAGCTGAACCTGCGGAAATCACCGGTCGGCGTGATCCTGAAGACCCCCGAAGGCCGCGAGGCGCGGGTGAAGGAAGGCCCGGACACGGTGACCGTGATCGGCGCGCCGATCGAGCTGCTGCTGTTCGTCTTCGGCCGCGACGCCGTCCGGATCACCTTCGAAGGTGACGCCTACGCGGTGGACAGGCTTCGGAAGCACGACCGCGGCCTCTAGAGTTCGGCCATGCCGATGATCAGTGTCTCGATGTTCCCCGGCCGCACGGCCGAGCAGAAGCAGGCCCTCGTCCGCGAGGTGACCGACGCGTTCGTCCGCACCTGCGGCGGCAACGCCGAGGGCGTCTGGGTGACGATCAACGAGATCCCCGCCGAGCACTGGGCCGCGGGCGGGACTCTCTTCTCCGAGCGCTGACCGTCCCTCCTCGCACCACCTTGGATGTTATGAACGGGACTTTCATTGCAAAATTTGCAATGAAAGTCCCGTTCATAACATGTCAGCGGAGCCCGACGGCCCGCAGCGCGAAGAACACCTCGATCGCCGTCTGCTTGATCGTCTCCGCGATCACCAGCGAACCGTGTCCCGCGTCGAACCGGTAGAACTCGAACGGGATCTCCCGCTTCGCGAGCCTGTCGAGATAGTTCTCGACCTGCCGGATCGGGCATCGCGGGTCGTTGTCCCCGGCGAGCACCAGCACCGGTGCCGTCACGGCCTCGACGTAGGTGATCGGCGAGCATTCCCGGTACACCGCCGGCACCGTCTCCGGCGAGCCGCCGAACAGCGCCCTGTCGAACGAGCGGAGCTGCTCCATCTCGTCCTCGTACGCGGCGACGTAGTCCGCGACCGGAACCCCGGCGATCCCCGCCGCCCACCGGCCCGGCTGGGTGCCCAGCGCCAGCAGGGACAGGTAGCCGCCCCACGAAGCGCCGTTCACCACGCACTTCCCCGGATCGGAAAGTCCACTTTGGACCGCCCAGTCGTGCACGGCGGCGACGTCCTCGAGTTCGGTCAGGCCTGGGCGGCCTTCGATGGCGTCGCGCCAGGCCGAGCCGTAACCGGTCGAGCCGCGATAGTTGACTTCGACGACGGCGAATCCGGCGTCCAGCCAGACGGCGCGATAGGCGGAGAACCGGTCCTCGTCGGCTGCATGCGGCCCGCCGTGCAAGGAGAAGACCGTCGGCAGCGGGCCTTCGGGCGCGTCGATCGGACGGGACACCAGCGCGTGGATCTGCCCGCCGACCCCGTCGACGAACGCGTCGGTGACCGGCGCGGATTCCGGAGCCCGCTCACCTGGCGGTTCGAGGAGCACAGAGTCGGCGCCGTCCGCGGTCCGCGCGCGCACCGCCGTCGGCTGTGCGGCACTGGACCACGAGTACTCGACGGTCCCGTCCGGTCGCACCCCGGCGCCGCCGATCCGGCCCGGCGGAGTGTCCAAAGAGGACAATTCGCCGCTCTCGAGATCGTATCGGTGAAGGGAACTGCGGCCCTGGTGGAAGTGCACGACCAGCAGCGCCCGCGCGTCCGGGTACCAGCCCGCGACCACTTCACCGGGCAGGTCGAGTTCGATCTCCCGCTCGGTGTCCGCGGCGGTGTCCCAGATCAGCAGCTCCTCGCGGCCGCGCCGCTCGTGCAGCACCAGCAGCCGTTGGTCGCCGGCGACCGGCGAGAACTCGAGCGCGCCGAGGCCCTTGCCCTCACCGTCCCACTTGTCGGCGACCGTGGTGAAGCCGTCGGTCGACAGCACGCGCAGTGCGGGGTGTCGGGAATCACCATGCTCGGAATGCGAGATCGCGAGCAGGGACTCGTCACGGGACAGCGACGCGATCCCGGCGTCGTCGTCATGACGGTAGAAGCGGGTGGTCTCGCCGTCGATGTGGGCGAAGAGCTCGCTGCCGTCGTCGGTCGAAACACCGACTGCGACCACGCGGGTGCCGATCTCGAGCCCGGCGGGGTAGCCGTCGTGGACGTCCGGCACCGCGCGCTCGGCGGCGGACCCGGGTGTGAACGGTTCGCGGACCCAGGAACCGAATTCGTCGCCGTCGGTGTCGTTGAACCACCAGATCCAGCGGCCGTCGGGGGACGGGGTCGCGTGCATGGTGCCGTTGGGGCGGTCCGTGACGCGGCGGTGTTCGCCTGTCGACCGGTCCCAGGAGTAGACCTCCCAGACGCCGCTGGCGTTGGAGACGTAGACGTTAGCGTCCGGTGCGTCGATGGCCCATTCGGGAACCGAGATCCGCGGTGCGTGGAAGCGGGCCCGCCACCTGGCCTCGGCTTCGGCGTCGTCGAACAAGCGGTCCGGGACCGCCGCGGACGGATATTTGTTGCCTGGCTGCGTGCTCACCCCTCGATCCTGCCACCCCGGAGCCGTACTGTGTGCGGGGTGCTGGAGGGAAACGCGCCGGGCGCCGCGCGCGATGCGGTGTCCGCGCGGTCTGCGCGCCAAGCGGTCGAACGGGCCGTGTTCGCGCAACCGCTGTTCGGGCCCGGGATGGGGCTCGTCGACGTCGGCTGCGGCCAGGGTTCGATCACCCTCGGTATCGATGGCGGACACAGAAAGTCCACAGTGGACTTTCTGGTCGCGGACGCACGCGCGTTGCCGTTCGCCGAAGCTTCGGTGGATGTGCTCTTCGCGCACGCCGTCTTCGAGCAGCTGAAGGAACCTGATGTCGCGCTCGCGGAGATCCGCCGGGTGCTCAAACCCGGCGGAACGCTCGCACTGTCCACATCGGACTGGAGCCGGGCGCGTCTGCGGCCGAAGACGGCGAATGTCGACGCGGCGCTGCGCGGGCACTATCTGTTGTGCCGTCGTGCGGGTGGTGACCCGTTCGCCGGGCGCTCGATCCCCGCCGCGGTCACGGCCGCCGGTTTCCATGACGTGCGAACGAAAACCCGCTACCGCACGGACGCGACATACCGGTCGCTGGCGACCTACGTCGAGGCGCGGCTGGTGACGGCCCTGGAAACCGCGACGACCCCGGATCGCGACCAACTTGCTTCGGCTGCCCGCTCGGCGTGGTCCTGGGCACGCTCCGGCGATGGCGACTTCGCGCAATGCTGGACCGAACTCCTCGCCACCCGCTGACCACAAGCGGTCGTGAGTGGCGTTTCGGGTTAGAGCGAACGCTCTTTCAGGTACCTACTGGTGTCCTGCGGACTTGCTGGCTACTGGGGAGCGCGTGAAGGCCCCCTTCCCTCGGCTGAGCCGAGGGAAGGGGGCCTTCACGCGCAGTCGGTGTGACTGGTGGTGCCGCTGAGGCTCGTGACGGCCGTCCATGGCGGGTGAGGGGAACCTTGAGGGACTCTGAGTCCCTCAAGGAGTCCTTCACGGCCTGGCCGCTACCGGGCTCGCCCGCCGTAGGTACCTAAAACACCCTTGGCTAGAACCCGAAACGCCAGTCACGACCAACCCAAGGCGCACCCACGGAAGCCCCACTCACCAAGGTGACCCACTCGCTTTGGGGGGTCCGGGGGGCGAAGCCCTCCCGGGCGGGGCTTGGGGGTTGCACCCCAAAAAACGCCGTTAGGGCCGGTGTGATTGGCGCTTTCTGCCAACACACCGGCCCCACGGACCTAACGTCGGGGTGGCGGGATTCGAACCCACGACCTCCTCGACCCGAACGAGGCACGCTACCAAGCTGCGCCACACCCCGGATACTTCTTAGCGGGTCGAGGAGAAGTTTAGCGGACGGTGTTTCGGGCTTTGCGGGGGGCTGTCTTCCGGTGATTGTCGCTGGTCGTGCCCCGTGGGACGAGGGTCAGCAGGCTTGCCTCGGGAGGGCACGCGAAGCGGGCCGGGGCGTAGGGCGAGGTGCCCAAACCGGCGGAGACGTGGAGCCACATCTGGGCGCCCCAGCGGGAGGCGCCGCGGGCGCGGCTGCGGTCGAGTTCGCAGTTGGTGACGAGTGCGCCGTAGCCGGGGATCCGGAGCTGTCCGCCGTGGGTGTGCCCGGCGAGGACGAGGTCGTAGCCGTCGCCCGCGAACTCGTCGAGGACGCGGGGTTCCGGGGAGTGTGTGACGCCGATGCGGACGGCGGCCGCGGTGTCCACCGGGCCCGCGATGTCGGCGTAGCGGTCGCGGCGGAGGTGTGCGTCGTCGACGCCGGCGGTGAACACGTACTGGTCGGCGACCTCGATGGTGCGGCGTACGTGGGTGAGGTCGTTCCAGCCGTGCTCGATGAAGGCCGCGCGGAGGTCGCGCCAGGGCAGGTGCTCGCCGTGGATCCGCTTCTTCTTGCCCTTCGGCATGAGGTAGCGCGCGGGGTTCTTCGGTTTCGGCGCGTAGTAGTCGTTGCTGCCGAAGATGAACACGCCGGGCCTGTTCAGCAGGGGGCCGAGTGCGCGCAGGACGGACGGGACCGCGTGCTGATGTGACAAATTGTCACCGGTGTTGACGACGAGATCCGGTTCGAGTTCGTCGAGCGCGGCTACCCAGCGTTGCTTGCTCACGTGGCCGGGGAGCATGTGCAGGTCCGAGATGTGGAGGATCGTGAAGGGCTTCGCCCCTGCCGCGAGGACCGGGAGCTCCGCCGTGCGAAGCGTCCACCGGCGCCTTTCGATGCCGACCGCGTAACCGAGGGTCGCGGCTCCCAGGGCGACGGTTCCCACGGCCAAGCGCCGTACCGTCGCCCTCGAAGTGTTGTTGTTACTGAGCGTGCTCACAATGTCCAGTTTACGTGCTCATCGAGGGTGATCGTTCGCCCCCATTCCGGCGATGTCCGGAAATCGCTGGAATGGCCTCTTTTCTTCACTTTGCGTGGTCGGCGCGGGGTGTGGTGATCAATCGACATGATTCCGTCGACCGCTGTTCCCCGTTAGGCCGCCGGGTGCTCACTTAAAGTTAGAATCTCATGACTTAAAGTCATTTCTGCTGGTGAATCAAGTGTTCCATCGCTGATCATTTCTCGGCGGTGTGCCCCATGGCTGCCCGAAGACCGTCAACCATAGTCCGACGATGCCGGGTTCCCCGTGCCTTGACCGACGCCACCCCTAGCACCGTCACCAAAGCGGCGGATACCAGCAAGTGGGCGGGTAGAGCGATGAGCCTGGTCGACACCCCCCCGGTCGTCAGGTCCGTCAGCGTCCGCCACCCATGTACTTCGGGTCCGGCGGCGGCAGCGGCAGCGGTTCCTGGCCTTCGAGGATCTTCGACATCGCCCCGAACCAGGTCTGCGCCGGCGTCTTCCCGCCGAACATGTTTTCGCAGCCGCGGGTGGTGACGTTACCGGGGCCGAGGTAGCAGAGACCGCCGGTTCCGCCCTTCGGACGGAACACCATCGCCGCGCCCGCGAGCTGCGGGGTGGCCCCGAGGTAGGTTCCCGAGCCATTGCTCTGGGTGGTCCCGGTCTTGCCCATCACCGGCCGGTTCCACCGGACGCCGTTAGCGGCGCCGAACGAAGTGCCACCGGGGGAACTGTCCTTGCTCAGGCCCACCGCGAGGGTGTTGGCGAGACCCTCGGGGACCACCTGCTCGCAGGCGGCTTCCTTGACGGGCACCGGCTTTCCGTCCCGGTCGGTGACCCCGGCCAGCGGGGTCGGCGGGCACCAGACGCCGCCGCTCATGATCGTGGCGCCGACGTTCGCCAGCTCCAGGCCGCTCAGCGGGGCCGGGCCGAGAGTGAACGACGCGTTCCCCGGCCAGCCGGGCCTGGGGCCGAAGGCCTGCAGCTGGCTGGCGTTGACGCCGGGGTTGTCG
Organism: Amycolatopsis sp. NPDC033938; assembly: GCF_055575975.1. Taxonomy (NCBI): domain Bacteria; kingdom Bacillati; phylum Actinomycetota; class Actinomycetes; order Pseudonocardiales; family Pseudonocardiaceae; genus Amycolatopsis; species Amycolatopsis sp. NPDC033938. Next base: position 75,430 of record NZ_JBVIRO010000020.1, read on the forward strand.
GACTTCGGGTCGACGGTGCCACCGCCGAGGTTGCTGGCCATGGTGTCGCGCATGCCGAGCTTGCGCGCCATCTCCACGATCGGCCCGGTGCTCCCGACCTTCTCTTCGAGGGCCACGAACGCGGTGTTCGGCGACGTCGCCAGCGCCTGCTGCATCGACATCACCCCACCGGCGGGGTTGTAGTCACCCGCGTTGCCGAGGCAATACCAGCGGGACCGCAAGGGTGGCCCGGTCGGGCCACATTTGGGGCCACCACCGGCGAACACGCTGGAGGTGTAGAAGTCGGGCACCGGCAGGGGACTGTTGATCCCGGCCACGCCCGCTTCCAACGCCGCGGCGGCGGTGAAGACCTTGTACGCCGAGCCCGCACCGCCGGTGTTGTAGACGCCGGAAGGCAACGCGAACGTCGTCTGTCCTTGGTCTTCGTGAAGGCCGTAGTCCCGGTTCGCCGCCAGCGCCACGACTTCGTGCCGGTTCTTCCCCGGCTTCACCAGGGAAAGCGTGTTCGCGACATTGTCCTGCGTCTTCTTGACCTGTGCTTCGGCCGACATCTTGGCTTCGTGGTTCGCCCGTTCGTCCAAAGTGGTCTTGATCTGGTAGCCGCCGGTGTAGAGGTCGTCCAGCGTCATCCCCGACTTGAGGAGGTAGTCCTCGACGTACTGGCAGAAGAAACCGTTCTCCGTGCCGGCGCCGGTGCAGTTCGCCGCGGGTTTCTTCGGGCCGCCTTCGACGACGCCGAGCGGTTCGGCCTTGAAGCGTTCCGCGTCCGCCTTCGCGAGTTTCTGGTTGTCGACCATGCGGTCCAGCACCAGGTTGCGGCGCTCGGTCGCCTTCGCCGGGTTCTTCCACGGGTCGTTGACGATCGGGTTGTTCACCAGACCGGCCAGCAGCGCCGCCTGGGGCACCGTGAGCTTCTCGACGGGCGTGTCGAAGTACGCGCTCGCGGCCGCGCCGACGCCGTAGATCTCGCGCGAGAACTCGACGACGTTCAGGTAGCCGGTCAGGATCTGCATCTTGTTCAGCTTGGTTTCCAGCTGGATCGCGATGCGGGCTTCCTTGAGCTTCCGGGCGACCGACTGTTCCTGTGCGCGCTTCTGCCCCGGCTTGTCGTCGCGGTAGACGACGTTGATCAGATAGTTCTTGACGTACTGCTGGGTCAGCGTCGACGCGCCCTGCGTGTCACCGCCGGTGGTGTTGCTGACCGCGGCGCGCAGCGTGCCCTTCCAGTCCACCCCGTTGTGCTCGTAGAAGCGCTTGTCCTCGACCGAGATCAGCGCCCACTTCATGGCGTCGTTGATCTGGGTCTCGTTCGTCGGGATGCGGTACTGCTTGTACAGCGTCGCGATCTGCTTGCCGGTGTTGTCCGTGATGGTGGTCACCAGCGGCGGCGGAATGTCCGCGAGGTCCGAAGATGTCTTGTCGACGGTCTCGCTCGCCTGGTTGGAGAGAACACCCGCGGCGCCCGCCACCGGGAACAACATCCCCGCGACCAGCACCCCCGCGAGCACACACAGGCCAATGAGCTTCAGCAGACCGTCTGTTTTGCGCACGCGGACCAGGGTACGCGGATCCCGTTAGCCCACCGTGACGTCACCTCGCTGTGCGTGCGAATCCGGTTACGAAATCGACCCCATGAGGTGACGTCTGGTAATTGGAGGCATTCTAGGGCTTGGCGGAGGGAACCGAGGGCCCTTACAGTCCGTCAACGTCTCACGTATGAAAAAGCCGACAGACGGGTGAGTGCGAGCGGCAGTCGCATTCGGCCGAACGGAGGCACCGGCACCGGGGAGGTGCCGGGGGAACCGACGTGAGCACAAGGGAGACACGCTCATGGGGGCAGGAGCGCAGGCTTTTCGTCCCCCCGTGGTGTGTCGAACACCAGGGTAGGGAGCTGGGGGTATGGAAACCAACCAGTCGAGCTGGCGGGTCAATGCGTCGTGCCGCGACACCGATCCGGACGGTTTGTTCGTCCGGGGAGCGGAACAGAACCGGGCCAAGGCGGTATGCCTCGGTTGCCCGGTCAGGACGGAATGTCTCGCCGAAGCGCTCGATGGCCGGATCAACTTCGGTATCTGGGGAGGTATGACCGAACGGGAACGGCGGGCGCTGCTGCGGCGGCGGCCGGACGTGACCAGCTGGGCGGATCTGCTGGAAGAAGCGAAACGCAGGTTCGCCGGCATCGACGAAGAGGAAGATGTACGCGTCCGAGTCTCGTGATCATGACTCCGTGAAGGGCCCCTTCCCTGAGTCCAAGGTAGGGAAGAGGCCCTTCGCGCCAGTCTCAGGACTGAGTCGCCAGGCGGGTGCCGATGTCGCGCAGGCCGTCGAGATCGTGCACGTCACTGGGGAGCGCGGGCACCCGCACCAGCGGGACCTCGGGATGCGCCCGCGTGAACCTGGCGAGCAGCCGTGTCTCTCGATCGGCCAGCGCGACCCGGTCCGCGTGCAGGCGGAGGACGGCTTCGGCCAGTGGCGCGCTGTTCTCGCCTTTCGCCAGCTGCTCGGCGGCCGCGACGGCCTCCGGGCCGGACAACGGGGCGAGTACCGGATGCGTCCGGTTCGCGACCAGTCCGGCCAGCGGCATGCTCTCTTCCGAAAGCCGCTCCACGAAGTAGGACGCCTCACGCAGCGCGTCCGGCTCCGGCGCGGCCACCACGAGGAACGACGTCCCCCCGGACCGCAGCAGGTCGGAGGTCTTGCGCGCGCGTTCGCGGAAGCCGCCGAACATGCTGTCGAAGGCCTGCATGAACGCCGAAGCGTCGGTCAGCAGCTGGCCGCCGATGATCGTCGAGACGGCCTTCGCGAACATCGAGAATCCGGCGTTGACGACCTTGCGCAGTCCCCAGCCACCCGCCTTCGCGGGACCGGTGAGCAGCCGGATCATCCGGCCGTCGAGCGCGGTCGAAAGCCGGGTCGGCGCGTCGAGGAAGTCCAGCGCGGACCGGCTCGGCGGGGTGTCGACGATGATCAGGTCCCATTCGTCGGTGGCCGCGAGCTGACCCAGTTTCTCCATCGCCATGTACTCCTGCGTTCCGGAGAACGAGGTGGAAATGGTCTGGTAGAAGGGGTTCTGCAGCAGCTGCTCGGCGCGTTCCGGGCCGGCGTGCACGCGCACCATGTCGTCGAAGGTGCGGCGCATGTCGAGCATCATCGCCCAGAGCTCGCCCTTGGGTTCGAAGCCCTCGACCTGCACCTGCTTCGGGTGATTGCCCAGTTCGCGCAGGCCGAGCGCCTGGGCCAGCCGCCGTGCCGGGTCGATGGTGAGCACCACCGTCTGCCGTCCGCGTTCGGCCGCGCGCAACGCCAGCGCCGCCGCGGTGGTCGTCTTGCCGACCCCGCCGGAACCGCAGCAGACGATGACCCGGCTTTCCGGGTCGTCGATCAGCTTGTCGATCTCCAGGACGTCCGACATCAGCGCACCCCCTGCTCGGTCAGCGCTTCGGCGAGTTCGTAGAGCGCCGCGACGTCGACCCCGTCAGTGAGGTCCGGCAGTTCCAGACCCGGCAGGTCGGCTTCGGCCAGTTGCTCGCGGGCACGCTGTTCGGCCGCGACCCGGACGGCGTGCTCGACGGTCTCCTCGACGAGCGCGTCGAGAGTGCTGTCGGGCAGGTTCAACCCGGCCGACGCGAGCCCGGCGCGGACACGGGAGGCGTCGACCCGGCCGTCCGCGGCGGCCGTCACCGAGCGCGCGGGCAGCCGCGGCGGGCGGACCCGGTTGACCAGCACCGCGCCGGGGCGGAGATCGGCGCCGTCGAGTTCGGCGACGGCTTCGACGGTTTCCCGCACCGGCATCTCTTCGAGCAGCGTCACCAGGTGCACGGCGGTCTCGCCGGAATGCAGCAGCCGGACGACGCCGTCGGCCTGGCCGCGGATCGGGCCGGTCTTGGCGAGGTCGGTGAGGGCCTTGGTGACGTCGAGGAACTTCACGACCCGGCCGGTGGGCGGCGAGTCGACGACGACGGCGTCATAGGTGTGGCGGCCGTCGGATTCGGTCCGGCCGACGCATTCCTTGATCTTCCCGGTGAGCAGGACGTCGCGCAGCCCCGGCGCGAGCGTGGTCGCGAACTCGATCGCGCCCATCCGCCGCAGCGTCCGCCCGGCGAAGCCGAGGTTGTAGAACATCTCGAAGTACTCGAGCAGCGCTGCTTCGACGTCGATGTGCAGCGCGCGCAGCTCACCGCCACCGGGGACGGCCGCGATGCGCTGCTCGGCGTAGGGCAGCGGCTCGGTGTCGAAGAGCTGGGCGATGCCCTGGCGGCCCTCGACCTCGATCAGCAGCACCCGGCGCCCGCCCTTCGCGAGCGCGAGGCCCAGCGAGGCGGCGAGCGTGGTCTTGCCCGTGCCGCCCTTACCGGTGACGAAATGCAGCCGGGCTCTCGCGAGTTCGTCGGTCCAGCCGGCAAGGGGAGTGCTCACCGGTCCCACCCTAATTGAGGGTTCAGCTCGCCAGCATCATGACGCCGAGCGCGGCGGCGACCACCGCGACGACGCCCCAGGTCAGGACGCCGGACAGGACCGTGAGCATCACCACACCGAGCAGCAGGAGGACCACGAGGGTCACCGCGCCGGTGATCGCGACCGTCCCGGAGCTGTCCGTGCGGTCCCGTGCCTTCGCCATCAGGACCAGCACCAGTGGCAGTCCGGCCGCGGCGAGCAGGACGGTCGCGACCACACGCCAGGTCTCCACGTGCCCAGCCTAGTGGGGGCTGAAGGGGCCTTTCCTCGCATAAGACGCGGTGAAGGGAGCTTTCACCGCGTCTTATGCGGGTATGGCGTCCTTCAGCTCCCGATCGGGGTCGCGGGCACGCACGGCACCGGCTTCGCGTGTGCCGGGTCGAGCGCGTTGAGGACGTGCCCGGCGGCGTTGCGGTCGGCGGCGACCCCGCCGTGCTCGGCCAGGTCCAGCGGGCAGCTGTCCTGCAGCACGATGTTCTTCACGTTCGGTCCCTTACCCATGCCGCTCGTGTACGGGACGACCGCTTCGTCGTAGCGGGTCATGATGTTCGTGTACTTCACGCCCGGCTGGAAGACGCCGTCGCCGCCACGCAGCTTCGTGAGGAAGTCCGAACCGCGCAGGAACTGGCGGCACGAGCCGCAGAGCGGGTCGAGGATCCCGTTGAACCCGGGCGCCAGCCCCAGCGCGCCGGCGAGCGCGTACAGCTGGGAAGCGCCGAAGAGCGTGGTCCCGTCCCACAGCGGGGTCAGGCTGACGTACTTGTCCACTTTGGACGCGCCATCGAGGAACTTCACGTAATAAGAAGGCATCAGGGTGCCTTCGGAGTGGCCGAGAATGTCCACCTTGGACGCGCCGGTCGCGCCGAGCACCTTGTCGACGAACGCCGACAGTTCCTTCGCGCTCTGTTCCATCGGGAGGAGCCCGCCGGGCTGGTAGATCGGCAGCGGCTGTCCGGGGACGCCGTAGGTGAGGGAGAAAACGCAGTACCCGTTGTTCTTGAGCAGCGGACTGAACGTCTGCCAGTTCACCGTCTGGTTGGCGCTGAGCCCGTGGGTGAGCACCACCGGGTTCGGATGTCCGGTGCTCGGACGGCAGTCGAAGTCGTTCGCACCCGGTGGCGGGCCGCCGGGGGTCGCGGCCTGCGCGGGCAAGGCCGCGGCGAGGGTCCACGGAACGGGCAGTTTCTCGTCGGCGTTCGCCGGTGAAGCGCAGATCATGGCAAGTGCCGCGGCCACGCAGGCGGCGGCGATGGACCTCGTTGTCCGCATGTCAACGTCCTATCTACTCCCGAGTAGGTGTGAAGTGAACCACATCCACGGGAAATCGGCGAACCCCTCGCGAGAGGGTTTTCCGCATGTGTGTCGGGCGCGCTCGCCGGTTTGGCTACGCTCCCGGACATGAGCGCCACCAAGTGGGAGTACGCGACCGTCCCCCTGTTGATCCACGCCACCAAGCAGATCCTCGACCAATGGGGCGAGGACGGCTGGGAGCTCGTCACCGTGCTCCCGAACCCGACCGGCGAACAGCACGTCGCCTACCTCAAACGAGCCAAGAACTAGGGGATTGAAGCCATGACCTGGACCGATCGGCTCGCCGAGCTCGGTATCGAACTCCCCGGCGTCGCCGCTCCGCTGGCGGCCTACGTGCCCGCCGTCCGCACCGGCTCGTACGTCTACACGGCCGGGCAGCTGCCCTTCGTCTCCGGTGAGCTCGAAGCGACCGGCAAGGTCGGTGCCGAGGTCAGCCCCGAAGAAGCGAAGAAATACGCGCGGACTTCGATCCTCAACGCGCTCGCCGCCGTCGACTCGGTCGTCGGGATCGACAACGTCGTGCGGGTGGTCAAGGTCGTCGGGTTCGTGGCGTCCGCGGAGGGCTTCACCGGTCAGCCCGCGGTGATCAACGGGGCGTCCGAGCTGCTCGGCGAGATCTTCGGCGAGGCGGGTATCCACGCCCGCTCGGCCGTCGGGGTCTCCGAGCTGCCGATCGGGGCGCCGGTCGAGATCGAATTGATCGTGGAGGTGAAGTGATGGACCCGGACATCGAGAAGTCTTCGCACGAGCTCCTGCTCCGGCTGGCCGGACGGCTGCCGGATCAGCTCCTCTGGCGGTTCCGTGACTGGCTGGGCGAGGGCGCGATGGGCACCCTCGCGCGCACCCTGCCCAGGTCTTTGCTTAAGCACAGGATCGACCTGGACCAAACCGAGTATCGCCTGCTAGTCGCCGGGCTTATCCCGCACGGCGCCGATTGGCATCAGGTGAGTTCCACCCTGGGGGTAGACGACGTCACCGAGACCAGGTACACATTCACGCAGAGTGCGCCCGAATGGGTGAACTCCGTCGACTCTGTGTCCGTATTGATCCACGCAACGTTGCGGGGACGGCCGGATGTGGGTGAAGTGCGGCAAAGCTGGCGACACCTCGGTGTGGTCGGCGAGGGTGGGGCGAAACGAGTCCTCCTGGTCACGGCACTGAACGGGCTGCCGAGGCTGACCGGCGAACTGCAGCGCGTCCTGCGCGTGCTGGGTGACGAGGAGCCCGGCGTCGAGGTTCTCCCGCCGAGCATCGACCTCACCGGCTATCACCGCACCGCGCTCGCCAACTCCGAGCTGGTCTGCGTGGGCGCGGTGGACACCGGAAGTCGGCTGGTCGCCGCTTAACGCTCGCACCACCAGGCGAGCCGGGAGGGAGCAGAGCAATGGTGGAGGTCCACGACGGCCCGCCCATGGACGGGTTCTCGGTGCCCCTGCGCCTGCACAACCTGTTACTGGCCCTGGCGGGTCGAATCGACGACAGTGCTTTGACCGAAGCGCGTGAGCTGATCGCGCGTGCGCACATCGACGAAGCGGTGGAGCTCACCACCGGGACCCTGATCGCGGGGAAGATCCCGGTGAGCTCGTCCGAACAGCGTGAACTGGCACTCGTCCTCGAAATGAGCCGGTCCGACGCCACCCTGGCGAACGACCTGCTCGTCGAGGAGGACGAGTCGGTGCTCACCCACCGGTTCACCGGGGAGAACCAGCCGGAATTCGGCCTCGCCGAGGCGCTCGACCGCACCCTGCAGGTGCTGCCGGACGTCCGCTCGGTGCACGCGGTGTGGCGGAACACGCCTGCCGGAAGCGTGCCCGGCGCGCTGCCGCAGCGGGTCGTCCTGGTCGAGATCGGCCCGGAGGGCAACCCGCCGGCGGTCGCGTTCCGCGTGGACACCGCGCTTCGCCGCGCGGGTATCCGTTCGGTGGTCGAGGTCGCGGGCCCCGGCGTCGCACGGTCCGCGTACCACCAGGCCGCGTCGTCGGCCGCGAGTCCTGTCTGGGTCACGGGGAGTACCCATTCCAGTGACTTTCGGTCCGAGCCGGTGACTCCGCCGCCCGCTCCCGCCCCGGCTTCCGAGCCGGTCAAGGAGCAGCCGAGCAGGCACGGGCTGCGGCCGGTCGGCAGTTCCGAGCCGATCGCGCCGGTGGTGCCGATCGTGCAGCAGGCGGCCGCGTCGTCGACCACGTCGTCTTCGTCGAGTTCGTCTTCGGAGCAGGCCACGCCGCGCAAGTCGCGGGCGGAGACGCGTGCCGAGCGCACGGCGGACCTGACCCCGGCCGAGGTGGCGCAGCTGCGTCAGGCGCTCAAGGAGGACCCCGAAAAGGGCCGCGAGATCGCCACGGGCAAGCCGAGCATGCACGAGGTCGTCGAGCTGCCCGCTCTCGACCTCGACGACCCGAGCCTGAGCGAGCGCGACCGTGCGCTTCTGCGCGAGCTGCACGCCGAGCTCGCCGAACGGGAGCGTGCCGAGGCGGCGAAGATCCGGCTGAACGGCGCTTCGCGCAGCAGCGGTTCGAGCTGGTCTTCCTGACTGCTACGCGTTTCGTCCTCTGATCGCGTTAGTTGCACGCGCAACGATCGCCACCAGAGGACGAAACGCGATGTTAGGTTGCGGGTGTGGCTGAAGAACTGACATTCGACCTCCCGGTGGGGGCCGGGGTGGGCACGCGCGCCAACGCCGGTGGTACCCCGGTGACGCCCAAGGACGCGGCGACCGTGATCCTCCTCCGCGACGGCGAGCAAGGCGTCGAGGTCTTCCTGCAACACCGCGTGAAGGGCATGCCGTTCGCGGGCGGGATGACCGTCTTCCCCGGCGGTGGCGTGGATTCCCGCGACGTCGACGCCTCGGTGAGCTGGTCGGGCCCGGAGCCTGCTTGGTGGGCGGAACGCTTCGGATGTGAGGAATCCCTGGCCCGCGCCCTGGTGTGCGCGGCCGTGCGGGAGACCTTCGAGGAGTCGGGCGTCCTGCTCGCGAGCCTCGGGGACTCCGTCGTCACCGACGCGACCCGCTACCACGCCGCCCGCGAGAAGCTGGTCTCCCGCGAACTCTCGCTCGCCGCGTTCCTCGAAGCGAACGGCCTGACATTGCGCGCGGATCTCTTGCGCCCGTGGGCGAACTGGGTCACCCCGCCCGAGGAACCGCGCCGCTACGACACCTGCTTCTTCGTCGCCGTGCTGCCCGACGGGCAACAGGCCGACGGTGCCACGTCCGAAGCCGTCGCCTCCGGCTGGCAGCGGCCGGCAGACGCCCTCACCGACGCCAAGGAAGGGCGCCGCATGCTCATGCCACCGACCTGGATCACGCTCACGGAACTCGGCACCTTCGACACGGCGGCGCAGGCGCAGGCCAGCGAGCGCGAGATCGTGAAGATCATGCCGACGTTGATCCGCGACGGCGACAAGGTCCGCGTCGTCCTGGACCCGGCGTGAGCGCCCCCGCGTACGGCGTGCTGCGCCAGGTCACGCCGACGGCTTCGGTGCTGTTGGAGCACAATCCGTCGTCGATGACGTTGGAGGGCACCAATTCCTGGGTGCTGCGCGGACCGGGAGCGGCCGGTTCCGTGGTCGTCGACCCCGGTCACGAGGACATCGAGCACCTGACGTTGCTCGCCGGGACCGGCGGCGTCGAACTGATCATCCTGACCCACCACCATCCCGACCACGCCGAGGGCGCGCCGTGGTTCGCCGAACGGGTCGGCGCTCCGGTGCGCGCCTTCGACGAGTCGCTGTGCGTCGGCGCCAAGTCCCTTGTGGACGGTGAGGTGGTCGAGGCCGGTGGCCTGGAGATCTCGGTGCTGCACACGCCGGGGCACACCGGCGACTCGATCTGCCTGCGGTCCGAGGGGCAGATCCTGACCGGTGACACCATCCTCGGCCGCGGCACCACCGTGCTGCACGACCTCGGCGACTACCTGCGCTCACTGCGGAAACTCGTCGAGCTGCCCGAGGGCATCACCGGGCTGCCGGGGCACGGCCCCGAACTGCCCGATCTCGCCGCGACGGCACGCGAATACCTGGCGCACCGGGAAGAGCGGCTCGACCAGGTGCGTTCGGCACTGAAGGTCCTCGGCGCGGACGCCACCCCGCGCCAGGTCGTCGAGGTCGTCTACGCCGACGTCGACAAGGCTTTGTGGGCGCCCGCCGAGTGGAGTGTGCAGGCGCAGTTGGACTACCTGAGGTCGGAGGACGGCGAATGAGTGACGTCGAGGTCGAGTTCTACTGGCGCCCCGGATGCGGATTCTGCGCCGCGCTGGAGCGGCCGCTGTCGAACAGCGGCTTCAAGGTGAAGCGGGTCAACATCTGGGAGGACCCGGACGCCGCCGCGCGCGTGCGTTCGGTGGCGAACGGGAACGAGGTCGTGCCGACGGTTTTCGTGGGCTCGAAGGCGATGGTGAACCCTTCGTTCGCGGAGATCGAGGCCGCGGTGAAGGCCGCTTCGGCCTCCTGACGGCTCCGCGCTCGCGAGAGTTTCGGCGATGGGCTGAAGGGGCCCTTCGCCGCATCGCATGCGGTGAAGGGCGCTTTCACCGCATGGCATGCGGGGAAGGGCCCCTTCAGCCCACCAGCGCCAGTAGTCGGTTACTTGCGGCAGTCTTCACGAGCTGCCAGCAGGTGCCCATGTTATGAACGGGACTTTCATTACAAAATTTGCAATGAAAGTCCCGTTCATAACATTTTTCAGCGGGGAAGCATCGGCATCACGTAGTACGTCAGGGCGACATCGCCGGGGTCGGTGGAGCGGATGACGCAGGCCCGCATCCCGGGCTGGATCTCGAGCCGGACCCGTTCTCCCGCGAAACCCTGGAGCGCGTCCAGCAGGTAGCGCGCCTGGAACGAGGGTGACGTCCGGCCGCCGGAGACCTCGGCCTTCAACATCTCCTCGGCCTCCCCGGTGTCCTGCTTCGAACTGGCGAGCCGCAGGTGCGCATCGCCGACCTCCAGCGTCAGCACGCGGCGCTCGTCCGCGTAGACGCCCACTCGGCGCACGGCGGCGGCCAGCGCGTCGGCGGCGACCTCGACCGTCGTGTCCACAGTGGACGACTCGATCAGTTTCTCCGACAGGAAACCCGCGTCGAGTACAGCGGTGGTGACGGCGACACCCGCCCAGCTCAGCCCGAATCGGGTCCCGTCACCGTGCAGGCCGACGCTGCCCCTCGCCTGCTTCGCCGTCTCGGCCAGCAGCCCGGCCGGGACGAGCGCGTCGATCGGGTCGCCTTCGGAGCGCAGCGGCAGGGTGGCCACGGCCATCCGGTACCGGTCGGAGGCGGTCAGCCGCAGTTCACGGCTGAAGCTCTGGACGCGGACGCCGGTGAACATCGGCAGCGCGTCGTCCTTCGCCGCCGTGCCCGCGACCGTGCGCAGAGCGGTCGCCAGGGCGTGACCGTCCACTTCGGACACCTTGGGTGGCATCTCCGGGAGCTGCAGTTCGCGGCTCAGCAGCGGAAGCGCGAAGCGGCCGCCTTCGACCCGCACGGCCAGACGCGAGCCTTCGACGACCAGGCGCACCAGGTCGTCGTCGATCATGCGCAACGTCTCCGCGAGCGGCCCGGCCGGGACGACGACCTCGCCGTCCGTGTGGACCGTGGCGGCACTGGTCAGGTGGACCGCTCGTTCGCTGTCGCTGCCGCCGACGGTCAGCCCGTCGCGCCCGGCGCGCAGGAGCAGGCCGGACCGGGCGGACAACAGTTTCGCGGCGGCGGAAACGGCGGAAGAGAGGGAGCGGGTGGCGGCGGTCAGGTCCATGCCCGCAAGCTAGCGGGCGGCACCGACAAGTTCCGGCGCCTCGGCGACGGCCTCGGCAGGCTGAGGGCGGAAGGTGCCGCGCAGCAGCCAGACCGCGGCGGCGAGCGCGAATCCGACACCGCCGGCGGCGAGGAACGCCGCTTCGGTGCCCGCGTGCTCGACGAGGTAACCGCTGATCGACTGCCCGAACGCCAGGCCGAGGGTCACCGCGGTGAGCACCCAGCCGAACGCCTCGGCCGCCGTGCCCTTCGGCGCGGCGATCTCGATCGCGGCCGAATGCGTCGTCGACTGAGGCGTGATGAGCGCGCCTGCCGCGAGCATGGCGAGGGCGAGGCCCCAGAGCGACCCCGGCAGCGCGAGCAGCGCCACCAACGCGCCGAACGCGGCGAGCAGCACCGGCAACCGCAGGCCCATCTGCCGCGGCCACGGCCGCAGGCTGTACGCGACGCCGAACGCGACCGAGCTGACCGACCATGCCGAAAGCAGCAGTCCGCCGATCGAGGTGTTCCCGGCCTCGGTGGCGGCCGCCGGGACGGCGACCTCGACGAAGCCGATCACGGCACCGAAGCCCAGCGCGGCGAGCGCGAGCGTGCGCATCCCGGGGCTGGCCAGCGCGCCGAGCAGTTTGCCGCCCGACGACGGCGCCGGTCCCCAGGCCCGCACGGTCGGGCTCAGCGCGAACAGCACCGCGCCCGCGATCATGGTCAGCGCGCCGGTCACGATGCCGGTGCCCGCCCATGGCGCGGCGATCAGCAGACCCGCGAAACCCGGGCCGAGGATGAAGAAGACCTCCATGCTGATCGCCTCGTAGGAGAACGCGGCGTTCCGCGTCGGCCCGGCAGGCAGCAGCCGTGTCCACAGCGCCCGCGAGGCCGAGCCGACCATCGGCTCGGTGATCCCGGTGCCGAAGGCGAGCGGGACCAGCACGAGCGTCGGCGCGTGCGCCTCGATCGCGAACACCAGGGCGGTCATCGCCAGTGCGAAGAGCGCCGTGGTCGTCAGCAGCGGCCGCGTCGGCCCGAAGCGGTCGATGAGCCGTCCCTGGACGACCGCGCCGACCGAGACGCCGACCAGCGACCCCGCCGACACCAGCCCGGCCGAGGCGAAGGAGCCCGTCTCGCGCTGGACGTAGAGCAGCGCGGAAATACCGATCATCGCGATCGGCAGGCGGGCGAGCAGGGACGCGATGACCGCCCCGCGGGACCCGGGCGCGGTCAGCGCGGCTCGGTAATCGGCGAGGGAGGTGCGGTGGCTCTCGGAGTGTTCGGACACAGACTGGGACACGCGTACCAGTATGACCTACTTTGGTACGCGAGTACCAGATCTCCGGCGGTAAGGTTTGTCACCCCCGGATTCTGGGTACCTCGCACCTTGAACCGCCTCGGTTCGTCTCGATCAGATAACAGTCGGCCGATTCTGGGTCATTCGGGGCAACAAATGACCCCAGATGGCGTCCTTGAGAGTGAAAGAACTTGAGTTCACGGCCGACGGCCGTGGATGGTTGTACAACAGCACACAGTCTCCAGCTCCCTCCGGCGTACGGGTCGGGGCCTTGTTCCGGAGGGCGGGGAGCGCGGATCGTCGGGGGATGATCCGCGCACAGCGAAGAGCCGGTGCGCCACGTCGGGGGTGGCGCCCGGCTCTTCTGCTGCCCGCGCGCTGACGGAAACATTTCGCAGGGCGCAGCCATGCGAAATGCTTCCGTCAGCGTGAAGGGCGCCCTACAAAATGTTTCCGTGGGCCTTCGGCCCAAAAGAGGCGCGCGGGGTGAAGTCTCCCCGTCGCGCTGACGCGCTTCCGGGGAGACAGTCCGCCGGTCACCTTTAGGGCCCTCCGCCGGTCACCTTCGCGGCCCCTTGGGGCCTTTGGGGCCTTTGGGGCCTTTGGGCTCGTTGGGCGGGTAGGTCTCTGGGGGCGGTGCTTGAACGCGCAACTGCCGCAAGTAGAGGGCTACTTGCGGCAGTTGTGAGTGAAGCGGGGGTCTAGCGGGCGCGGCGGGCCAGGCGCTCCGGGTCCAGGATCAGGACGCTCTTGCCTTCGAGTCGCAGCCAGCCACGGTGCGCGAAGTCGGCGAGAGCCTTGTTGACGGTCTCGCGCGAGGCGCCGACGTACTGGGCGATCTCTTCCTGCGTCAGGTCGTGGGTGACCCGCAGCAGACCGGCTTCCTGGCTGCCGAAGCGCTGCGCGAGCTGCAGCAGCGCACGCGCCACGCGACCGGGGACGTCGGTGAAGATCAGCTCGGCGACCATGTTGTTAGTCCGGCGCAGCCTCCGGGCGACGACCCGCAGTAACTGCTCGGCGATCTCGGGCCGCGTGGAGATCCACTGCCGCAGTGCCGGGCGGTCCATCGTCACCGCGCGGACCTCGGTCACGGTCGTCGCGCTGGACGTCCGCGGGCCGGGGTCGAAAATGGACAGTTCGCCGAACATGTCGGACGGGCCGAAGATGCCCAGCAGGTTCTCGCGGCCGTCGGGTGACTTACGGCCGATCTTCACCTTGCCGGATTGGATGATGTAAAGCTTGTCGCCGGGTTCACCCTCGTTGAAGATGACATGCCCGCGAGGAAACTCCACGGATTCCAAGGTCTGTGCCAGCGCCTCGGCGGCTGCCGGCTCAACACCCTGGAAAATGCCCGCTCGGGCCAGGGTTTCGTCCACCTCGGGTGCCTCCTCATCGAGAAACGACGCCGACCCCCTCGTTGCCGGGGCTCGTGTCGCCGATCACTTTTCGCGTCAGTCTAGGGCGTGCTGGCGAGATCGCCCGTCGGCTCGCCGCAGGCGCGTCCGTGCCGGGAACGATCTCGCTCGAACGTGGAGCCTAACTCCGCACGCGTCGCGCGCGTAGCCTGGCCGCCTTCCCGCCCAGCCTGCGCAGCCGGAACAGCTCGAGCGCGCGCCCGATGCCGTGCCCGTACAGGGCCCTGACCTCGTTGGGCTGTGCCTGCTCGAGGAACTCCTCGACTTCGTTCTCCTGCACCGCGACGTGCTTGAGCCTGGTCTCCACGCGTTCCATGAACAGCGCGAAGAACATGATCACCAGCGGGACCAGGATGACGAACCAGACTGTCATGAGCCCTGCCCCGGGAATTCCGAAAAACTGTGCATTACTCCAGATCCTCGCTCATGGCGTCCTCGATCGAAGCGCCGAGGTGGTGCTCTGGCGTGTCGGCCGTCGACCGGTGGGTGCTCCCACTGGCTCGTCCGATGGCGCCCGTAGGCTATCGGGGTGCCTCCTGCCCCCACCAATGCCCCCCGTGCGGGGGGTAAGGGTGAAAGCCGGCTCGCGTTGGTGAGACGCGCCAGGCGGATGAAGCGTTGCCTTGACGACGAGTTCCCGGACGCCCACTGCGAGCTTGATTTCACCACTCCGCTCGAACTGCTGGTCGCGGTCGTGCTGTCGGCGCAGACCACCGACGTCCGCGTGAATCAGGTCACCCCCGCGCTCTTCAAGCGCTATCGCACCGCCGCCGACTACGCCGGCGCCGACCGTGCCGAACTCGAGGAGTACCTCCGGCCGACGGGGTTCTTCCGCGCCAAGGCGAACTCGGTGATGGGACTGGGCGCGGCGCTCGTGGAGCGTTACGACGGCAAAGTGCCCGGCAAGCTGAAAGACCTGGTCACGCTGCCCGGTGTCGGCCGCAAGACGGCCAATGTCGTGCTCGGTGACGCCTTCGGGGTCCCGGGGATCACCGTCGACACCCATTTCGGCCGCCTGGTCCGCCGCTGGGGCTGGACCGAGGAGGAGGATCCGGTCAAGGTCGAGCACGCCGTCGGCGAGCTGATCCCGCGCAAGGAGTGGACGCTCCTCTCGCACCGCACGATCTTCCACGGCCGCCGCGTCTGCCACGCCCGCAAACCGGCCTGTGGCGCCTGTCCGCTGGCGAAGATGTGTCCCTCGTACGGAACCGGCCCGACCGAGTTCGAAGAAGCCGCGAAGCTGGTCAAGGGCGAGGAACGCGAGCACATCCTGGACCTGGCGGCGCGCCGGTGACCAAGGTCACCAAGCTGGCCCTCGGCGCCGCCGTGCTGGTGGTGGCCCTGATCGTCGCGCTGCTCACGGCCCGTGACGGTCAGGGGCCGGTCAGGACGTCGGGGGACCTCACAGCAGCCCGTGCGAAAGCCGCGCTCGCCGCGTGCCCGCCGCCCGGCCCTGGCGAGGTGGCGAAGCTGCGCGGGGTCGACGTCGAATGCCTCGGCGACGGCTCCCGCGTCGACCTCGCCAAGGCGCTTTCGGGCGGTCCGGTGCTGGTCAACCTGTGGGCGTCGTGGTGCCAGCCGTGCCGGGGCGAGCTGCCCTTGCTCCAGGAGTACGCGACCCGGCCCGGTGCCGTCCGCGTGCTCCTCGTCCAGGTCGCGAGCTCCGGGGCCGACGGGCTGGCGATGCTGGCCGAACTGGGTGTCCGGCTGCCTTCGGTGTTCGACGGTGACGGGCAGTCAGGGCCGGTGCGGACGGCACTAAAGGTCCCTTCCTCCCTCCCCGCGACGTACCTGGTCACCGCGGCCGGGGATGTCCGGCTCATCGAGAACCCACGCGTCTTCATGAACACTGAGCAGGTGCGAGCCGCAGTGGAAGGGACACCATGACCGGCCCCCTCGTGGACCCGGAAGCAGTGCCGGCCTGGTTGCAACCGCTGGTCAAGATCAGCCGGGACGTCGGCGCCGAAACGTTCAGCCGGTTCAGCGTGCCGCCGAACGCGAGCTATCGCCCGGCGTCCGTGCTGATGCTCTTCGGCGAAGGCCCGGAGGGGCCCGACGTCCTTCTCCAGCGCCGCGCCGACACCCTCGGCTCCCACGCCGGCCAGGTCGCCTTCCCCGGTGGAGGCGCCGAGCCGGGCGATGACGGACCGGTCGCCACCGCCCTGCGGGAGGCGGAGGAGGAGACCGGCGTCGAGCCATCCGGCGTGCTGCCGGTGGCGATCTTCCCCGAACTTTTCGTGCCGGTGTCCGGCTTCGCCGTGACGCCGGTGCTCGCCTACTGGCGGACGCCGTCCCCGGTGCACGCCGTCGACCCCGGCGAGACGGCGGCGGTGGCCAGGGTGCCGGTCGCCGAACTCACCGATCCGGCCAACCGGTTCCAGGTCGAACGCAAGGGTTTCGGCTGGAAGGGTCCGGCGTTCGACGTCGGCGGGCTGTTCGTCTGGGGTTTCACGGGCGGGCTGCTCGCGATGACGTTGTCGCTCGGCGGCTGGGAACGCGAATGGGACCACGGCGACGTCCGGGACCTTGACGTAGCGTTGGCCGAACATCAGGCGCGGGTCGACGGGCGGCAAGTGCCGGAGAAGGAGTAGGCGCCGTTGAACTGGGTTGACGTACTGGTGATCCTGCTCGCCCTGCTGGCCGGTGTGTCCGGCGCGTTCCAGGGGGTGATCATCGCCCTCCCGTCGCTGGTCGGGGTGGTGCTCGGCGCGCTCGCGGGGATCAAGATCGCGCCGCTGGTCGTCGAACTGTTCGAGCATCCGGCGGCGAAGGTCGCCTTCGCGGTGGCGACCGTGGTGTTCCTGGTCGCGCTCGGCGAGACCCTCGGCGTCTGGGTCGGGCGGAAACTGCGCCAGAAGATCAATCCGGACAAGCTCTCCGGCGTCGACAAGACGCTCGGCGCGGTGGTGCAGGCCGCGGTGGTGTTCGTGGTCGCGTGGCTGATCGCGACGCCGCTCACGGCGGTCTCCGGGGTGCCGGGACTGGCGAAGTCGATCAACAGCTCGGTCGTGCTCGGCGGCGTCAACGACGTCATGCCGGAGGCGGCGCAAGGCTTCCCGAGCGAACTGC
The DNA here is from genome assembly GCF_055575975.1 of Amycolatopsis sp. NPDC033938. NCBI lineage: Bacteria > Bacillati > Actinomycetota > Actinomycetes > Pseudonocardiales > Pseudonocardiaceae > Amycolatopsis > Amycolatopsis sp. NPDC033938. The sequence goes on from NZ_JBVIRO010000020.1 coordinate 92,703, forward strand.
GCAAACTGCTGGACGCGTCCGGCTTCCCGTCCATTGTGGACCCGTTCCAGAAGCCGAACGTCCAGGACACCAGCCCGCCGGACACCGCGCTGCAGGCGAGCGAGATCGTCAAACAGGTGCACGGCAGCGTGGTGAAGATCCGCGGCAACGCGACTTCGTGCTCACGGGCGCTGGAGGGCAGCGGTTTCGTCATCGCGCCGCAGCGCGTGATGACGAACGCGCACGTCGTCGCGGGCACCGACGAGGTCGCCATCGAGTCCACTTCGGGCAAGTTCGCGGCACGCGTCGTCTACTTCGACCCCGAGGCCGACGTCGCCGTGCTCGCGGTGCCGAGGCTGCAGGCGCGGGTGCTCCCGCTGGCGCCCCGGGTCGCGCGGGCAGGCGACAACGCGATCGTGCTCGGCTACCCGCTCGACGGCCCGTACACCGCGACGCCTGCCAGAGTGCGCGGCCGGATCAACCTGCGCGGACCGGACATCTACGAGTCCAACACCGTGCAGCGCGACGTGTTCACCGTGCGGGGGCAGGTCCGCAGCGGTAACTCCGGCGGTCCGATGATCGACCCGGACGGGCAGGTCATCGGGGTCGTCTTCGGCGCGGCCGTCGAGGATCCGGAGACCGGGTTCACGCTGACGTCCGAACAGGTCAAGCCGGTGGTGGACACGGCTCCGGCGCTGAGCGCGAACACTTCGACCGGACCCTGCGCGAACTAGGGCCTGTATCGAAGTAGTTCAGAGCCACTCGTTGATGGCAGCGATGTGCGCGGTGGCTTCGTAGCGGACGGCGAGTTTGTCGTAGCGGGTAGCCACGGCGCGGTGGCGTTTAAGCCGGTTGATGCCGCACTCCACCGCGTGACGCTGTTTGTAGATCTCGGGGTCGAAGGCCGGTGGCCGACCGCCCTTCGACCCCTTGGCCTTGCGGTGAGAGTCCTGATCAGCCTTGCTCGGAATGGTCGCCTTGATCCCGCGCCGGCGCAGGTGAGCACGGTTGGCCTTCGAGGTGTAAGCCTTGTCGGCAAGGACACGATCCGGGCGGGTGCGGGCCCGGCCACCGGCCGGGCGGGGCACCCGGATCCCGGCCAGGACCGGAATGAACTGCGGGCTGTCGCCACGCTGCCCGGCGGTCAGCACGATCGACAACGGCTTCTGCCCCTGCTCACACCCCAGATGCAGCTTCGTGGTCAACCCACCGCGAGACCGGCCCAACGCGTGATCCTCAGGTTCGGTGGTGGTCCCGCCGGGCGGCTCGGCCTGCAGATCCCCCTTTTCCGCGCACCCGCCGCATGCTGATGCGCGCGAGCGATCGTGGAATCCACACTGACATCCCACGTGATCCGCCCGCCCGCCTCGGCCAGCGCCTGCAACGCAGTCAGGATCGCCTGCCAGACACCAGCACGCTGCCAGCGCCGGAACAACCCATAAACCGCTGCCCAGGACCCATATCCCGGTGGCATGTCCCGCCACGGGGCACCGGTGCGGACCCGCCACCGGATCCCGTCGATCAACTGCCGCTTGCTCCACAACGACGGCCGACCCGGCCGCGACGGCGCAGGCAGCAACGGCTCCAGCACTGCCCACTGCTCGTCGGTCAGGTCGAACCGCCCCGTCACCGCTAGGGTGTCCACGAGGTCTCCGGTGGTGTTCAGGTTCTTCTTGGTCGACGAACCAACTACCGGAGACCTCCCTACTTTCGATCACCGACACGCCCACTCCAGCTCGACCTGCTGAAGGGACTTCGATACAGGCCCTAGCGCCCTTTCGCAGCGCGGGAAGGGCGGGGCTGAAGGGCCCTTTCCCCTCATCTCACGCGGTGAAGGGCGCTTTCATCGCATGCGATGCGGGGAAAGGGCCCTTCAGCCCCCGGAGAGGCCTTCGCGCCACGAAGCGACTGTCTCCTCCACGTCCAGCGGCCGCGCGCGCAGCACCGGCCCGCCTGCCGGACGCCGGTGTTCCTCGCGGATCCGCTCGTTCAGGTCCTCGACGATCTCCCGCACCCGCGCTTCCCGGCGCACCCGGGCGAGCCGATCCGGCAGGTCGTCGAGTTCCTTCGCGATCGCCAGAGAAGGCGGCAGCAGCGCCGAAACGTCGTGGCCCTCACTGCGGACCTTGTTCACCACCCAGGCGAGCGCGGTGTCGTCGCCGTTGGTCTTCGGCAGCGGTTTACCCGCCCCCGGCAGGTTGTCGAACTCGCCCTTCGCCTCGGCCGCGCTGATCTGCCGATCGACCCAGGACTCGAACGACACGCCCGTCGGTTTGCGTTCGGTCATGCGTCCAAGGTACGGAGGAAGTCCAGTAGCGCGCCCGAAGTGCGCTCCGGCGCCTCCAGATGCGGGAAGTGCCCGATGCCGGACCAGCGCTCAAGCCGCGCGTCGGGTGCCCAGCGTCGCGACGCCGCCGCGGTCTCGGGCAGGACGCATCGGTCGTCTTCGCCATGCAGTTGAAACACTCGGGCGGCGAAGCGGCCTCGCAGTGCGTCGCTGAACCGGCGGCCTTCGCCGCGGAACTGTGCGCGGAACGCCCATCGGTAGTACTCGAGCGCGCTGTGCGGCACGCCCTGAACGAGCATCGCCTGCCGGAACGTCCCCACCGTTTCGGCGAAGTCCGAAGTCTCCGTCCACTGTGGACCAGACCAGGCGCGGAACAGCTCCTCGACGGCGAGTGCGTCGTCCTTGACCAGCCATTTTTCCGGCGCCATCGGTAACTGGAAGCGTAAGAGATGTCCTGAAGCGCGCAGCTGCGCCGGTCGTCGCACGGCCCGGCGCAACGCCAGCGGATGCGCGCCACCCAGCACGCTGACCGAGGAGACCAGCCGGGGGTGCAGCGCGCCCACCGTCCACGCGAGCATGCCGCCCCAGGCATGTCCGACGAGGTGGGCCTTGCGCGCGCCCAGCGATTTGATCAGCCCGCCCACGTCGCCGGCGAGTGTCCAGGCGTCGTAGCCGCGCGGAGGTTTGTCGGAGTCGCCGTATCCGCGCAGATCCACCGCGACCGCGCGGAAACCGGCGTCGGCGAGAGACCTCAACTGGTGGTGCCAGGTCCACCAGAACTCGGCGAACCCGTGCAGCAACAGCACCACGGGTCCGTCGCCGAGTTCGGCGACGTGCAGCCGGATGCCGTTCGCCGAGACGTCACGATGGGTCCACGGACCGTCGATCCGGACGATCGACGGATCCGGCGTCGCCTGCACCGCCTCGAAAACCCGTCAGCTGTGGTCGGCGGGCGAGTCGTCGTGCCGGGGCTTGAACGCGGCGGCCGTGTCCTTGAAGCTGTTGATCGTGCGCTCCGGCGCCTTGATCTTCTTCACCTTGCGGTAGCCGAGGAATCCCGCGACCGCGGTCGAGACGAGCATCAGCCCGAACACGATCAGGAACGCCGCCCAGCGCTGCAGGAACTCCGACAGCAGTTCGCCGAGGAAGAAAAAGAAGAAGAACGAGCTGTACAGCCCGATGACCAGCGCGACCAGGAAGAAGATGGCACCCTTGAGGCCCTTCTTCGCCTCCGCGACGACCTCGGATTTGGCCAGCTCGACTTCGGCGCGGATCAGCGTCGAGACGTGCTGTGTGGCATCGCCGACGAGCTTCCCGAGGGACTGCTCGCTCGCTACCACGTCGTCATCGCTCGACAGGGGGAGGTAGGGCACGGCCCCCACGCCGTCGGGGCCGGTGCGTTCGTGCTTGGGGCTGCTCACACCGGTCATCGTGCCACGTGCCCTCATCCCGGGCGCGGCGGACCGGCGAGTGTCGCGCTCTCAATCGTCCCGGGCGTGCACCCGGCTGCGGTGCACGAGCATCCCGGCGGCCGAAAGCGATGCGATGGCCGAAGCGATCAAGACCGCCGTCTTCGCCAGTTCGACGGCCTCTCCGTCGAGCGCGAGATCGGCGATCAGCAGGCTCACGGTGAACCCGACCCCGCCGAGCATCGACAACGCGCCGATGTCCCGCCAGCCCATCCCGCGAGGTTTTTCCGCGAGCTTGAACTTCACCGCCAGCAGGCTGGCCCCGAAGATCCCGACGAGCTTCCCGCCGACCAGTCCGATCAGCACGGCCAGCGGCAACGCCGTGGTGAAGACGGCGCCGAGCGAGTCGGCGTTCACGGTGATCCCCGCGGCGAACAGCGCGAAGAGCGGTACGGCCACGGCGGCCGACCACGGCTGCAGCCGGTGTTCGAGCCGGATCGCGGGGGCGTGCTCCTCGCCTTCGTCGGCACGGACGCGGGTGAGCAGACCGAGCGCGACGCCGGCGATGGTGGCGTGGACGCCCGCCGAGTGCACCGCGACCCAGGTGATCAACGCGAGCGGGACGTAGATCCACGCGCTGCGGACGCGGCGGTGCTGAAGGTAGGCGTAGAGCGCGAGGGCGAGTACGGCGACACCCGCGGCGACGAGGTCGAACTTCGCGGTGAACAGGATCGCGATGACGAGGATCGCGCCGAGGTCGTCGACCACCGCCAGCGAGAGCAGGAAGACCCGGGCGCTGCTCGGCAGGTTCGACGCGGTCAGCGCCAGCACCCCCAGCGCGAACGCGATGTCGGTGGCGACCGGGATGGCCCACGCGCGGTCGATCCCCGGCGTCCCCCAGCCGACGGCGAGCGCGACCAGTGCCGGGACGATCATGCCGCCGATCGCGGCCACCACCGGCAGGATCGCCTGCTTGAACCGGGAAAGTTCGCCGACCACCAGTTCGCGTTTGAGTTCCAGGCCCGCGACGAAGAAGAACAAGGCGAGCAGACCGTCTTTGGCCCAGTCGCCGATCGTCAGATTCAGGTGGAGGAATTCGGGGCCCAGCCGGAAGTCGCGAATCGCGCGGTAAATGTCGTCGATGGGCGAATTCGCCCAGAGCAGGGCGATCGCGGTGGCCCCGAGCAGGATCATCCCGCCCGTGGTTTCGGTGCGGAGATAGCGGGCGAAGTCGGCGACGACGGCTTTCGCGGGGCGGGTGGGACCGCTGGTCACGGCATCCTCCGGAATTCGGCAACGACGAATACTGTTGCCGACCAGACTTCCCGGCGCACCTTGACGCGATTTTAACGCTTCTAGCTGGGGAAATCGCGCCTTCATGACTGTTGCCACAAGAACGCTACGGACGTCGGTGTCCGGTCCACATCATGGGCTTCTAGCATGTCAACTGAAAACGACAACGATGTCTTCGATAAGGACGGCATGGTGAGTACCTCTACCGAGGTCCAGCAAGACACGAGGTTCTTCGGGCACCCACGAGGACTGGCGAACCTCTTCGGCGTCGAGATGTGGGAGCGATTCTCGTTCTACGGGATGCTCGGCATCCTCCCCATCTACCTCTACTACGAAGTCAGCCAGGGCGGCCTCGCGTTGCCGAAGGCCTCCGCGCTCGGCATCGTCGGCGCGTACGGCGGCATGGTCTACCTCTCGGCGGTGATCGGTGCCTGGGTCGCGGACCGCGTGCTCGGCTCCGAACGGACGCTGTTCTACAGCGCGATCCTGATCATGGTCGGGCACATCAGCCTCGCGCTGCTGCCGGGCCTGGCCGGTATCGGCGTCGGTCTCGTCTGCGTCGCCGTCGGCAGTGGCGGGCTGAAGTCCAACGCCACCGCCATCGTCGGCACGCTGTACGCGGAAGGCGACGAGCGCCGCGACGGCGGTTTCACCATCTTCTACATGGGCGTGAACATCGGTGGCTTCGTCGGGCCGCTGCTGACCGGGCTCGCGCAGAGCGAGATCGGCTTCCACGTCGGCTTCGGACTCGCCGCCATCGGGATGGCGCTCGGCCTGATCCAGTACACGATCGGCCGCAAGAATCTCGGCGACAAGGCGAGCGAGATCCCGAACCCGCTGCCCGCGTCACAGCGTCCGGTGGTCTACGGCGCCGCCGCGGTGGGTGTCGCGGCCATCGTCCTGTTGGTGGTCTTCGGTGTCATCAACCCGGCCAACCTGGTCGACATCGTCGTCGGGGCCGTCGCGGTCATCTCGGTCATCTACTTCGTGGTGATCATCAGCAGCAAGAAGATCACCGCCGACGAACGCAGCCGGGTGTACTCGTTCATCCCGATGTTCATCGCGAGCGCGGCGTTCTTCTCGCTGTACCAGCAGCAGTTCACCGTTGTCGCGGCCTACACCGACGAGCGATTGAACCGCACCATCTTCGGCTGGGAGATGCCGGTGGCGTGGGTCAACTCGATCAACCCGGTGTTCATCATCCTGTTCGCGCCGGTGATCGCGGCGATCTGGACGAAACTCGGCTCGCGGCAGCCGTCCTCGCCGATCAAGTTCGTCCTCGGCACGGTTGCCATGGGCGTGGCGTTCCTGCTGTTCCTTCCGATGGTCGGCAGCGGCAAGAACGCGAGCCCGCTGCTCGCGCTGGCAGGCATCCTGTTCGTGTTCACGATGGCGGAACTGATGCTTTCGCCGGTCGGTCTTTCGCTTTCGACCAAGCTCGCGCCGGAGGCGTTCCGGACGCAGATGGTGGCGCTGAACTTCCTGTCCATTTCGCTCGGCACCGCGATGTCCGGAAAGCTCGCCGAGTACTACACAGTGGACGACGAAGCGCCGTACTTCAGCATCGTCGGCGGCGTGGCCATCGTGGTCGGTGTGGCGCTTCTGGTGGCGACGCCGATGATCCGCAAGCTCATGAAGGGCGTTCACTGACGCGCTTCACGCCGCACTGACGAGCGATCCTCGAACGTGCGATGAAAGGCCCCTTCGTCGCGAATTTCGCGATGAAGGGGCCTTTTGTCGCGAAATTCGCAATGAGCCTTTTCATCCTGGTTCGCGGTGCAGACCGTCGCAAGGAGTCGACTACCCGCGAGGTCAGGTCACTCAGGACCCCGTGACACACGCGCCGCCGCCCAGGTCGCCGGGCCCGAAAGTTGGTCGTGAGTGGTAAGTGTCGTTAGAGCGAACCCTCTTTAGGTGCCTACTGGTGGCCTGCAGCCAGTGTGACAGGTGAGGCCGTTGAGGCTTGTGATGGCTTTCCGGGGGCGGGTGAGGGGCTCGTTGAGGGACTCTGAGTCCCTCAAGGGGTCCTTCACGGCCCGGCCGCTACCGGACCCACCCAGCGTAGGTACTTAAAACACCCTTGGCCAGAACGACACTGACCACTGACGACCAGGAGGTTTCGGGTCCGGTGACGTGGGGCGGTGGCTCTGACCGGCGGAGAGCGTGTGGCACGGGTCCCGAGTGGCCTGACCTCGCAGGTAGTCGATCACTTGCGAGATGTCTGCACCGCCAACCAAGATGGAAAAGGCACAATGAAGGGGCCTTTTGTCGCCCGTGGGCGCCTACGCCACCGTCGTCCCGAAAAGCACACCGACGTAGTACGTCACCAGCATCGTCAGCGCGCCGACGCCGACGTTCCGCGCGATCGCCCGGCCGATCCGGGCGTCGCCGAGTTTCGCGCTGATGAAGCCGGTCAGCGCCAGCCCGACCACCACCGCCGCCGCGCACGCCCAGACCCGCGCCGAAGTCGACGTCCACAGGATCGACAGCAACGGCAGCAGGGCACCGACGGTGAACGCCACCAGCGACGCCCACGCCGCCTGCCACGGACTGGTCAGATTGTCCGGATCGATGCCGAGTTCGGCCTCCGCGTGCGCCTGCAGTGCGTCCTTTTCGGTCAGTTCCCTGGCGACCTCGGCGGCGAGTTCCGGGGAAAGACCCTTCGACTCGTAGATTTCCGCGAGTTCGCGTTCTTCGGCTTCGGGCATCTCTTTCAGTTCGCGCTTTTCCAGCCGCAACTGCGCGCGTTCGGTATCGCGCTGAGTGCTCACCGAGACGTATTCGCCGCCCGCCATCGAAAGCGCGCCCGCGACCAGGCCCGCGATTCCCGCCGTCGCGATCGTGGTGGAGTCGGTGGTCGCGCCCGCGACGCCGACCACGATGCCGGCGACCGACACGATCCCGTCGTTCGCCCCGAGTACCCCGGCGCGCAGCCAGTTCAGCCTGCCGCCGAGGCCCCTGTGCGGTTCGTGCGGATGCGCCGTCGATTCATCGGAGATGGTTTCGGTCACCTATTCAGTGAAACACGAAGAACGGGAATCGGCGAGCGGGAAACTCATCGGTTGATGCTAGGCAAACCTTATTCATTATTGCCTTACCTAACTCTTGGGCTAAGTTGTGCCCATGGCCGAGATGGTGGTCCTGATCGGGCTCCAAGCCTCCGGGAAGACGACGTTCTTCCGGCGGATGTTCGCGGGCACGCACGTCCACGTCAGCAAGGACACCTTCCCCAACGCCCGCCGCCCGCAGGCGCGGCAACTGAGGATGCTGGCCGAGGCGCTCGACGAGGGACGATCGGTGGTGGTCGACAACACCAACCCGTCGCCGGAGGAGTGGGCGCCGCTGATCGAGGTGGCGAGGCGGCACGGCGCGAGTGTCGCCGGGTACTGGTTCCCGCCCGACCTCGCCGGGTCGAAGCGGCGCAACGCGCTCAGGACGGGAAAAACCCGGGTGCCGGACGTCGGTCTGTATGCCACGCTCAAGCGCCTGCGGCCGCCTGGCGCCGAGGACGGGTTCGACGAGCTGTACACCGTCGGTTTCGACGGCGACGGCGGTTTCGTCGTGGAGCGGAGGTGACTGTGGAGTCCGCCGGTTTCGAGGCGCGGCAACGCGAACGGGAGTGGTTCCACGGCCTGACCGTGCCGCCGGGTTCGTGGACGGTGCTCCGCGTCGACGGCCGCGGATTCTCCAAGTTCACCGAAGCGCGTTTCGAGAAGCCGTTCGATCCGCGGTTCAGCGCGTTCATGATCGAGACGGCTCAGGCGTTGATGGCGGAATTCGCCGCGACCTACGTCTACACCGAGAGCGACGAGATCTCGATCCTGCTCGACCCCGCCGCCGATCTGTTCGGCCGTGGCGTCGAGAAGCTCGTGTCGATCTCCGCCGGGGTCGCGTCGGCGGCGTTCACGCACGCGGCCGGGGTGCCCGCGCATTTCGACGGGCGGATCTGGCTCGGCACGACGGCCGGCGACGTCGTCGACTATTTCTCGTGGCGCCAGTCGGACGCGACGCGATGCGCGCTCAACGGCTGGTGCTACTGGACCCTGCGCCAGGCCGGGAAATCGGCGCGGGAAGCGGGTGAGGTGTTGGAGGGCGCGGGCATTCCGGAGAAGAACGAGCTGCTTTACGCGCACGGCATCAACTTCACCGAACTGCCGGCCTGGCAGCGGCGCGGCGTCGGGCTGTACTGGGAGACCTATGAGCGCACGGGGTTCGATCCGGTGCGCGAAAGGGAGGTCGCCGCGACCCGCCGCCGCGTCCGCGTCGAGCGCGAGTTGCCGATGAAGGACGAGTACCGCGCCTTCCTCGGCGAACTGCTTCAGCCGATGGGCTCGGGCAACCGCCGCACCCGGTAGGCGAGGTCGATCGTCTCGCCGGTCGCCGGGTCGCCCAGTTCCACGCGCCACGAGTCGGCGAACTGGTCGACGCCGTGCACCATCGGGATCGTCCCGGAGATCAGCACGGTGCCCGGGGCGTGCAGGCCGCGTTCGCGCAGTACGTCCAGCCAGTACGACGGCGGCAGCAGTTCCGCGAGTTTTCCTTGCTGAATCAGGGTTTCCCCGGCCCAGGCGGACAGCGTGAGCTCGTCGAGCCGGTCCTGGACGTCGACAAGGCGCCAGGCTTTGGCGGCGAGGACGTCGGGTCCGGCGTTCTTGCTCCACGCGACACCGTGCGCTTCGAGCGCGCGGTCGGTGTGGTCGCAGGCGGCGGTCAGGAGGACGTCCTCGGGCGCGGGGCCGGTGATGACGATGGCCCATTCGGCCTCGCCGGAGGTCCGTTCGTGCTGCACGGCGACCTCTTCGGTCTGGCTCGCCAGGTACGGCGCGACCGGGTAGAGCGCCGGGATCACCGAGGGCGCGGGGACGCCGAGTTCGGCCAGTTCGGCCACGTGGGCGGCGACGTCCTCCTGGCTGCGACCGGCGTATCCGGCGTTCAGCAGCGTGTGGACCTCGGTCCGCCGCTCCTGGCCGTCGGGAAGGGTGAAACGCAGCTCAGGCATCTGTCCTCCGAGATTGGGGGTTGCGCATACGCCTTGTATACAAGGAGTATATCCGCAATTCAACCCCTCCCGGCGGGGTTGAGGACCTCGAACGGACGGGATGTGGACATGACTTCACCAGCCGGTGACCGGCGCTCGCTGCACAAGGCCTTCGCGGCCAGCCTCTCGGGAACAGCGCTCGAGTGGTACGACTTCGCGGCCTACTCGGTGGCGGCCGCGACGATCTTCGGGCACCTCTTCTTCCCCTCGGAGGACCAGCTCGCGAGCACGATGGCGGCGTTCTCCACCTACGCGGTCGGCTACCTCGCCCGGCCGCTCGGCGGGTTCCTCTTCGGACGACTCGGCGACGTGCTGGGCCGCAAGCGCATCCTGGTCATGACGCTCGTGCTCACCGGTGTCGCGACGTTCCTCATCGGTGTCCTGCCCACATACGAGACCATCGGCGGCTTCGCGGCCGTTCTGCTCGTCGCGCTGCGGTTCGCCCAAGGTGTCGGTATCGGCGGCGAGTGGGGTGGTGCCGTCCTGTTGTCGAGTGAGTTCGGGGATCCGAACAAACGCGGGTTCTGGGCGTCGGCCGCGCAGATCGGCCCGCCCGCCGGCAACCTGCTCGCGAACGGGGTGCTGGCTGTCCTCGCCGCGCTGCTCACCGAGGACCAGTTCAACAGCTGGGGCTGGCGGATCGCGTTCCTGCTGTCGGGCGCGCTGGTCGGCTTCGGTCTGTGGATCCGGCTCAAACTGGAGGAAACGCCGGTCTTCAAGCAGATCCAGGAGCGCGGTGAGCGTTCGTCGGCGCCGATCTCCGAGGTCTTCCGCACCGAACGCCGCGCGCTGGTCGCTGCCGTGCTGATCCGTGTCTGCCCGGACGTGCTGTACGCGTTGTTCACCGTCTTCGTCCTCACCTACGTCACCACGCACACCGGTCTCTCGCGCGGCGCCGGGCTGGCCGCGGTGATGATCGGTTCGGCGTTCCAGCTGGTGCTGATGCCGTTGTTCGGCGCGCTGTCGGACCGGATCTCGCGGCGCAAGATGTACCTGTTCGCGACCATCGCGGCCGGGATCTGGCCGTTCGTGTTCTTCCCGATGGTCAGCGGCGGTTCGTTCGTCATGCTGGTGACCGGGATCGTGCTCGCGCTGGTCATCCACGCCGCGCTCTACGGGCCGCAGGCCGCGCTCGTCACCGAGCAGTTCTCGCCGCGGCTGCGCTACACCGGCAGTTCGCTGGCCTACACCCTCGCCGGTGTCATCGGCGGGGCGCCCGCGCCGCTGCTGCTGACGGCGTTGCTCGCCGGCTACGGGACCTGGCTCGCGATCGGCGTCTACCTGCTCGCGACGGCCGTCGTCAGCATCATCGGCGTCGTCCTCGCCCGCGATCCGGACCGTGACGAGGTCCTGGAGCCGGCGCGATGACCTGGACACCGATGTCCACAGTGGAGGGTCTGCCGCTGATCGGCGGGCAGGGCCGGTTCCGGACGCTCGCGCGGGCGGGAGGTCACGCTCGAAGCGGGCGGGACGATCGTCCACCCGCGCGGTGTCCAGCACAGTGTCGAGGCCATTGTGGACAGTCAGTGGATCGAGTTCAAGACCCCGCTGCCTTCGCGCCCGCCGATCGGCGGATAACAGAAACCGGGGCGGACACTGATATCCAGCGTCCGCCCCGGTCGGGAGGAAAGTTTTAAGCGTCCAGCTCGGCCAGCGCCAGCTTCGCCTTCTCCAGCTCGGCTTCGAGCTGGGCCACCTTGGCGGCCTGCAGCTCACGTGCGGCGTTGATGACCTCGTCGATCGGGCCCGACAGGTCGGCGTGCAGCTCCTTGGCGGCGCGGGACACGGCGGCGGCCGGGATCTCCAGGCCCTTCGCGACCCACTTGGCGCCGTTCTTGAGCTCGGCCTGCCACTCGCCGTCGGCGGTGCCGGTGACCGTGAGCGTCAGCTCGACGGTGCGAGTCTTCTTGGCCGTGGTGGCGACCTTCGGGCGGCCACGCTTGGGCTTGGGGGACTCCGCCGCCTGCTCGTCGGAAGCCGGGGCCTCGTCGGACTTCGGGGCGTCGGTCGTTTCGGGAGTCTCGGCCTTGGACTCGGCCGGGGTCTCGGTGGCCTCCGCCTGCGGCGTCGAGTCGACGGGCGCTTCGGTAGCCGCTTCTTCGGACGCGGCGTCAGTGCGCGTCAAGGCATCCACGGTCATCGTCGGTGTCGTCTCCTTGCCCGGGTATGGGGTGGTACCCGGCACATCCTAGAACAGGCGTTCGAGTGACGTGCGCTGGGGTGTGCTAAGGCGTGTCGGACGCCATGAAAGGTCCTTTCCTCGCAAAATTTGCAAGGAAAGGACCTTTCATGGCGCGAGCGGTGGGTTACTCCTCGGACTTGCCGGACTTCAGCCCCGAAGAGATCAGGTCCATCACCGACGAGTCGGCCAGCGTGGTGACGTCGCCGACCTGGCGGTTCTCGGCGACGTCGCGCAGCAGGCGGCGCATGATCTTGCCGGAACGCGTCTTCGGCAGCTCCTGCACGACCAGGATCTGCCGCGGCTTCGCGATCGGCCCGATCTCCTTGGCGACGTGGTTGCGCAGCTCCTGAACGGCCTTGTCGCCGCCGTCCACGGCGTTGCCGCGCAGGATGACGAACGCGACGATGCCCTGTCCGGTGGTGGGGTCCGTCGCGCCGACGACGGCAGCCTCGGCGACCGTCGGATGCGAGACCAGCGCGGACTCGACCTCGGTGGTCGAGATGCGGTGCCCGGACACGTTCATCACGTCGTCGACGCGGCCCAGCAGCCAGATGTCGCCGTCGGCGTCGTACTTCGCGCCGTCACCGGCGAAGTAGTAGCCCTGGTCGGCGAAGCGCGACCAGTATGTCTCGCGGAAGCGCTGCTCGTCGCCCCAGATGCCCCGCAGCATCCCCGGCCACGGCTTGTCGAGCACCAGGTAGCCGCCACCACCCTTGCCGACCTCGACGCCCTGGTCGTCGACGACCTTCGCCGAGATGCCCGGCAGCGCCTTCTGCGCCGAACCCGGCTTCGTGGCGGTGACGCCGGGCAGCGGCGAGATCATGATCCCGCCGGTCTCGGTCTGCCACCAGGTGTCGACGATCGGCGCGGAGTTCGCGCCGACGTTCTCGCGGTACCAGATCCACGCCTCGGGGTTGATCGGCTCGCCGACGCTGCCGAGCACGCGCAGTGAGGAGAGGTCGTACTTCTGCGGGATCTCGTTGCCCCACTTCATGAACGTACGGATCAGCGTGGGCGCCGTGTAGTAGATGGAGACCTTGTGCTGCTGGACGATCTCCCAGTGGCGGCCCTCGTGCGGCGTGTTCGGCGTGCCTTCGTAGACGACCTGCGTCGTCCGGTTCGCCAGCGGCCCGTACACGATGTAGGTGTGCCCGGTGATCCAGCCGATGTCGGCGGTGCACCAGTAGACGTCCTCGCCCGCCTTGTGGTCGAAGACGTTGTGGTGCGTGTACGCCGCCTGGGTCAGGTACCCGCCGGAGGTGTGCAGGATGCCCTTCGGCTTCCCGGTGGTGCCGGAGGTGTAGAGGATGAAGAGCGGGTGCTCGGAGTCGAACGCCTGCGGCGCGTGCTCCGCGGACTGGCCGTCGACCAGTTCGTGCCACCAGAGGTCGCGGCCTTCGGTGATCGGTACCTCGTCGCCGGTGCGGCGGACGACGATGACCTTCTCGACCGACTCGGCGCCTTCGAGCGCTTCGTCGACGTTCACCTTCATCGGGGCGGCCTTGCCGCGGCGGTACTGGCCGTCGGTGGTGATGACCACCTTCGCCGCCTGGTCGTCCACACGGGAACGCAGTGCTGTCGGGGAAAAACCACCGAAGACGACACTGTGCAGGGCGCCGATGCGGGCACACGCGAGCATCGCGACGATCGCTTCGGGGACCATCGGCATCTGGATGGCGACCCTGTCGCCCGACGTGATCCCGAGGGACTCGAAAGCGTTCGCGGCCTTGGAAACCTCGTCCTTCAGCTGCGCGTAGGTGATGTCCCGGCTGTCACCGGGCTCGCCGACCCAGTGGATCGCGACCTGCTCACCGTGACCGTCCGCGACATGGCGGTCGACGCAGTTGTAGGCGACGTTCAGCTTGCCGCCCACGAACCACTTCGCGACCGGCGCATTGGTCCAGTCCAGTACCTGTGACCACTTCGTTTCCCAGTGGAGGCGTTCCGCCTGCTTGGCCCAGAACGCTTCCCGGTCGGCGTCGGCTTCGGCGTAGAAGTCGGCGGTGGCATTCGCTTGCGCGCTGAAGGTCTCACTCGGGGGGAAGGTCCTGCTCTCCGTGAGCAAATTGTCCAGCGCCGGCGACTGCTCGGTCATGGTGCGATGCCTCCTGTGATTCGCGTGTCTTCACGCCCGTTGGCACGCTATCGACGTTACGACGCGAAGTAAAAGGTTGCATCGTGGTTGCGCACGGCATTCACACGCTTGAGGACAAAGCGGTACGGACCGCCGGCCATTCTGGTCCGGTGAGGGAGTAGACGACGGTGTCACGGACGGTTCCGTCCGGCCGGACGCGATGCGCGCGCAGCACCCCTTCCCGTTGCGCGCCGAGGCGTTCGATCGCGCGCTGCGACTTCAGGTTGCGGAGGTCGGTCTCCCAAGCGACGCGGTTGGCGCCGAGGTCGTCGAAAGCGTGGCGCAGCAACAGGAGTTTCGATTCCCGGTTGAGTCCGGTGCGCTGCCAAGCGGAACCGATCCAGGTGTAGCCGATCGACAGGATCCGGTGGCGCGCGTCGATCGCGTAGAACGACGTCGTACCCGCGACCTCGCCGGTGTGCGCGTCGATCTGCGCCCAGGCGCGGCGGGCGGTGTCGGCGAGGATGTCGTCGACCATCGCTTCGGCCGCGGCGAGGTCCTGCGGCTGCCGGAGGCTGAGCCAGGTCCAGATCGCCGGGTCGGACCCGGCTTCGAACAGGCCCTTCGCGTGGTCGCGGGTGAGCGGTTCGAGGCGGACGCGTTCGCCGGACAGGGTCGCGTGGTCATTCCAGTCGTTCACGATCTCGACGGTACGACCGGATAATGGCCTCACTGGATAGCCAGTTTCGAAGCATTCGAGAAGGCCACTAGGGCGTTGCCTATGCTCGCGGGAACGATCGAGAAGGCGAGGCGGCATGGCCGAGGAGCGGGAAGAGCTCACCTGGGAGTTGTTCGGGTCGGCCAGCAGGGATCTGGCGCAGGCCGTGGCCGACGACGGCTTCGAACCGGACCTGATCCTGTCGATCGCGCGCGGCGGGCTGTTCGTCGCCGGCGCGCTCGGCTACGCGCTGGACGTGAAGAACCTGCACGTGATGAACGTCGAGTTCTACACCGGCGTCGACCAGCGTCTCGACCTGCCGGTGATGCTGCCGCCGGTGCCGAACGTCGTCGACCTGACGAAGAAGAAGGTGCTCGTCGCCGACGACGTCGCGGACACCGGCGCCACCCTCAAGCTGGTCCGCGATTTCTGCGCCGACCACGTCGCCGAGGTGCGGTGCGCGGTCGTCTACGAGAAGCCGCGGTCCGAGGTCAAATGCGAATACGTCTGGAAGCACACGGATCTGTGGATCAACTTCCCGTGGTCGGTGCAGGCACCCGTGGTGCGGCGCGCCGGGCAGGTGCTGGACGCATGACGGATCCCTTGAAGCCGCTCCTGGACCTCGAAGGGGTCGCGGCGGCCTCGAAATCGGCGCAGGACGCGGTGTTCGCCGTCCACCGGCTGCCGGCCAACCTTCGCGGCGGCGCGGCGACGGCTTCCGAAGCGTCCGTGCGGGCGGCGCGGGCGTCGGCCGGTATCGAGGGCGCCACGCCCGAACTGCCGGAATCCGGCGAGGTGACCGATCCGGTGCTGGCGGGCGCGCTGCGGGTCGCGGAAGCGTTGGAGGGACTGCTCCCGGCGTGGCGGCGCGCGCCGCTGCAGGCGTTGGCGCGGCTGCACGTGCTCGCCGCGTCGGATCTGGTTTCGGACCTCGACGCGCTGGGACGGCCGCGGTCGTCCGCCGACGTCGGGCCGCGGCTGGAGATGCTGGCGCAACTGGTCACCGGCGCGACGTCCGCTCCGGGACCGGTGCTGACCGCTGTCGTGCACGGGGAACTGTTGGCACTCAAGCCTTTCGGCTCCGCGGACGGGGTCGTCGCGCGGGCGGCGGCCCGGCTTTCGGCGGTGGCGACAGGGCTGGACCCGAAGGCGCTGACGGTGCCGGAGGTCGCGTACTTCCGGCGGGTGCCGAAATACCTCGAAGCCGCTTCGGCCTTCGCTGAAGGAACTCCGGAGGGCGTCCGGGCTTGGCTGCTCTTCTCCTTCGAAGCCTTCGAAGCCGGCGCTCGCGAGGCGAAGTCGATCTCGGACGCCGCCGGCTGACTCATGGTGTGGCGAGCGCACACGAGATCTTGAGCAGGTGTAGTGCGTAGCCACATGGCTTAAGCGCCCCCGGCGACCTAACGTCGTCCGGCATGAGTGGTGCGTATCACAGCGATCTGGCCGGTAAGTCCGCGCTGGTCACGGGGGCGGCGAGCGGTATCGGCCTGGCGTGCGCCGAGGCACTCGCCGAAGTCGGCGCCAAGGTCCATCTCGTCGACATCGACGACGCCGTCGAGAAGGCCGCGGCCGACGTCAACGGCATCGCGCACATCATCGACCTCACCGACGCCCAAGCCATCGAGACCCTCCCGGCCGAGATCGACATCCTCGTCAACAACGCCGGTTTCCAGCACATCGCGCCCATCCACGAGTTCCCGCCGGAGACGTTCGTCCGGATACAGGCGCTCATGGTCACCGCGCCGTTCCTGCTCATCCGCCGCGTGCTACCACGCATGTACGAACGCGGCTGGGGGCGCGTCGTCAACATGTCGAGCGTCCACGGCCTCCGCGCGAGCCCGTTCAAATCCGCGTACGTCACCGCGAAGCACGCTCTCGAAGGCCTCTCCAAGGTCACCGCGCTCGAAGGCGCGGAACACGGCGTGACCAGCAACTGCGTCAGTCCCGGTTACGTCCGGACGCCGCTGGTCACCGGACAGCTCCAGGCGCAGGCCGAAGAACACGGCCTCGAACGCGACGCCGTCATCGAACAGGTCCTGCTGCGCCGTTCGGCGATCAAGCGGCTGATCGAACCCGCCGACGTCGCCGCGTGCGTGCTCTGGCTGTCCGGCGACCACGCCGCCCATGTCACCGGTACCTCCATTCCCCTCGACGGCGGCTGGACCGCCGCGTGACCCCCCAAGAAAGGACGCCTTCGGTGACCACGCAGAACCGCGGCTCGATCGCGAAGGTCGTCAGCGCCAGCCTGATCGGCACGACGATCGAGTGGTACGACTTCTTCCTCTACACCTCCGCCGCGGCGCTGGTGTTCGGCAAATTGTTCTTTCCCTCCGACGATCCGCTGACCGGCACGCTGCTCGCGTTCCTCACCTACGCCGTCGGATTCCTCGCCAGGCCGGTCGGCGGGCTCGTGTTCGGCCACTTCGGCGATCGGGTCGGCCGCAAGAAGCTGCTGGTGCTGAGCCTGCTGCTGATGGGCGGTTCGACCTGCGCGATGGGTGTCCTTCCGACGTACGCCGCCGTCGGTGCCCTGGCGCCGATCCTGCTGACACTGTTGCGGTTGGTGCAGGGTTTCGCGCTCGGCGGCGAATGGGGCGGCGCGGTCCTGATCGTCTCCGAACACGGCGACGACAAACGGCGCGGGTTCTGGGCGTCGTGGCCGCAGTGTGGTGCCCCTGGCGGAAACCTGCTCGCGACGGCGGTCCTCGCGGTGCTCGCGGCGACGCAGTCGGACGAGGCTTTCCTCAGCTGGGGCTGGCGGATCCCGTTCCTGCTGTCCGGTGTCCTCGTGGTGATCGGGCTGTGGATCCGGCTCGCGGTCAGCGAATCCCCGGTTTTCCTTGCCGCGCAGAAGAACCACAAGACCACGCACGCCCCCGTCGTCGAGGTGTTCCGGAAGAGCTGGCGGGCGGTGCTGATCACGATCGGCTCGCGGATGGCGGAGAACGTTTCGTACTACGTGATCACCGCGTTCATTCTGGTGTACGTCACCACTGGGCTGAGCCTGCCGAAATCGGCGGGGCTCAACGCGGTGCTCATCGGCTCGGCCGTGCATTTCGTGACCATTCCCTTGTGGGGCATTCTTTCCGACCGGATCGGACGGCGTCCGGTCTATCTGTTCGGCGCCATCGGCATGGCGGTGTGGAGTTTCGTGTTCTTCGCGATGCTCGACACGAAGAATTCCGGCGTCATCATTCTCGCGGCGACCGTCGGGCTGGTCCTGCACGGCGCGATGTACGGGCCGCAGGCCGCGTTCTTCTCCGAACAGTTCCCGACGCAGGTCCGCTACACCGGCCTCTCGGTCGGCGGGCAGCTGTCGTCGATCGCGGCAGGCGCGGTCGCGCCGCTCGTCGCGGTCGCGTTGTTCAGGGAGTTCGGCAGCACGGTCCCGGTCTCGCTCTACGTCGTCGCGATGTGCGTGCTGACGGTCATCGCGCTGCTCGCGGCTCGTGAGACCAAGGGCGAGTCCCTGCACTCCGAAGTTCTCCCGGAGCGCGGTCACGTGCCAGCATGACCTCTGTGGACGGATCCGCGCAGTTGCGCCGGCTGCTCGAACTGCTCGCCTCCGGGGCGGGCAGCGAGCAGCTGGCGCACGTCCCGGTCGATCCGAAGGCCACCGAGCTGGCGTTGCGGATCCGGGACACCGTCGCAGAGCACCGGCGGCGCGAGGCGGAGCTGGCCGCGCTGTTCGACACGGCGAGTGACCTCGCGCGGCTGGACGATCCGGACGCCGTCCTGCGGTCGATCGTGCGGCGCGCGCGGGCGTTGCTCGGCGTGGACGTCTCGTACCTCAGCCTCAACGACGAGACCGAAGGCAACACCTACGTCCGCGTGACCGACGGGTCGGTTTCCGCGCTGTTCCAGGACATCGTGCTGGGCATGGGCGAGGGGCTCGGCGGGCTGGTCGCGCAGACCGCGCGGCCGTACGCGACGGCGGATTACTTCAACGACAAGCGGTTCCGCCACACGTCGTCGATCGACACCGGCGTGCGCGACGAGGGCCTGACGGCGATCCTCGGCGTGCCGCTGGCGATCGGGAGCAAGGTCATCGGCGTCCTGTTCGCCTCGGACCGGACCACGCGGGAGTTCAGCCCGGAAGAGGTCGCACTGCTGTCGTCACTGGCCGACCACGCGGCGATCGCGCTGGACAACGCGCATCTGCTCGACGAGACGCGCCGCGCGGTCGCCGAGCTGAACGCCGCCAACGCGACGATCAGCGCGCACAACGACGCGATGCGCCGCGCCGAAGACGCACACGACCGGCTGATGGATCTCGTGCTGCGCGGCGGTGACCTGGCCGAGGTCGCCGCCGCGGTCGCGGACGTGCTCGGCGGGGCCATCGCCGTTTACGACGCCGACGGCGCTGTCCTGGCCAGGACCGGCGGCGACTCGGCCCTTTCGCGAGCCGCCGTCGCGGCGTCCAGGGCGAGCGGGCGCGCCGTGTCCACTGAGGACGGTTGGCTGTGCGCGGTCCAAGCGGGGCAGGAGTTCCTCGGCAGTCTGGTGCTGGGCGGCGGACCGGCACTCGGCGAGGCGGATCGGCGGTTGTTCGAGCGGGCGGGCGTGGTCACCGCGGTACTGCTGATGCAACGGCGTTCCGTGGCACGCGCCGAGGACGAGGTGCGCGGGGAGCTGCTGTCGGACCTGCTCACCGCACCCGGCCGCAATCCCGCGGCGTTGCTGGCGCGCGGACGTCGGCTCGGGGTCGACTTGTCGACATCGCACGCGGTGCTGGTCGCGCATTCCGACGATGTCTCCCGCCGTCGGCTGGCCATGGCCGCCGCCCGGCACGCCGATCTGGTCGGTGTCCACGCCGACGAGGTCGTCCTGCTGGTCCGGGGTGCGGATCCCGGTGCGCTGGCCCGATCGGTCGCCGCCGAACTCGCGTCCACAATGGACTGTGTGGTGACGGTGGGTGCGGCAGGGCCTGCCGATTCGCCGAGGGCTCTGGCCGAGGCACACGCCGAAGCCGCGCGATGTGTCGCGTCGCTACTGGCACTCGGGCGAGCCGGTGAGGGCGCGAGCATGGCCGACCTCGGATTCGTCGGGCTTCTCCTGGGTGAAGACGCCGATCTCGGCGCGTATGTGACGACCACGATCGGTCCGGTGCTCGACTACGACGAACGCCGTGGGACGGATCTGATCGGCACCCTCCGGGCGTATTTCGCCTGCGGCGGCAACCTGACGCGCGCCAAGGACCTGCTTCACGTGCACGTCAACACCGTCGTGCAGCGGCTGGACCGGATCGCGTCACTGCTGGGCGAGGAGTGGCAGGCGCCCGAGCGCGCGCTGGAACTCCAGCTCGCGCTCAGGCTGCACCGCCTCACCAGTGACCGAAACGGATGACGTCGTCGAAGTCGCGCCGCGCGATCGTGGTCGCCGACGAGCCGGGCGACGGACCGGGCTCGTCGCTGTGGCCGAGTGCCACGACACCGATCGGATTGTGATCCCCGGGCACGCCGAAGTCGCGGTGGACGCGCTCCACGCTCTCTGGCGAGAGACCGAAGAACACGGCGCCCAGACCTTCGTCGACGGCCGTCTGGAGGATCAGCAGCGTCGCCATCCCGGTGTCGATGTCCCAGTACGGCACACGCCACCACGACTCGTCGCGATCGGTGACTCCCTTGTCGGGCTTGGCATAGCGGTCGAGGTACGCGTTCTTGACCGAGAGCGGCACGATCGCGACCGGTGCCGTGGTCACCGATTCCGGCGCCCAGCTCGCCCCGAACTCCCAGAATTTCGCGAGTTCTTCGCCGGTGAGGACGAGGAACCCTTGTCCTTGTGAGAAACCGGCCGAGGGACCCTTCAGCGCGTTGCGCAAGATGCGCCGCAGGCTCACCTCGGCCACGGGCTCGTCGGTGAATTTCCGGACCATGCGACGGCGTCGGACGACGTCCTGGAATTCCATGCTGATCAGCTTAGGGCGCAAGTGGTCGCGAGGTCACCGCTCGCGCGCGGGATCGTCGCCGAAGCGGGCGGCCTGACGCCGTCGAGCCAGCCTTCGAGCGCGGTGAAGGCCGTGCGGAAGCACGGGCCGATCGGGCGCAGCTTGTCCGGATACGCGTCGTACAGGCCGTCGACGTGGTTGCCGTCGACGATCCGGTAGTAGCGCTGGAGTCTGGCGCGGCCCTGCTCGGCGATCATCCGCTGGTAGACGTCCGAATCGCGGCTGATGGGGAGGAGGGTGTCGAGGGTGCCGTGCAGGGTGATCAGCGGTTTGCCGATCCGGCCGGTCAGCGAGATCCGTTCGACCGCGCGGTGGACCGACGGCGGGCGAGTGGCGTAGTCGTAGTCGGTACCGGTGAACGCCGGATCGAATTCGGCCTGGTAGATACGTTGCGTCAGGCCCCAGTAGACGTCGTTGTGGTACGGCCACAGAAATTCCGAGCCCGGTGCGAAACCGGCGTCGAGGATCTTTCGGTGCGCTGCCTCGGAACCGGCGGCGTAGGCGGGATAGGCCTTGATCGCGGGCGGGAGGAAGGTGAACAGGTTCGGGCCGTCCTCGTGCCAGAGCGTGCCCTCCCAATCGATGCCGCCGTCGTAGAGCCACGGCCGGTTCTCGAGTTGCCAGCGGACGAGGTAGCCGCCGTTCGACATCCCGGCCGCGAGGGTGCGGCTCGGCAGGCGTCCGTAGCGCTGGGCCACGGCCGCCTTCGCGGCGACGGTCAGCTGCGTGACCCGCGAATTCCACTCCGCGAGCGCGTCACCGGGGCGGCGTCCGTCGGTGTGGAAGCCGGCGCCGGTGTTGCCCTTGTCGGTCGCGGCGAACGCGTAGCCCGCGGCGAGGACCTGGTCACCGATCGCGCGGTCGTTCGCGTACTGCCGCCGCACGCCGGGCGAACCGGAGACCACGAGGCCGCCGTTCCAGCGGTCGGGCAGGCGCAGCACGAACTGCGCGTCGTGGTTCCAGCCGTGCGCGGTGTTGCCCGTCGACGAGTCCGGGAAATAGCCGTCGATCTGAGTGCCGGGAACACCCTCGGGAGCAGGGAAACCGGCCGACGTCAGACCCGCCCAATCGGCTTGGACGGTGTGACCGGTGGCCAGGGTGCCGGGGGTGGTCAGATCATCCAAACAGGACAGTTGCTGTTCCGCGGCCCCGGGAACGCGCACGTTCGCGCATCCGCTCGCCGCCGCTTCGGCGGGAGTGATCAGGGCCAGCATCATCGCGAGGACCAGAATGAGCCGCATCGGCCGACGATAAGCGGGGCCTTCGGGAGCCGGTACCCGGCGCGACCACACAAAACGGGCCGCCGCTGTGGTGGTCTGCCACGTGGGAAACCAGCGGGTGCCGGTTTTAGCCTCGGGTGATGCGAAAACTCCTCATCGGCGCGGTGGTTTCGACAGTGGCCCTGCTCTTTCCGGCTCCGGCGCAGGCGGCGACGATCCGCCCGGTGACCGGGTTCGGGAGCAATCCCGGTGCGTTGCAGATGTTCGAGTACGTCCCCGACGGGCTGCCGTCCGGACGTCCGGCGGTCGTCGTGCTGCACGGCTGCACCCAGGACGCGGCCGGATACGCGCGTGGCTCCGGCTGGGTCGGGCTCGCGGACAAGTTGCGTTTCAAACTCGTTCTGCCGCAACAGGTTTCGGCGAACAACTTCTCCAAGTGCTTCAACTGGTTCCAGGCGGGGGACATCAAGCGCGGGTCCGGGGAGGCCGAATCGATCGCGCAGATGGCCCGCTTCGCGGCCGGAAGCCGGACCTACGTGACCGGCCTCTCGGCGGGTGGGGCGATGACCTCGGTGATGCTCGCGGCGTATCCGGAGCTGTTCTCGGGCGGCGGTGTCGTCGCCGGGCTGCCGTACGGGTGCGCGGCTTCGATGATCGACGCGTACTCGTGCATGAATCCCGGCAAGGATCTGACGCCGAAGCAGTGGGGCGACAAGGTGCGTGCCGCGGGCACGGGCTCGCGGTCACCGGTCAGCGTCTGGCACGGGGCCGCGGATTACACGGTCGCCCCGATGAACATGCGTGAGCTTTCCGAGCAGTGGACTGACGTCGGTGCCGTCGTCGACACGCACGCGATCAACGGGGTGGGGCACGGTCAGCCGATCGCGCCAGGGGCCGGATGCGGTCAGGCCGGGCCGTACCTGCTCGACGTCGGCGTGTGCGCGGCGGGAGAACTCGCGGCGAAGTGGCGGCTAGGCGAGGACGGCGTCCAGTAGCCCCGGGAACCGCTTGTGGATGTCCTCGGTCCGTAGTTCGACCCAGCGGGTCCGGCCCTCGACGAACGTCGTCGTCAGGCCGGCCTCGCGCAGGACCTTCCAGTGGTGGGAGAGCGTCGGCGCGCTGATCTCGACGTCGTACTCGGTGATGGCGCAGCTTCGCGGCGAAGGATTGCTTCGCAGAGCACGGATCAGCTCCAGGCGCACGGGATCCGCGAGCGCCTGGAGCACCGGCACGATCCGGATTTCGTCGGTCGCCGGTTGCGGCAGCGTGCTGCTCACTTCGCTCCAACTATTTGACAGCCATCGAATGATGCGGCCACTATACCTCCCATGACGATTCGACGATCATCAAATGATCGGCTCGCTCTGGGGGCTCTTCTGATACTCGCCGTCGGTACCTTCACCGTCGGCACGGATGGGTTCGTCATGAACGGGCTGCTGCCGGCCATCGCCACCGACCTGCGTGTTTCCGAAGCCGTCGCGGGCCAGCTGACCACGGTCTTCGCGGTGACCTACGCGGTCTCGTCGCCGCTCATCGCGGCCTTCACCGGACGGCTGGACCGGCGCTGGGTGCTCGGCGCCGGGATGGTGCTGTTCACGATCGGCATGGCCGGTCAGGCGATCGGCGACTCGTTCGCGGTGGTCGCCGTCGCTCGTGTGCTGGCCGCCTTGGGTGCCGCCGCGTTCCAGTCCAACGCCTACGTTCTCGCCGGCGCGCTGGCTTCCGATGAGCGACGAGGCCGCGCGCTGGCGACGGTTTCCAACGGGATGAGCGTGTCGATGGTGCTCGGCGTGCCGATCGGGGTGCTGGCCGGGAACTGGTTCGGCTGGCGCGCGGTGATGTGGGGGATCGGCGCGGTGGCGCTGGTCGTGATGCTGCTCGTGCCGCTTCTGCCGGGCGTCCGGATGCCGACGGTGTCGTTGCGCGACAGGCTCGCCGTCGTCGGCCGCCCGCCGATCGCGCGCGTGCTCGGCGTGAGCGTTCTCGGCACCGCTGCGGGCTTCGCGGCCTTCGTGTACCTGCCGGTGCTGGTGGCGCCGGTGGCGGCGGGCGCGATGATCTCGTGGCTGCTCGTCGGTTTCGGGATCGGGCAGATCGCGGGCAACGCCTTCGCGGGCAAGGCCACCGACTCGCTGGGCCCCGCGCGCGTCCGCTCGATCTCGCTCATCGGCATGGTCGTGACGTTCGCGCTGCTGGACGTCGCCGTGCTGAGCCTGCCCGGAACGCTGGTCCTCGCGCTGGCTTCGGGGGTCTTCGGCGGAATGCTGATGGTGCCGCAGCAGCACCGGCTGTTCTCGCTGGCGCCGGACGCGCCGACGGTCGCCTTGGGGCTCAACGGTTCCGCGATCTACGGCGGCGGGGCCCTCGGTGCCGCGCTGGGCGGGGTCGTCCTGTCCTCGGCGGGCGTCTGGTGGGTTGGTCCCGTGGCCGCCTTCGTCGCTCTGCTCGCCTTCGCGCTTTCGCTGCCTTCGCGGGCTGCGGTGGTCCAGCCCGCCTGATCAAAAGTGAGAGCAAGGGACCTTTGCTATCGTTAGCGTGGGTACGCTAAGTAAGTGACAGCAAAGGTCCCTTGCTCTCTTTCCGCAGGTCAGGGGCCTACTCTGCGGGAAGCCGGGCCGACCAACGCTCCTCGATACGCGCGAAGCGCCATACGAGGAGCGCGAAGAGCCACGTGAGCACGAAGAGCGCTACGACCGCGTAGCCGACGTAGTCCAGACTCAGCGCCCCGATCGCCGCGAGCGGTCCGGTCGTGATCCCGAGTCGTTCGGTGAGGATCGAGATCAGCTCGATCGTCCCGACGAGCAGTGCGACCGCGACAGAAAGCGCCGTCACCGTGAGGTTGTAGTAGATCTTCCGCACCGGCTTCGCGAAGGCCCAGCCGTACGCGTAGTTCATGAAGCAACCATCGGCGGTGTCGAACAGCGTCATTCCCGCGGCGAACAGGATCGGCAGCACCAGAATCGCGTACCAGGGCAGGGAGAACGCGGCCGCGCCGCCGGCGAGCACCAGCAGGCTGATCTCGGTCGCGGTGTCGAAGCCGAGGCCGAACAGCAGGCCGATGGGGTAGATGTGCCAAGGCTTGCGCACGGCCTTCGTCGCACCACGGAGCAATCGGTTCATGAAGCCGCGGTTGTCGAGCTGCCGTTCCAGTGCCGCTTCGTCGAACTCGCCCCGCCGCATCCGCCGGAGCACCTTCACGATGCCGACCAGCACCACCAGGTTCATGATCCCGATGACGTACAGGAACACCGCCGAAACGGACGTGCCGATCAGCCCGGTCGCCTTGTGCAACGCCGAAGAGTCGTCCTCGACGGCGCCTGCGAGTGCGCGGACGCCGAGCGACAGCAGCAGGCACAGCAGGAAGACGATCGTCGAATGCCCTAGGGAGAACCAAAAACCCACGGAAAGCGGCCGCTGGCCATCGGCCATCAGTTTGCGGGTGGTGTTGTCGATCGCGGCGATGTGGTCCGCGTCGAACGCGTGCCGCGTCCCGAGAACGAAAGCGGTGACGCCGAGACCGATCCCGAAAACGCCCGTGGCGCCGAGCTCATAATCGCGCGGCGCCACGAAAAGCGTCAGGACCCCCCAGCCCACGACGTTGAGCAGCAGGATGAATCCGGCCATTCCGGCGACGGACACCCGTTCGCGTCGCGTGAGCGCGAGGCGTCGGGATGAACGGGTTCGTCCGCCGGTGCTCACGACCACCCGACCTCTCAGTCACGAATACCTGAGAGCCTAAGCAGCCGAGCAGATGATGGGCAATCGGTGGTGACTCAGCTCGCGCGCACCCGCAGGGAGTCGAGAGCCTTGCGTACGTGGCCATCGTTGGCCGCCAGCGCCTTCGCCGCGTTCGCGACGTCCTCGCCGGACAGCAGATGGACCAGCGCGACCTTCAGGTCGCCGTCGGCCTCGGTGAGCGCGTCGGAGCAGTCCGCCATGCTCATGCCGGTGGCCTCGCGCAGGATCCTGATGGTCCGTCCGCGCAGCTTCGCGTTGGTCGCGCGCATGCTGACCATTAGGTTCGAGTACGTCCGGCCGAGTTTGATCATCGTCGCGGTGGAGAACGCGGTGAGGATGATCTTCTGCGCCGTGCCCGCCTTCATCCGCGTCGACCCGGCGATCGCTTCCGGACCGGTGTCCACCGCGATGAGGACATCGACACCGGGTGGCAGCACCGCGGCCGGATTACCCGAAACCAGGGCGGTACGGGCGCCGCGACGGCTGGCCGCGGCCAGCGCGCCGAGCACGTAGGGCGTCCGGCCGGAAGCAGTCAGCCCGAGCACGAAGTCGCCGGGCGCGACGTCCTCGGCCACTTCGGCGGCTCCGGCTTTCGCGTCGTCCTCGGCGTCTTCGACGGCTTGGCGCAGAGCGCGCGCGCCGCCCGCGTGATGCGCGATGAACCAGTCGGAGGGCACGTTGAACGTCGGCACGAGTTCCGCCGCGTCCAATGTCGCCAGCCTGCCTGAGGTACCTGCCCCGAAGTAGTGCACGCGGTGCCCCGACCGCAGCGCCTCCACGGCGAAGTCGACCGCCCGCGCCACCTGCGGCAGAACCGCCGCGACGGCTTCGGGGACCCGGCGGTCCTCGGCGTTGATCGCGCCGAGAATGCCCATGGTCGACATCAGATCGATGTCGGTCGTCCGTGGATTGCGCTGTTCGGTTGGCGAGTCGACGTGCACCACCTGGCGTGGGACGGTCATCATGCGCCTCACTTTTTCGCTCATTTGCCGGTTTCCCGCGGCCGCCGCCTGCCGTCGGGCCGTACGCCCAGCCGGTGCGAACCAACCGCGTCCCTGGTCGCGTCGAGAGCGTTGACCGACGCGTCCATGTGCCGCTGCGCGACACCGATGAACAGGCAGTCGATGACGGTCAGCTGCGCGATGCGACTGGCGGTCGCACCGGAGCGGAACGTCGTCTCACGCGCCGCCGTGGTCAGGATGTGGTCGGAGACCTCGGTGATCGGCGACCGGGGGAAGTTCGTCACGGCGACGGTGATCGCGCCGTGCTCGCGCGCCACACGCAAGGCCTCGACGGTGTCCGTGGTCGCGCCCGTGTGGGAGATGCCGATCGCGACGTCTCCGGGGCTCAGCACGGCGGCCGAGGTCAGCATGATGTGCGTGTCGGACCAGGCGAAGCTGACCCGGCCGATGCGGTGCAGCTTCTGCTGCAGGTCCGCGGCGACGAACGCGCTCGCGCCGACGCCGTAGACGTCGACACGGCCCGCGCCCGCAAGGACATCGATCACACGCTGTAGCGACGGAATGTCGAGCTGGTCGGCGGTCTCCTCCACGGCCCGCGCGTCCGCGAAGCTGACCTTGCCGATGACCGCGGCCAGGTCGTCCTCCGGGCCGATCTCGCCGCCGAGGTTCCGGCTCGACCGGGCCTCCGAGCGGGCGGTGTCGGCCGCCAAGGCGATCCTGAGCTGCGGGTATCCGCCGACGCCGACAGCCTTGCAGAATCGCGTGACGGTGGTTTCGCTGGTGTTGGCCGCGAGCGCGACCTCGGTGATGCTGCGCCGCGCGACCGTCGCCGGGTCCTCGAGGACCACCTTCGCGACGCGCTGCTCCGCCCGGGCGAGCCCAGGCAGAAGTGAGCGGATCCGGACAAGCGGGCTCGCGTCAGCGTCCCGTGTCGGCTGCGCCGGCACGGCCTCGGACGGTGCGGCCGCGATTACGGATTCGGTATCGCCCACCGTGGGAAAGTTACTAACCGTTGGCATCTGCGACAAGGCTACCCACACCCTTCAGGAAGATCGCAACCTATCCGTGTCTGCGGATTCGATTTGCGATTAATCGTTGACCAGAAAGTCGCTAACCAGGTCGAGGCCGTTAACGAGGTCGAGCTAACGACTTGGCAACTTAGTGTCGCGATGCAAGGGGCTGTGTCCCGGTCAACGGGGCAGTGCGGTCAGCGCAGCGGAGTGGATCGGCTACCTAGCGCTCAACTGCCACCCGGACGCACTAAAAGCGCCCGGTCGCTGCTCACCGTCCAGCAGTGAATGGCCGCGTTCAGTGACTTTCACACCATCCAAAGAAATTCCGCGTCCGGTGTAACGAGCATCGGTCGTGTAACGCCAGCGAAGGGCGATTTGTGAGCTTTGTGGCACCTCGGCGGCGACGCGCCACCAAGCCCGATGTCCATGCCCGCCGAGGCCGGTTTGGTCTCCAGCGGGGGCACCCGGTCCGCTTGCACGCAGAGTAATCGTTTTCCAGGTGACTCCGCTGTCGGTACTTATTTCCAAGAAAAGCGAATCCGCGGGTCCCTCGGTGTCCACGAAGGCGTCGAAGGAGACCTTGAGCGGCCCGCCACGGGTCGGCAGCGGCGGGGTCGTGAGCGTGGCCGTGGAGACGTCGCCCGCGCCGCTGAACCAGGCGTCCCGCCCGCGTACGGGGCGGACCGCCATCGCCTTCGCGAGCGAACTCGCCCACGTCTCCCTGGCGAGGTTGATCGAGCCCCAGTTCCGCGTCGGGTGCACGCGGTTGGTGAGCAGGATCGCGAACGACCGCGACAGCGGGTCGATCACCAGCGACGTCCCGGTGAACCCGGTGTGCCCGGCGGTCGAGGGCGCCGACAGCGCGCCCATGTACCAGGGCTGGTCGAGTTCGAAGCCGAGTCCGTGGGAGTTGTCGGGGAATTTGTGGTTGTAGTTCGTCAGCATCGCCCGCACGGTCTCCTCGCGCAGGATCCGGTGACCGCGGTACGCGCCGCCGTTCAGGATCGTCTGCGCCAGTACGGCCATGTCGCCGGCCGTGGAGAACACGCCGGCGTGCCCGGCGACGCCGCCCAGCGACCACGCGTTCTCGTCGTGGACCACGCCCCGCACGAGCCCCCTGGGCGGCTTCGCGGCGTACTCGGTCGCCGCGACCCTGGCGAGTTTCGACGCGGGCGGGTTGTACCCGGTGTCGGCCAGGCCCAGCGGAGCCGCGATGCGGTCCTGGACCACCTTGTCCAGCGGCGCGCCGGCCACCTTCTCGACCAGGAAGCCGAGCGTCAGCAGGTTGATGTCGGAGTAGAGGTACGTACTGCCAGGCGGGTTCTTCAGCGGACTGTCGAGGACGGCCTTCCGGCGCGACGGGATGTCCGGATACTCCTCCCACAGCGAGGGGGACGGCGTCGCGGCGAAACCCGACACGTGGGTCAGCAGTTGCTGGACGGTGACGGCCTCCTTGCCGTTCACCCCGAACTCCGGCAGATACCGCACCACCGGTGCCGAGATGTCCAGCTTGCCGGTCTCGGCCAGTTGCATCACCGCGATGGAGGTGAACAGCTTCGAGATCGAGGCCATGTCGAAGATCGTGTCCGAGCGCATCGGGACTTGCTGCTCGGGCGGCAGTTCGGTGCCGTTCGCGTCGGCGTAGCGGAGGGCGCCGCCGACGGCCTGGCGTTCGACGACCACACCGTCGTGCGCCAGCAGGCCGACCGCCCCGGAGAAATGCGGATGCCCGGTGGCGTCCGGCTTCGTCCAGCTCTCGATGAACCGCTCGGCCGCCTTGATCGGCGCCGGATCGAGCCCGACTTCACCGGGTGCCCCATCGCGCAGCACCGTGGACGCGGGCGCGAAGCCTTCGCGCGGCTTGTCGAACCGGCCCGCCGCACGGTCTCGCTGTTGCTCGTTCCCCGGAATCGCCTGTGCTCCCGCCGTCGACAGCGTGGTCGCCGCGACCAGGACGGAAACAGCCGCGATCAGGATCTTCCTAACACGCAAGGTCGTTCCCCTCAGCGCTAGTCGGGGAACCCGCGGCCGCGATCGACGTCGCCACGGTGCGGACCTGGTCTTTCAGGTCAAGGTGGCGGACGCGGCGCCGTGGCACCGCGATAGCGGGGCCTTCGGCCGGGGCGGGTTCACACGTTCGGTCACTTTTCGGATGCATCTTCAGCTCCGCCGTCCCCTCAGCGATAGAGGAGATGGCGACGGCGTTTCCGGTCGAACTCGGCCAGTTCGGCCTGCCAGGAGCCGACGATCTCGGCCACTCCGGCGCCCTTGTCGATCATCGTGCGCAGCCTGTCGGAACCCGAGAGCTTGTCGAGGAAGTTGTCGGGCCGCCACTTGAACTTGTCCGGGTGCACCTGCTTCGCGGTGACGAACATGGTGACCGCGGTGTGGATGGCGTCGAACGCCCGCGGGTCGGTGATCGTCACCTGCACGCCACCGCACGGCTCGTTCACGAACTTGCCGAACGTCGGCACGAAGTACGCCTCACGGAACTTCACGCCGGGAAGCCGCAGTTCGCCGAGCTTCTCGCGCCAGCGCCAATCGAGGCCGGGCGCGCCGATGATCTCGAAGGGCCTGGTGGTGCCGCGGCCTTCGGAGAACACGGTGCCTTCGAACATTCCGGTGCCGGGATAGACGAGCGCGGTGTCCGGCGTCGGCATGTTCGGACTCGGCGGCACCCAGGTCAGCCCGGTGCGAGCGAAGAGCTGGTCACGCCGCCAGTCGCGCACTTCGACGATCTCGAGCCTGCCCGGCGTGACCCCTTCGGCCGGGAGGAACTCGGCGGCGAAGAACCGCGCGAGTTCGCCGACGGTCATGCCGTGCTGCTGCACGATCGGCTTCCGGCCGACACCCGAGGCGTACGCGGGGTTCAGCATCGGTCCGGCGGCCTTGCCGCCCAACGGGTTCGGCCGGTCCAGCACGACCACCGCCGCGCCGACCTTGGCCGCCGCGACCATCGCCGTGTACAGCGACCAGATATAGGTGTAGAACCGCGCGCCGACGTCGGCGATGTCGAAGACGACGGTGTCCACGCCCGCCTTCGTGAACATCCCGGCCAGCTTCGTCGCATCGACGCCGTACGCGTCGTAAACGGGGACGCCGGTACGGGGGTCGGTGTAGTCGCCTTCGGAACCGCCCGCCTGCGCGCTGCCGCGGAAACCGTGTTCGGGCCCGAACGCGGCGAGCGGGCGGACTCCGGCGGCGACCATCGAATCGACGATGTGATCGCCGCTCGCCAGGACACCTGTCGGGTTCGACAACACGCCGAGCTTGCGGCCGGCCAGCGGAGCCCAGCCCATGGCCGCGAGAACGTCCGCTCCGGTGCGGGTGAGCGGGGGACCTTTGCTCTCGCCGTGCCCCTCGACCTGGGGTTGTGCCTGCGCGACCGAGGACGCGGCCGTCAGCGCCGGGACGGCCAGCGCCCCGGTGGCGAGGAAGCGGCGGCGGTTGAGGTTCACCAGGTCAGCCCATGGCCGAAGGGGTACTTCACCGTGCCCACGTCCTTGCCGGCGGGGACGTCCACCGGCAGCTTGCCCTGCGGCTTCACCTTTCCGAGGATCACCTTCGCCAGTGCTTCGAGCGACGGCGAGATGTAGCCGTACGTGGCGAGCCACGTCTTGATCGGGTTCTCGTAACCGGCGTCGTAGGGGATCTGCGCGGCGACGGCGACGACCGGCTTCCCGGTGTCGGCGAGCGCCTGCAACAGCTTGCCCTGCAACGGATACGTGCCGACGTTGTTGGTCAGCACGACGACGAGGTCGACGTTCTTGGCCGCCGCGACGGCCTGCGCGATCTGCGCGTCGGTGGGGGTCTGGCCGGTCTGCAGCGCTGTCGCCTGCGTGCCGTGCGCGGTGAGCTTCGCGGCCAGCGAGGTCGTCGTGCTCACGCCCCAGCCGGTCACGAGCGTCTTCGCGGGCTGCTGCTTGAGCGGCAGGACGCCGCCGTCGTTGCGGATCGCGGTGATCGACCGGTCCGCGATGCCCTGCGCGGTGGCGAGGTTGGCCGGGACGCCGACCTTCGACATCACCTTGGCCGGGTCGACGAACGGTGAGGTCAGGATGCCGCGGTTCAGCTTGAGCTTGAGGACGCGCAGGACGCTCTCGTCGATGCGGCGCTCGGTCAGCTCACCCTTGCGGACCGCGTCGAGCACCGAGTTGATCGCGAGGTCGAGGTTCACCGGCATCAGCAGCTGGTCGATGCCCGCCTTGAGCGCCAGCACGGGGATCTCCGCGTCGGTGTGCATCTCGCGTACGGCGTCCATCGAGAGGGAGTCGGTGACGACGACGCCGCGGTAGCCGAGTTCCCCGCGCAGCTTGCCGGTGAGGATCGGCTTCGACAGCGTGGCGGGTTCGCCGGACGGGTCGAGACTCGGGAACTGGATGTGCGCGCTCATGATCGAGTCGATGCCCGCCGCGATGGCGGCCTTGAACGGCGGCACGTCGGTCTCGCGCCAGCTGGCCTCGCTCCGGTCGATCCGGGGCAGTTCGAGGTGACTGTCGGTGGCCGCGTCGCCGTGGCCGGGGAAGTGCTTCGCGGCGGCGGATACCGTCTCGGAGCGCCGTCCGGAGTCCTGGAAGCCCTTGACCTGCGCTCCGACGAAGTCGCTCGCCAGATCCGGGCGGCCGGAGAAGGAACGGACGCCGATCACCGGGTTCGCCGGGTTGGAGTTCACGTCCGCGTCGGGGGCGAAGTCCTGGTTGATGCCGACGGCACGGAGTTCGTGCCCGAGGATCCGGGCGGCCTCCTGCGCGGCGGCGGTGTCGCGGCCGGCCGAGATCGCCATCGCGTTCGGCAGTTCGGTGGCGGGGGCACCCATCCGGGTGACCGTGCCGCCCTCCTGGTCGGTCGCGATCTGCAGCGGGATGTGGGCGCCGCTGCGGATGGCCGCCCGCTGGAGCCCGTTGGACAGCTTGGCGACCTGCACCGGGTCGTCGAAGTTGTCGCGGCTGTCGTTGTTGAAGTAGATGACGCCGCCCAGGTGGTACTTCTCGATCACCTGCGCGGGGGTGTCCACTCCGAAGTCGGCCTTGTTCTTGGCGTTGACCTCGTCGGCGGACTTCCCGTTCACCCACGTGACGAACAGCTGTCCGACCTTCTGCTCCAGGGTCAGCCCGCGCAGCGTCCGCTGCGCCTCCACGTCCGCGGTCACCGGCTGCGCGGTCGCCGGAACGCCCGAGACGGCGAGGACGAGCAGACCCGCGAGGGGTACGGCGAGCGCATGGATCCTCCGATGACGGGCGTGCGCGGTTCGGGTCGTCACCTCAAGCCTCCCAGATTCGTGCCTGACTCTCAGGTGGAAAGAAGTCCACCCGGAAGCACTGATATCCGGAAGCTACCCACGAGCACTTTGCTTGTCCATCAGCCACCCCCGCGAACGGTCCGTTCATACACAAAGGGACGCGAAGTGGCCGGTCACGACGGAAAAGACGGGCAAAACACTGGCGGCGCCCGTCGGCCGAAGCCGGCGGGCGCCGCCAGTCAGTGCAGGCAACTCGGGCGACCAAGCGTGCAACTCTGGTCGTACCTTCATGGACTCGGCGTCCGGCGTCCCGGTACGCAGTCCCTAGACGACGAGCCTCCCGCGGCGCGCTGCGCGTGGGTACCCGGTGTCCGCACACGGAGATTCGCCGGGGTGGAACAGGCTTCTCTTCTACCTGTTCCCTGGCCGACCGAACGTCCGCACCTACTTTCTACGCCGTGAGCCGGGTCACTTCAAGTGCGCAGACGGGTGCACCGGTACAGAGGCTCGATCTAGTGACACGGGCACCCTCCGCGACGGACAATTCGCGGCCCTGACTGCGAAAACCGGCTCGGTACCGCCGGGTGGGTAAGCGTTCAGCGGGTGCGTTTGCGCCGGTTGTAGCCGTACCAGGTGGCGCCCGCGGCGACGGCGCCGAGCGCGACCAGGCCCGCCGACTTGGCCGGGATCCGGGTCCGTAACGACATCGGGCGCTCGAACGCGAGGATCTCCCAGCCCTGTTCGGTCGCGTGCTTGCGCAGGACGCGGTCGGGGTTGACCGCGTGCGGCCGCCCGACGACCTCGAGGAGCGGGATGTCCGTACTCGAATCCGTGTACGCGTGGCACTGCGCGAGGTCGTAGCCGTAGGTCGCCGCGAGTTGCTTCGCGGCGACGGCCTTGTTCTCGCCGTAGCAATAGAAATCGACTTCGCCGGAGTAGCGACCGTCCACGATCTGCATGCGCGTGGCCACGCTGCGCGTCGCGCCGAGCATTTCGGCGACCGGGGCGACGACCTCTTCGCCGGTCGCCGAAAGCACCACGACGTCGTGACCGTCCGCGCGATGCGAGGAGATCAGTTCGGCGGCTTCCGCGTAGACGAGCGGGTCGACGACGTCGTGCAGCGTTTCGCGGACGATCGCGGAAACCTGCGCGACGTCCCATCCGGCGCACAGCGCGGAAACCTCGGCCCGCATGCGTTCGGTCTTCGCCGCGTCCGCACCCGCGAGTGAGAAGACGAGTTGGGCGTACGCGCTGCGAAGCGCGGCTCGGCGGTTGATCAGGCCTTGGCGCAAAAGAGGCTTGCTGAAGGCCAGGGCGCTCGAGGACGCGATGATCGTCTTGTCGAGATCGAAGAACGCCGCGACCGGGCTCGGTGTCGTGCTGGGTTGGGCCACTCGCCAAGGATAGGAGAGCCGGACGGCGGCTCGCCGGTTGGTCGACCACGATCGGGATACGGCGGTGGAAAATTCACGACCGGACATCGGATCCGGCGCGTCGTGCCGTTATCGAATTGTGGGTACCGGCGCGCACCGCAACGGGCCGGTACCAGAGTTACAGTGAGATTGTCCGGTGTCGCACCGGGCCCAGGTTCAGTCCGACCCCCCGGGGCTGAACCCCAGGCGGCCCCCGTCCCTCCCCCCTGGCGGGGGCCGCCCTCCGTCTTCCCGCTGCGCCAATGGTTCAGACCTTGTCGGCGCGCGAAATCCTCGCTGAGACAACGCCGATCCGGCCCTCGCTCGCGAATCTCCCTTTGCTGCCAACCCTTTTCGTGCCCGTCCAGGTCGGAAAACGAAACGGGTATGCGCGCTGCGGGAAAGCCGGAAAGTGTGTCAGAAGGGTACGACGGAAACGGATCGGAAATCGGTTTCCCGTTCCGGAGTTGTCCACAACACCCCGGTTGTCCACAGGTACGGCGGAATGGCGTTGTGCGTTGCCGGGACCCGGCGCGACCGTGGAGTCACAGACCGAATCCGACCGAACCCCGGGGGA
Source organism: Amycolatopsis sp. NPDC033938 (assembly GCF_055575975.1). Lineage (NCBI taxonomy): Bacteria > Bacillati > Actinomycetota > Actinomycetes > Pseudonocardiales > Pseudonocardiaceae > Amycolatopsis > Amycolatopsis sp. NPDC033938. Next base: position 127,791 of record NZ_JBVIRO010000020.1, read on the forward strand.
GTCATGGCCGAGGAACATCCGCTCGTCGTCGCCGGAGACGACGTCCTGCTCGACGAGATTCTGCGCGTGGCCGCGGCCGCGGGCTGCGAGGTCGAACGCGCGCCCGATCTGGCCGCCGCTCGCGGGAGGTGGGCCAGGGCGCCGCTCGTCGTACTCGACGAAGAAGCCGCGAGTACGCCGAACCGGCTGCTGCGGCGGAACAACGTCCTGCTCGTCTGCAAGGGCGCGCCGACGCCGGTGACGTGGGAGCGTGCCTTCAACACCGGTTCGGAGAAGGTCCTTTCGCTGCCGGACGAGGAAGGTGACCTCATCGGCGCGTTCGCGGACGTCGTCGACGGGCCGGCGCGAGACGACGGCGTCGTCATCGGGGTCATCGGCGGGCGGGGAGGAGCCGGAGCCTCCGTACTGGCGGCCGCCGTCGCGTACCAGGCGGAGAAATCGGGGAGCGGCGGGCTGCTCGTCGACTGCGACCCGCTCGGCGGCGGCATCGACGTACTCCTCGCCGCCGAACGCGATCGCGGACCGCGCTGGCCGGAACTCGACCTCGGCGGCCGGGTGTCCATGACGGCGTTGAGCGAAACCCTGCCGCGGAAACGGTACGCCACCGGGGCACTGTCCTTTGTGTCCTACGGACGGGAAGGGCGCGGTCCCGGGCCGGAGGCGATCGAGGGTGTGTTGTGCGCCGGACGGCGGGCGGGGCGGACGGTCGTCTGCGATCTGCCTCGGTATTTCGGCGCCGAGACGGCCGCCGTGCTCGGGCTGGCGGATCTGGTCGTGGTCGTCGTCCCCGCGGAACTGCGTGCCTGCGCGGCGGCGAGACAGGTCCTCGCCAGGGTCGAACCCCACGCGGCACGGATCGGTGTCGCCGTCCGGGGTCCGTCTCCCGCCGGGCTGATCCCGCAGGAGATCGCCGACGCCGTCGGTGCCCCGCTCATCACGTCGATGGGCCGCGAGCGGTCCCTTTCGACAGCGCTCGACCGCGGTGAGTTCGTCCCGAGGCATCGCGGACATCTGGCGACGGCCGCCGCCGAGGTCCTCGCCGCCGCGCGCGGGGATCTGGCCGGTGCCTTGCGATGACCGACGATCTCGTCGAACGGGTACGGCGGCGGCTGGCCGGATCGGCCGTGAAGGCGGATCCCGTGAGCGTCGCGCGGGCGGTCCGCGCCGAAGCGGGTGGCGCGCTCGGTCAGGACGCCGTGCTCGGAGCGGTCCGGCTGGCCCGCGACGAGTTCGTCGGTGCCGGACCGCTCGCCCCGCTGCTCGAAAACCCCGGCACCACCGACGTTCTCGTCACCGCGCCGGACGAGGTCTGGACCGACACCGGTGATGGTCTCAAAAGGACGGACATCCGTTTCGCGGACGAGGAGGCCGTCCGCAGGCTGGCCCAGCGGCTTGCCCTCGCCGGCGGACGGCGGCTGGACGACGCGCAGCCGTTCACCGACTGCTGGCTGCCGGGAGTCGGGCCGCACGGCCGGATCCGGATGCACGCGGTGCTCCCGCCGATCGCGCCGGCCGGAACCTCCCTTTCGCTGCGCGTTCTGCGTCCAGCCACCCATGATCTCGCCGCTTTGCGGCTGCGCGGGGTGTTCGGAAGCAGTGGCGCCGCCCTGCTCGATTCGGTCATCCGGCGACGGCTCGCGTTCCTGGTGTCCGGCGGGACCGGGGCAGGCAAGACGACCTTGCTTTCCGCGCTGCTCGGCGCGGTGCCCCCGGCCGAACGCATCGTCTGCGTCGAGGACGCCGGTGAGCTGCAACCGGACCATCCGCAGTTCGTCAGCCTGATCGCCCGCCCACCCAACGTCGAAGGGGCAGGCGAGATCGGCCTCGGCGAACTCGTGCGACAGGCGCTGCGCATGCGTCCGGACCGCCTGGTCGTCGGTGAGGTGCGGGGCGAGGAGATCTGCGCGTTGCTCAACGCGATGAACACCGGGCACGAGGGCGGAGCGTGCACCCTGCACGCCAATTCGCCGTCGGAGGTACCGGCCCGGATGGAGGCGCTGGCCGCCCTCGGTGGCCTGAAACGGGACGCGCTGCACAGCCAGCTGACCGCGGCGGTGCGGGTCGTCCTGCACATGCGCCGCCTGCCGAGCGGCATCCGTCGGCTGGACGAGGTGGGCGTACTGCGGTCACTGCGAGGCGAGGCCAAGGTCGTCCCGGTGTGGAGCCAAGGCCACTGGATCGGCGACGAGACACCGTTCGAGGAGATGGCGGCATGAACCCTTGGCTCCTCCTCTCCTGCGGCGCGGGGCTGGCTTGCTGGCCGAGGCAGGTGGCTCGCACTCCGTTCGCTTGGCGCCTTCCCCCGGCCGTTCGCGCCAGGTGGTGGCCCCTGCCCGCGTTGCTCGTTCTGCCGGTTCTCGGGATCGGCTGGGCCACGGCGACGCTGGTGCTCACCTTGACCGTTCGCCAGGAGCACCGGCATCGGGCACGCGCGAAGGCGGCGCTGGCCGAAGCCGAACTCACCGCGTCCGTGCTGCGGACGATGGTCGGGGAACTCCGGGCGGGCGCCCATCCGGTGGCGGCGGCCGAAGCCGCGGCGGAGGCGCTACCCGCGTCGTCCGGACGGTTACGCGGGCTGATCGCGGCCGCCAGGCTCGGCGGCGAGACGGCCGATCCGGACGCGCCACCGGCACTGGTGAACGCGTGGGCCCTCGCCGGCCGGTACGGGCTTCCGATGGCCGACGTCCTCGATGCCGCGCGGCGGGACGCCGAGGCGGAGATCGGCTTCCGCCGCCGTCTCAAGGCCAAGATGGCCGGTCCCCGGGCGAGTGCCGCCGTCCTCGCCGCCCTGCCGCTGATGTGCCTGCCGCTCGGCGAGGCGATGGGAGCGGGCCCGGTCAGCGTCCTCACCGGGACGGGCACCGGTCAGTTGTTGCTTGTCGTGGGCAGCGGGCTGATCTGGACGGGCACGGCCTGGTGCCGGACTCTCACCGGGCGGGTGGCGCCGTGCTGACTCCAGTGGCGTTCCTCCTGCTTGGCGGAGCCGTCTGCTGCTGGCCACTTGTCGGACCCGGCGTCGCCGCGCGGCCGGGACGTCTCCTCACGTGGCTGCGGGAACGGGCGTCCAGGGACAAAGGCGTCTCCGAACTTCTCAGCTCGGCGGCCACCCTCGACCTGCTGGCCGCTTGTCTGGCAGGTGGGTTGCCGGTGCCCGTCGCGCTGGAGGCCGTCGGGCCGGCCGCCTCACCGGCGACCGCCGCGGCTCTGCGTTCGGTGGCGTCCCACCTCGCCGTGGGCGTCGCACCCGCCGAGGCCTGGGCGCCGGTCCGTGACCGGCCCGGTCTGACCGAACTGTCCGTCGCCGCGGTGCGCACCGCGAGGGCGGGCACCGCGCTGGCGACTCACGCGAAGGACCTCGCGCGACGGCTGCGCGAGTCGCTTTCCGCCGAAGCCGAGGAACGCGCCGAACGGGCCGGGGTGCTGCTGGCCGCGCCGATCGGCCTGTGCTTCCTGCCCGCGTTCCTTTGCCTCGGTGTCCTGCCCGTCGTGCTCGGCCTCGCCGGGCGTCTCGGCGGAATCCTCTGACCCACGGAATTCTCATGATCGAAAGGCGATCACCATGAACAAGTTCCCCACCTTCCGCGAGGACGACGGCATGGCGACGGTCGAGTACGCCATCGCCACCTTGGCCGCCGCCGCGCTGGCCGGTGTGCTCTACCTGGTCGTCAACAGCGACGCCGTCATCGCCGGGCTGACCGCGCTCATCGAGCGGGCCTTGTCGGTGAAGTCCTGATGCCCGGCGGCGACCGCGGGTCCGTCACGGTGGAGGCCGCGCTCGGCATCGGCGCGCTGACCTTCGTCTCGGCCCTGTTGCTGGCCGGGATCGGGGTCGCCGCGGATCAGCTCCGCTGCACCGACGCCGCCCGCGAGGCGGCCCGGCTCCTCGCCCGCGGCGACCCCGCCCGCGCCGGACAGGCGGTGCGGGAGATAGCGCCGTCCGGTGCCCGTCTGGACGTCGTCCGCGATGGCGACGCCATCACCGTCGGCGTCGAGGCCGAACCGGCGGCCGGACTGCTGCCGGGTATCCGGCTGCGCTCTCACGCCTTCGCGATCGCGGAACCGGTCGCCGAGCCGGGTGGCGGACCGTGAGCGCGGACGATCGCGGAGTCGCGACCGCCTGGACGGCCTCGATCGTCGCCGTCCTGATCTCCGTCGCCGTGGTCACCTTCTGGATCGGCGCCGCCGTCACGACCCGGCATCACACCGAGGCCGCCGCCGATCTGGCGGCGCTCGCCGCGGCCTCGCACGCCACGGAAGGTCCCGGCGCGGCCTGCGACCGGGCGCGGCAGGTCGCCGTCCGGATGTCGGTCACGCTGCTGACCTGCCGCTGGGAGCGAGGAGACGCGCTGGTCGAGGTGCGGTCGGCGGTGCGGGGACACCTGGCGACCCTGGGACAGGCGGAGGCACGGGCGAGGGCGGGGCCGGTCGACCGGCCACCGTGACGGACGTCGCACGGTGAACGGTCGGCCAAATGCTGACCGGCCGGTAGTACGGGCGAGTAACCACCGGGCGCGAGCAGCGGTCGTTGATACGCGGCGAGCGGTCGAAGCCATGATCAGCGCCCCGGCGAACGGTCGCACGCCGCCCGTCGCGACCGTGACCACCTGGGCGAGATGCCCTGCTCGGCTGCGACGAACGGTGCGGCACCGGTCGCGTCCACCCGTTCATCGGACGTGCGGCGTTCGGTCCGTCCTGTCGGATCACCGCGCGTTCATCGCTAAGTAACCGCCGGTTGTCGCGTGAGGGCTTCTCCCGATGTGCAACTTGCCGTTTATTGAGATGTGCGCCACTTCGAGAAGGTCGCCGGGTGGCACGGACACAGGACAGAGTTGACCTGAGGCAGGGGCAGTAATGTTGGACGCGAATTGGCCGGACAGCTGGCGGGGCGCCTTCCGCATCGAGATGCGGGCGGAGGCGATCGGCCTCGCCTGGCGTGGCTGGCCGGTGCTCCCGGGTGCGGAGCCCGCCGCGCTCACCCCGGAAGGTGACGACCTCACCTGGCGGCGTCCCGTGCCGGCACAGGACAACTGGCGTGAACTGATCGAGACCCACCCGCACGAGGTCGCCACCTGGTTCGGTGACGACACGCACAGCCTGCTCGTGGCCACCGGCACCGTACTGGACGCCATCGAGGTCGACGACCAGCTCGGCAAGCGGGCCGCCCGCCTGCTGCGCGCCACCGGTCACCCGGCCCCGATCGTCGCGATGCCGAACGGCCGCTGGCTGTTCCTCACCACCGTCGCCGCGAGCATCCCGCAGGAACTGGCCGCGCAGGCCTCGATCCAGTGGCACGGCGCGAACGACTACATCCCGCTGCCCCCGTCGCCGTTCCAGCACGGTGTCGTGCACTGGCGGGTCAAGCCCGAGGTCTGGGGCTGGCAGCTGCCCGCGGCCGCCGACGTGCACGACGTGCTCGTTCGTGCGCTGGCCGGCGACAAGGCCGCCACCCCCGTGGCGACCCTGACCACCGCCGCCTGATCAACCCACCTCACTTCTGAACCACCAAGTGGCCTGACTGCGGCCCGTGCTGACGCAAAGCCCCGAGCACGGTGTCCAGAACGGCCACTGCCCCCGCCTTGTCCAGCGGATCGTTGCCGTTCCCGCACTTCGGCGACTGGACGCAGGACGGGCAGCCGGCCGGGCACTCGCAGGAAACGATCGCCTCCCGCGTTGCGGCCAGCCAAGGGACAATCGCGGCAAATCCGCGATCGGCGAATCCCGCACCCCCGGGATGGCCATCGTGCACGAACACCGTCGCCTCCCCGGTGTTCTCGTGCCACGCGGTCGACACCCCGCCAATGTCCCAGCGGTCGCACGTAGCGAACAGCGGTAGCAGGCCGATCGCCGCGTGCTCGGCGGCATGCAGGGCACCGGGGACGCGCGCCGGATCCAACTCGGCGCCCGTCCCCGGTGCCCCGCCAAGTTCCTTGGTCCCCACCCTGGAGCCTCCGGTCCCCACCGGCTCCAGAACTTCGGTCCCCGACCGATGGCCCCCGGTCCCCGCCAAGCCATCGGAAGGGCCGAGCAGCTCCGCCGAGATCGTGTACCAGACGGCGCGGGTGTGCAGGCTCTGCTCCGGCAGGTCCAGCGGTGTCTGGTCCAGCACCTCACCCGAGGGTCGCCTCCGCAAGTAGCCGACCACTTGCGAACTCACCGACACCTCGCCGAGATTCACCGTGACCCCGCCGTACACCCTGCTCTCTTCGGTGCGCAGCACACTGATGTCGACGATCTCGCGCGGCGACGTGGTCCAGTCCGGATCCTCCGCGTGCACCATGGCCAGGCCGGTCTCGAGATCCAGTTCGTCGACCACATAGGACGAACCCTGATGCAGGTACACCGCGCCGGGATGTACCGCGTAGCAGGCGGAACCCGGATCGACCGTGCCGAGCATCCGCCCGGAATCGGCCTCCACCACCGCGATCTGCTCGCCGCCGGTCCCGCGGATGCCGACGTCGGCGTGCGGCCGGTCGCGTGAAGTCCAGTACCAGCCGCTCGTCCGGCGCCGGATGATCTTCTCCTTGACCAGATCGGCGAGCACGGCCCGCGCCGCGTCACCGCCGAAGGCCGCGACCTCCGGTTCGGTCAGCGGAAGTTCGGCGATGGCGCAGGCCAGCTGCGGTGCCAGCACATACGGGTTCGACGGGTCGAGGACGGCGGCTTCCACCGGCCGGTCCAGGATCGCGGCCGGATGATGCACGAGATAGGTGTCCAGCGGATCGTCGCGGGCCACGAAGACCACCAGTGCCGCGTCACCCGCGCGCCCGGCTCGCCCGGCCTGCTGCCAGAACGACGCGAGGGTGCCGGGATAACCGGCCAGCACCACCGCGTCGAGGCCCGCGATGTCGACGCCGAGTTCGAGCGCGTTCGTCGTCGCCACCCCGAGCAACCGGCCGGACAACAACGCCGCTTCGAGGGCGCGGCGCTCTTCTGGCAGGTATCCGGATCGATACGCGGCGACGGACTCCGCCAAGGAACCGTCCACTTCGGACAGAATCCGGCGCGCGCCGAGCGCGGTCAGCTCCGCGCCTCGCCGCGACCGGACGAACGCCAGCGAACGGGCGCCCTCGATGACCAGTTCGGCGAGGATCCGCGAAGCCTCGGCGCCGGCCGAGCGCCGCACCGGTGCCCCGTTCTCACCGGAAAGTTCCGACAACAGCGGGGGTTCCCACAACGCGACCGTGCGGGAGCCGCGCGGCGAGCCGTCCTCGGTGACCGGGACACAGTCGTGCCCCGACAGCTTCGAGGCGAACGCGGCCGGGTCCGCCGTCGTCGCCGACGCGAGGACGAAGACCGGTGAAGCGCCGTAATGCGCGGCGACCCGTCGCAGCCTGCGCATCAGCAGCGCCACATGGGAACCGAAGACGCCGCGATAGCTGTGGCATTCGTCGATGACGACGAACGAGAGCCGCCGGAAGAACCGGGACCAGCGCGCGTGCGACGAGAGGATCCCGCGATGCAGCATGTCCGGGTTGGTGAACACCCAGTTCGCGTGGGCGCGTACCCAGTCCCGTTCCTCCAGCGGAGTGTCGCCGTCGAACGACGCCGCGCGCACCTTCTTGATTTCCAATGAGGAAACGGCGCGCAGCTGATCGGCGCCGAGTGCCTTGGTCGGGGACAGGTACAGCGCCGAAGCCCGCTCGTCCTCGACGAGTGCCGAGAGCACGGGCAACTGGTACGCGAGCGATTTACCCGACGCCGTGCCGGTGGAGATCACGACGTGCCTGCCATCGCGGACCAGTGAGGCGGCTTCGGCCTGATGCCGCCACGGAGCCTTGACCCCGCTCGCCGCCAGCGCTTCGACGACCGGAGCCGCCACCCACTCCGGCCAGTCCACCGAATCCGCCCGGCGAGCGGGAAGTTCGGCCACATGGGTGACCGGGTACAGCGAAGCGGGGATCCCCGCCGTCGCGCGGTCGAGAAGCCGCCGGCCCTTACCGGATTCCGCCGTGCCGTCCACCTTCAGAGCTTCGCACAGCGCACCGACAGAAAACGGCCGCCGCCGATCGGATCGAGCTCCGGGAGGGGGCACGGATGATCGATACAGTGATCAGCCTCACAAGGTAACGGAACGTACGGTGCCGGGGACGCCCTGCCGCCCGCCATCCCACTACCAATACACTCCCGCAATCCACACCGTCTGTGGCGAGCGTCATGTGAGACGTGCCTTGCAGTGCGACTAGCGTGACGTTCGGCTCAGATCTCCATGCCAACGTCGGCACGCCGGTTCCATCGGCGGATCGTCGTTGGCCAACGGCGACGTCTCCAGGAGGACGAATGTCCCGGCAGTTCCTCGCGGCGAGCGATCTCACGCTCTCCGGAGGTGGCTACACCATTGTCGGTGTAGTCGCCGTGGTCGCCCTTGCCGCACTGGTCATCGGCTACGTTCTGCTCAAGGAGGTGCTGGCCGCCGGCCAAGGCACCACCAAGATGCAGGACATCGCGAAGGCAGTGCAGGAAGGTGCGGCTGCCTATCTGAAACGGCAGCGCAACACCCTCGCGATTTTCGGCGTGATCGTGTTCTTGCTGCTCTTCGCCTTGCCGGCCGAAGACTGGAACGAGAAGATCGGCAGGTCGATCTTCTTCCTGGTCGGCGCGGGATTCTCCTTCGCGATCGGCTACCTCGGCATGTGGCTCGCGACGCAGGCGAACCTGCGTGTCGCGGCCGCTTCGCGTGAGCCAGGTGGTCGCGAAAAGGCGATGCGCGTGGCCTTCCGTACCGGTGGCGTGGTCGGCATGATCACCGTCGGTCTCGGCCTCTTCGGCGCCGCGGTGGTCGTCCTCGTCTACACCGGACAGGCCCCGAAGGTGTTGGAGGGCTTCGGTTTCGGTGCCGCGCTGATCGCGATGTTCATGCGTGTCGGCGGCGGTATCTTCACCAAGGCCGCCGACGTCGGCGCGGACCTGGTCGGCAAGGTCGAGCAGGGCATCCCCGAGGACGACCCGCGCAACGCGGCCACCATCGCCGACAACGTCGGTGACAACGTGGGCGACTGCGCCGGGATGGCGGCGGACCTCTTCGAGTCGTACGCGGTCATGCTCGTGGCCGCGCTGATCCTGGGTAGCACCGCCTTCGGTGTGCACGGTCTGATCTTCCCGCTCATCGTTCCCGCCATCGGCGTGATCACCGCGGTCATCGGTGTCTACATCACCAAGGCCAAGGCGGGCGAAGGCGGTTTGGTCACGATCAACCGCTCGTTCTACATCTCCGCGGGGATTTCCGCGGTGCTCTCGACGATCGCCGCGTTCGTCTACCTGCCCGGTTCGTTCTCCGAGCTGACCGGTGGCGCCACGAACGAGTCCGGAAGCCCGGCACTCATCGCGACCATCTCGGTGATCATCGGCATCGTGCTCGCGGCGATCATCCTCAAGCTCACCGGGTACTACACCGGCACCGAGTACAAGCCGGTCAAGGAAGTCGGCAAGTCCTCGGAAACCGGTGCGGCGACGGTGATCCTGGCCGGTATCTCGGTCGGCTTCGAGTCCGCCGTGTACACCGCGCTGGTCATCGGCGCGGCCGTGTTCGGCGCGTACCTGGTCGGTGGTGGCGTCGCGCTGTTCGCCGTGGCGCTCGCCGGTACCGGTCTGCTCACCACTGTCGGTGTCATCGTCGCGATGGACACCTTCGGCCCGGTTTCGGACAACGCGCAGGGCATCGCGGAGATGTCGGGCGACGTCGACGAAGACGCGGCGCAGATCCTCACCGAGCTCGACGCGGTCGGCAACACCACCAAGGCCATCACCAAGGGCATCGCGATCGCCACGGCGGTCCTCGCGGCGACGGCGCTGTTCGGGTCCTATCAGGACGCGATCACCAAGGCGGTCGGCGACGGCAAGGAGTTCATCGCGAACATCGTCGGCCCGGCGACGCTCGTCGGCGTGATCATCGGTGCCGCGGTCGTGTTCCTGTTCTCCGGTCTCGCGGTCAACGCGGTGTCCCGTGCCGCCGGCGCGGTCGTCTACGAAGTGCGCCGCCAGTTCCGCGACATCCCGGGGATCATGGAGGGCACCACCCGTCCCGAGTACGGCCGTGTCGTCGACATCGTCACGCGTGACTCGCTGCGTGAGCTGACCACTCCCGGTCTGCTCGCGGTGTTCGCCCCGATCGCGGTCGGCTTCGGCCTCGGCACCGGCGCGCTCGCCGGTTACCTCGGCGGTGCGATCGCGACCGGCACCCTGATGGCGATCTTCCTCGCCAACTCCGGTGGTGCCTGGGACAACGCGAAGAAGCTCGTAGAGGACGGAAGCCACGGCGGCAAGGGTTCGGACGCGCACGAGGCCACCATCATCGGTGACACCGTGGGTGACCCGTTCAAGGACACCGCCGGTCCGGCGATCAACCCGCTGATCAAGGTGATGAACCTGGTGTCGGTGCTGATCGCTCCGGCCATCGTGCAGTTCACGATCGGCGCGGACGCCAACGTCGGCATCCGTATCGGGATCTCGCTGGTCGCCGTCGCGATCATCGTGGCCGCGATCGTCGTCTCCAAGCGGCGTGAATCGGTTCTTTCCGAGACGCCCGCGGAAGCGAAGGCGTAACGCCGGGAAAGTCCCACCCGCCGGGCCCGTCACGTTTTCCGTGGCGGGCCCGGCGTTTTTCCTGGGCAGGCTAATCTCTGCGCGTCACACCGATCCCGACCCGGGGAGTCCCTGCCATGAGGCGTTCGCTGACTCTGCTCGCCGCCGTTTTCCTGCTGGCAGGCTGCGGTGGCGAGACACCACCCGCCGCACCGGCACCTTCTTCTTCTTCCGCCGCCGCGGCTGGAAGCGAGTGGATGGACGGGTTTTGCGGTTCGCTGATCGACTTCGCCAAGATCGGTGACTTCAAGATGCCCGAGGTCGAGCAGGGCGACGTCGCGAGCGCGCGCAAGGCGATGGACGACGCCTTCGCCGTCTTCGCTCCCGGTTTCGACAACGCCGTCACCGGGCTGAAGGGACTCGGTCCGGCACCGAGCGCGGAAGCCGAGACCGCGCGCAAGAGCATCGTCGACGCGCTGACTCCGCTGCGGGACAAGGTCGTCGCGGCGAAGACCGAACTGGACGCGGCGCCGAAGGACGACAAGATGGCCGCGGCGGCGGCCGCGGTGTCGTTCCGGCAGATCGGCTCCGACATCAACGACATGCCCGACCCGTTCCAGCAGCTGGAAACGAACGCTTCGTTGAAAGCCCTGGCAGCACAGGCCCCGAACTGCAAGAAGCTGCCTTCCTGAACGTTCTTGACGTCACGTTGATTTGCAATGCCCACCGGTATCGGTACCGTCGGGGGCCAACTGGGAAGTCGTCAGGTCGGGAGGTGTTTTCGTGCGGCCGCGGTTCACCGTCCTTGCCGCGCTAGCAACAGGTATCGGACTCGGCCTCGCCGGGTGCGGGCAGCAGCCCGCGGTGACTTCCCACGCCAGACAAGAAGGTCTCGCGACGGTCAGCGCGTCGCAGGCCGACCCCGCCTCCGCTTGGGCAGAGGGATACTGCGCCGCGTCCGGCGGACTCGTGCGGACGTTGGCGACGTTGCCCAGCGTCGATCCGAGCACGCCACAGCAGGCCACGCAGACCTCCGCTGAGCTGATGACCTCGGTGGTCGAGGGGCTGAACCGGACGTCCGCCGCCCTCGGGAACCTCGGGCCGTCCCCGGTCGCCGGTGGCGACGCCTCGCGAAGCGCCGCCATAGCCCAGCTCAACGGCATTCGCGCTCGCGCCGACGATGTACGTCAACGCCTCGACTCCTCAAGTGATCCCGAGGCGACGAAGGCGGCGCTTCGCGACGCGAGGGCGTCCCTCGACGAACTCGACCGCCTCGACCTCCTCAGGGGCCTTAACGACGTGCCTCAGCTCGCCGCGGCGGCCAGCCGGATCCCCGTTTGCCAGGATTTGGTCAAGCAACCGCGCTGAGTCATCGAGCTGTCACTGGCCATGAGTCGAACTTGTGTTCTATTGTGTGCGGGTGGACGGGACGATCTCGCTCTTCTCGGCGGAGGCGAGCGGGCCTGGGCTCGCCGACCTCGCCGGTGTGCTGTGCGGGCCGGGGCGGATGGCGGGCTTCGGCCGGACGGCCGCGCGGCTGTCCGCCGTGGTCGACGAGCCGTGGAGAGCGCGCGCACTGGCCAGGGAATGCCGTCGTCGCGGCGCGGAGGCGCAGGTCTCGGCCGCCGAATGCGGACGGCCGCTGGTGAGAACGCCGTTCCGTGTCGATCTGCTGCCGCTGGAACGGGGCTGGAACCGTGGTGAGGAAAAAGTACTGCCGGACGGGTTCCGGCTCGACGGCGCGATGCTGAGGATGTGGGCGCTGGCGGCGGGAAGCCCGCAGGGCAACGGCTACCTGCTCGCGCTCGATCCGGAGGCGCCGGAAACGCATGAGCGGCTGATCACGGCGCTGGCCCAGCTGGGCGTCCCGGCGAAGACCTTCAAGGGTGAAGAGGCGTTGCTGCGGATCACCGGCCGTCGGCGATTGGCGCACGTCCTGGAGCTGATCGGGGACGCGCCTGTGGGTGCGGAGCCCGCCTGGCCGAGTTTGGTGCCCGTCGTCCGCGCCGGGTGAGGCTCGCCAAGTGCTATGAAAGGTCCTTTCCTTGCAAAATTTGCAAGGAAAGGACCTTTCATAGCACTTGAGGCGAGGGGAATCAGGGCTTAGGCGCCTTGCAGTTCGGGTTCGCCAGGTCCAGCTCACTACGCGAAAGACAGGAGGTCAGCTGATAGGTCTGCTCCCCGTAGTTGATGCCCTTCCGCACGGTCACCTTCCCGGTGGCGTCGACCTCGCACGGGTTGTTCATCGTGCACCGTTGACCGCTTTCGTTGCCGGTGTTGTTGACGCCGACGACCTTCCCGGTCGAGGTCTCGATGATCGGCGACCCCGAGGTCCCGCCGATCGTCTTGCACGCCGAGGTGTACCGGATCGAGTCCTTCCAGACCCAGTCCGCTTCGTGCAGCTCGTGGACGAAGCCGTCGATGTTGCAGGAGTAGATCTTCTTCCAGTACCCCGAAACGACGTCCATCGCGATACCGGCCGACGGACGGGTCGGCGAGAGCGTCAGCGGGGCGATACCGTAGGTCGCCCGGATCTGGGAATAGCTGGTGTTGAGCTGGTACAGCGAGACGTCGGTGTCGGTCATCGTCGCGTAGAGCAGTTTCTTCGCCTTGAGCGTGCCCAGTGACGAACGGCCGTCCTTGGCCAGCAGGCTGAAGGTCCGTGACGAGGGCTGGTTGACGATTACTTCTCCAGGGTCCGGGAAACCTTCCTGGAGGCAATGCCCGTTGGAGAGGACGAGGGCGGGGTCGTCGAGGCTCGCCTCGGGCGGCTTGACCACCGACCCGGAGCAGTTCGACAACGCCACCGTTCCGGCGAAGGTGGTCGTCGCCGCTTCCGCGGGAACGGCACCGACCAGGGCGGATGCGGTCAGCATGGCGAACAGTGTGCCGAGGAGTCGTCGGGTCACGTGGAGTCCTTTCGGGTCGGCGTGGATATCAAGTGAAGCGTTGGCGGAAGGGAGCCACCACCGTCGAACGGAGGGTGTTCACCCCGTCACGCGGTACCCCAGGCGGACGTGTCCGACATCACGTGCTAGGTGTTGAAAGGAAACATCGACGAGGTCAGCGGCGATGCGCTGGACACACGATCGGCGGCGTGTTGCCCCACCTAGACGTGGTCCGGGTGGTGCGAGCGTGCACACTGACGGGTCGAGAGGCGGCGCGAAGGCGCCGAAGATGAGCGGAGAGCAGGACAGCGTGGCAGGAGCACGGACGAAGAAGACCGCGGCGTCGGACGATGGCGCGGGGCGCCGTCGGCTGGTGATCGTCGAGTCGCCGACCAAGGCCCGCAAGATCGCCCCGTACCTCGGCGCGAACTACGTCGTGGAGTCCTCCGTCGGGCACATCCGTGACCTTCCCCGCGGCGCGGCCGACGTGCCGGCCCAGTACAAGGGCGAGTCGTGGGCGCGGCTGGGTGTCGACGTCGACAACGACTTCAAGGCGCTCTACGTCGTCACCCCGGACAAGAAGTCCAAGGTCACCGAGCTGAAGGGCTTGTTGAAGGACGTCGACGAGCTCTATCTCGCAACGGACCCCGACCGCGAGGGCGAAGCCATCGCGTGGCATCTGCTGGAGACCCTGAAGCCGAAGGTCCCGGTCCGCCGGATGGTCTTCCACGAGGTCACCGAGCAGGCGATCCGCGCCGCGGCCGACAGCACCCGTGAACTCGACGGCGACCTGGTCGACGCGCAGGAGACCCGCCGCATCCTCGACCGTCTTTACGGCTACGAGGTCTCGCCCGTGCTGTGGAAGAAGGTCATGCCGAAGCTTTCGGCGGGCCGGGTGCAGTCCGTGGCGACCCGCATCGTGGTCGAGCGGGAGCGCGAGCGCATGCGCTTCACCTCGGCGTCGTACTGGGACATCTCCGCGACGATGGACGCCGGTGCCGAGGCGTCGCCCCGGAACTTCCCGGCCAGGATGATCGCCGTCGACGGCGCGCGGCTGGCCACGGGCCGCGACTTCGGCTCCGACGGGCAGCTGAAGGCTTCGAACAACGAGATCCGCGTGCTGGCCGAGGCCGACGCGGTCCGGTTGGCCGAGGCGCTGAAGAACCGTGACTTCAAGGTCGCGAGCGTCGAAGAGAAGCCGTACACGCGGAAGCCGTACGCGCCCTTCATGACCTCGACCCTGCAGCAGGAGGCGGGCCGCAAGCTGCGGTTCACCTCCGAGCGCACCATGCGGATCGCGCAGAAGCTGTACGAGAACGGGTACATCACTTATATGCGTACCGACTCCACGACGCTGTCGGAGTCGGCGATCTCGGCGGCGCGCAGCCAGGCGACGCAGCTGTACGGCAAGGAATACGTCTCGCCGTCGCCGCGCCAGTACACCCGCAAGGTGAAGAACGCGCAGGAAGCCCACGAGGCGATCCGTCCCTCTGGTGAGGTCTTCCGCACGCCGGGCCAGGTCGCGAAGGATCTGGACACCGACGAGTACCGCCTTTACGAGATGATCTGGCAGCGCACGATCGCGTCGCAGATGGCGGACGCGAAGGGCACCACGATGTCGGTGCGCATCGTCGGCACCGCCACCAGCGGCGAGGAAGTCACGTTCGCCTCCTCGGGCCGCACGATCACCTTCGCCGGGTTCCTCAAGGCGTACGTCGAGGCCGTCGACACCGAGAGCGGGGGCGAGGCGGACGACAAGCAGAGCCGTCTCCCGCAGCTGGTCAAGGACCAGGCGCTGACCGCGACCGAGCTGAGCCCGGACGGGCACACCACGTCGCCGCCGGCGCGCTACTCGGAGCCGAGCCTGGTCAGCAAGCTCGAAGAGCTGGGCATCGGCCGCCCGTCGACGTACGCGTCGATCATCAAGACCATCCAGGACCGCGGCTACGTGTGGAAAAAGGGCTCCGCGCTGGTGCCGTCCTGGGTCGCGTTCGCCGTGATCGGGCTGATGGAGCGGCATTTCGAGCGGCTGGTCGACTACGACTTCACCGCCGGCATGGAGGACGAACTCGACCGCATCGCCGCCGGTGACGAGCACCGTACGCAGTGGCTGTCGAAGTTCTACTTCGGCGGCGACATGGGTGTCGACGGCTCCGTGGGCCGCCTCGGCGGGCTGAAGAAGCTGGTCGGTTCCGGTGTCGAGGACATCGACGCCCGCGAGATCAACTCGATCCCGCTGTTCAGCGACGCCGACGGTCACACCGTCGTCGTGCGTGTCGGCCGCTACGGCCCGTACCTCGAGCGTGAGGTCGACGGGACGTCGCAGCGGGCGAACCTGCCCGAGGAGCTGCCGCCGGACGAGCTGACCCCGGAGGTCGCGGAGAAGCTGTTCGCGACGCCGCAGGAAGGGCGCGTGCTCGGCACGGACCCGGTCAGCGGGCACGAGATCGTGGCGAAGGAAGGCCGCTTCGGCCCGTACGTCACCGAGCTCCTGCCGGAGCCGGAGCCGCTGCCCGAGAACGCGACCGCCGCGCAGAAGAAGGCCGCGAAGGCGAAGCAGCCGAAGCCGCGTACGGGCTCGCTGTTCAAGTCGATGTCGATCGAGACGATGACCCTCGAAGACGCGCTGAAGCTGCTCTCGCTGCCGCGCGTGGTCGGCAAGGACCCCGAGTCCGGCGACGAGATCACCGCGCAGAACGGGCGCTATGGGCCGTACCTGAAGAAGGGCACGGACTCGCGTTCGCTCACGACCGAGGATCAGCTGTTCTCGATCACGCTCGAAGAGGCGCTGAAGATCTACTCGGAGCCGAAGCAGCGTGGCCGCTCCGCGACCGCGAAGCCGCCGCTGAAGGAGCTGGGCGACGACCCGGTGTCCGGTAAGCCGATGGTGGTCAAGGACGGCCGCTTCGGTCCGTACGTGACCGATGGCGAGTACAACGCGACGCTGCGGAAGTCGGACAGCATCGAGGAGCTGACCGCCGAGCGCGGTGCCGAACTGCTGGCGGAGAAGCGCGCGAAGGGCCCGGCGCCGAAGCGCAAGGCTCCTGCGCGCAAGCCCGCCGCGTCGAAGACGACGGCCACCAAGACGGCCGCGGCGAAGAAGACCACCGCGACCAAGACGTCGACGACGAAGACCGCGGCTGCGAAGTCGACTGCGGCGAAGAAGCCCGCTTCGCGCTCGACGGCCACGAAGACGAAGTAGCGCGCTCTAGCTCGGCCCAAGTGTCATGAGGGGTCCTCACCGGACGAAATTCGTCCCGTGGGGACCCCTCATGACGTTCGGCGGGGTCGGGAACAACGAGCCGGTGGAGCGATAGCAAAGGTCCCTCGATACCGCTCGCCGACCGCTCGCCGACCGGCCTCACCCGTTCGAACAAAAGTTCTAAAAATTGTCGGTACCAGGGTGTTCAATGGTCAGGTGAGCACTTCAACGACCGGTTCTTCAACGACTTCCGTCTTCGACGTCATCGACGAGGTCATCGCCCCGCTGGCCGCCGAGGTTCCGGAGCGTCCCTCGGTGATGGAGTTCTACGATCCGGACCTTTCCGTGCCACCGGTGCTGTCCGGCGAGGAGCCGGCTCCGGGGCTCACCCTCGCCGAGGAGGTGGAGCAGTACACCCGGTTCGTGAGCGGGATGACGGCGATCGGACTGGCCCCCGGCGGGGAGGTCACGCCCGAGGCCGTCGGGCTGTATCGCGCGCTTCGCGGCGGGTTCATCCGCGGCGTGGTCACCGGGGTCTTCCCGGCGCGCCGGGACCCGTGGGAGGTCCGGTTCTTCGGCGACGAGGACTACACCACGGTGCTGAACAAACTCGGCAGGCGAGCGCGACTGCGGTCCGGTTTCCTCAGCGCGCTGCCGGGCTGGGTGTTCGACGGGCTGCCGGATCATCCGCCGGGCGCGGGCGAGACGGTGCGCATCGAGACGGACACGGGCGGGTTGATCCCGGCGCAGGCCCGCGAGGCGCTCGAGGTGATCCGCGAGGGTGCTTCGCGGCCCCGTCACGGCACGGTCCTGGTCGATCTCGCGGTGCGGAACGCCATCCTCGCCGAATATCCGCACGGTGCCTTCGGCCTGGTCGACAACGACCTCGGCCGCTACCAGTTCAGCGCGGCGATGAACGGCGCCGGTCGTTGGACGCTCACCTGGGGCCCGGCCACCCGGTCGATGGCCGAACAGTGGATCGTGAAGGCGGTGCAGAACCATGCGTGAGCCGGCGACGGTGCAGGAACTGATGAAGCGCGCCGCCGAACCGGTGCTGCGCGCGGTGCCCGAGCGCCGGAGCGTGTACCTGGGCTACGACCCGGAGGTCACCGACGACGAGATCCGCCGCCTGTGCCCGTCCTACGACGAGCCGGCGGATCTGGTCACGCAGGCGGAGCGATACGCGGCGAAGGCGGCGATGCTCGAAGAGGCCGGGCTGATGGAGAACGGTGAGATCCATCCCGCCGCGGTCCAGATGCACGGCGTGATGCTGCGGGGTTCGGTGCGCGGCGTCCTCACCGGCGTCTTCGCCTCCGCTCCCCGTGCGGTGCGGGTCGATTGCTACGGCGACGGGCATCAGGCGGTCGTGTGGCGAATGCGGTCCGGGCGGCGGACCACGTTCAGCCTCAGCGACTTCGGCGAACTGGGCGCACGGGTCTTCGGCGGGCTCCCGCATGTTCCCGCCGGTGACAGCGCCCCGCTGCGCGTCCGCATCGACGAGCACGGCGTGCCGCTGCCGGGCCAGGAAGAAGAGGTCGGCCTGGTCGCCGAGATGGTGAGCCGTCCGCGGACCGGGACGGCGATCCTCGACCTGGTCGCCTTCGGCGGGCTGAACGCCGAGTACCCGGATTACGGGTTCGTGATCATCGACAACGATTTGGGGAGGTTCGTTTTGTACGTAGCCCCTTCCGAAGGGTGGCTCATGTTCGGTGGAATGGACCGCCGGGCACTGGCGGGCTGGCTGCACGAGGCGGTGGACTTGAGCCGGACGTAGCCGCCTTTGGGCGTTGACGGACGAGGGGGACGGCGATGGACCTGGACCGGCGGGCGGCCGACGCGTGGTTCCGGCGGCGAGGGCTGCCGATGGTCATCCACCGGCGGAGGCGCGGATCGGGCATGGTGCGCCGCTCGACGCCCGGACTGGTGTTCCTGTCCCTGCTCGACCTCCTCCTGGCCGGATTGCTGAAACTGCTCGACGTCCCCGCGGAAGTGCTCGCGGCCCGCATGCGTGACAGCGGGCTCGCGTACGTCCTCGGCGCGCTGACGCTGGCGCTCGCCGTGCTCGTCGTGCCACTGGTCGGCGGCCGTCTGATGGCGAAGCTGCTCCGGGCGCTGAGGCGCACGCGGGTGCGCTTGGCGGTGATGGCGGCGACCTTCCTGTTCTGGATGGTGCTGCTGCCACTCGGGGAGCGGCTCACCGGACTGGTGTCGTGGGACGACCCGCTGTGGATGGCCGTGCTCACCAACCTCGCCGCCCTGGTCGTGCTGATGCTGCTGGTTCGGACCGGGATCGGCTCGATACTGAGCTGGGCGGCGGAGAGCGCGGTCGCCCAGGTCCGGGCGATCGGCACGCTGGCGTCGCGGGCGTTGCCGCTGCTCCTGCTGGTGGTGATGTTCAGCTTCTTCACCGCCGAGCTGTGGCAGGCCGTGGAACGGCTGAGCCCGGGGCGGCTGTGGCTGGTGGTCGGCTTCCTCGTCCTGATCGGCGCGGTGTTCCTGGCGTCGATGCTGTCCGACGAGATCAAGGAGCTGAAGTCCTGGACCGTGGAGCCTGGCGCGACGGTCCTGCGCGGGACGCCCTTCGACGACGATGACACCCCG
This sequence comes from Amycolatopsis sp. NPDC033938, assembly GCF_055575975.1. Taxonomy (NCBI): domain Bacteria; kingdom Bacillati; phylum Actinomycetota; class Actinomycetes; order Pseudonocardiales; family Pseudonocardiaceae; genus Amycolatopsis; species Amycolatopsis sp. NPDC033938. The sequence continues at coordinate 147,000 of NZ_JBVIRO010000020.1, forward strand.
ACGCCGGGACGGCGTGCCCTGTCGAGGGTGGAGCGGCTCAACATCGCCCTGGTGCTGTTCCTCGCCCAGGCGGTGCAGATCGTGGCGTTCGGGGTGCTGGTGTTCGCCTTCTTCGTCGTGTTCGGGGTGCTGATCCTCCAGCCGGAGGTCGTGACGGCGTTCGCGGGGCGTGAGTCGGCGCCCGGAACACTGCTGGGTGTCCCTCTTCCGGTGAGTTCCGCGCTGATCAATGTGTCGCTTTTCCTTGCCGTTTTCTCCGGTTTGTACTTCGCCGCGTCAACCGCGACAGACGCCCGGTACCGGCGTTCTTTCTTCGAACCTTTGCTGGAGGACGTGAAGATCAGCCTTGCCGCGCGTGACATTTATCTGGCCCATTGGGCGGATGTGCGCCGGGCCGAGCTGGTTACCCTGGAAGCAGAGGACATTCCGTAGTGAGGTGGTCACCATGAGCGGGAAGGGCGATGCACCCTTCTTCGATGCCCCCGACTTCGTGAAAGGCGACGGCACTCAGGCAGAACCTCCGGGCGACACGTTCGCCGACCCGGTGTCCGGGCTGGTCACGACCGGTACGGCGGGTCAGCTGGACTCTTCGGGCGTCGCCGAGGAGGTTCACGTGCCGGTCCCCGGGCCCGTCCAGCACGACCCCGAAGTCGTGAGCCGGATGGTCGACGCGGCGATGTTGGCGGAAGATCAGCCCGCCCGCAGGCCGGGCGCGGAGCAGTCCGCCCTTCTTCCGTCTCCCAGGATCATCAGCACGGTCGGTGAGCAAGGTGCTACGCCGATCGGGATCCTGCCCCAGCAGCGCACGTGGCCCACGAGGCCGCCGCAGCTGCTTCGTGGGCCTCGCAGTCTGAAGCAGGAAGATCCGGTCGAGGTCGACGAAGAGGCCGAGGTCGAAGTACGGCGCGCCAAGCGTTCGATGCAGCTTCCGAGGCTCGGCAAGCCGTCGTCGAACACCACCGGGGTGATGATCGCGATCGCGCTCATGATCGTCTTCGCGATCCTCGCCATTCAGCTGCTGGCCAGCCTGTTCAACAGCATCGCGGGGATCTTCGGGTAACCCGTCCGGCGGTAGCGCCGGACGGGCCCGTCCGTCCTCACCTCATCCATCGGGATACCCTGGCCAATACGGTCGGGGGACTCGGCGTACACCCGGGTCACGCCTCGGCGCCGCGTGACTAATGGGGTGGGCGTATCAGCGAGGGCGTGCAATCGGTGCCCGAAGCGGGCACGAGTGGATCGGCGGGCCGTGATGCTTCCACCATGCACCGCGTGCGGCGGGTGCTGGCCATCAAGCCGTTCCGCCGCCTCTGGGGTGTCACCTATCTGTGCAGCGTCGCGGACTGGTTGAACCTGCTGACGCTGACCGGCCTGGTCACCAAGCTGACGGACAACTACGCGGCGCAGAACTTCGCGTTCGTGGGCGTCGTGCTGACGTCGCTGCTGCCCGGTCTGCTGTTCGCCCCGCTCGGCGGGTTGCTGGCCGACCGGTTCGACCGCCGCAAGGTGATGGTGCTCTGCGACCTCGGCCGGTGCGGCTTCCTGCTGTCGATCGCGTTCGTCGGCACGCCGTGGTGGGTGTTCGTCGGCAACTTCCTGGTCGGCTGCTGTTCGATGATGTGGATCCCGTCGAAGGACGCGGCGGTGCCGAACCTGCTGCGCCGCCCGGACCAGGTCGAGACGGCCAACCAGCTCGGCATGGTGATGACCTACGGCCTCGCGGTGGTCACCGCGGCCGGGGCGAACGCCCTGCTCACCGGTAGTAACACCACGTTCCACTTCTTCGACGGCGACGCCCAGCTCGGTATCGCGAAGGTGGCCGTCGTCATCACCGGGCTGCTGTACCTCACCAGCGCGATCGTGATCGCCACCCGGATCCCCGAACTTTCGCTGCGCAATGTCCACGCGGTCGAGAAGCCCAAGGTCAAGCCCGCCGACGAGGAGAAGTTCGGCTTCCGTCAGATGATCTCCGACGGCGCCCGGTTCGTGCGGACGACGCCGCTGGTGCGCGGGCTGATGATCGGCGCTTTCGGCGCGTTCGCCGCCGGTGGCGCGGTGATCGGTTCGGCCAAGCCGTACTCGTCCAGCCTGCTCGCCGGTGACGCGGCGTTCAACCTCCTCGTGCTCGCCGTCTTCCTCGGGCTCGCCACCGGTATGGCCGTGGCGCCGAAGCTCGCCCGCCGTCTCGCGCACGACCGGCTGTTCGGCATCTCGATCGTCGCCGCCGGTCTGTGCCTCATCGTCGTCGCGCTGTCGCCGCACCTCGCCGTTTCGCTGGTTGCCGTCGCCGCTGTCGGTGTCTGGGCCGGGACGGCGTTCCTGACCGGTGTCACGATCATCGGTTCGCGGATCGAGGACTCGATCCGCGGCCGGATCAACGCGATCTACCAGTCGCTGATGAAGATCGTGCTGTTCGGCGCGACGATTCTGGTCCCGGTGCTGATCAGCGCGGTCCAGCAGACCGAGCTCACCTTGTGGGGCGGCACGATCACGATCGACGGCACGCGGCCGGTGATGATCGGCGGCGGTGTCCTCGCCCTGCTCGCCGGCATCATCGCCTACCGGCAGATGGACGACAGGCGTGCCGAGCCGATCCTCGCCGACCTCCGCAACGCCCTGCGCCGCAGCCCCCGGCGCGTGAACGGGCTGCTGATCGCGCTCGAAGGCACCAGGGCCATCAACACCGAGACGCAGGCCGCGCGGCTGGCCGAATGGCTGCGCGCGGGTACGCGTCCCGTCGTGCTGGCCGCCGACCCGGCACTGGACGACCAGCGGCTCGCGAAGCTCGTCTCCGGTGCTTCGCTGTCCGGTGCGCGGGCGCAGGCGCTCGCGGCCGCCGCGGTGCGCGCGGACATCGTCGAACGGGACATCCAGCCCGCGCTCGACGCCGGTTCCGTGGTCGTCATGGAACGTTTCGTGGATTCGCCGCTGGCCCATCTGTCCGCCGTCGCCGGGCTCGACAGCCAGGAACTTGAAGGGCTCGCCGACTGGGCGACCGGCAGGCTGCGGCCCGATATCACCGTTCTGCTCGACGCCGATCCCGGCACGGTGATGCGGAAGTCGGAGGCGCTGGACGCGCAGTGGCGGGTGCAGCATCTGCTCACGGAGATGGCCGCCGCCGACCCGGACCGGTACGTGGTGGTCGACGCGGACGGCACAGAGGACGAAGTGTGCGAGCGGGTGCGCGCCGCCATCCGTGCGGTGCTCGTCGGCCAACTCGCCGGGCTCGTGCCGTCGGAGGAAAAGGTCGAGGCGAGATGACGGAATCCCCTGTGCTGATCGGTGTCTGGAAGCAGCTCGTCGGCCAGGATCCCGCCGCGCGCGTCCTTTCCACGGCGTCGACGGCGGCCGCGCGGATCATCGAGAACCAGCCTGTCGCGCCCGGCGCGATGACTCACGCGTGGCTGGTCACCGGACCGCCCGGATCGGGACGTTCGACCGCCGCCAGGGTTTTCGCGGCGGCGTTGCAGTGCAGTACCGGCACGGGATGCGGGGAATGCCCCGGCTGCCGCACCGTGCTCGCCGGCACCCACGCCGACGTCAAGCTCGTCGCGCCGGAGGGCCTCTCGATCTCCGTCGCCGAAATGCGTGCGCTGGTCCAGGCAGCCGCTCGCCGCCCGACCACCGGGAGGTGGCAGGTGGTGATCATCGAGGACGCCGACAGGCTGACCGAAGGCGCGTCGAACGCGTTGCTGAAGGCCGTCGAGGAGCCGCCGGACCGCACGGTGTTCCTGTTGTGCGCGCCGTCCGATCACCCGGAAGACGTGTCGGTGACGATCCGGTCCCGGTGCCGCCTTGTCACCCTGCGGACGCCGCCGCCCGAAGCGATCGCGCAGGTGCTGGTGGAACGGGACGGCATCGATCCCGACCGCGCGCGGTGGGCCGCGTCCGTCTCGAGTGGACACGTCGGCCGCGCGCGGCGGCTCGCGACCGACGAAGCCGCCAGGCAGCGGCGGGCGACAGTGCTGCGGATCCCGCTGGGCCTGCGCCGTCCGGCCGATGTGTTCACCTGCGCCGATCAGCTGATCAGCGCGGCCGAGGCCGACGCGGGCGAGGAGAGCAAGGTCCGCGACGAGGCCGAGCGTTCCGAAATCCGCACCGCGATGGGCGGCGACGGCATCGGAAAGGGTGTCGCTGGAGCGAAACGGGCCGCCGAAGCCGCGGTGAAGCAACTCGAGAAGCGCCAGAAGTCGCGGGCGACCCGGACCCAGCGGGACACCCTCGACCTCGCGCTGGTGGACCTCGCCGCGTTCTACCGGGACGTGCTCGTGACCGCGAGCGGCGCGAACGCGACGCTGAACCACCCCGATCACGCGTCGGAAATCGCGCAGGCCGCCTCCGCCTGGGCGCCGGACTCGATCCTGCGCCGTCTGGAAGCCGTCCTGGAATGCCGCGAGGCCATCGACCTGAACGTGAAACCGCGAATCGCCGTCGAAGCCATGGTCACCACCCTGCGCCAAGGCTGACCCGGCTCCTGCTTCGCCTACCCCAGCCCCCCGCCCGTCCCAGGGGGGCGACCCCGAGTCCAGTCTACCGGGGGTGGGGCAGGGAAAGGGCTGGTAGCGCGAGTTGTCCACAGCTGGAGCGGGTTGTGGATAAGTGCTGTGGGTAAGTGAGGAACCTTCGGGTCTCCGGTAAGCCGCGGTCTGATGTCCCCGATGTGGCATGGGAGACGCTCCCTGTCCCCAATGCCACATTGGGGACATCAGACCGCGGCGAGCCAGGCAAAGCGAAGGGGACCTTCGCCGCTCTCGAAAGCGAAAGCGGCGAAGGTCCCCTTCGGCTCACTGAACCCAAGCAAGAGAGGGTGGCACGAACGGGCCTCCCACGCGGGGGCAAGGCGTGAAAGGACCGTTCATCACCCTCCTCGCCCCGTCTAGGTGCGCGGTCGCGGCGAAGGCTTGAAGCCCGGATCGTCCTTCGACACCGGAACCGGAACAAGCCGGCGACGTCCCGGCATCGCGGCCACCAGGACCACACCGAGCAGCAGCATCGCGGTACCCGTCCAGAACATCGGCACCGTGTCGTAGGCCGCGTTGGTGTAGGCCAGGTTCTTGACCGGGCCCTTCGGCGCCGCGCCACCGTTGTTCCCCGCGGGCGGCGGAGTCGCCGTGCCGCACTCGACGCCGCCTGCCGGCGCGTACGCCCGTGCGATCTGCTCACCGAGCGAAACCTGGGCCAGCGACGAAGGCAGCTTCTTCGCGACCTCCGGCGGGAGCGCCTTCTGCAGCGCGGTGGTGGGCAGGATCTGCAGGTCCAGCAGTCGCGCGGAGGCGCCCATCTGGAAGCCCTTGAACGGCGAGGTCATGTCGCTCGACTTCTGGTTCAGTCCGGCGATCGACAGCTTCAGCACCCCGATGTCGAGGGTGAGCCCATTACCGGCCTCGCCGCCCGGAAGCTGCTTAGTGGCACCGTTCACCAGTTCGGCGAGCCCGCCGACGACCGGCACGTTCTTCAGCTGCTCGAAGCCGGGAACCTGCTTGAGCGTCGGCAGCGGGATGCCGATCGGGACGTCCTTGGTGGGGTTGTGCGCGTCCAGGGTGAACAGCACCTTGTCGCCACGCATGATCTGCAGCACCGGAGCGGTGTACTCGACCTTCGACGTCTTCTTGTCACCGGTCGAGGTGACCCGCAGCGTCGGCTGGCTGGCGACCTTGATCGTCAGGCCGAGCGGCGTGCCCTTCAGCAGTTCGATGCTGGCCGCCTGCAGGGTCGACGTCGATTCGACGGCCTTGTTCTTCGAGCCGGGGATGTCGACCAGCCGCACGACCGACCGTGACGACAGCGTGTTCGGCAGGCTCAGCACCGCGCCCTTGCCGTCACCGCTGGCGCTGTTCCCCGAAAGCAGGTCACCAAGGTTCGCCAGCGGACCGGGCAGTCCGGCGAGGCCGGCCTTGAGCTGGTCGCTCGCCTGGGTCAGCTGCTCGGCACCCGGGAGGTTCGGGATGGTCGGCAGCAGCGAGAGGTTCGCGATCGACGTGCTCGAATCGGCGATCGTGCCGACACACGGCCCGAGCGTCGGGCTCCAGCGCGCGTGCGCCTCGCCGTTGAGCAGGCCGAGGTTGAACAGCGGGTTCTTCGGCGCGTTGAGACCGCCGCTGATCGGCTTCGGGTTGTCCGGCAGCGCCGTCTGCACGAGGCTCCCCGGCGTCTGCGGCGCGTTGCCCGCGGCCGACAGGCCGAACGGCGACGACTGCGCGATCGACTTCTCGTAGTTCAGGTACGCCTCGGAGTTGGCCTGGGCGCTGGAAAGCCCCATCCCGGCTTCGAGCGCGGACTGCTTCGGCAGCATCTCACCCGCGCCGGGCAGGATCGCGCTCGTCGGGACGGCGTTGGGCAGCAGCCGCAGCACGCCGAGCGCCGCCCCCGCGTCACCGACCGCCTTGCCGAGCGGCTGCGGCCCGATCGGCGCCGACATCGGCGGCTGTCCCGGGTTCGCCGGATCGGGGATCGGCGTGGTGGGGATCGTCTGGGCCGTCGCCGGAGCCGCGGTCAGCAGAAGCAGGGCCGCGGCGGCCGGAAGCGCCAGCACACGGGGCAGTCGTTGCCGCATGAACAGGTCCTCCAGTGGGGATGGGCCGATCTTGGGGGACTGAGACCGGCGTCATAGGACCTTAACGACGGTGGCCCTGGAAGGTGACGTTCAAGCCTCCGCTACACTTGTCTCCGTCATCGGGTGCGAGCCCGATGTCTGCCGCCTTAGCTCAGTCGGCCAGAGCGATTCACTCGTAATGAATAGGTCAGGGGTTCGATTCCCCTAGGCGGCTCCGCAGGTCAGGGCCTCATTCGGATACTCCGGATGAGGCCCTGATCCGTTTCCGGGGCAGTCGCGCGGCCGCGACGGAAGTTCACCCGTTGGTGTCAGCTCTTGAGGAACATCCGCGACAGTGACGTGCCGACGCCGGTGAGGTGTTCGACGAGGGTGTCCGCGTCCGCGTCGAGCAGGCCGGAGCGCCACGCGAGCATGATCTCGACGAACCCGCCGATGCCCAGCAGGACGTTGACGCGGAATTCCAGCTCGTCGACGTCCGGCTTCAGATGCGGCCGGGCCAGTTCGATCAGCAGGCCGGTGGTCTCCTGGACGGTCTGCCGCCGCAGTTGCTCCAGCACCGCGCTGCCCGCGTGGTCGCCGAACAGGATCTGCGCCCGTGTCGGCTCCTCCTGCACGTGGTGCACGACGACGTCGACGGCGGCGCGGAGCTGGTCCAAGGCCGGGCGGTCGATCCGTTCGGCGACCGCGTCGAGGAGCATCCGCAGGGTTTCGTCGCGGACCTGTTCCCAGGCGGTGGCAAGGAGTTCGTCTCGGTTGGCGAAGCTCTCGTAGAAGTACCGGTCCGTCAGGTTCGCCCGCGCGCACACACCCCGCATCGTGACCGCCGCCCACCCCTGTTCCTGCCAGATGTCCAATGCGGCGCCTAGCAGGGCGAGCCGTCGTTCGGCGCGGCGCTCGTCGGCGGTTTTGCCGCTGTAGCGGCGGGACGCGGTCACCGCTCCATCTTGACAGCAGGTGCCCTCAGATTCATTCTGAGGGCATGCGACCGCAGAATGGCCTGCGACCCGGTCTGGCCGCCACGCTGACGTCCGCCTTCGTGCGGCCGATCGCCAACGCGATCCCGGCCAACCGGGCCGGAGTCGCCTTCTCCCGTGCTTTCATCGCGAGCAGCCTGTGGCTGGCTTCCCCACCGTTGAAGGGGAGCCGAGTCGAGCCCGGCGTCCGCGGCGAGTGGGTCCGTGGTCCCGAAGTGACCGACGGCGACGCCGTGGTCCTCTACGTCCACGGCAGCGGGTACTCGCTTTGCTCGCCCCGCACGCATCGCGGGCTGACCACGCGGGTCTCCGCCGGCACCGGGTTGCCGGTATTCGCCTGCGAGTACCGCCTCGCGCCCAGGCATCGGTTCCCGAACGCCGCCGACGACGTCCGCGCGGCCTACGACCGGCTCGTCGGGCAAGGCTGTGAACGGATTCTCGTCGCGGGCGACTCCGCGGGCGGGCATCTCGCGGTCGACCTCGCCGCGCAGCTCATCCGGGAGCACAAAGCGCCACCCGCCGCGCTCGCCCTCTTCTCGCCGTTGTTCGACGTGACCTTCGGGCTCGCGGCGGAACGGGAGCGTATGCGGCGCGATCCGATGATCTCCGCCGCAGCGGCGGCCCGCCTGGTCGGTCTGTACACAGTGGACGCCGACCTCACCTCGACACGGCTTCGGTTCGCTTTCGACGACATCAAGGGTTTCCCGCCGACGCTCATCCAGGCCGGCGGCCTCGAAATGCTCGCCGCGGACGCCATCGAACTGGCCAGGGCACTGCGCCGCGCGGGGGCGGACTGCGAACTCGACATCGTCCCCGGCCAGATGCACGTCTTCCAGGCGCTGACCCGCTTCATCCCCGAAGCGGCACCGGCGATGGAGCGGGCTTGCCGGTTCCTGACCGAGAATCTCCCGGCGATCGAGAGGGCGGCATGACGAAACGGACCCACGGGGCGCATGCGGTCGTCACCGGCGCGGGCAGCGGTATCGGCCGGGCGATCGCGGCCGAACTCGTCCGGCGCGGCAGCCGGGTCGTCTGTGCCGACATCGACTTCGCTTCCGCCGAAGAAACTGTGAGGATGCTCAAGGACAACGGCGAAGCGGTTGCCGTCGCCTGCGATGTGTCCACTGTGGATGAAGTCGCCGAGCTGGCGAACCAGGCCCGTTCGTGGCTCGGCCGCGATCCGGACCTCGTCGTCAACAACGCCGGGATCGGCGCCGGTGGCAAACTCGTCGGCGAGAGCCCGCTGTCCGATTGGCAGCGCACCCTCCGCGTGAACCTCTGGGGCGTGATCCACGGTTGCCACACCTTCGTCCCCGCCATGCGGGCGGCGAAGGCGGGCGGGGTCATCAATGTCGCTTCGGCCGCTGGGTTCACCGCCGCGCCGAGGATGGCCGCCTACAACGTGAGCAAGGCCGGGGTCGTCAGTCTTTCGGAGACCTTGGCCGCGGAGCTGTCCGGCACCGGCGTCGCGGTCACCGTGCTGTGCCCGACTTTCGTGCGCACCAACATCTTCGGCGGTGAACTCATCGATGCCGAAGCACGTGGTCTCGCGCAGCGTGTCTCCGATCTGGTCGGGTTCTCACCCGAACGGGTCGCGAAGATGACGCTCGACGCCCACGATCGCGGGCGCCTGTACGTGGTGCCGCAGCCCGACGCTCAGCTTCTCTGGCACGCCAAGCGGTTCGTGCCCGTCCCCTACACGCGGATCGCCGGTCTCCTCGGCCGGTTCCTGCCCGCCGAAAAGGAGAAGTGATGGCCTACGACTTCGACGCGATGCTCCAGACCATCAAGGACAAGCAGTGGTCGCTGGCCGACATCGACTGGGACGCGCCCGGCGCGGAGACGATGACCGACGAACTGCGCGCCAAGATGCGGCCGTTCATGGCCGATCTGGTGTGGATCGAGCACGTCGGCGCCCGCGGGTTCGCCTCGCTGGCCAAGAAGGCGCCGACGCCGGTTATCCAGGAGATCTACCGGTACTTCCACGCCGAGGAACAGAAACACGCCAACGCCGAACTGGCGTTGATGAAGCGCTGGGGCATGCTCGACGAGCACGGGTCGATGCCCGAGCCGAACATCAACGTCAAGCTCGCCATCAAGGTCCTCGACGACTACGGCGACACGTTGCCGCTGACGGCGCTGGCCACGCTCATCCCGCTGCTGGAATGCGCGCTGGACGGCGCGCTGGTGAAGTTCCTGCTCGAAGAGGTCTCCGATCCGGTGTGCCATCAGGTTTTCCGGCATATCAACTCGGACGAGTCGCGGCACATCACGGCCGACTTCGAAGTGCTGGAACTGATCGGCGCCGGCTCGACGACCAAACTGCTCACCGAATCGCTCGGCTCGCTCAAACCGCAGATCGTGCTGGGCCTGATCGTGGTGTTCGTACCGCTGATCAACAAGATGCGGGACAACATCGTCGCGATGGGCCTGCCGGAGAAGAAGCTGTACAACGCCGTGAAGCGGTTTTCCACCATCGGTGGCCGCGGCGAGTTCACCAAACGCATCCCGGCGTATCACGTGCTCAAGGCGCAGGCGGCGATGATCGTCGACCGTTCGCACGTCTACCACCGGTTGCTCGCCGACCCGATGGTGAAGGTGACCCGCCTGATCCCCGCGCGGCTGCTGGGCAAACCGCAGTCGTGGACCGAGGAGATCACCCACGAACCGGTCGCGTCATGACGCTGGGCGAGTTCCGGGGCGAGGTGTTGCGCGGCACCGAATGGTTCGGGCACGACTTCGCGGGGCAGCGGGTCGCTGTCATCGCACCCGGCCGTGAGGCCGCGCAGATCGTGCCCGAGGTGGCGGCCACCGCGCTTTCGGTGAAGGTCTTCCAGGAGGAACCGGACTGGGTGGTGCCGATGCCGGTACCCGGCCCGAGTGTCGTCGGTATCGCCGTCGCCCGCGTTTTCCTGCGCTGGCAGGTGAAAGACCCCTGGGTCCGCCGACTGTTGACGCCGGACCGCCGCTTCGGTTCGCGACGGACGGCGCCGGGTCTCGGCTACTACGGCGCGCTCAAGCGGCCCGGCTGCAAGCTCATCACCTGGCCGGTCTACGCCTTCGCGCCCCACGGTGTCCGCACCGCCGAGGGCATCGAGCATCAGGCGGACGTCGTCGTGGTGGGCGCGAGTTCGCTGTTCGCCAAGGAAGGACTTCCCGTATGACCACGCCCGACCACGAGATCGCGATCATCGGCGGTGGCTTCTCCGGTATCGGTGCCGCGATCCTGCTCGACAAGGCGGGATTCGGCGATTTCCTGATGCTGGAGGAGGGCGATGGCGTCGGCGGCGCGTGGCACTGGAACACCTATCCCGGCGTCGCCGTCGACATCCCGTCGTTCAGTTACCAGTTCTCGTTCGAGCAGATCTCCGGTTGGTCGCGGGTCTACGCGCCGGGCCGTGAACTGAAGGCCTACGCGGACTACTGCGTCGACAAGTACGACATCCGCCGCCGCACCCGGCTCGGCTCGAAGGTCGTCGGGGCCACCTTCGACGACGAAACGCACTTGTGGCGCCTGGAAACCGCCGACGGCTGGTCGATGACGGCGCGGTTCGTCGTCGGCGCCACCGGCGTGCTCACCCAGCCGAAGCCGCCGGACATCGACGGCCTCGCCGACTTCCGCGGCACGGTCATGCACACCGCCCGCTGGGACCACGGCGTCGATCTGCGCGGCAAACGCGTCGCCGTCGTCGGCACGGGGGCGTCGGCCGTCCAGGTCATCCCCTCCATCGCGCCGGAAGCGGGACATCTGACGGTGTTCCAGCGGACGCCGATCTGGTGCCTGCCCAAACCCGACGCCGTCCTGCCCCGGCCCGCGCGGCTCGCGCTGCGGCGGTTGCCCGGCGCGAAACTGGTGTCGCGGCTGGCCAGTCAGGCGCTGGTCGAGGTGACCTTCCCGCTGGCCGCGCATTTCCACAACCTCCTGCCGACCGCGGGCGCGGGGGAGCGGATCGGGCGCGCGCATCTGCGCCGCGCGGTGAAGGATCCGGTGACCCGCGAGAAGCTCACGCCGCGATACGCCTTGGGCTGCAAGCGCCCGAGCTTCTCCAACGACTACCTGCAGACGTTCGACCGTGACGACGTCACGCTGGAGACCACGGGCATCGACGCGATCACCGAACACGGCGTGCGCACCGTCGACGGCACCGAACACGCCGTCGACGTCCTGGTGCTGGCGACCGGGTTCAAGGTGTTCGAGAAGGGCAACATGCCCGCGTTCACCGTGCGCGGCTCGGGCGGCACCGATCTGGAGAAGTTCTGGGAAGAGAACCGGTTCCAGGCCTATCAGGGCGTCAGTGTGCCCGGCTTCCCGAACTTCTTCACCATTCTCGGGCCCTACGGCTACAACGGTTCCTCGTATTTCAACCTGATCGAGACGCAGAGCGCGCATATCGTCCGGTGTCTGCGCAACGCCCGCAAGACCGGCGCGACGCGGGTGGAGGTCACGAACGAGGCCAACGACCGGTACTTCCAGAGCATGCTGGACCGCCGCAAGCATCAGGTGTTCTTCCAGGACAGCTGTTCGCTGGCCAACAGCTACTACTTCGACGCGAACGGGGACGTGCCCTTCCGCGCCTCGCCCACGCTGGAGACGATGGTGACGAGCCGGTTCTTCGACCTCGACGACTACGCCTTCGCGGACGGCCGGTGAACACTGGCTGAAGTCGGCCGTCCCCGGCCTGGATGAGCCTTCGCGCCGCCGCGAACCGCTGACGAACCCGGTGCTGAGCAGGCCGGGGTGTGAGGGCGGCGGTGTGAGGGCGGCGGTGGGGAGTGGGTCGGGTTGGTCGTGAGTGGCGATTAGGGGTTTAAACCAAAAAACCCCACAAAAAAACGGGGGACCCGGTTAGGCCGGCGGGGTTTTGGGTTGCAACGGGGGGGCGGT
>NZ_JBVIRO010000020.1:159421-165140 GCF_055575975.1 Amycolatopsis sp. NPDC033938
TGGGGCCGCCGGCGGGGGTGGCGGGGCCGGTGTGCGGTGTGGCGGTGGGGCCTGTTGTGCAGTGGGCCCTCCGCCCCGACCGCGCCAGCCACGACCAGCTGGACCGAGGTCAGGCAGGCGGTTTCAGGGTGACGACGGTGGCGCTGGTCTCGCCGCGCGGCGTCCGGTACTTGATCTCGTCGCCCTCCTTGGCGCCCACGAGCGCGAGGCCGAGGGGGCTGTCCGAGGTGACCGTGGCGGCGTCGGCGTCCTCGCCGGGGATCGTGACGATGTGGAGCTCGTCCTCGTCGCCGTCGGCGAACCTGAGCGTCACGGTGGTGCCGTCGGGGAGCAGGCCCTTGCTGTTCCGCCCGCCGTGCTCGAGTTTCGCGGCGACGTCGGCGATGCGCCGGTCGAGGTAGGCGGCGGCCTCCGCACGGTCCAGCACCTCCGCCTGGTCGGCCGCGTCGCCGGTCCGTTCCTGCTCGCCGACGAGCGGCGCCATCGCGTCGCGCTGCGCACGCAGATCGGCGAGTTCCTTTTCCAGCTGCCGGCGTGCCGCCGGGCTGAACCCGTTGTCCCCTGTGGTCACCATGCCGCGCATTGTCCGCTACAGATCGGCCGTGAGCCACCTCGATTTTTCACCCGCTGTGATCGGCCAGGACGGCTGCCCTAAACTTCAGGGCCCGTGTCCTGACTACTTGGTGTAAGGAACTTCGTGACCGCCGTTCCCGGCCGCAGCGCGCGGCTTTCCCCCAATCAGCTGCAGAAACAGGAACAGATCGTGGAAGCGGCGCGGATCGTGCTGGCCAGGGACGGGCTCGCCGGCTGCACCGTTCGCGCGATCGCGGAGGCCGGGCCGCTCACGAAGAGTGCGATTCATTACTACTTCGCGGACCTCGACGTCCTGATCGACCGCGCGATGGCGGCGCACATCACAACGTTCACGGCCGATTTGCGCAAAATCTCGGCGAAGCACGATCACCCGGATGAGCGGCTCTTCGCCGTGCTGGAGGCGTTCCTCGCCGAGTTCTCCGGCCGCCCGAACGCGGCCTTCCTCTGGTTCGAGTACTGGATCGCCGCCGGCCGCGCGCAGCATCCGCAGGCCATCGACGTCATGCTGACGTCGATCACCGAACTGCTCGCGGAGTTGCTCGCGCCGTTGGACGTGGAGGACCCACGGGCACGGGCGAGGGCGCTGCTGTCCTATCTGCTCGGCGCGATCGTCCAGCAGCGCGTCCGGCGGCGGCCGTTCGCCGCACTGCGCGGCGACATCGAAGCGCTCTGCTTCGCGAACTACGGCTAGAAATACGCATTAGATCCGTACCGTTACGGATTGTTCGATCCGTCCGGCTCCGGCCATGGTGGGGTTCCCTTCCCTTGCCCCAAGCTAGGAGACGACGATGCGCATAAGACGGTGCATGGCCGCGGCGATCGCGGCCGTCGCGGCGTTCACCATCCCGGTCGCCGCGAGTCCGGCGACCGCCGACCAGCAGGCCGAAGACGCGCAGGTCCAGATCTACGAGGTCTTCGGGACCGGCACCGCGCAGCAGCGCACGCAGATCTCCCGGCTGGGCGTCGACGTCCTCGGCTCCGCGGGCGGCACCACGACGTTCATCGGCGAAGCGGCCGACGCGGCGAAGGTCCGTTCGCTCGGCTTCCGCGTCGAGCAGCGCGGCGTCGTCGACCGTTCGCCCGGAGTGAGCATGAACGCGATCAACGACTTCCCGCCGTCGGATTCCGGTTTCCACAACTATTCCGAGGTCACGACGGAACTGCGCAACGCGCAGGCCAACTACGGTTCGATCGCGCGGCTGAGCAGCGTCGGCAACTCCTACGAGGGCCGCGCGCTGAACATGCTCAAGATCAGCGACAACGTCGCGACCGACGAGAACGAGCCCGAGGTCCTCTTCACCTGCAACCAGCACGCGCGCGAGCACCTCACCACCGAGATGTGCCTGCGGATCGTGAACCGGTTCACCCAGGGCTACGCGTCCGACCCGGCGATCAAGCGCTTCGTCGACAGCACCGAGATCTACGTGATCCCGAACGTCAACCCGGACGGCTCGGAGTACGACATCTCCGGCGGCAGCTACAAGTACTGGCGCAAGAACCGGCAGGGCAACGGCACCGACCCCAACCGCAACTGGGGTTACAACTGGGGCTGCTGCGGCGGTTCGTCGGGCTCGACGACCAGTGAGACCTACCGCGGTCCCTCGGCCTTCTCCGCACCGGAGACCAGGGCGGTGTCCAACTTCGTGAACTCGCGCAAGATCGGCGGCGTCCAGCAGATCAAGGCGAGCATCGACTTCCACACCTATTCGGAGCTCGTCCTGTGGCCGTTCGGCTTCACCTACAACGACACCGCGCCCGGGATGACCGCGGCCGAGGCGCAGCGTTTCCAGACGCTGGGCAGGCAGCTGGCCGCGACCAACGGCTACACGCCGCAGCAGTCGAGCGACCTGTACATCACGGACGGGACGATCGACGACTGGATGTGGGGCACGCACAAGATCCTGAGCTTCACCTTCGAGATGTACCCGCGGGGTTCCAACCCCGGCTTCTACCCGCCCGACGAGGTGATCGTCCGGGAGACCACGCGTAACGACAAGGCCGTGGACCTCCTGCTGAACACCGCCATCGGCTGACGCACGTGGGCTGAAAGCGTCCTTCACCGCTCCATCCATGCCCCCGCCGCCGCCCTCAACGGAGGCGCTGCGCGCCCGGCCTGGATTCCAGCGGTGAAGGACGCTTTCGTCGCGTCTTATGCGGGCATGGTCCCCTTCAGCTCCCGCGCATAAGGTGCGGGGCATGCCGATGTTCGAATTCGAGGGGCGCCGTCCCCAGGTGGATCCCGAAGCGTGGATCGCCCCCACCGCCACCCTGATCGGCGACGTCGTCGTCGAGAAGGGCGCTTCCGTCTGGTACGGCGCCGTCCTGCGCGCCGACTTCGGGCGGATCCTCATCCGCGAGGGCGCCAACATCCAGGACAACTCCGTCATCCACGTCAACGGCGGGGTGACCGAGGTCGGCAAGAACGTCACCGTCGGGCACCAATGCCTCGTGCACGACTGCACGATCGGCGAGCAGGCCCTGATCGGCAACGGCTCGACTGTGCTCGACAAGGCGCAGATCGGGGCGAAGGCCCTCGTCGCGGCCGGTGCCACGGTGACGCCCGGCATGATCATCCCGCCCGAGACCGTCGCCATGGGCAGCCCGGCGAAGAAGCACGTCCCGCTCGACGGCACCGCCCGCGGCTGGGTCGAGCACAACGCGGCGATCTACCAGGAGCTGGCGCGCAGGCACGCGGAGAGCGTCAAACAGATCGATTGACTCTCCAGTAACTGGAGATCTTAGCTTCGGTCGCATGGCACCGAAGTCGAAGAAGAAGACACACCAGGCGACTCTCGAGCTGACCGCCGGCAACGCGCCGGTGGTCGACCTCGGCAAGACGCTCGGTCAGACCGGCGTGAACCTCGTCGAGGTCAAGAAGGCCTACGACGCGGCGACAGCCTCGCAGCGCGGCGACATCGTCCCGGTGGTCGTGTCGGTGTTCGAGGACCGCTCCTTCGAACTCCGGCTGAAGACGCCGCCCGCGTCGTTCCTGATCAAGAAAGCCTTGGGCGGCAAGGGATCCGGCCGTCCGGGGCATGAGGTCGCCGGGAAACTCACGCAGGATCAGCTGCGGGAGATCGCCGAGCGGAAACTGCCGGACCTCAACACCGGCGACATCGAGGCGGCCATGCGCACGATCGCGGGCACCGCCCGCTCGATGGGCGTCGCGATCGAAGAACCGTGACGCGCAAGCACGTGATCGTCCCGCCTTTCCGCGACCTCGATCCGGCACTGGAGGTCGCGGAAAGGCTGCTGGCACAGGGGAATCCGTGGCTCGCCGGGGTGGCGGCGGCGCTGCCGGACGAAGCCGCGGCCGCGGACCGGCTCAACCGGATACTGGCGGCGAACGGTGCGGCGCCACGGCTCTCCCGCACCGGAAACACCTGGCGCCTGGTGCAGGTGACGTCGTGGCCGGGCTGCGGCGACCTGGTCGCGGCCGCGTCCGGACTGGCCGAACTGGTCGCGTTCGGCGGCTGGCGGCGGATCAAACGCTGCGCCGTCTGCGCACAGGCGTTCTGTGATCGCACGGCGGGATGCAGCCGCCGTTGGTGCGCCAGGCATCGTCCGCACGCCGAGCCGCGGACCGGCGGGGTGCACTAGTCTGGTGCGCACCAGCGACTGGCGCCATTTGAGGTGGAGCACCACCGGGAAGCGACGACAAGGCCGGTACCGCGCGCCTGGGTCCGGCCGTCTCTGGCAGGAGTACGTCCGATGACACACCAGCCCGAACTTTCCGCGCTCGCCGCCGCCGACCCGCAGATCGCGGGACTGGTCGAGGACGAGGCGAAACGCCAGCACGACAAGATCCGCCTGATCGCGTCCGAAAACTACGTCTCGCAGGCCGTCCTGGAGGCGACAGGCACCGTCCTCACCAACAAGTACTCCGAGGGCTACGCCGGCAAGCGGTACTACGAGGGTCAGCAGCTCATCGACCAGGTCGAGAACCTCGCCATCGAGCGCGCGAAGGCCGTCTTCGGCGTCGACCACGCCAACGTCCAGCCGTACTCCGGCTCCCCGGCGAACCTCGCGGTGTACCTCGCTTTCGCCCAGCCGGGCGACACCGTCCTCGGCATGGCGCTGCCGGACGGCGGCCACCTCACGCACGGCTGGAGCGTGTCCGCGACCGGCAAGTGGTTCACGCCGGTCCGCTACGGCGTCCGCAAGGAGACCGGCCGCGTCGACCTCGACCAGGTGCGCGAACTCGCGCTCCAGCACCGGCCGAAGCTGATCTTCGCGGGCGGCACCGCCATCCCGCGCACCATCGACTTCCCGGCGTTCGCGGAGATCGCCCGCGAGGTCGACGCCGTCCTCGTCGCCGACATCGCGCATATCGCCGGGCTCGTCGCGGGCGGCGCGCACCCGTCGCCGGTCGGGCACGCGCAGGTCATCACCACGACCACGCACAAAACCCTTCGCGGGCCGCGCGGCGCGATGATCCTTTCCGACGCCGACCACGCGAAGGCCGTCGACAAGGCGGTGTTCCCCGGCCTGCAGGGCGGCCCGCACAACCACACGACCGCGGCGATCGCGGTGGCGCTCGGGGAGGCGCAGAAGCCGGAGTTCGCCGAGTACGCCCACGCGATCGTGGCCAACGCGAAGGCGCTGGCGGAGGCGTTGACCGAACGCGGCTACGACCTCGTGTCCGGCGGTACCGACAACCACCTGCTGCTGATCGACCTGACGAACAAGAACGTGCCGGGCAAACCCGCCGCGCAGGCGCTGGACCGCGCCGGGATCGAACTGAACTACAACACCGTGCCGTTCGACCCGCGCAAGCCGTTCGACCCGTCGGGCATCCGGCTCGGCACCTCCGCGATCACGACCCGCGGGCTCAAGCCGGAGCACCAGGTACAGGTCGCGGACTGGATCGACCGCACGATCACCGCGGCGGCGGCCGAGGAACAGTCCGCTTTGGACACCATCGCCGCCGAGATCCGCGAATTCCTCTCGCCTTTCCCGATCCCGGGTTACTCGGCCTAGCCGACGCGTGGAGCTTCCGGTGCGGGGTGGGCTGGGTTGGTCGTGAGTGGCGATTAGGGGTTTTAACCCGAAGCCCACACACCCCCACCCGTAAACGGCCCCCACCACCCCCCCCCACCCCCCCCCAAGTAGCCAAAAATACGCC
>NZ_JBVIRO010000021.1:0-150949 GCF_055575975.1 Amycolatopsis sp. NPDC033938
GGCCGCCGACGAGGTGCGGGAAGTCCGTGAAGGCCTCCTTGCCTACCTTGAAGGTAGGCAAGGAGGCCTTCACGGACTTAAGAATACAGTCAAACAGTAACTAAACGGACATTTCTACTTGACTTGTGTCCCTTGTGGACAATCGGGACCCCCTTAAGTCCCTGACATTGCGGCTGAGCCGAGGGAAGGGGGCCTTCACGCGCAGCCATTGTGACTGGTGGTGCCGCTGAGGCTCGCGACGGCCGCCCGGGGCGAGTGAGGGGAACCTTGAGGGACTCAGAGTCCCTCAAGGAGTCCTTCACGGCCCGGCCGCTACGGAACCCACCCACCGTAGGCACCTCAAACACCCTTGGCCAGAACGACCACACCCGGCAGAGGCGTCAGGGGGTGATCGCCCGCACGTCCCAGATCCAGACGCCGTCGACGAACTCGGCGGGCTTCCGCAGCAGCAGGTCCACCGTCGCCCGGAAGGCGTCCTGGTGTTCGCGCGGGATCAGCACGAGCACGTCGGCGTTCCAGTACCGCAGATCCGCCAGCGCCTGCTCACGCTGCGACTCGGTGATCGTCGCCGGCACGCCGGTCTGCTTGATCTGGTCGAAGATGATCGACGTCGGCCGCTGGATGGCGCCGTAGCGGCCGCGTTTGTCGTCCGGTCCACTCGGCCCGACGAAGTAGCCCTCGGGCATCGAATAGCCGAGTCCCGCGTCGATCTGCCAGTGCAGCGGCTCGGATTCGCCGGAACTCGGCAACGGGACGGGCACCACGGTGCCGCCGGGCGCGACGTAACTCCGCCAGGTGCCGTCGGCGAGGAACCGCGGTGTCGGCGGCCGGTCCTTCACGATCAGCTGCGTCGGCGCGATGGGCAGCAGGACCGCGACGACGACGCCGATCCACACCAGCCGCAACGGGAATCGCCGCTCCCCCGGCACTTCCGGCAGTTTCGCCGCGACCGACCAGACCCGCTCGGTCGCCAGCGCCAGCAGGGCACCGATGAGCGGGATGCAGCCCATCGCGAGCCGGGATTCCAGCAGTGATTCGAACAGCGGCAGTTCCGACAGCAGTTTCCACGGCCCGGGAATGCCGGTCTCCTCGTGCACCACGACGAGTTGCACGCCGAGCGAAAGCCACGCCATCACGAACATCGAGATCGCCAGCGCCCGCGCGAACACCTCGCGCCACAGCCAGACGGTGACCACCACCATCAGCACGATCAGCGGCCAGCCGAAGAAGGCGTTCTCCTCGGTGCGGTTCATCGACACATCCGCCGCGGCCTGCGGCTGCCCGGCCACCGACTGCGTCGCGAACCGGGTGAACGCGGCCGTGTCGTTGCCGACGGGACCGTGCTCGATCGCCTGGTAGCTCTGCGGGCCGAAGAACTGCCACCACAACGGGAAGGCGCACAGCACCAGCGCCACGAGGACACCGATGCCGACACCGATGCCCAGCGGTTTCGCCATCGGCGGGAACTCGCGGTAGTTGGTCGCGAAGTAGGCGACGGCGAAGATCGCGAACGCCATCGCGAAGATCAGCAGCGGCTCTTCGCCGAGGAAGATCTGGTACGCCGCCAGGAGACCGAGGAAGATCCCGTTGCGGACCGGGCGCTCGCCACGGGCGATCTTGAAGACCAGCAGCGCGATGAACGGCAGCACGAACCACGCGACGAAGTTGGGATGCGCGTTGCCGTGCGAGATCATCGGCGGGGCGAATCCGCAGAACGCGCCGCCGATCGCCGCGCCGACCCGGTTGGCGACCAGATGCCGCGAGAAGACCCAGTACCAGGCCGCGGCGGTGCCGGCGAGACCGCCGGTGAGCGCGATGGCCCAGGTGACCGTCGGGCCGAAGGTGAGCGTGACCGGCGCCAGCGGGATGCCGACGCCGAGCATGGCCGTGTTGGCCATCAGGTTCACACCGAGCGGATGGTTCTGGAAATGCGTCGTGAGCGGGTTCCTCAGGTGCAGCACGTTGTCCGCGGTGACGGAGAAGAACCACTCCCACAGGTTCTGGTCCGACGCGCTGTTCCAGAGGTAGCCCTCTTCGAGATCGAGCCAGAGCCCGTTGTAGAGCAGGAAAGCGAACAGCAGGAAGCCACCCATGATGGCGGCGTCGGCACCGGCGAACCGGCGAGGTCTCGTGGGAGTCTCCCCGGCCTCCACGGCCGCCGCCTCAGCCTGGAAAAGACTCACTGACCATCCTCACGGCTCGACTACGCGGGCGAGAAAGTAGATCACACCCGTCGAGGCGTGCCTCACGAGCAGAAGGAACGGGCGGTCGACAGTGACCTCGAGCGGTTCGTCGACGATGAGCGAAGTCAACCGCATCAGCACCGCGGTCGCGGCGGCGCCTTCGAGGCCCTGTTCGTCGATGCGAAGCACCGACTGGTGGACGACCTCGGACACTTCGAGCCGGTCGTCGTCGGCGAGTCCGGTGAGGTCGGCGCGCCCGGTGAACATGGTCCGCACGCCGAGTTCCTGCAGCTTCGCAGTCAGCGGACTGGCCACGTCGAGCTTCAGCTTCGGCAGCGACAGGGCGATCGTCTTGGACCGGGTGTTCTCCAGCAGCCGCGCCAGCTTGCCCGCGTCGAGTTCGGCGTCGTCGAGGTTCCCGTCCGGCAGCAGGACGACCGCCTCCACGCCGCCCTCCGCACCGAGCCGGATGGCCTGCCAGCCGTCCTCGTGGGTGTGGTCGAGCTGCTTTTCGAGCCACATGGTCGGTATCTTGCGCGTTCCGGACGGCGCGTGGAAGTCCGCGTCCGCGGTGTTGTCACGCGAGAACGGGTTGGTCCACGCGGTTTTGAGATACAGCGCGTTGACGATGGCGGCGACGGTGTCCGGCGCGACCGTCCCCGGTTTCAGCAGCTCGGGGATCAGCTTGCGGGTGGCCTCGGCGACGTCGACGTTGATCAGCCGTCGCGCGGCCTCCGGATCGTCCTTGAATGGGGCGCCGGCGACCTTGCCGCCCGGCCATGCCGCCAGTTCCTCGCGGAACGAGTCCTCGAGCGTGAGCCCGTCCCAGGCCCAGAGCGTGTTCGCGACCGCGAGTACCGGGCCGTCGTCGAGCAGCGACGAGGCCTTGCCCAGCAGGTCGGCGAGTTCGTCCGGATCGCCGAGCAGCGCGATCAGCTCTTCTCTGGTCTTCCCCTTGGCGGCCTGTGTCACCAGGCCGAGCGCGCTCGCGATCGAGTACGGCGAGAAGCACGCGTTCTCCGTGCGGCTCGCCAGCACCCGGTACAGGTCCAGACCAAACCGGAGGTGGCTTTCGACAGCGCCCATGCCGCAGACCGTACCGTGGACGGGCCCGTCCGTCTCCTGTCCGAAAGTTCCCTTCAGCCGTGCCGGCCGGTGTGCCAGGCATGCCACGCGTAGGCCTGCGCGTCCGTGAGCGAGGCCACCTGGTCGACGACGACGCGCAGGCGGGCCGCGTCGTCCGGCGCCGCCTCCCACGCGGGCAGGAACAGGCCGTCCAGCGCGTCCGGCGCGCGGTGGCACAGCGCCCCGACCAGTTCGGCGAGCGTCTGGCGCTGGCCGTCCTGCATCGCGAGACGCCGCCTGTCACTCATCACGTACCGCAGCGCGAGCGCCTTGAACAGCGCGACCTCGGCCGCGACCTGCTCCGGGATGACCAGTTGCGCGGCATAGCGGCTCAGCGGCCCCTCGCCGTACACCTCCCGGGTCGCGCCGACGACCGCCGTCGCGAACCGGCCGACCAGCTCGCTCGTCAGCCGCTTCAGCGCGACCTGCGCTTTGAGTGAACCGTCGAGACCGGGCTTGATGAGGTCCGCGACCACGGGCAGATCGAGCAGTTCTTTCGCCGCACCCTCCAAAGTGGACTGGGATTGGGCCGAGAACCGCCGCGCCGCCTCGGCCACCGCGGCGCGTTCTTCGGAGTCGGCCAGAACCTGCAACGAGATCCGGCCGGCCAGTACGCCGTCCTCGACGTCGTGCACCGAATACGCGACGTCGTCTGACCAGTCCATGATCTGCGCTTCCAGGCAGGTACGCCGCTCGGGAGCGCCGTCACGGACCCATGCGAACACCTCGGCGTCGTCGGCGTACACGCCGTACTTCGGATTGCCTTCTTCACGCGGCCACGGGTACTTCGTCGAGGCGTCGAGGCAGGCACGGGTGAGGTTCAGCCCGCCGACGGTCCCGCCTTCGAGCAGGACCTTGGGCTCCAGCCTGGTCAGGATCCGCAGCGTCTGCGCGTTGCCCTCGAAGCCGCCGCACGGCCCCGCGACCTCGTTCAGCGCGCGCTCGCCGTTGTGGCCGAACGGCGGATGCCCGATGTCGTGCGCGAGCCCGGCGGTGTCCACCAGATCGGGATCCGCGCCCAGTTCGTCCGCGATCCCCCTGCCGATCTGGGCGACCTCCAGCGAATGCGTCAGCCGGGTGCGCGGCACGCCGCTGACCTCGGCACCTTCACCCGGGCCGACCACCTGGGTCTTGCCCGCCAGCCGCCGCAGCGCGGCCGAGTGCAGCACCCGCGCGCGATCACGGGCGAAGGCGCTCCGCCCGTCTTTGGCGCCTTCCAGCGCCGCGCCCTTGGGCCGCTCGGGCAGCAGGCGCGCGGTGTCGGCCTGGGTGTAGGTGTCGCTCACCAGCCAAGCTTAAGCGCGGTCACCGACACCTATCGGGTGTCAGACCTCGCCGGTACCGAACAGGGCGTCCGCCGGGGACTTCGTGAGCCGGTAGTACAGCAGCGCGCCGGTCTCGCGGACGATGTAGCGCGCCTGCGTCTCGCGGGTCTGCACGATCGGGCCGCGATGGGTGGGCGACGTCCAGGTCTCCAGCCCGAGGTCGTCGGCCATCACCCTGGCGCGGAAGGAATGCCACGGGTCGCTGACCAGCACGGCGGTCTTCCAGCCCCGCTTCTGCACCTGCTCGGCGACCGCCCGCAGGCTGCGCAGGGTGTCGCTGCCTTCACCCACCGGAAGGGTCGCCGACTCGGGGACCCCGCGTTTGCGCAGCCACCGCGCGCCCGCGTCGGCCTCGGTGTAGTTGTCGTCGGCCTTCTTGCCGCCCGCGGTGACGATCGTCTTGGCGACGCCCTGGTCGTAGAGCGTCTTCGCCTTGGCCAGCCGCGCCTCGAAGATCCCCGACGGCCTGCCGTTGTACTGGGCGGCGCCGAGCACCACGATGACGTCGGCCTGGTCGCGCACGTCGTCCCGCGCGACCTGCCAGACCCGGAACGCCGTCCCGCCGATCACCGCGAAGACGATCAGCAGCACCCCCGCCACGATCCGGCGCGCCCAGTTCGCGCGCGTGGGTTTCGTCCGTTCGGCGGTACTCACGGGGGTGATTCTCGCAGAGGCGCCAGGCGATCTCAGAGCCAACCGTGTTCTTCCGCGAGCCGCACCGCCTCGGCCCGCGTCCTGGCCCCGGTCTTGCCCATGGCCGCCGAAAGATGGTTGCGCACGGTGCCGTCGGAAAGGTGCAGCGCCTTGGCGATGTCGGCCACCGTGCTGCCGTCCTTCGCCGCGGTGAGGACGTCGTGTTCGCGTCCGGTGAGCGGGCTCGCGCCGGTGGCGAGGGATTCGGCGGCGAGCGCGGGGTCGACCACGCGGAGTCCACTGTGGACTCTGCGGACGGCGTCGACGAGTTGTTCCGGCGGAGCGTCCTTGACCACGAATCCGGCGGCGCCCGCCGCCATCGCCCGCGCCAGGTAGCCCGGCCTGCCGAAGGTGGTGCAGATGATGATCCGGCACGACGGCAGCGCGCGGTGCAGCTCGGCGGCGGCTTCGAGGCCGTCCTTGCCCGGCATCTGGACGTCGAGCAGCGCGACGTCCGGGGCCGATTCCTTCGCCAGCTGGAGCACTTCGTCGCCAGAGCCCGCCTGGGCGACCACCTCGATGTCGGTTTCGAGGCCGAGCACGGTGGCCAGGGCCCCGCGCACCATCGCCTGGTCATCGGCGAGCAGGACCCGGATCACGCACACTCTCCAGCTGTTTCGGTGAACGACGCACGCGGATCGCGCACCACGACGGTGGCCGGTACCTCGGCCCGGAGCAGCCATCCTCCTCCTGGCCGGGGAGCGGCCTTGAGCGTCCCCCCGACGGCGTCCAGCCGTTCGGAGAGCCCCCGCAGGCCGTTCCCGGCCGGCGCCGCGACGGCCTGACCGTCGTCCTTGATCTCCAGCCACCGCTCGCCGAACCGGACTTCGACCCGCTTCGCCTCGGAATGGCGGAGCACGTTGGTGATCGCTTCCCGCAGCACGTACCCGAAAGTGCGCTGCAGCCCCGGTTCGACGTTGTCCACCGCATGCGGCAGATCGGCGTCGATCTCGGCCGCCCGCAGCGCCGCCCGTGCCCCGGCGAGTTCCGCCGAGAGCGACACCTCGCGGTACTCCGACACCGTGGCGCGGATGTCCGACAGCGCGCTGCGGGTCAGGCCTTCGACCTCGCGGATCTCCTCCAGCGCACGGCCGTCGTCCTTGCCGCTCTCCAGCATCCGGCGGGCGAGCCCGGCCTTCACCGTGATCGTGGTGAGGCTGTGGCCGAGGATGTCGTGCAGATCCCGCGCCAGGCGCTCGCGTTCCCCCGCCACCGCGAGGGTCGCGATCTCCTGGTTCGCCGCCTCCAGTTTGCGCACCGCGCGGACCAGGTTCGCCATGAAGAACATCGCCGCCGTGATCGAGACGACCGCGATGAGGTCACCGAGATCGTCCTTGCCGAGGATCAGGTGGACGACCAGCACCAGCAGCAGGGCACCGCCGTCCAGGATCAGCGCCCACGCCGGCGGCAGCGAGAAGGCCAGGACCGCGGTCGCGTAGATCAGGATGTACGGGTTGTTGCCGTGCAGGAACACCAGAGCGAGACCGATGAGCAGCATCAGCACCGAGAAGACGTAGGTCGTCTTCCGCCGGGAAGGCGGCAGGGCGAACGGGAACAGCAGGTAGCAGGCCCCGTAGACGAGCAGGAGACCGGCGATCACCAGTTCTTCCGCGGTGATCCCGTCGGTGGTCAGCTCGACCGCCGTGGGGATGAAGCTCGGCAGGACGAAGGCGAGCCCCAGCACTGCCCACTTCGCCGGCTGGGGCCCGCTGCCGGTCCTCGGTGGCATGTCCGACCACCAGTTCTCACGGTTGTTCAGGCCCGTCTTCACCCTGCCCGGGTAGTCGTTCACCGGTTCACCCATTTCTCAGACCCGCGCACTGTCCTTACGGTAACGCCTGATCACCAGTGCCCCGAGGACCGCGGTCCACGCCGCCAGCACGCCGAGCGCGGCCGTGAGGCTCACCGTGAGATGGTCGGTCACGACCGGGCGGACCAGCTGGATCAGCCAGTAGGTCGGCGTCACCTGGGCGAGGTCGGCCATCCACGACGGCATCGCGTCGATGGGGATCCACATCCCACCGAGGAAACCCATGCCCATCATGACGATCATGTTCATCGGCTGCATCGACTCCGGCGTGCCGAACTGGCCGAGCAACAGACCGAGCAGCACCAGCGGGATCGCGCCCAGCCAGATGCCGAACACCAGCCGCAGCCAGCCGGCGGCGTCGAGGTGGACGCCTTGGAACAGGACGCCGATCAAGGGGACGACGAGCAACGACGGAAGCGCGACGAGCATCGCCGAGAGCGCCTTGCCGCCGAGATAACCGGCGCCGGTCAGCGGGGTCAGCCGCAGCTGGCGCTGCCAACCGGTGGACCGTTCGATGGCCAGCTTCGCGCCGCTGGTCATCGCGGCGGAGAAGGTGCCGAAGGCCATCATGTTGACCATGATCACGCCGGCGATGTTCACGTCGGCCGCACTGAAAACGTTGGACTGCAACAGGAACATCAGCACCGGGAAGGCGACGGCGAAGAGCACGAACCGGGTCGAGCGGAAGGTGCGGACGATCTCGGTCTTGAGATAGGTCGGATTCATCGGACGGGTTCCTCGGTGGTCTCGGTGGTCAGGGAAAGGAAGGCGCCTTCGAGACCGACGGCGCTGATCTCGATGTCATGCGCTTCGGGGACCTGGGCCAGCAGCGCCCGCAGCGTGGTGTCGGAATCGGAGCTGGAGATGGTGACGCGGCCGCCCCGGAGTTCGAACCCGGTGACCGCGGGCAGCCCCGCGATCACCGGTTCCACCGTCGCGGGCACGACCGCGCGGACCGTGCGTCCCCCTGCCAGCGCACGGACCTGCGCGACCGAACCGTCCGCGACGATCCGCCCCGACCGCATCAGCACGACACGGTCGGCGAACTCTTCGGCCTCTTCGAGATAGTGGGTGGCGAACAGGACCGTGCGACCGGAGTCCGTGTACTCGTACATGGACTTCCAGAACTCGCGGCGCGTGCCGACGTCCATCGCGGCGGTGGGCTCGTCGAGGATCAGCAGGTCGGGGTCGCTCACCAACGCGACCGCGAACCGCACGCGCTGCTTCTGCCCGCCGGAAAGCCGGGTGGAACGCCGGTTCGCGAGGTCTTCGACCCCGGCGCGGCGCAGCGCTTCGCGGACGGGCATCGGCTTGCGGTGCAGTGCGGCGACCATACCGACGGTCTCGGCGACGGTGAGATCCTCGACGAGCGCGCCGCCCTGCAGCATCGCGCCGATCATCCCGTCGCCGACCGCTTCGCCCGGCTCGCGGCCGAAGACGGTCACGGTGCCGCTGTCGGGCACGGTGAGGCCGAGGATCATGTCGACCGTGGTGGATTTGCCGGCGCCGTTGGGGCCGAGGAGGGCGACCACCTCGCCCGGCGCGATCGTGAGGTCCACGCCGTCGACGGCATGGACGTCGCCGTAATGCTTACGCAGCCCGGAAAGCCGGACCGCCGCCCCCGTGATGATGTCTTGTTCTCGCATACTCCGAGCTTGGCGCTCGCGGGGCTCGCGGCCCTGGGCCGCGCGTCACGACCTGGGGGTGACAGTTGTCAGGGGGTGGTCCCGAACCGCTCCCCCAATGCAATGAAAGGTCCTTTCCTTGCGAAATTTGCAAGGAAAGGACCTTTCATGGCGTTTGCCGAGGGCGTCAGCAGCCGATCAGACGTCCAGCCAGGTAAGCCTCGAGCTTGTCGATCGCGACCCGCTCCTGCGCCATGGTGTCGCGCTCCCGCACGGTCACCGCGTGGTCGTTGAGCGAGTCGAAGTCGACGGTCACGCAATACGGCGTCCCGATCTCGTCCTGGCGCCGGTAGCGGCGGCCGATCGCGCCGGCGTCGTCGAAGTCGACGTTCCAGTGCTTGCGCAGCGCCGCCGCGACGTCGCGCGCCTTCGGTGTGAGATCGGCGTTGCGGGACAACGGGAGGACGGCGACCTTGAAGGGCGCGAGCCGGTAGTCCAGCTTGAGCACCGCGCGAGTGTCGGTGCTGCCCTTGGCGTTCGGCACCTCTTCCTCGTGGTACGCGTCGACCAGGAACGCCATCATCGACCGGCCGACACCGGCCGCGGGCTCGATGACGAACGGGCGGAACCGCTGTTTCGTGGCCTGATCGAAGAACGACAGATCCACGCCGGAGTGGTTCGAGTGCGTCGTGAGGTCGAAGTCGGTGCGGTTCGCGATGCCCTCGAGCTCGCCCCATTCCTGGCCCGCGTTGAACGCGAAGCGGTACTCGATGTCGACGGTGCGCTTCGAGTAGTGGGAGAGCTTTTCCTTCGGGTGCTCATAGAGGCGAAGGTTGTCCGCCTTGATGCCGAGGTCCTTGTACCACTCGGTGCGCGCGTCGATCCAGTACTGGTGCCAGGTCTCGTCCTCGCCCGGTTCGACGAAGAACTCCATCTCCATCTGCTCGAACTCACGCGTGCGGAAGATGAAGTTACCCGGCGTGATCTCGTTCCGGAACGATTTGCCGATCTGGCCGATGCCGAACGGCGGCTTCTTGCGTGCCGCGGTCTGCACGTTGAGGAAGTTGATGAAGATGCCCTGCGCGGTCTCCGGGCGGAGGTAGTGCACGCCTTCCTCGGACTCGACCGGGCCGAGGTAGGTCTTCAGCATCATGTTGAAGTCACGCGGCGCGGTGTACTCGCCGCGGTTGCCGCAGTTCGGGCACGGGACCTCGGTCAGGTCGTCCTCGGTCACCTCCTTGCCCGTACGCGCGGAGAAGTCCTCGGCCAGCTGGTCGGCGCGGAAACGTTTGTGGCAGGAAAGACATTCGATCAGCGGATCGGTGAAGACGTCGAGGTGACCCGACGCGACCCAGACCTGGCGCGGCAGGATCACCGAGGAGTCGAGGCCGACGACGTCGTCGCGGCTCTGCACGACGGTCTTCCACCACTGGCGCTTGATGTTGTCCTTGAGCTCGACCCCGAGCGGACCGTAGTCCCACGCCGATTTGGTACCGCCGTAGATCTCTCCACACGGGAAAACGAAGCCTCGACGCTTGCACAGGCTGACGACGGTCTCAATGGTGTTGGCGGGCACTCCACGCTCCGAAGCATGCGGGGACGGGTATCGGACTAGAACGACAAGACTAACCGCCCGTCCCCGCGCGACCTCCGGCGAGGTTGGAACGGGTCAGGGCCTGCTGACCAAGGACGCGGTGACGATGCGGTTGTCCTCGTAACCGTCGGTCCCGCCGACGTACTCGCCACCACAGGTGACCAGCACCAGCCGGTGCGGACCGTCCGGTCCGAACAGCTTCTCCGCCTGCTCGGCCAGCTTCGTCTTGTGCACGGTGACGACCTCGCCGATCTTGTAGACCCATTTGCCGCCGTCGGTGTCGACGACGCTGACCTCCTGGCCGGTCTTGAGCCGCCACAGTTCGTCGAACGGGCCCTTCTTGCCCTTCCAGTTCACATGCCCGGAAAGCAGGGAAGCGCCCTGGTCGGCGCCCAGTTTCGAACCCCACCAGGTGGCTTCGTCGAGACCCTCGGGGATGGGGAGGGTCCCGTCGGCGGTCAGTTCCTTGCGGATCAGTTTCGCCGTGCCGCCACCGGGCAGTTTGACCGTGCCGGGCGCCTGCCCCTTGTCGGCCGGGACGTCGACCGGGACCTCGGGCGGCTGCATCGCGGACGTCCCCGCCTGGCCTTCGGCCGCCGCGTTGACCGGGTCACCCTTTCCGGTGAACAAGACCACCGCGACCACGGTCGCCACCACGAAGATCGCGGCGCAGGCGAGGATCCAGCCCAGGCCGGAGCGTTTCTTCGGCTGCTCCTCGCTCGCCGCGCCGTCGTCGAACTGTCCCACCATCGGGTATTTCTCCTTGCTCGCTTCAAGCCGCCGGAGCGGCCGGTGTCGCTAGACACGCGACGCGAGCTGACGTGGGTTGCACCGACTTCCCGCGTTTAGTCCTCTAAACGCAGGGGATCAGGCGGGCGGGCCGGTGACGGGGGTGGCGACGATGACCCGGTTGTCGCGGTAGCCGTCCGTCCCGCCGAGGTAGTCGCCGCCGCAGGTGACCAGCACCAGCCGGTGCGGCCCGCTCTGCGCGAACAGCTTCGCCGCCTGCGCGGGCAGCTCGCTCTTGTGCACGGTGACGATTTCGCGCACCCGGTAGACCCAGATACCGCCCGCCGCGTCGCTGACGGCCACCTCCTGGCCGGCACGCATCCGCCACAGCTCGTCGAACGGCCCCTTGGTACCGCCCCAGTTGACGTGCCCGGAGATCAGCGCCGTCCCGGATTCGGCGCCGAGCCGCGCGCCCCACCAGGCCGCGTCCTGGAGGCCGCGCGGGATCGGGAGGACGCCGTCGGCGTTGACCTCGGAGCGGATGAGTCTCGCCGTTCCGCCCTCGGGCAGCCGGATGGTGCCGGGCCGCTGGCCGCGCGTCGAACTGTCGGCGGGCAAGGCCAGCGGGGCCCCGTCCTCCCCCGGGAGGACCGCGGGTTCGGCGAACGAGACCGACTGCTCCGGCGGGATCCAGGTCAGCACGATCACGCCCGCTGAGATGGCGAGCGCGGAGACGACGGCGGAGAGCCCCGCCAGCCAGTTCCGCACGGGACCGCTACTTCTCCCGTACCGGAACGGGTTTGCGACGGCGGTAGAGCAGCATGGCCGCCGCGCCGATCACGATGCCACCACCCAGCAGCCCGAGCCCGACCACGGTCCGCGTGGTGTCGGCGGTCTGCGGCGGGACGCCGCCCGCGGGCACCGTGCCGGGCACCGACGGCTGCTCGGGTGCCGCGCCCGGCCCGGTACCACCGGCGGGCTTCGCGACGAAGTTCTTCGGGATCGAGCAGCTCACGCCGCCGAGCACGATCGTCGCGCGGGCCTCGCGCAGGTCCTTGCCGTCCGCGTCGCGCACATGCGTGACGATCTCCAGTTTCCAGCCCGCGGCGGCGGTGACGTCGCCGCTGCGCCAGCCGTCCTGCCGGATCAGCTGGTCGAAGGCGGTCACCCGGGACACGGTCAGATCGGAGACCGTCTTCTCCTTGCTGACCTTCTCGGCCTGGACGGTCGACAGCGGACCGAGCTTGAGTCCCTTGATGTCGACACCCGAAGCGCCGGACGGCTTCAGCGCGCCGTTCTCGTCGCGCACCCAGATCTTCGACACACTCGTCGACGACGACGGCTTGCTCGGCGACGAGCAGTCGACGGCGCTCTTCGCGCCCTCGAGGACCAGCACGGTGTTGTCGGCGGGCTTCGCGCCGCCGCGTCCGTTGTCGATCAGTGCGTAGTTGCTCTCCGCGACCGCCGTCGGGACGGTGGTCTGCTGCAGCGCGGCGAGCACGTTGTGGTCGCGGCTGGCGATACCGCTCGGGTACGGGTTCGCGGACGAGCCGTAGCGGCCGAGGTTGATGTCCCAGTTGCCGCCGAAGGTCTTGCGTTCACCTTCGTCGCGGGGGACGACGGTACGATCCGGGGAGAGCTTCGACTGGCCGGGGGTCAGCGGCGATCGCTGCGTCTCGGTGATCAGCGAACCCGAGTTCCCGATCCTCGCCGACGCCACGTTCGCGAACGACACGGGCCCGGTCTTCTCATCGACGGCCTGCGTCGTCTGCGCCGAGGCGAGCCCCGGAACCGACGCCAAAGCGAAGGCCGCCGTCACGGCGGCCAGCTTCGTCACGAAACGAGTCATGTCTCCCCACTGCCTCTCCGGGCCCTCCGAGCGCGGTCGTCAGCGTACGAGAAGCGACGAAACGCTCCGCGACAACCTTGCACCGTCAGCGACCACATGCGAAGTGGAATGGTCATTTCTTTGCGAAGTCACCCGAATGGAGCAGTAACACCGCCGCCGAGTGGTCGCCCGGTCGGCGAACAGACCAGCCGAGACGGGAACACTAAGATGAGGGGCACTGTTACTGGCAATGACTTCGGAAATCATGATGAACATGGAGGCGGCATGGCTACGGTGACCCCGGACTCGGCCGCCCCGGGCTTCACGGAAGACCCCGGACCGCATTCGGCCGCCCGGCCGCCTGCCGAGCCGGCGGCGTCGGCCTCGGCCGCCGCCCTCGCGGACGCCGGTGACCTGCTCCGGGCACTCGCCGCCCCCGTCCGCATCGCCATCGTCCTGCAGCTGCGCAGCGCCGACCGGTGCGTGCACGAACTGGTGGACACCCTCGACGTCGCGCAGCCGCTGATCAGCCAGCACCTGCGGGTACTGAAGACCGCGGGCGTCGTCCAGGGCGAGCGACGCGGCCGTGAGGTGGTGTACCGGCTGGTCGACGATCACCTTGCGCATATCGTGGTGGACGCCGTAGCCCACGTTCAGGAGGGGAAGTGAGCATGAGTCCCACGACGGCCAACGGTTCCGCGCCGGTGCCGGGTCGCCGGTCGACGAAACAGCGGGCCGCCGTAGTCGAGCTGCTCAAGGAGATCGACGACTTCCGTTCCGCCCAGGAACTGCACGACGAGCTGCGCAAACGCGGCGACGGAATCGGGCTCACCACGGTGTACCGGACGCTGCAGTCGCTGTCGGAGGCCGGCGAGATCGACACCCTGCGCACCGACACCGGCGAGGCCATCTACCGCCGCTGCTCGTCGCACCACCACCATCACCTGGTGTGCCGTCTCTGCGGCAGCACCGTCGAGGTCGAGGGGCCGGCGGTCGAGCGGTGGGCCGAGAAGATCGCTTCGGAGCACGGCTTCTCCGACATCAGCCACACCGTGGAGATCGTCGGGACCTGCTCGAACCACTGACGCTTTCGGCGCAGGTGGTCGTGAGTGGCGATTCGGGTTATTGAGAGGCAACTCAAATGTGGCGTTGTCCTGAAGGCCCCCGTTGAGACGTTGAAGGTCTCAACGGGGGCCTTCAGGACATCACGCTTCGACGCTGGGGCAGTGGCTTTCGCGACACGGGCAGCGGGCGCCGACCGCGCCAAATTGCCTTACCCCTCAATAGAACCCCTCTTAGGTACCTACTGAATGTGGCGGCCAGGTGTGGCCGCAGGGTCGGTCCGTGAAGGCCTCCTTGCCTACCCTGAAGGTAGGGAAGGAGGCCTTCACGGACTACGCGATCACCATCCGTGGCCTCAGCAACACCACCAGCCCCAGTAGTCACAGCGGCTGCGCGTGAAGGCCCCCTTCCCTCGGCTCAGCCGAGGAAACTCGACCTTCACACCTTCCCCGAGTACCCAAGCACAGGAAGGCCCCCGGTGTGACTGGTGTCGTGACGGCCGTCCGCGACGAGTGAGGGGCTCCTTGAGGGGCTCTGAGTCCCTCAAGGAGCCCTTCACGGCCCGGCCGCTACCGGCCCCACCTGCCGTCGGTACCTCAAACACCCTTGGCCAGAACCCGAATCGCCACTCACGACCCCAGCCCACAGCGTTAGGCGCCTGCTCAGTACTCGTAGGGATCCTTCGGCGCGGGCACCTGCCGCACCGAGGTGAGCGTCAAGTCCGGCGTGTAGCTGTTTTCCCGCACCGCCGTGCCCGGCACGACCGTCCCGGTCACTTCCAGCCAGGTGTCGTTGCCGAAGCCCGAAACGCCCTCGCCCACCAGTCGCACGGTGATCGGGTAGGCGTCGGCCGCACAGCAGCCGATGACCAGCCTGGCCAGCATCGTGTTGCCTTCGTTGTGCACGACGAAGCCGGACAGCCGCACCGTGCGCCCGTTCAAGGTCCCGCTCTTGTCCCAGCCCGCGCGGCTGACGAACTCGTTGACCTCCAGCGGCACCACGTCCCCGGCGGGTAGCGGCGGGAAGGCGGCCGCGTTGCTCGCCGAGGCGCTCTGCGGTGCCCTCGCCTCGGTCCGGGTCACCGAGTCGGCGCCCAGCGCGGGCGGCGCGACCAGGAAGACGGCCAGCACCGGGACCATCAGCAGCCACGCCGAACGCGTGTTGTGGTCGTGCGCGTGGACATCGCCGGAGACGGCGGCGGAGGCGGCGCGCGCGGCCAGCAGGTCGCGGACGATCGCGACCGCGCCCAGCGTGACCATCACCGCGCCGCCCGCGATGATCCAGGGCTGCTGCGCGGGTTTGACGTAGCGCAGGTAGTCGCCGTTGATCGTGATCTTGAGCAGTGCCCCGCCGAGCAGGATCAGCAGGATGTTCTGGGTCTCGCGTTTCACGCGCCACCTCCGAGGATCAGCACGCCCGACACGACGGCGCAGGACAACGCGACGACGAAGGTCACCGGCGCGAAGCGCAGCGCGAAGGATTTGCCGAAGGTACCGGTCTGCAGGGCGAACAGCTTCACGTCGATCGCGGGCCCGACCACCAGGAACACCAGTTTCGGCAGCAGTGGCATCGCGGTCAGCGACGCGGCGACGAAGGCGTCGGCCTCACTGCACAGGGCCAGCACGACGGCGAGCACGGCCATCACCAGGATCCCGAGCACGATCTGCTCCCCCAGCACGCCGAACCATTTGGCGGGCACGAGCACGTTCATCGCGGCGGCGATCATCGCACCGAGTACGAGGAATCCGCCCGCCTCGACCAGATCCGCCCGCGCCGTCTCGGCGAAGGTCTTCCAGCGCGAACCGTGCCGCACCTCCGGAAGACGTCGCAAAGCGCGCTCGGCGATCCAGTCGAGTTTGCCCCATTTCGCCCACAGCCAGCCCATCACCATCGCCGTGGCGAGCGAACCGGCGAACCGGGCGAACACCATCTCCGGATTCCCGGGGAACGCCACCGCCGTGGCGACCAGCACCACCGGGTTCACCGCGGGAGCGGCCAGCAGGAACGTCAACGCGGCCGCGGGTGCGACGCCCTGGCCGATCAGCCGCCGCGCCACCGGCACCGAGGCGCATTCACACCCCGGCAGGGCGACCCCGGCCAGACCCGCGACGCCGACCGCCGCACCCGCGCGCCGGGGCAGCACCTTCTCCAGCACGCGAGCGGGTACGAACGCCGCGATCGCGCCGCTGATCAGGACCCCGAGCACCAGGAACGGCAGCGCCTGCACGCAGACGGCGACGAACACCGTCGAGCCGGTCCGCAGCGCGGGCACGTCGAACACCTGCTGGAGCCAGCTCTGCCCGAGGATCGCGATCAGCAGGATCGCGCAGAGCACCTCGATCGAAGTGATCTTGAACCGCCGGACCGGCTTCTGCTCCGGGGCGCTCGTGGAAATGGTTTCCATGCGCGAGATGATGCCAGGTGACCCTGTGTTCCCGGGGTCAGTCCCCGGGGGTGGCGCCCAGAAGATCGCTCCGGAGCTGCGACGCGGTCGACACGACCAGCATGAGCAACGTCCCGAGCGGCGAGGGCTCCATCCCCTCGGCCGGGAACGCGTACCTCAGCGTGATGTCGATGCCCTTTTCCGAGCGCACGACCCCGAGCGTCCCGAACAGGCCCTGCCCGGCGCGTTCCGCCGCCGAGGCCGCGATCGCCGGGTCGTCCGGCAGATCCCAGGCGACGACGCAGGTCAGGCTCAGCACGGTCAGCCCTTCGGCCAGCCGGGTCGCCTGGATGACGCAGGGGACGTCCGCGTGCGAGAAGGTCAGCGCGCCGTCGTCGTCGACGTGGACTTCGAGATAACGCTCGAGGGCTTCCCGTGCCGACGTCAGCAATGCCGCCGTGTCCGCCGCTTCGGTGGTCATGAGGTTCCTTCCGAAGCCTTGTCGATGGCACCGCCGAAGCGACGGTCCCGTTTCGCGAACTCGAGGCACGCCCGCCACAGGTGGGTGCGGTCGAAGTCCGGGAAGAGCGTGTCCTGGTAGACCATCTCGGCGTAGGCCGACTGCCAGAGCAGGAAGTTCGACGTCCGCTGCTCCCCCGACGGCCGCAGGAACAGGTCCACGTCCGGCATGTCGGGCTGGTACAGGTACTTCCCGATGGTCTTCTCGGTGACCTTGTCCGGGTTCAGTTTCCCGTCGGCCACGTCCTGGGCGATCCGGCGCATGGCGTCGCCCAGTTCGGCGCGGCCGCCGTAGTTGACGCACATGGTCATGTTCAGCGCCGTGTTGTGCTTGGTCTTCTCCTCGGCGACCTGGAGTTCCTTGATGACGCTCGCCCACAGCTTGGGGCGGCGCCCCGCCCAGCGGATGCGGACGCCGATCGAGCCGAGGTAGTCGACCTGACGACGGATGGTGTCGCGGTTGAAGCCCATGAGGAAGCGGACCTCTTCCGGGCTCCGCTTCCAGTTCTCGGTGGAGAACGCGTACACCGACAGCCATTTGACGCCGAGTTCCACGGCGCCGCTGGCGACGTCGATCATCACCGCTTCGCCGCGCTTGTGCCCCTCGATCCGAGGCAGGCCGCGCTGATTGGCCCAGCGGCCGTTGCCGTCCATCACCAGCGCCACATGCTTCGGGAGGAGTTCCCGGGGGATCTCCGGCGGCCGGGCACCGGACGGATGCGGCTCCGGCGCGCGAAGTTCGAATTGTGACGCCTTGTTCTCGCGTCCCCTGCGCAGCACCTTCGAGCCTCCTGATCGAGTGAACCTGTGCCTGCGACCCTACTGCGCTCCGGTGACGCCCTCCCGCGCACGCCTCTCCACCAGCGGCAGCGACCGCAATTGCCGCTCCAGATGCCACTGCAGATGCGCCGCGACCAGGCCGGACGCGTCCCGCCGAGGCACCGGTAACGCCGCTTCGGCCACCGGCCACTCGCCGTGCAGGAGCGCCGCGAGCAGGGTCAGCACCTCTTGGGAGGGGTGGACACAGCCGGGAACCCGGCAATCCGGGCACATCGAGCCGCCCGCCGACACACTGAACGCCTTGTGCGGTCCTGGCAGGCCGCAGCGGGCGCATTCGGTGATCGCGGGCGCCCATCCCGCGTAGGCCATGGCCCGCAGGAAGAAGGCGTCGAGGATGAGGGAGCTGTCGCGTTCGCCGCCCGCGAGCGCCCGAAGGGCTCCGACGACGAGCATGTAGAGCTTGAGCACCGGTTCGCCCTCTTCGGCGGACAGCCTGTCGGCCGTCTCGGCGATGGCGCTCGCCGCGGTGTAGCGCTGGTAATCGGCCACCAGCGGCGAGGCGAAGGCGTCGACCGTCTCGACCTGGGTGATCACGTCGAGGGACCGGCCGGTGTAGAACTGGACGTCGACGTGCCCGAACGGCTCCAGACGCGCCCCGAAGCGCGAAGAAGTCCGACGCACGCCTTTCGCGACCGCACGGACCTTGCCGTGCCGCCGCGTGAGCAGGGTGATGATCCGGTCGGCCTCACCCAGTTTGTGCGTCCGCAACACCACGCCGGTGTCGCGATAGAGGTTCACCACCCCGACATCGTCCCACCTGGGACCGACATCGGGGTGGTGTGCCCCGGAATCAGCAGTAGCTGCCGTAGCAGCTGTAGGTCGCGGTCGAAGCCGCGACGATCGAGATGATGAGCATCACGATGGCGAAGGCACAGCTGACACCACCGATGATCGTCGCGATCATGCACAGGGTCCTCGTCGACCTCGACGCGTCCGCGGCGGCGGCGTAGTTGCCCTGCATCTTGTAGGTGTTGACCTCGTTGGACTTCATGATCGCGAAGATCGCGATGATCCAGAAGAGGAAGATGCAGCCGATCGCCCAGCCCTTGTAGTCCTTGATGGCGTTGATGTCGCCGCCACCGCCGGGCATACCGCCCGGCGCGCCGTAGGGAGACGGGGCGCCGTACGGGGCCGGCTGGCCGTAGGGAGCGGGCATGCCACCGGAAGGCGGTCCGTAGCCAGGCTGCTGCTGTCCATAGGGCTGCTGCTGGCCGTAGGGATTGGTCATTTGAATGGTCCTCGTTGTTCTTTCGGTCAGAACGCCGTCGCGACGCCCACGATGATCCAGAGAAGGGAGAGCAGGCAGCTGGCACCGCCGACGATCGAGGCGATCATGCACAAGGTCTTCGTCGACTTCGACGCGTCCATGGCGGCGGCGTAGTTGCCCTGCATCTTGTAGGTGTTGACCTCGTTGGACTTCATGATCGCGAAGATCGCGATGATCCAGAAGAGGAAGATGCAGCCGATCGCCCAGCCCTTGTAGTCGGGGATCGAGTTGATGTCCCCGCCGCCGGGCATGCCGCCCGGAGCGCCGTAGGGCGCGGGCTGGCCGTACGGGGAAGGCTGACCGTACGGTGCCGGCTGGCCATACGGCATCGGGTTCGCCCCCGAAGGCTGACCGTACGGTGCGGGCGTGGCGCCGGACGGAGGTCCGTAGCCGGGCTGAGGCTGCTGGCCATAAGGCTGCTGCTGGCCGTAGCCGGGCTGCTGGCCGTACGGGTTCGTCATCGGGGTTCCCCACTTTTGTCGTGCTTCCCGGCGGGTGGATCCCGCCGGTCGTTCCTTACTGCTGCGGCGTTCCGGGTCCGTTCGGCCCGTCCGCACCGGGCAGCTGCTGCCTCAGCTGTTCCGGCGTGATCTTCTGCGTCGGCTCGGCTTCGTCGAACGCGGACGGCGCCTGCTGGGACTGGCCGGGGCGGAGCACCTGGGTCGGCTCGGCCTCGCCGAAGCCCGGTTCGGTTTGGGACTCCGAGGACGGGGTCGCGGTTCCCGGCGGCTGCTGGCCGAACGGCTGCGACTGCGGCGCGGGCTGCTGCCCGAACGGCGACGGCTGCTGCGGCTGGCCGAAGGCACCCGAGGGGGCCTGCTGGGGTTGACCGAACGGCGAAGGCTGGGCGGGGAACGGCGCCGACTGCGGCGCGGGGAAACCGGCCTGGCCGCCGAACTGCTGCGCTCCGGGAACCTCGGCGTCGACGGGAAGCACGACCGTGCCGATGATCTTGTCCGAGAAGGTCTGCCGCTTCATGTCCCACAGCGGCCACCAGTAGCCGAGACCGAAGAGAAAGTTGTCGAGGAAGTGGCAGAACTCGCGCGCGATCGTCATCCCGACGCCGAGCGGCTCGCCGGTGGCTTCCTTGAGCAGCTTGATCTTCATGAACCGCTTGCCGAGCGACTGCCCGGTGGTGCCCATCAGGATCCAGCGGTTCCAGATGGTGAAGCCGAAGAACGCGATCCCGGTGATGCCCATCCCCGCGCTCCCGGCGGATTCGCTCACCAGGAAGAGCAGGCCGCCGATGAGGTAGACCAGAAGGACCGGGCTGAAATCGATCAGCATCGCGCCGACCCGCTTGCCCCAGGGTGCGTACGCGTGCGAAGGCAGGCCGTACGGCGAAGCCTGACCGAACGGCGCCTGTCCGTACGGCGGCGGCTGCTGACCGAACGGGGGCTGCCCCGGCTGTCCGGGCTGCTGGCCGAAGGGCGACTGCTGGTGCTGCGGCTGCCCGAACGGGGACTGCTGTTGCTGCGGCTGCCCGAACGGCGAGGACTGCTGGGCTTGCGGCTGCTGGCCGAACGGCGAGGGCTGCTGTTCGGCGGGCGGCTGCTGGCCGAACGGCGAGGGCTGCTGTTCGGCGGGCGCCTGCTGACCGAACGGCGAAGGCTGCTCCCCCGACGGCGGCTGCCCGAACGGTTGCTGCGACTGCGGTGACTGCTGCTGCCCGTCCCCCGGAGGAGGCCCGAACCCGGACGGCGGCTGGTGTCCCGGCGGCTGCTGGCCGTAGGGAGTGGTCATCGAAATCCCCTCGCTGGTTCCTCGCCCCCTGGCGCACGGGGCCCTCGTGCGGCGACCCGGCCTGAATGTACGGCATGGGTACACACCGAGCAGACCGGTGCGCGGGAGCGTACTCGGTGCCACCGACGATCCGGACCTCGGCCCGTCGCTCAGTGCCAATCGGTGAACCCGCGACCGCGATCGACGTCGGCAGGGCGAGACCTGGTCATCCACGTCACCTCTGGCGGATACATCTCAGCTCCGCCAACCAGTTCTCAGACGTGGAGCGAGGTGAACGGGGCGAAGGGCAGGTTACGAATGACGAACCAGACGACGAACACGACACCGAACGCGAGCGGCGTCCAGCGCCAGTGCAGCCAGCTGTTCACCGGCCTGCCGCGGAGCCTGCCGACCGTCCAGGCGACGGTGCTCCAGACGAGCAGCAGAACGACCACAAAGGACACCGCGTTGTAGTGCAGCGCGGCGGGGATGTCTCCGTGCAGCGCGCTGTAGACCATGCGCATGCCACCGCAGCCGGGGCAGGAGATGCCCAGCAGTGCTTTGGTGGGGCAGACCGGAAGCGGTCCGCCGGGGGTGGTGGGGTCGCCCAGCCACAATGCGACACAGCCGAGCCCGGCGCCCGCCGCGATGGCCAGCGGCGGCCCCAGCGCGCGGGCCTTCGCCTTGAACCCGCGCGCCGGGAATCCCGTGTAGACGGACGTCGTCACGGCGTGAAGCTTCCCGCCGACGCGCCGATGATGATCATCACCACGATGAAGATGATGTACAGCAGGAAAAGACCGCCGGTGGCGATCGCTCCCCACATCGACCACTTCTTCGCGTCGTCGGCCGCTTTCTGGGCTTCGGCGTGGAAGCCCTGCGCCCACAACGTCTGCACCTGGCTCGACTTCACGATCGCGACGATACCCAGCGGCAAGCAGCACAGCACCGTGCAGAGAATGGCCCACACCAGGTTGTTGTCCGGTGGAGGACCGTAACTCGGCGCGCCGCCGTAATAGGGCTGTTGCGGCGGAGGACCACCCGGAGGCGGGTAGTTCGGGTACTGGTCGGTCATGAGGTCTCCCCCTCGATCGCCGCTATCAGCGGTAGTTGTTCACGTCGGCCGCGAGGAGACCGAGAGACATCACCAAGATGATGGAGACGATGTTGACCACGACACCGACGATCGCGGCGATGATGGCCCACTTCTTGGCCGCGTCGGCGGCCTCCTGCGCGGCGGCGGTCTGACCCTGCGCCCAGAGGGAGTTCACCTGGGTCGACTTGACGATCGAGACGATACCGAAGGGCAGGCAGCACAGGATCGTGGTGAGGATCGCCCACACCAGGTTGTTGTTGGGCGGCGGGCCGGGGTTGTTGGAGGCGCCCCCGCCCTGAGGGTCGCCGGAGTAGTTGGGCAGGCCCTGGTTGTCGGTCATTTACCGCTTTCCCTTCACGAATGATGATGTGCAAATCGACCCGGGCGCGCGCCGCCCGATCAGCGATCACCGGAGTCGAGGAGTGAGACTCTAGGGTCACCCGTCCGGTTCCACATCATCAACCGGTGTCCGCGACCGAATCGAGACATTCCGTTCAGGCAAAAGCGGTCAGAAGCCCAGTCGTCGCAACTGACGGGGGTCGCGCTGCCACTCTTTGGCGACCTTGATGTGCAGATCGAGGTAGACCTTCGAACCGAGGAGCCCTTCGATCTGCTGCCGGGCACGGGCACCGACGTCCTTCAGGCGCTCACCCTTGTGCCCGAGGATGATGCCCTTCTGGCTCGGCCGTTCCACATAGAGGAACGCGTGGACGTCGATCATGTCGTCCCGGCCCTCGTGCGGCAGCATTTCCTCGACGGTGACGGCGATCGAGTGCGGGAGTTCGTCACGGACACCCTCCAGCGCGGCCTCGCGGATCAGCTCGGCGACCAGGGTCTGCTCGGGCTCGTCGGTGAGTTCGCCGCCCGGATACAGCTGCGGGCCTTCGGGAAGGTGCCGCACCAGCAGGTCCGCGAGCGCGCCGACCTGGAAACCGTCCACAGCGGACACCGGGATGAGTTCGGCGAACTCCATGACCTCCTGCAGCGCCAGCAGTTGCTCGGCGACCTGCTCGGGTTTCACGAGATCCGTCTTGGTGACGATGCCGATCACCGGGGTGCGCTGGGCGATCTTCTTGAGTTCGGCGGCGATGAACCGGTCACCGGGACCGACTTTTTCGTTGGCGGGCACACACAACCCGACGACGTCCACTTCGGACCATGTCGAATGGACGATGTCGTTGAGCCGCTCACCCAGCAGCGTCCTCGGCCGGTGCAGCCCCGGCGTGTCGATGATCACCAGCTGCGCGTCGTCGCGGTGGACGATGCCGCGGATGGCGTGCCGGGTGGTCTGCGGTTTGCTGGAGGTGATCGCCACCTTGCTGCCGACGAGCGCGTTGGTCAGCGTCGACTTGCCCGCGTTCGGCCGCCCGACGAAACAGGCGAAGCCCGAGCGATGCGGTTCGGCCATCAGTTCAGCACCTTGCCACTCGGATCGACCAGGTAGATCGGGGCGGCTTCGGCGATGTCCCGCACTGCCTGGACCGAGGCACCCTTCAGCAGGCCCTCCGGGCTGACCACGACGGCGGCCTCGATTCCTTCGGCCCCACTCGAAACGGCGGCCGCGACGGCGGCCTGCAACGCGGTGAGCTTGAAGGACGGCTGATCGACCGTGCTCGCCGCGTAGGTGCGGCCGTCGGTGTCGCGGAGCGCGGCGCCTTCGGCGGCCTGGGTGCGGGCTCGCGCGGACCTGGCCAGGGTCACCAGCTTCTCGTCCTCGGCGTCCAGCTCAGGCATGTTCGACACTCCTGTCACTTTCATCGGGCTGCGGAAGCCGGGTACGGCGCCTGCCCTGGGCAGCGTCGGTCACCGCGTCCGCGTCGGCGGGGTGGACGACCACCGTGGTGATCCGCATCCGCCCGCGCCGGTCCTTACCGCCTTCGGCGAACAGCCGAAGTCCGGCGACCTCGGCTTCGGCCCCCGGCAGCGGGACCCTACCGAGTCGCTCGGCGAGCAGCCCGCCCACGGTCTCCACGTCATGGTCTTCGAGGTCGATTCCGAACAGTTCGCCCAGGTCGTCGATCGAGAGCCGGGACGACACACGGACCGCGCCGTTGTCGAGTTCCTCGACCTCGGGGCGTTCGTCGGTGTCGGATTCGTCGGTGATCTCGCCGACGATCTCCTCGAGGATGTCCTCGATGGTGAGCAGGCCCGCGGTGCCGCCGTACTCGTCGACCGCGATCGCCATGTGGTTGTGCGAGACCTGCATCTCCTTGAGCAGCTCGTCGAGCCGCTTCGAATCCGGTACGAAACCCGCCGGGTTCATCAGCTCTTCGACCCGGCGTTGCTGGCCGCCCTCGGCCATGTACGCCTGCATGAGGTCCTTGATGTTGACCACGCCAGCGACGTCGTCGACGGATTCGCCGATCACCGGCAGCCGGGTGAACCCGGTGCGCAGCGCCAGCGCGAGCGCCTGGCGCACGGTCTTCTCGTGTTCGATCCAGACGATCTCCGTACGCGGCACCATGACCTCGCGCGCGACGGTGTCGCCGAGCTCGAACACCGAGTGGATCATCTCGCGTTCGGATTCCTCGACGACGCCGCGTTCCTGGGCCAGGTCGACCAGTTCACGCAGCTCGACTTCGGAGGTGAACGGGCCTTCGCGGAAACCCTGGCCGGGGGTGATGGCGTTACCGAGGACGATCAGCAGTTTGCTGAGCGGGCCGAGCACCGTGCCGAGAACGCGGACCGGCCCCGCGACGACCAGGCCGATCCGGTACGGATGCTGGCGGCCGAGGGTGCGCGGGCCGACCCCGATGAGCACGTAGCTCACCACGACCATCACGGCCGCGGCGACGACGATGGCGAGCCACAGCGGCCGGACCCAGCCGAGGATGTCGACGGTGACCAGCACGGTGGCGGTCAGCTCGCAGGTCATCCGCAGCAGCAGGATCAGGTTGATGTGGCGGCGGCGTTCGGCGATGACCAGCGCGAGCTGGCGCGCGCCCGGCCTGCCCATCCGGACGAGGCCGTCGGCGCGGGCCTTGGAGACGGTGCTGACCGCCGCGTCGGCCGCGGCGAACACCCCGGCGAGCAGGATCAGCGCGATGGCGATGACCAGCAGTGCCGTGGGACTACCCATGTCGGCGAGCCGCCTAAGCGGGAGGTTCGTCGGCGGGCACGGCGTCGAGACCGGCGGTGCCGAGGAGCCTGTCGTCCGCGGTGCGCTGCGCGTCGCGCCGGTTCACCGCGGCCACGGCCGCCTGGAACTCGCCGAGGATCCGCTTCTGCAGACCGAACATCTCACGTTCCTCGGCGGGTTCGGCGTGGTCGTAGCCGAGCAGGTGCAGCACGCCGTGCGTGGTGAGCAGGTGCAGCTCGTCCATCAGCGCGTGCCCGGCCGTCTTGGCCTGGTCCTTCGCGAACGCCGGGCACAGCACGATGTCACCGAGCAGCGCGGGCGACGCGTCGGGCGCGTCCGGGCGGCGCGACGAGTCGAGCTCGTCCATCGGGAAGGCCATCACGTCGGTGGGACCGGGCAGGTCCATCCAGCGTTCGTGCAGGTCCTCCATCACCTCGAGGGTGACGAGCAGGATGGACAGCTCGGCGAGCGGGCTGACCTCCATCTTGTCGAGCGCGAAACGGGCGGCCGACACGATCGAGCTCTCGTCGACGTTCACACCCGATTCGTTGGCGATCTCGATGCTCATGAACGCCGCTGCCCTTTCCAGCCGTTGCCCTTGTCCTGGCTGTCCTGCAAGGCCTGCCACTTCTCGTACGCGTCGACGATGTCGCCGACGAGCCTGTGCCGCACCACGTCCTGGCTGGTGAGCTGGGCGAAGTGCAGGTCGTCGACGCCTTCGAGGATGTCCCGTACCACCCGCAGGCCGCTCTTCTGG
This sequence comes from Amycolatopsis sp. NPDC033938, assembly GCF_055575975.1. Lineage (NCBI taxonomy): Bacteria > Bacillati > Actinomycetota > Actinomycetes > Pseudonocardiales > Pseudonocardiaceae > Amycolatopsis > Amycolatopsis sp. NPDC033938. The sequence continues at coordinate 25,638 of NZ_JBVIRO010000021.1, forward strand.
CCGGTGGGGAGGTCGACCTGGGTGACGTCGCCGGTGACGACGATCTTGGCGCCGAACCCGAGCCGGGTGAGGAACATCTTCATCTGTTCCGGCGTGGTGTTCTGCGCCTCGTCGAGGATGATGAAGGCGTCGTTGAGGGTGCGGCCGCGCATGTACGCCAGCGGCGCGATCTCGATGGTGCCCGCCTGCATCAGCCGGGGGATCGACTCGGGCTCGACCATGTCGTGCAGCGCGTCGTAGAGCGGGCGCAGGTACGGGTCGATCTTCTCGTTGAGCGTGCCCGGCAGGTAGCCGAGGCGCTCACCGGCTTCGACCGCGGGCCGGGTCAGCACGATGCGCGTGACCTGCTTCGCCTGCAGCGCCTGGACGGCCTTGGCCATGGCGAGGTACGTCTTGCCGGTACCGGCGGGGCCGATGCCGAAGACGATCGTGTGCTTGTCGATGGCGTCGACGTAGCGCTTCTGGTTGAGCGTCTTGGGCCGGATCGTCTTGCCGCGCCGGGAGATGATGTTCATGCTCAGCACTTCGGCCGGTGACTCGTGGTCACCGGTGGAGAGCATGCCGACGGTGCGGCGGACGGTGGCCGGGTCGACCTGCTGGCCGCGGCCGGCGAGCGTCACGAGTTCGGCGAAGACACGCTCGGCGAAGGCGACGTCGGCGGGTGCCCCGGTCAGGGTGACCTCGTTGCCCCGGACGTGCACGTCGGCGGCGAGGAGTTCCTCGGCGACCCGGAGGTTTTCGTCCCTCGAGCCGAGCAGGCTGAGCGCGGCGGCGTCGGGGATGGGGAATCGGGACTGGGCCGCTTCGGTGACGGTGGCCTCGTCGGCCTTCGCTGTGACGTCCAGGGGGACGTCGGGGCGGGCGGCTTCACCCGGTACGGTTCCGGCCACGTGGCCTCGGGCCTACTTCCTGCGCTTACGCTGCGATTTTCAACGACACTGACAACGTCGATGCTACTGGTTGCGGGTGGCGGCACGCAGTCCGGTTTTTCCCGGCCGCGCGCCTCAACGGCCGAAATGCCCCAGCTGCTCGCCGCCGAGCACGTGCGCGTGCACGTGGAAGACGGTCTGCCCGGCGTCACCGTCGGTGTTGAACACCACCCGATAGCCGGACTCGGCGATCCCCTCGAGCTCGGCGACCTTCTTGGCGGTGGCCGCGACGTCGGCGAGAAGCCGCGGTTCGGCGGCGGCCAGTTCGGCCAGGTTCCGGAACCGCTTCTTCGGCACCACGAGCACGTGGACCCGCGCCTGCGGCGCGATGTCACGGAACGCGTACGTGGTCGCGTCCTCGTACACCTTCTCGGACGGGATCTCGCCCGCGATGATCCGCTCGAACAACGTCTCCGCGTCACTCATTCCCCCACCCTAACGTCGCGGTCGGTCTCGGTGATGACGTGCTCGGACAAACCGGCGTGGATTCAGCGTCACCGGGTCGGGCCGCGCGGCGCCGGAGACGGTGGCAGGCGGCGAAACCCTGTAACTGCAACAAGAGCGTGGTGCGGTTCGCCAGCGATTCGTGGTACTGCGCGCCCATCAGCGAAAGCGCGGCGACGTCACGGGGTGAACTCGCGAAGCCCCAAATGAAGATGCCGCGGCGCGGTGGACCCTGGGGGTCGGTCCACCGCCGCCGCGGCTCCGCCGGACCGAGGGGGGAGGTGCCCGGCGGGGATTCACGCGCGCGACCGGGCTTCATCCCCAGTGGCGCGCCGAAACCGTGTGTTGCGCGTCAGTTAACGAGAGTAACGGCTGTTTGCGTGATCGCGCCATAACTCGCCGCAAAATTGTGGGGTGTTTTTTCACTTCCAGCGGTCGGTGAGAACCCCTAGCGCGCCGAGGGCGACGGCGGCGGCGGTGGAAGTGCGCAAGACGGTGGGGCCCAACCGGATGGCGGTCGCGCCGGCGTCGGTGAGGGTGGTGAGTTCGTCGTCGGTGATGCCGCCCTCGGGGCCGACGATGAGGAGGACGTCGCCTTGGGGCGGGAGTTCGATCTCGGTGAGCCGGGTGGTGATGCCGGATTCGAGGACGAGGGCGCGGGAAACGGTCTGGACGAGTTCCGCGAGTTCGCGGGTGGTGGCGGGTTCGGCGACTTCGGGGATGTGGGCGCGGCGGGCTTGTTTGGCGGCGGCGCGGGCGGTGGTGCGCCAGCGGGTGAGGGCTTTGTCGCCGCGGGCTCCTTCTTCCCAGCGGGCGACGCTGCGGGCGGCGCGCCAGGGGACGATCGCGTCGGCGCCTGCTTCGGTGGCGAGTTCGACGGCCAGTTCGCCGCGGTCGCCTTTGGCGAGGGCCTGGGCGACGATGACGCGGAGTGCGGGTGGTTCCTCGGTCCAGTGTTCTTCGATGGCGAGGGTGAGTACCGCGTCGCGGCCTGCTTGGACGGCTTCGACGACACAGCGCGCCATGCCGCCTTCGCCGTCGGAAAGCACGAGACGTTCACCGACCCGCAGTCGCCGGACGGTGGCGGCGTGCCGGGCTTCCTCACCGTCGAGGGTGGTGCGCCCGGAGCCGGGCAGCGCGGCGGTGAGGAAGACCGGCAGTGTCGTCTCGGGCACGGGTTACCGGTGGTTCTTGGTGCGCAGCTTGGAGAACAGCCCGCCGGGCTTGGAACCGTTCGAAGACAGCGAAGGCACGTCTTCGCCGCGCTGCTGGGCCAGTTCGACGAGGAGGTCGCGCTGGGCGTCGTCGAGTTTGGTCGGCACGACGACGTCGATGTGGACGTGCAGGTCTCCGCGGCCGTCGACGCGGCCGGAGGACCGCAGGCGCGGCATGCCCTTGCCGGTGAGCACGAGTTCGGTGGCGGGCTGGGTGCCCGGTTCGATGTCGAGTTCGTAGTCGCCGTCGATGAGCGTCTCGATGGGCACTGTGGCGCCGAGCGCGGCGGTGGTCATCGGGATGCGGAAGTTGCAGTGCAGGTCGTTGCCCTGCCGGACGAACACCTCGTGCGGCGCTTCGTCGATCTCGACGTAGAGGTCACCGGCGGGACCGCCGCCGGGGCCGACCTCGCCCTGGCCGGACAGCCGGATGCGCATCCCGTCGCCGACGCCCGGCGGGATCTTCGCGGTGACGTTGCGGCGCGCGCGGACGCGGCCGTCGCCGCCGCACTGGCGGCAGGGGTCGGGGATGACCTCGCCGAAGCCGCGGCAGACCGGGCAGGGGCGGGCGGTGACGACCTGGCCGAGGAACGACCGCTGCACGGACTGGACCTCGCCGGCGCCGCCGCAGGTGTCGCAGGTCTTGGTGCCGGTGCCTTCGGCCGCGCCGGCGCCGCGGCACAGGTCGCAGACGATGGCGGTGTCGACGGTGATCTCCCGGTCGGCGCCGGTGGCGCATTCCTCCAGGGTGAGGCCGAGGCGGATGAGCGCGTCGGAGCCGGGCTGGACGCGGCTGCGCGGTCCGCGTCCGCGGCCACCGCCACCTCCCGCGGCGCCGAAGAAGGCGTCCATGATGTCGCCGAGACCGCCGAAGCCGGAGAAGGGGTCGCCGCCGCCGTTCCCGCGTGCGCCGCTGTCCATCGGGTCGCCGCCGAGGTCGACGATCTTGCGCTTCTGCGGGTCCGACAGCACCTCGTAGGCGGTGGTCACCTCACCGAACCGGTGCTGCGCGTCCTCCGACGGGTTGACGTCGGGGTGCAGTTCACGGGCCAGCTTGCGATACGCGCGCTTGATCTCCTGATCCGTCGCGTTCTTCGCAACCCCGAGAATGCCGTAATAGTCCCTCGCCACCGTCTTCGCCTTCTCCTTCTGCCTTCGATCTCGACGCCCGCGTTCAGCGGCCGGCGAGGATCTGCCCCACGTAGTTCGCCACCGCGCGCACCGCGGCGATGGTGTTCGGGTAGTCCATCCTGGTCGGCCCGACGACGCCCATCCCGCCCAGCAGCATGTCGTCCATGCCGTAGCCGATGGAAACCACCGAGGTGCTGCGCATCTGCTCGTCCTCATTTTCCTCACCGATGCGCACGGTGACCGCACCGGGGTTGCGGGCGGCCGCGAGGAGCTTGAGCACGATGACCTGCTCCTCGAGCGCCTCCAGTACCTGCCGGAGCGATCCGGGGAAGTCCGAGACGTTGCGGGTGAGGTTCGCCGTACCGCCGAGCACCAGCCGTTCTTCGGGATGTTCGACCAGCGATTCCACGAGCACGGTGCAGACGCGGGTGAGGTTGTCGCGCAGTTCGCCCGGTGCTTTTTCGGGCAGTTCGGCGACGGAGGCGGCGGCTTCGGACAGCCTGCGGCCCGCGAGCGCGCCGTTCAGCACCGTGCGCAGCCTGCCGACGTTCTCCTCGGTGATGACGTCGCCGAGGTCGACGGTGCGCTGGTCGACGCGGCCGGAGTCGGTGATCAGCACCAGCATCAGCCGGGCCGGGGTGAGCGGCACCACTTCCAGGTGGCGGACGGCGGAGTTGGTCATCATCGGGTACTGGATGACCGCGACCTGCCTGGTCAGCTGCGCGAGCAGGCGGACGGACCGGCGCAGGACGTCGTCGACGTCGGTGCCGCTGTCGAGGAAGGCCGTGATGGCGCGGCGTTCGGCGGCGCTCAGCGGTTTGACCTCGGCGATCCGGTCGACGAACAGCCGGTATCCCTTGTCGGTGGGGATGCGCCCCGCGCTGGTGTGGGGCTGGGTGATGTATCCCTCTTCTTCCAGTGCGGCCATGTCGTTGCGCACTGTGGCGCTGGACACACCGAGATTGTGCCGGTCGACGATCGCCTTGGATCCCACGGGCTCCTGGTTGGACACGTAATCAGCGACGATCGCGCGCAGCACTTCGAAGCGGCGTTCTTCCGCGTTGGCCACCTGCACCTCCCTCAGCTCGTCCTCACAACGAGTTTACGGAAGGCATCGTGCCCGGGTAGCCGAAGGACGCCTTCCCCGCATGAGATGAGGTGAAAGCGCCCTTCACCGCGTCCGATGCGGGGATGGTCCCCTTCGGCTCAGCTGTTGCGCGGGAAGCCGAGGTTCACGCCGCCCTGCGAGGGATCCGGCCACCGCGAGGTGACCACCTTCGTGCGCGTGAAGAAGTGGAAGCCCTCCGGCCCGTAGGCGTGGGTGTCGCCGAACAGCGAGTCCTTCCAGCCGCCGAACGAGTAGTAGCCGACCGGCACCGGGATCGGCACGTTCACCCCGACCATCCCGACCTCGACCTCGTTCTGGAACCGCCGCGCGGCCCGCCCGTCGTTGGTGAAGATCGCGGTGCCGTTTCCGTAGGCGTTGGCGTTCACCAGCTCCAGCGCCGCGTCGTACCCCTCGGCGCGCGCGACCGCGAGCACCGGCCCGAAGATCTCGTCGGTGTAGACCGACATCTCCGGTGTCACGTGGTCGAACAGGGTCGGGCCGAGCCAGAACCCGCCGTCCTCGCCGTCGACCTCGACTCCCCGTCCGTCGACGACGAGCCGGGCGCCGGCTTCGACACCCGCTTCCACATAGGACTCGACCCGTTCGTGGTGCGCGGCGGTGACGAGCGGTCCCATCTCCGACGTCGGCCGCCTGCCGTCGCCGACGCGCAGCCGCGTGATCCGCTCGGCGATCTTCGCGACCAGGTCATCGCCGACCGGGTCGACCGCGACCACGACCGACACCGCCATGCACCGCTCCCCCGCCGAGCCGAAGCCGGCGGAGACGGCCGCGTCGGCGGCGAGATCGAGGTCCGCGTCCGGGAGGACGACCATGTGGTTCTTCGCCCCGCCGAGCGCCTGCACGCGTTTCCCGTGCCTGGTCCCGGTTTCGTAGACGTACTTCGCGATCGGCGTCGACCCGACGAACGAGATCGCCTTGAGGTCGCGGTGCTCCAGCAGGCCATCGACAGCGACCTTGTCACCGTGCAGGACGTTGAGGACGCCGTCGGGCAAGCCTGCCTCGGCGAACAGTTCCGCGATGAACACGGCCGCGGACGGGTCCTTCTCGCTCGGCTTGAGCACGACGGTGTTGCCGCAGGCCAGCGCGTTGGGCACGAACCACAGCGGGACCATGGCCGGGAAGTTGAACGGCGAGATCACGCCGACCACGCCCAGCGGCTGCGCGATCGAGTAGACGTCGACGCCGGTCGAGGCGTTCTCACTGAAGCCGCCCTTGAGCAGTTGCGCCGCGCCACAGGCGAACTCGACGTTCTCGATGGCGCGCGCGATCTCACCGGCCGCGTCGGATTCGACCTTGCCGTGCTCGCTGGTGACGATCTTCGCCAGCTCGTCACGCCGCGCCGACAGCAGCTCGCGGAAGGCGAACAGCACCCGCGTCCGCCCGGCCAGCGACGTCCCGCGCCAGCCGGGCAGCGCCCGGGACGCGGCCGCGACCGCGGCGTCGACGTCGTCCTGCGCCGCGAAGGCGACCTTCGCCCGCACCTGACCGGTGGCCGGATCGAACACGTCACCGGATCGTTCGCTCACGCCTTCGAACGGTTTGCCGTCTATCCAGTGGTTGATGCGGTCGGTCACGGATTTCCGCCCTCCTGGTCGCCCGATGCCTGCTCCCGGTCGAGTCTGGGTGCGCGCGCCACACCGACGCCATCGGCAACGTGTACGGACTCCCGCTCCCGGCCGTACAGTCTGTCTCTGTGCTGTCGGCGGAGCTGAAGACGTACCTCGAAAGGTGACCAGACGCGTGCACCCGCCACGGCCGAAGGCCCCGCTATCGCGGTGGCAGGACGCCTGATCCGCCACCGTGACGTCGACGACCAGGCAGCGTCCTGCCGACGTCGATCGCGGACGCGGGTTCACCGACGAATACTCTGCGTTCCGACCAGGTGGGAGGCCGATGTACCCGACCGTCGCCGAGGTGCTCGCGCTGCCGGTACTGCGCCAGGGCAGGCCCCATGTGGTGGCGGGGGCGGCGGGACTGGACGCGCCGGTCCGCTGGGCGCACGTCGCCGAGGTCGCCGACATCGCGCCCCTGCTGCGGGGCGGGGAACTCGTGCTCACCACCGGGGTCGCGCTGCCCGACGACGGGGACGCGCTCGCCAGGTATGTCGCCGAGCTGGCCGGGGTCGGGGTGGCCGGCGTGGTCGTCGAACTGGTCCGTCATTGGAGTGACAAGCTGCCGTCCGCGCTGGTCGAGGCCGCGGAGCACCACGGGGTCCCGCTGATCACCCTTTCCCGGGAGACGCGCTTCGTGTCGGTCACCGAGGCGGTGAACGGGCTGATCGTGGACGCCCAGGTCGACGAACTCCGCGCGGCGGAACGGGTCCACGAGACCTTCACCGCGCTGACCGTCGCCGGAGCCGAGCCCGGCGAGATCCTCCGCGAAGTCGCGAGACTCACCGAACATCCCGTCGTGCTGGAGACCCTGTCGCACGAGGTCCTCGCCTACGACACGGCGGGCACCGACCCTGGCGAGCTGCTGCCCGGCTGGCCGTCGCGGTCGCGACCGGTGCGGGTCGGCGAGCGGACCGGCTTCCACACCGGCGCGGGCTGGCTGGTCACCGTGGTCGGCGCGCGCGGGCACGACTGGGGACGGCTGATCGTGGTCTGCGGGGATCCGCCGCCGCGACGGCACGTCGTGGTCGCCGAACGCGCCGCGTCCGCGCTCGCCGTCCACCGGCTGGTCGCCAAGGACACCGACGGACTGGAACGCCAGGCGCACCGCGCGATCCTGACCGAACTGCTGGCGAACCCGGTGCCGCCTGCCGAACTCACCGCGCGCGCCTCCGCGCTGGGTGTCCCGCTGACGGGACGGCTGCTGATCGGGGTCGCCGTGCGGCCCCGGATCACCGCGACCACCAGTACCGCGCAGTCGACCCCGGTGCTGCTGAGGGAACTCGCCGAGGCGACCGCGCTCGCCGCGCGCCGGGCCAAGGTGTCCGCGCTCGTGGCCGCCGACGACACCTTGGTGCGCGCGCTGATCGCGCTTTCCCCGGAGGCGGGGGTCGACGCGGTCCTGCGACGGCTGGCCACCGACGTCCACGAGGCCCGCTCCAGCGCGCCCGCCGTGGTCGCGGTGGGCACGACCGCCACCGGGCCCGCCGAGGCACGCCGGACGCTCGTCGAAGCCGCTCAGGTCGCCGCCGCCGCGCTCACTGAGAACGCGGAGCGGGTCGTCCACCGGCTCGACGACGTCCGCCTGCGCGGTCTGCTGCATCTGCTGGCAGGCGACGAACGGGTCACCGCGTTCGCCGCGCGGGAACTGGGCCCGCTACTGAGCCGGGACGCGGCGCAGGGCAGCAGGCTGGTGCAGGCACTGCGGCATTACTGCGCACACGGGGGCAACAAATCGGCGGCCGCGGCCGCGGCGCACACCTCCCGCACCGCCTACTACCAGCAGCTGGCCAGGATCGAGCAGGTGCTCGGTGTGCGGCTGGAGGAGCCGGAGTCGATGCTCTCCCTCTACGTCGCCTTGCTCGCCCACGACATCCGAGAAGGCGACGACCACACGACCGGGTGAGTGAATCTCACCCAGCCGAGGAACACAGTCACCGGGTCACGTCAGCCGATAGGGTTGATATGGCTTTCTTCGAACCGATCGGCACCTGCATGCTCGCGCTGGCCTGTCTGGCCCCGGTGCAGCCCGCCGACTCCACGTTCCAGCTGACCAGCCACCACTCCAACGGCCGGATCGGCTCCGTTTCGCTCACCTGCCAGCCCACCGGTGGCTCACACCCGAGCCGCGGCAGGGCCTGCGCCAGCCTGTCCAAAGTGGACGGAAAGTTCGACAGGCTACGCGGGGAACCGCGTGCCTGCACCTTGGAGTACTCGCCGGTGGACGTCTCCGCGGTCGGCAAATGGCGAGGTGAACCGGTCACCTTCCGCACTTCCTACCCGAACCCGTGTGTCGCCGACGCCGACTCTGACGGCGTCTTCACCTTCTGACCGGTAAAGGACAGGTGACCGCCGGGCCTCCCCCTCGGTGGCCCGGCGGTCGCCGCCGATCACCACCGCCTTGATCGCCCTCACCCCCAAGAGGGCGATCAAGGCCGTGGTGCCACGGCTCAGCGACGGGCCGGATAAGGACACCTCTCCCCGTCCGCGGTGGCGACGGGGGTCTGACGCGCGCGAGCCCGGCTCAGGTTCCATCCGCGCCACTCATCTTCCGAGATTCCCGTCACGACCGGTCCGAGCACACAGGAGCGAAGGGGTTCCGGAAGCCGGTCCGCCGCGGGTACGACGTCGGCGGAAAACCCCGACAGGTAACGGGTATCGAGGGTTTTGCCCGCCGCGATGCGGTCGATGTTGCGCTCGGCGATGAACCGCTCCGGATCCAGCACGGCCAGCCCCAGCAGGGCCGCCGCGGCGGCACCGATGGCCGCGCGCGGCAGCCACGCCGAGCGCAGCGGGATCAGGGAAACCAGGATCAGCGCGAAGATCAGCCCGATCCAGAGTTCGCAGACCTCGACCAGCAGCCGCAGCACGGTGAACCCGTACGCCTCCTGGTATGTCCACATGCGACTCAAGGCCGACGCGACCAGCACCAGGCTGAGCACGCTCAGCGCGCCGAGCAACCCGCGCTGCCACGCCCGATCGGCCTTCGAGGACTTCGGCGCCCACCGCAGTGCCGCCGCGACCAGCAGCAGGGTCAGCACGGTGATGGCGGACAGCTGCCAGAACCCGCTCCTGGCGTATTCGGCCGCGGTCAGGCCACTCGTGCGCAGGACGTACTCGGTGCCACCGAACAACACGACCAGGCGAACCGCGACGAAGCTCGCGAACAGCAGCACCAGCATCCCCAGCGGCAGAGCCCATTCGAGCCGGTGCGCCAGCCGTTTGCGCGGTGCGTCGTCCTCGGCGGGCAAGGGCGGCGCCGCGAGGAGGTAACACGCGCCGATGACGGCGAACGCGCCGACGGCGAAGAGGAAACCCCAGCGTACGAAGGTTTCCGGGTTCAGCTCGGGGATCACCGCGTCGACGACGTTCGCGAACGCGGCGTCGGCACCGCGCAGCAGCGGGACGAACACCAGCAGCAGTCCGGCACTCGCCAGCACCGGCACCAGGAACCGTGGCCTCGCGCGGCTTTCCGGCTGCTTGGTGAACTTCTTCAGCCCGCGCCCGATCCACGGGATCGCGAGCAGCGCTTCGATCGGCACCGCGAAGACGTCGTAGATGATCGTGTTCACCGTGCGCTTCCCGACCACCGCGAGAGATCCCGCCACACAGGCGGCCAGTACGCACAACACGTTCAGCCATACCGACGCGCGGAACACGCCGACCGCGAGCAGGCCGAGCGCGGCCAGCGCCCACACCGCGTTGACCAGGCCGAAATGCGGCGCGGCGGCACCACGGGCCCGCTTGTCCGCGAAGTAGACGGCCACGGCGAAGGCGAGCCCGGCCACGAACCAGCCGATTCCGGGATCGTCCGGCAGCGCGGCGGCGGCGATCAGCCCCGCCGCGGCCGCCGCGGGCAGCACCGAGCCGGGAAGCGGGACGATCGCGGACTTCGGCGGCACCCGGGGCCGCATCAGCACCGGTACTTGCGGCGCGGGCGGCAACGTGGCCGTCGCCCCTGTCGCCGGGGGCGACGCGTGCGCCTGCTTCTTCTCGTGGTCTTCGCTCATCGAATCCTCCAGTTTGCGAAAGCACATACCGTGGCGTGTAGGGAGGGCTGAAGGGGCCCTTCGCCTCATCTCATGCGGTGAAGGACGCTTTCGCCCCATCGCATGCGGCGAAAGTCCCCTTCAGCCCCTAAGGAACGGGGATCACGACGCGGATGACACAGCCCTGCCGCGCTACGGGGCTGACGACGGCGATGCTGCCGTCGTGGAGGTCGACCACCCACCGGGCGATCGCGAGGCCGAGGCCGGTGCCCCCGCCGCCTGCCCGCTCACCGCGGGTGAACCGTTCGAACACGCTGTCCCGCTCCCCCGGCGGGATCCCGGGGCCCTCGTCCTCGACCTCGATGACGACGTCGGCGTCGCGCGCCTCCGCCCGCACCCGGACCTCGCCACCGGAGGGTCCGTGCCGGACGGCGTTGTCGAGCAGGTTCACCACGACCTGGTAGAGCCTGCCCCGGTCGGCGACGGCCATCGCGCCGGGCGGCTGGACGTCGACGGCGAACCGCACGCCCCTGCCGGTCGCGGCCGCGGTCACCCCGGCCTCGGCGGCGACCTCCTCCAGGAGCAGTTCGAGGTCGAACTCCTCCAGCTGCAGCGGAAACGCCCCCGCGTCGATCCGGGAGAGGTCCAGCAGTTCGGAGACCAGCCTGCCGAGCCGTTCGGTCTGCTGCAGCGCGGTCTTCAAGGTCGCCGGATCGGGTTTGGCGACCCCGTCGACGAGGTTCTCCAGCACCCCGTTCAACGCGGTGATCGGGGTGCGGAGTTCGTGGGAGACGTTCGCGATGAGCTCGCGCCGTCGCTGGTCGGCGACTTCGAGATCGGCCGCCATCTGGTTGAACGCGTGCGCCAGCTCGCCGACCTCGTCCCGCGCGGTCGCCCGCACCCGGCGGGTGTAGTCGCCCTTGGCCATCGCGCGGGCGGCGGCGGTCATCTCCCGCAGCGGCCGGGTCATCCCGTGCGCGAGGATCTGCGAGGTGACCACGGCGAGCACCATCGCGGCCATGGTCGTCTTCGGTGGCAGCCAGCCGATCTGCCAGTTGAAGAAGGCGAACGCGATGCCGCCGGAGGACACCAGCAGGATCGCGAGCTTGAGTTTGATGGAGCGGACCGGGTCGAGCGGTCTCGGCAGCGCGTCGACGATCCGGCCCACGAGCGGGCGCGGGTTCACGATCCCACCTCCAGGGCGTAGCCGACGCCGTGCACGGTGCGGATGAGATCCGCGCCCAGTTTGCGGCGCAGTGCCTTGATGTGGCTGTCGACCGCGCGGGTGCCCGAACCGGTGCCGGCGACGTCCCAGTCCCAGACCTCGCTCAGCAGCCGTTCCCGCGGCTGCACCGCCCGTGGCCGCTTCGCGAAATGGACGAGCAGGTCGAACTCGATCGGCGTCAGCTGTGCCGGGGTACCCGCCCGGGTGACCCGCCGCTGTTCGACGTCGATTTCGAGGTCGCCGAGCACGATCTTCGTGCCCGTTTCGCTCAGGTCGGCCCTGGCGGACCGGTCGACGCGGCGCAGCAGCGCGTGCACCCTGGCCGAGAGCACCCGCATGGAGAACGGTTTGGTGAGGTAGTCGTCCGCGCCGACGCCGAGGCCGATCAGCATGTCCGTCTCATCCGATCGGGCGGTCAGCATCAGCACCGGGACCGGGCGGCGGGCCTGGATCCGGCGGCAGACCTCGAGTCCGTCGAACCCCGGCAGCATCACGTCCAGCACCACCAGGTCCGGCTCCCGCGCGGCGTCCACCTCGACACCTGTCGGGCCGTCGTGCGCCAGATCCACCGAGAATCCCTCCGCGCGCAGCCGCGCGGCGATGCTTTCGGCGATGGTCACGTCGTCCTCGACGACCAGCACCCGGCGTCCTCCCAGTTCCATGGGGATGACTGTAAGCAGCGGCCGTGGAGACCGTTCGGGTGAGCTGTGGAGATCCTGTGGAGATGTTTCGGCCGGATTGCCGGTTTGAGACGTCCGTGTGTGTGACGCAGGTCATGCACCAGGGGCGCTCGAACGCAATCGACAGTCTGCGTTTCGACGCCACCAACAGTGAACAGTCTGCCAGTCCCACCTCCGCCGCGCGGGCGAGCACGATTCCGCAATGGAGCCGACGGCACGCGGAACCCAGCTCGTGCATCCTGATGGCCGGGTGGAACTCGGCGAGGCCGAGTCCTTGAAGGACAGCCGCTTCTACAACGAGGAACTCGCCCCGGTCCCGGTGGAAAAACGGACCTGGACCACCTACAACTATTTCGCGCTGTGGATGGGGATGGCGCACAACATCCCCTCGTACGCGCTCGCCGCGTCCTTGATCGCGCTCGGCATGGACTGGGTCCAAGCCCTGATGACGATCACCATCGGCAACCTGATCGTGCTCGCCCCGATGCTGCTCAACAGCCACGCCGGGACGAAGTACGGCATCCCGTTCCCGGTGTTCGCCCGCGCCTTCTTCGGGATGCGCGGCGCGAATCTGGCGGCCTTGCTGCGGGCGTTCATCGCCTGCGGCTGGTTCGGCATCCAGACCTGGGTCGGCGGTGAGGCCGTCTACATCATCGTCGGACGGCTGGCGGGCTCCGGCTGGAAGGACTCCACCGTCGTCCTCGGGCAGCACTGGACGCTGTGGCTTTCGTTCGGGTTGTTCTGGCTGTTCCAGATGCTGATCATCTGGCGCGGGATGGAGGCGGTGCGGAAGTTCGAGAACTGGACGGCACCGCTGGTCTCGGTCGGCTTCCTGATCATGCTCGGCTACGTGCTGGTCAAGGCGGGCGGGCTCGGCCCGATCCTGTCCGAACCCGGGAAACTCGGCTGGGGCCCCGACTTCTGGAAGGTGTTCGCGCCGTCGCTGATGGCGATGATCGCGTTCTGGTCGACGCTTTCGCTCAACATGCCGGACTTCACCCGTTTCGGCGGCAGCCAGGGCAAGCAGGTCCGCGGCCAGATCCTCGGCTTGCCGACCACGATGACCTTCATCGCGATCGTGGCGATCCTGACCACCTCCGGCGGCAGTGTCCTCTACGGCGAGCAGATCTGGGACCCGGCGAAACTGGCCGACCGGTTCGACTCCCCGCTCGTGGTCGTGATCGCGCTGATCGCGCTGGTGCTGGCGACCGTGTCGGCGAACCTCGCGGCCAACGTGGTCAGCCCGTCCTACGACTTCTCGAACGCGTTCCCGAAGAAGATCACCTTCGCCGTCGGCGGGCTGATCACCGGCATCATCGGCATCGTCATCCAGCCGTGGCGGCTCTACTCCGACCCGAACATCTACATCTTCGCGTGGCTCGGTTTCTACGGCGGCCTCCTCGGCGCGGTCGCCGGGGTGCTCGTCGCCGGCTACTGGGTGGTCAACCGGACACACCTCAGCTTGAGGGACCTCTACACCGAACGCGGCGTCTACTGGTTCAACGGCGGGTGGAACTGGCGGGCGCTGGTCGCGACGCTGGTCGGCGCCGTGCTCGCGGTCGGCGGCGCGTACGGCGGGCCGTTCCCCGCCGACGGGCTGATCCCGTTGCTGAAACCGCTCTACGACTACAACTGGGTCGTCGGACTGGCGGGCGCTTTCGTCGTCTACCTGCTGCTGGCCCTGCCCGAGCGCAACCGCACCGCCTATCCAGAGGAGGAAGCAAGTGAGCGACCTGGTCCGAGCCGGATTGATCCAGCAGCGGTGGACGGGTGACAAGGAGTCCATGATCGCCAACGCCGTCGAAGCGATCGGTAAGGCCGCTTCGCAGGGCGCGCAGGTGGTCTGCCTGCAGGAGTTGTTCTACGGCCCGTATTTCTGCCAGGTGCAGGACACCGACTATTACTCCTACACCGAGGGCATTCCCGACGGGCCGACGACGAAGCTCATGCAGGAGGTGGCCGAACGCCACGGCGTCGTCCTCGTCGTCCCGATGTACGAGGTCGAGCAGCCGGGCGTGTACTACAACACCGCCGCGGTCATCGACGCCGACGGGACCTACCTCGGCAAGCACCGCAAGAACCACATCCCGCAGGTGAAGGGGTTCTGGGAGAAGTTCTACTTCCGGCCCGGGAACCTGGGCTACCCGGTGTTCGACACCGCCGTCGGCCGCATCGGCGTCTACATCTGTTACGAGCGGCACTTCCCCGAGGGCTGGCGCGCGCTGGGCCTGGCCGGGGCGAAGATCGTGTTCAACCCGTCGGCGACCAGCCGGGGGCTTTCGGAGTACCTGTGGCGGCTGGAGCAGCCCGCGGCCGCGGTGGCGAACGAGTACTACGTCGGCACGATCAACCGGGTCGGCGTGGAACCTTTGGGCGACAACGACTTCTATGGCCAGTCCTATTTCGCGGACCCGCGGGGACAGCTCGTCGGTGGGGCCGCGTCCGACACCGAGGAGGAGATCGTCGTCCGCGACCTCGACATGGCCAAGCTCGCCGAGGTCCGCGATCTGTGGGCTTTCTACCGAGACCGCCGTCCCGACAGCTACGGACCCCTCGCGGAGGCGTGATGACCACCCTCATCAAGGGCGGGCAGGTGCTGTCCACGGCGGGCGCTTCGGCGGCGGACGTCCTCGTCGACGGCGAGACGATCGCGGCCGTCGGCGCGCCGGGCACCCTCGGGCCCGCCGACGAGACCATCGACGCCACCGGGAAGTACGTACTGCCCGGCGGGATCGACGCGCATACCCATATGGAGATGCCGTTCGGCGGAACGCATTCCGTCGATTCCTTCGGCACCGGGACGACGGCGGCGGCGTGGGGCGGGACGACCACGATCATCGACTTCGCCGTACAGGCCAAGGGAACGTCACTGCTGTCCACTATGGACAAGTGGCACGAGAAGGCCGACGGGAACTGCGCGATCGACTACGGCTTCCACATGATCGTCTCCGACGTCAACGATTCGTCGTTGAAGGAGATGCAGGCCTGTGTCGACGGCGGGGTCGGCAGCTTCAAGATGTTCATGGCGTACCCGGGGGTGTTCTACTCCACCGACGGCGAGATCCTGCTGGCCATGCAGAAGGCGCGCGAGATCGGCGCCACGATCATGATGCACGCGGAGAACGGCATCGCGATCGACCAGCTGGCCGCGCAGGCGTTCGCCGCCGGGAAGATCGACCCGGTGCAGCACGGGCTCACCCGGCCGCCGGAGCTGGAGGGCGAGGCGACCTCGCGCGCGATCCAGCTGGCCAAGGTGACCGGGGCACCGCTGTACATCGTGCATCTCTCGGCGTCGCAGGCACTGGCGGCGGTCGCGGAAGCGCGTAACGACGGGCAGAACGTCTTCGCGGAGACGTGTCCTCAGTATCTCTATCTGTCCATTGAGGACTTGGCGAAGCCGGATTTCGAGGGCGCGAAGTACGTCGCTTCTCCCCCGCTGCGCGAGAAGTCGCATCAGGCGGACCTGTGGCGCGGGCTGCGCACCAACGACCTTTCGGTGGTGTCGACCGATCACTGTCCGTTCTGCTTCAAAGACCAGAAGGAACTCGGCCGCGGCGACTTCCGCGCGATCCCCAACGGGATCCCCGGCGTCGAGCACCGGATGGACCTGCTGCACCAGGGTGTCGTGGCGGGCGAGCTGACCCTCGGCCGCTGGGTCGAGACCTGCTCGACCACTCCGGCGCGGATGTTCGGGCTGTACCCGCGCAAGGGGGTCATCGCGGCGGGTTCGGACGCGGACATCGTCGTCTACGACCCCACGGCGAAACAGACCCTTTCGGTCGAGACGCACCACATGAACGTGGACTACTCGGCTTACGAAGGGCTGGAGATCACCGGCAAGGTCGAAACGGTGTTCTCGCGCGGCCGCGTGGTGGTGTCGCCGTCGGGGTTCTCCGGGAGTACGACGCACGGGAAATTCCTCTCGCGCGACCTCAACCAGTACCTGAACTGAGGTGGTGGCCGTGGACTTCGGGATAGTTCTCCAGACCGATCCGCCCGCACGCGACCTGGTACGGCTCATGAAGGCTGCCGAGGACCAGGGTTTCCGCTACGGCTGGACGTTCGACTCGTGCGTGCTGTGGCAGGAACCGTTCGTCATCTACTCGCAGATCCTCGCGGCGACGTCGTCGATGATCGTGGGGCCGATGGTGACCAGCCCGGCCACCCGGGACTGGTCGGTGATGGCGTCGACCTTCGCCACGCTCAACGACATGTACGGCAACCGGACGGTGTGCGGCATCGGCCGCGGCGACTCGGCGCACCGGGTGGTCGGGATGCCACCGTCCACTTTGGCCACCGTGCGCGACTGCATGCACGTGGTCAAGGAACTGGCGGAGGGACGTGAGGTCCTGTTGCGGGACAAGCCGGTCCGGATCCCCTGGATCCGCAACGGCAGGCTTGAGATGTGGATGGCCGGATACGGGCCCAAGGCGCTCAAGACGGTCGGTGAACACGCGGACGGCTTCATCCTCCAGTGCGCCGATCCCGCGATCGCCCAGTGGACCATAGGCGCGGTGCGCGAGGCGGCCCGTGCGGCGGGACGGGATCCGGGCGGGATCACCATCTGTCTCGCGGCGCCGGCGTATGTCGGTGACGATCTGGCGCACCAGCGGGAACAGCTGCGGTGGTTCGGCGGGATGGTCGGCAACCACGTCGCGGATCTCGTGGCGCGCTACGGCGATTCCGGTCCGGTGCCTAGGGAACTGACCGACTACATCCGTGAGCGTCAGGGCTACGACTACGCACATCACGGGCGGGCGGGCAATCCGTCGACCGACTTCGTCCCGGACGAGATCGTGGACCGGTTCTGCCTGCTGGGCCCGTCCTCGGCGCACGTCGAACGGCTGGAGGAGCTGGCTTCGCTCGGTGTCGACCAGTTCTCGCTGTACCTCATGCACGATCAGCGGGAAGAGACCCTGAAGCGGTACGGCTCGGAGGTCATCGGCCGCTGACGACCCGCGTTTCGTCCTCTGAATGCGGTACCGCATTCAGAGGACGAAACGCGTGGGGTCAGGCGCCGAACCAGGCGGCCAGGGCTTCGCGCAGGCCCTCGGTGTCGCCGTCGCCCGCCCAGGCGATGTACCCGTCCGGGCGGATCAGCAGGACGTCGGCGGGCCGGTCCTCGGCCTTCGCGGTGCGGACGTCCACAAGCCCTTCCGCCAGTGCGCGCAGTTCCGGGCGGCCCGCGAGGTCGAGCAGGACCGGCCGCGCGTCACGCAGCAGCTCGGCGACACTCGTCGCGCCCTGATCGGTCTCCAGCGCGAGATCCGGGACGAACGTGCCGGTGAGCGCGTGCGTGGAACCCGGCATCGGGTAACGCGTGTCGGTCCCGGCGACGTGGGAGGCCAGCCGTCGCGCGGCCTGCTCGTCGTCCAGAAGCTCCTGGAAGACCGCCCGCAGTGCCTCGGCGGCTTCGTCGTGCCCGCGCCGCAGCGCGACCTGGGCCCGGGATTGCAGCAACGCGCGCGCACCCGCGGCGTGCCGTTCCGCGTGATAGCTGTCCAGCAGGCCTTCCGGTGCCCGGCCCTGGATCTCGGCGGCCAGTTTCCAGGCGAGGTTGACCGAGTCGGACATGCCGACGTTGATCGCGGTGCCGGTGGAGGGCAGCAGGTGGGCCGCGTCGCCCGCCAGCAGGATCCGGCCCGCGCGGTAGCGCTCGGCCTGGCGGGCGGAGAACTGGTAGCGCGAGAGGCGGACCGGGTCGCCCAGCGGGACGTCCCCGCCGAGCACGCGGCGGATGCTGTCGCCGAGTTCGGTCAGCGTCATCGGCACGTCGTCGTCGATCTCGCCGGGATCGTCCTCGGTGGTCTGGATGAACAGGATCCCCGGGGTGAGCGAGCCGAGCGCGAACACGCCGGTGCCGGTGCGGGTGAAGCCCGCCTTGATCCGGCCGAGTTCCGGCGTCTCGATGTCGCCGTTGTCGTGCACGGTCAGTCCATCCGGGACGCTGACCTGCCCGATCCGGTTGACCTCGGGATAGGTGGTGCCGGGGAAGCCGATCCCGGCCATCGAACGGACGGGACTGCGCCCGCCGTCGCAGCCCACCAGATACGGAGCGGTCACCTGGTAGGTCCCGTCCGGACCGCGCACCTCGGCGGTCACCGACCCGTCGTCCTGGCTCACGCCGACGACCTCGTGCCCGCGGCGGAGTTCCGCGCCGAGACCGGTGGCGTGCTCCTCCAGCAACCCTTCCAGCAGCTGCTGGCGCACCGACAACGCCTTCAGCGGCGGCTCCTCGAACCGGGTGAGGTCGACATGCACCCCGCCGAACGGGAACCGGTCGGCCGGGACGGGATCGGTGACGAGCTCCCGCACCCGGTCCAGCAGGCCGCGGTAGTGCAGCAGGTCCAGGATCTGCCCGCTGAGGCCGTGAGCCTTGGGTGTCTTCCCCCGTTCCGGCCGCCGTTCCAGCACCAGCGGGCGCACGCCCGCCGGCCGCAGTTCCGCGGCCAGCATCAGCCCGGTCGGGCCGGCGCCCACGATGATCACATCGACGTCCGTCAAGTTCACTCCTGTTCGGCCTGTTCTTGCTACGGCCGAGGATTCTGCGGCACCACCGGGGTCTTGCCGCAAGCCCCCCGGTGCGCTATATGTTGACCATGGAGGGGTACGCCCCACCATCTTTCCGGGTATTCGCACCAGGGACCGCCCGCCCGCGAGGCGGAACGCTGGGCCGGTGACCAGAATCCGCATCGCCACCGTGCTCACCGTCACCGCCCTCGCCACCGTCACCTTCGCGCCCGCGGTCTCGGCCGCGCCGCAGGGACTCGACTGGGGCCCGTGTCCGTCCGGTTCGCCACCGGGCTACGACTGCGCCGAGATCGAGGTCCCGTTGTCCTATCAGGACCCGGGCGGCCCTCGGATCACCATCGCCCTCGGCCGTCTCCCCGCCACGGACCAGAAGCGCAAACGCGGCACGATCTTCACCAACCCCGGCGGCCCCGGGAACCCCGGCCGCTTCAGCAGGTTCCAGACCCCGTCCCTGCACCGGCAGTTCGACATCGTCGGCTTCGATCCGCGCGGCGTCGGTGCCAGCACCCCGGTCCGCTGCTTCACCAGCGACGCCGAAACCGAGCCGCTCAAACGGATCCTGGGAAACTTCCCGATCACCGCCGAACAGGAGACCCGGCATTTCGCCGACGTCCGCGAGGTCGCCGCGTCGTGCGGCCGCAACGCCGGGCCGCTGCTGAATCACCTGTCGACCGCGAACGTCGCCAGGGACCTCGACGAACTGCGCGCGGCGGTCGGCGAACCCCGCCTTCGCTACTACGGGCTTTCCTACGGCACTTACCTCGGCGAGGTTTACGCCAACCTGTTCCCGCAACGCGTGGGCGCCTTGGCACTGGACGCCGTCAACGATCCGATCGCCTGGTCCACCGGTCACCGTCCGGAAGACGCGAACACCCCGTTCAGTGCCAGGCTCGGCGGTTTCCGGGACGCGGACCGCGCCTTGCAGGCGTTCCTCGACGCGTGCGCGGCCGACACGCGGTGCGCGTTCCGTGAGCCGGGCACGGATCTCCGGGCCAAGTACGACGCGCTCCTCGACCGGCTCGAAGCCACGCCGGGACCGATCACCTACCAGGAGGTCATCCGGCGCACCCACAACGCGCTGACCGACGAGAGGAACTCTCCCGCGCTGGCGGAATTCCTTCAGACGGCGACGAAACCGGCGGCAGCTCCCACAGCGGCGAAGGCCATCGCGACGCCCTTCGACTCGGCACTGGGCGGCGGCGGAACCCTCTGCGCCGACACGACGAACCCGCGCGACCCGGCCGCCTGGCCGAAGGCGGCACGCGCGGCGGACCGGGAAAGCCGCGGGTTCGGTTCCTACGACACGTATCTCTCGCTGCCGTGTGCCTTCTGGCCCGCCGCCGACCCGGCGCGCCACACCGGACCGTGGAATCGCCCGACCGCGCCGATCCTGTTGCTGGCCAACGGTAAGGGCGATCCGGAAACGCCGTACGCGGGGGCTGAGCGAACCGAGCGGATCCTCGGTAACGCCCGGCTCCTCACCTTGGACGCGTGGGGGCACGGCGCGGCGAACCGCAGTGCCTGTGTCGACACGGCACTCGACGCCTACCTGACCTTCGGACGGCTTCCGGCGCGCGGCACCGTCTGCGCCCCGGATCACGCACCGTTCGACGCCAGGTGACTCAAGAAGAGCGCAGGACGTTCAGAGGTAGGGCCGACCTGATTCTGGGCGCATGCCGGGCTTCAGGGTCCACAAGGGACACCGAGTGGGGACCGTCCTCAGCCGACGAGCGCTTGATACACCAGGTTGCGCAGTTCGACCCGGATCGGATAGGACGACGACGGCAGCAGCTGGGTGAAGAACAGCACCGTGACGTCCTCGTCCGGATCCACCCAGAAGGCGGTGCTCGCCGCGCCACCCCAGGCGAATTCTCCCGCACTGGCGAGGGTTTTGGCCTTCACCGCGTCGTCGAGCACGGAAAAGCCGAGTCCGAAGCCGAAACCGTGGTATGGCGCCTCGGAGAACGCGGGCCGCCCGTAGGTCTCCAGGTCGACGCCACCCGGCAGATGGTTGGTCGCCATGGTCTGCACCGTGCGCGGGCCGAGCAGCCGAGTGCCGTCGAGTTCGCCGCCGCGCAGCAACATCTGCGTGAAGCGGTGGTAGTCGCCCGCCGTCGAGACCAGGCCGCCACCGCCCGACAAACAGGTGGGCGCGACCCGGCCGACGGCGCCCATCTCGTCGTGCCGGAAGGGTGCTTTGGTCTTCGGGTGGGGTACGTAGAGGGCGGCGAGCCTGTCGAGGACGCCGGAATCGGCCTGGAAGCCTGTCTCGTGCATACCGAGCGGCGTGAAGATCCGTTCGGCGAAGAAGGTGTCGAGAGTCTGGCCGGAGACGACTTCGACCAGCCTGCCGAGGATGTCCGTCGCGACCGAATAGTTCCATTCCGAACCGGGCTGGAACAGCAAGGGCAGTCGTGCGATCGCTTCGGAGACCCCGGCGAGGTCGAGCCCCGGCGCCGTGCCCCAGTCGAATCCGGCCTCGCGATAGACCGCGTCGACCGGATGCGTGCGGTGGAAGCCGTAGGTCAGGCCCGCGGTGTGGGTGAGCAGATGCCAGAGCCGGATCGGCTCGGTCGCGGGCTCGGTCGCCATCCGGACGGACGAGCCCTTCGTGAAGACCCGCGGCTCCGCGAATTCCGGCAGCCATCGCGAGATCGGGTCGGTGAGGTCGATACGGCCCTCTTCGACGAGCATCATCGCGGCGACCGAGGTGACCGGCTTCGTCATCGAGTAGATGCGCCAGATCGTGTCCGTCTCGACCGGCAGTCCCGCCTCGATGTCACGCATCCCGTTCGACGCCAGATGCGCGACCTTCCCGTTCCTGGTCACCACCGCCAGGTACCCGGGAAGCAGGTTCCGTTCCAGGTACCCGTCGAAGTGCTTGTCGATCCGCCGCAGCCGCTCCTCGTCGAAACCCACCTCGGCCGGGTCGACGTCCACCTTCAGCTCGATCATGTGCCCGAGGCTACGCGTTCCGCTCGGCCTGCTTCTCCAGTCGCCACGCCTCGTCGGTCTTCCCGAGCCGCCAGTATCCGGAGATCGAGAGCAGGTCGCGCCGCATCCCCCGGTCGTCGAGCAGATGACGCCGCAGGTCGCGGACGAATCCGGCCTCGCCGTGGACGAACGCCTGCACGACACCGTCACGCCAGTCGAGCGCGCGGACCGCGGCGGCGAGATCGTCGCCCCGGCTCCGGTGCAGCCAGGTGATGTGCGCGTCGGCCTTGGTGGCCAGCGACTGCTCTTCGGCGGCGTCCTCCACGAGGATGAGCGCGTGCGCGGGCACCCCCGCCGGCATCGCCTCGAGTGACGCGGCGATGGCAGGCAGGGCGCTCTCGTCCCCGGCGAGCAGATGCCAGTCGGCCTCGTCGCCCGGCCGGTATGCCCCGCCGGGACCGGAGATCAGCAGTTCGTCCCCGGGTTTCGCGGCGGCAGCCCACGGCCCGGCGACGCCCTCGTCACCGTGGTGGACGAAGTCGAGCACCAGCTCACCGAGGTCCGGGTCGAAGGCACGGACGGTGTAGGACCGCATCCGCGGCCACTGCTCGCGCGGCAACTCTTCGCGAACCCGCGCCAGGTCGAACGGCTCGGGATAGGTGACGCCGGGAACCCGGAAGTGCACCTTGACATAGGCGTCGGTGAAATCATTGGGCTGGAACGAGGCGATCCCTTCGCCCCCCGCCACGATCCGGACCATATGCGGGGTGATCCGCTCGGTGCGCAGCACCCGTAACCGGGTCGCCGACACCGGCTTCCTCGCCTCGGCCATCCACGATTCCTTTCCTGCAGGTTAGGTGAACCTAACCGAGCGTACGCCCTTCTCCGGCAGGCGGGGTCAGGTCACCGATCAGCTGAGCAAAACCCGCCTGGAAGCGACCTTGCCCTCGAAGCCAGGGTTGCACGGCCGCACCCGCCACTTCGACCAGAGGCCTCACGACGCCCTCGCGGCCGGGTCGCTCACACGCGTGTTCTGGAACGACGCGACGCGCCAACCGTCGGACTCCTCGACGAGCACGTACGTCAGCGTCGATTCCCGGCCCGGTTCGGGTTTGCCACCCGCCAGCGACGACCCGCCACCCGCCACCACGATCGCGACGTCCGGCCGGATGAACCGGACCTTTGGCTCACCATCGCCCCCGGCCAGCTTCGACCCCTTCAGCGGCCCCTCGAACAGGGATCGATGTGCGCTTTCGATGATCGCGCGGCCCGGCATGTTCATCCCGAAGAACGTCACGTAATCGGCGTCTTCGGTGAACAACCGCGCGTACGCGGCCGCGTCACCGGCGTTCCACGCTTCGGCGAGCTTGCTCAGCACGGCCAGGACTTCGGTACGGGATTCGGTCATGATGCCCTCCAGTGGGACGAACGCTGTTCGTGTTACGAACACTGTTCTACAGACGAACGGTGTTCGCGTCAAGTAGAGTTCCCGCGTACCCCGGATCAGGAGGCGAACGAAGTGAGCAGGCCCCGGCGTCGCGCCGAGAAACCAGTGCTGTCCCAGGAGCTCGTGGTGAAGACGGCACTGGACCTCCTCGCCGCCGAGGGATTGGAGGCGGTGAGCATGCGGCGCGTGGCACAGGCGCTGGAGACCGGCCCGGCGTCGCTCTACGCCCACGTCGCGAACAAGGAAGAACTCCACGAGCTGATGGTCGACCACGTCCTCGACTTCGGCCCGATCCCCGAACCCGACCCGGACCGGTGGGTCGAGCAGGCGAAGGAGCTGCTGCGCGGGAACGTGCGCGCGCTGACGTCGTTCCCCGGGATCGCCAAGATCGCGTGGGCCATCGCGGTACCTGTCGGCGCGAACTCCTTGCAGCAGGCCGAAGCCCTGCTCGCGGTGCTGCGCGCGGGCGGCCTCGACCTCAGGCGGGCACTGTTCGCCGCCGACGCGTTATGGCTCTACGCCAAGGCTTTCGCCTATGAGGGCGACGGCTGGAAGCACGGCGACATCAACCTGGCGGAGCAGGAGGAACGCGGCAAGCGGATGGTCGACTACATGACGTCGTTCCCGCCGGGCACCTTCCCGAACCTGCTGAGGTCGGGCGAGTACTTCAGCGCGGAAACCGCGCAGGAGCGCTTCGAGTTCGCCATCGACATGTTCCTCCGCGGCCTCGTGAGCGGTAACGACGGTCATTGAGGAACGAGGCAAACCGCGCGCGGTCCGGCCTGGCTGACGGAAGCCGGACCACGGCCCTGAGTGTCCACAAGAGACACTTTCCAGAGACGCGAAAGCCCCTTTCGGGACACCACATGTCCCGAAGGAGAACCCGCATTTGTGCACCTACGCCTGACCTGGACGAGGGTAGCTCCGCGGGCATCGTCGCCCGGCTCGCCCCTTGATCACTACCGGTGGACCGGCGACCCGCACAAAGCTCCACACCAGTGAGTAAGCAAATGCGAGCCCCTCAAAGGGGCCTTCGCGACAGGCCCGAACACCGCGGCCCCAGCGTCGAAGCGTGATGTCCTGAAGGACCCCTTTGAGACCTTCAACGTCTCAACGGGGGCCTTCAGGACACGCCACATTTGAGTTACCCCTCAATAAGCACGCGAGTGACGCCTCCGGCTCAGGTCAGAGCAGCGCGACCGCGGCCGCGTACTGCGGCACGAGATGCGCCCCCAGTGACGCCTTCGTCTCGGACATCTTCTTGCCGAACATCACCTGTGGCCGCCCGGTCTCCAACGCCCAGCGTACCACTTCGCCGTAGAAATGGAAATACAGGTTGGTGCGTCCGCCCAGCTCCGGCGGCAGCGCGGCCCAGTTGCGGACGATCGGCAGGGTGGGGTGATCGAGAAGGGTCGTCATGGCGACCACCCGGCCCGTGGCGGTGTCGTGGTAGCAGATGAGGGTCACGTCGGGCTGCCGCAGCAGGGCGCTCCAGTAGCCGACGAACGCCGGGAGCGGCACGATCGGCACATCGTGGTGTTTGGCTTCGTTGTGCCGCAACAGTTCCGCGATCTCGACCGGATCGGCGTCGACGCCGGGCACGACCCGCGCCTCGATCGAAGGATCGGCCTCGAAGGTGCGGAAGATCTTGCGCAGGTTGTACTTCCGTTTCTTGGCCAGCGAGTTCACCCAGTCGTCCCGGTCAGAGAACCTCGTGACGTCGAGCACGGCGACGTCCTCGGTCCGGCGCACCATCTTCAGCCCGCCGCGGACACTGTCCACTCCGGACT
Organism: Amycolatopsis sp. NPDC033938; assembly: GCF_055575975.1. NCBI lineage: Bacteria > Bacillati > Actinomycetota > Actinomycetes > Pseudonocardiales > Pseudonocardiaceae > Amycolatopsis > Amycolatopsis sp. NPDC033938. The sequence goes on from NZ_JBVIRO010000021.1 coordinate 50,691, forward strand.
CGCCGATCTGCCGGACCAGCAGTGCTCGCAGTCCCAGGCCCAGCTCGGAGCGCATGGCCGGGACGAAGGTGTCCAGCAGCCTGCCGACGCCGCCATCGTCGTCCTCACTGTCGAACCACCAGCCCGGCATCGCACCCGAACCGGGGGCGCGGACGTCGAGCCCGCCGAGCCGTCCGCGTCCGGTCGGGCGGGCGAACCGGTGCCGCCGCGTCAGTCCGGTGACCCACGCGGAACTGACCACGCCACGCGGTTCCCCGTCTTCGATGAGTACCGTGACGGGCTGCGCGGTACGCGCCGCCCACGCCTGGGTGGTGAGCACCTCCCAGCTCCAGTCCGCCCGCAGACCGGCTTTGGCCCGCAACGTCTTCCAGTACGCGGGCTCCGGATCGCGCCGGGGGTCGAGCACCTCGATCACCATCGGGTCACCGGCCTCGGCGCGACGACCCCGAGCAGCCGGACCGGCCGGAAACCGAGCGTGGCCTTCAGCTCGGTCAGCCCCCGCCCCATCGACAGGGACTTCCGGTTGCCCTCGATCATGTAGCGCACATTCCGGACGACGGCGTCGAAGTAGAGATGCTTCGGCCGTCCCTCCTCCGGCGCCACCGCGGCCCAATGTTGGTGGCAGGGGGCCACCGGGTGATCGAGCACGATGCCGAACGCGAGCAGCTTGCCGTCGGCGTCGTGGTAGGTCGAGGTGATCACGTCCGGCCTGCGCACGAGTTCGGCGAGGTATTCGGCGGTGACCGGACCTCGCCGGTCGAACTTCACCGGGCCCATCCGTTCACGGTGTTTCCGCAGCAGCGTGGCCAGTTCCCGTGGGTCGAGGTCGGTGCGGGCGGCCTCGCCCCGGACGAGCACGTCCGGATCGGCGGCGACCTTCTTCGCCTGACCGCGCAGGCTCAGCCGCCTGCTCCGGCGCAGGGACGCCAGCCATCCTTCGACGTCGACGAACCGGTTCTCCAGCACCGATGTCGGCATCGTGTCGAGCACCTTCCTGCCCCGTCCGGACAGCATGTCGAGCGATTCCGGCTCCACAGTGCGGTACACGACCCCGAGGCAGCCGGGCCCGGTGAACCGGCAGACGGCCCGTTCGAATCGGCGCATGATCTCCCGCCGGTCGGCGGCGCCGACCCCGTCGGCGAACAACCACGGCGGATATCCGGAAAGCCACGCGTGCTGCACTTCGACCCAGCGCGGTCCCCACCGCGCCGCGCCGCGCACCGCGCCAGGCCGCTCCGACGCCGGCGGGGAACACTGCATCGCCAGTACCGCGGCGACGATCTCGCCCCCGTCGCTGATCACGGTGAGGACGTTGGGACTGCGGGAAAACCGCGATTCCACCCGCAGCAACCCATAGTCCCACGGGACCGGCGCCTGCTGGACGGCGAGGAACGCGGCCCAGCCTTCGGGTTCGGGATCGGTTCGCGGGTCGAGCACCCGCACTTCCCAGGTCATCGGCCCAGCACCGGTCTCGGCACGGCGACCGAGACCAGGGACCTGGTGCCGAAGCCGAGTGCGGTCTTGTTCGCCAGCATCGCCCGGCCGGCGGTCAGTTCGCGGCGCCCGTGCGTGACCATGTACTCCACTCCCCTGGCGTAGAAGTCGACATAGAGCCCTACGCGGCCACCGCCCGCACGCGGAAGCGCGGCCCACTGGTGCAGCACGCATTCGCCGTACGCGTCGATCAACGTGCCGAATCCCAGCAGCCGCCCGGCTCCGTCCCGGTAGGTCCGGGTGACGACGTCCGGGCGGCGCACGAGTGCGTCCAGATAGGACGGTGCGATCGGGCTCCGGGTGTCCATGTGCAGCCCGCCGAACCGCGACCGCTGCCCCTCGGCCCACGCCCGTTCATCCTGCCTGGCGCGGTGGGCGTTGAGCAGCACGGCGAGTTCGTGGCAGTCCAGGTCCTGGCGGGCGGAGGCCGCCTCGGTGTGCAGGTCCCCGTCCTCGCGCAGGTCGCGCAGCGTCTTCCGGGTCTCGTCGCCGAGCGTCCGTTCCCAGTCGTCCACAGTGGAATAGTCATTGGACAGAACGGCGATCGGGTCGATCTCCCGGGAAATCCGGCCGCGGCCGTCCAGCGCGGGGAGAAGTTCCGGGGTCATCGCACGGTAGATGAGGCCCAGCAACCCGGGGCCGAGGTGCGCGCACAGTGCCCGTTCGAACCGGCGGACCACTTCCCGCCGCTCGGTCTCGTCCAGCCGCTCGTCGAGCACCACCGCGGGATAGCCGCTGAGCTGCCAGAGGTAGGCCTCCGCCCAGCGCGGGCGGAATCGTCCACCGAGGACGGACAGGGGCGCGAAGTCGTCCGCCCGCCAGCTCCGGCACACCATCACGGTGACCGCGCCGACGACCTGCTCACCCCTGCGGAGCACCGCGAGTACCGCCGGGTTCTTCGCCAGCCAGGCTTCCCGGCGCAGGACCTCGTACTCCCAGACCGGCGACAACCTCGCGCGGTGCAGGAATTCCCGCCAGCCCGCGGGTTCGGCAGCGCTCCTCGGATCGACCACCTCGACCTCGAAGGCGGTGCTCCGTTCCGTCACCTTCATCGTCACCATCCCAGTACCGGTCTCGGCACGGCCGCGGAGTACACCGGGCGCGCCCGGAAGCCCAGCGTGGCCTTGAGTTCGGGCAGTCCACGCCCGGCGGTGAGTTCCTTGACCCCGCGCCGGGTGGCGTAACGCATCGCGTGGATGTAGGAGTCGAACAGCAGTCCCTGCCGTCCGCCTTCGTCCACCGGCAAGGTGCCCCAATGCTGTTTCGCCGGACTGTCCGGATGATCGAGCAGGGTGTTCACCGCGAGCAGCCTGCCGTCGGCGCCGGTGTAGGTCAGCGTGTGCACGTCCGGCCGCCGGAGGAACCGGTGCAGGAACGCCGCGGACGGCGGTGTCCTGGTGTCGAACGGGAGCTTCCCGTGCCGTTCACGATGCCCCTGGATGAGGGTCGCGACCTCGGCGCTGTCGACGTCTTCCCGGCCCGCACCGCCCTCGACCACCACATCGGGATCCGCGGCCAGCTTCCGGCGCTGCCGTCGCAGTCCACCCCGTCGCGATTTGGGCAGCGACGCGATCCATTCTTCTTCGGAAGCGAAGCGGTTTTCCAGCACCGCGACCGAATCGACCACCTTGACCAGCCGTCCTGGGCCCTGAAGGTTCTCCGCGAAGTCGCGCCCCAACGCCCGGTACAGGACGCCGAGCAGGCCCGGACCGAGGCGGCGGCGCAGTGACCGTTCGAAGTCCCGGATCAAGGGACGGCGTTCGGCGCCACCGACCCCGGGCGCGAACGCGAACCCCGGGTAGCCGCTCAGCCACGGTTGGCAGACCTCGGCCCAGAACGGGCGCAGTAACCGGTGCCCCGGCGTCGGTGCGAAGCGGTATCGCAGCCGTGGACGGCACACCAGCACCGAAAACGCCGCGACGATCCCGGTACCGTCCGTAACGGTGGCCAGTATCGGCGGATTCCGCGCGGTCCAGGCGTCGAGACCCATCACCTCGTAGTCCCACACCGGATGCAGGCGCGCGGCGTGGAAGAACTCCGGCCAGCCGACGGGAACGGGATCGGTACGGGGATCGTGGAAGCCGATCTTCACGTGAGCACGACCGGGGTGCCGTGTCGCGGGCACGGCGCGATCTCGCCACGGACGCCGCCCGACGGCAGCACGTCCACGAATCGCGGGGAATCCTGACGCAGCAGGGTGAACGCGAGACCGCCCGTCGTGGACCGCGCGTAGACGCGGGGCCAGTCGAGGTGCCAGCGACCGCATTCTTCGATCGCGCCCAGGTAACCCAGTGCCGGATCGTGGAGCACGCCGTACGGGCCGGTGTCCATTGTGTCCAGTTCCCGTCGCGGTACGGATTCGACCCGGTACGCACGGTCTTCAGGAAGCGCTCCGGCGAAGACGGCCAGTTGCTTGTCGTCACCGATCGCGAGCACACGTTGTCCGCGGCGCAGTGCGGCGGACAGTTCCGCGAGTACGCCCGGCGCCGGGACATCGGGATCCACCACACAGCAACGGACTCCGCGTGGCAGGTCCACCGGCGGCCCCGCCCGGTCGTCACCGAGCACGACGACCAGTGCGTCTCCGGTCACCGAACGTGCCTTGCGCAGCACGGGACCCAGGCCCCGGTTCGGCTCGATCCGTTGCGTGCCACCGGCGAGCGGCACGAGATCGATGACCTTGTGCACCGCCTCGGCCAGCGGCGCCGCACCGGAATCCGTCCCGGTGCGGCCGGGCACCAGCACCGGATCCGTTCTGCCGTCGAGCGCCCAGCGCTCGCGGTAGAACGGCACCGTCGCGAAGGCCGACCGCACGGAACGCCGATAGGCCGCCCGCCAGGCAGCGTTCACCCCCAACTCCCACATGGCGCGGAATCATGCGTCATCGGGGCCGGATTGGGAACAGATCATGCGTGGTTCGTCCGACTCGCAGCGGAATTCCCTCCTTTTCGACTGAGCTGAAAGGAGGAACTTTCCGGACTCCCTGGCGAGAACAAAGCGAGTCTGCCTATAACACCGGGAACTTTCGAGCCGGCATGATCTGCCGGTCGCCTGGGGCCAAGGGGACGCATGAACCGTGAACTCACCACAAGTGACGCTGTGAACACAATAGCGCACTCACCGCAGAGGATCGACAGATGAGCCGGTCGGTCCCTGGTCCCACCCAAAGCGGACTCACCGTAGTCGTTCCGTGCTTCAACGAAGTCGACAACGTCGAGCCCTCCTACCGGGAGATAGTCGCCGAGTTGGGGAATCACCCACTCGAACTGATCTATGTGGACGATGGGAGTACGGACGGGACACTGGACGTCATCCGGGCTCTCGCACAGACCGACCCCCGGGTGCGCTATGTGTCCTTCACCCGCAATTTCGGGTTCGAAGCGGCCTTTTCCGCGGGATATCGATACGCGGGTAAGCCGTGGCTCCTGCACATCGACGCCGATCAGCAGTTCCCGGCTTCCGAAGCGCGGAAATTGATCGCCGCGGCGGAGGAAGGGAACGACGCCGTCTTCGGCGTGCGCACCAACCGGCAAGATCCCTTGCTGCGCCGCTGGGGCACCGCGGCCTTCCATTTCCTCGGCCGCCGCGTGCTGCGCATCGAGATCCCACCGGGCGCGACGGCCTTCCGCCTGGTCCGCACCGAACTGGCCCGCAAGATCGTCGACCTCCGCCTTGGCACCCCGTATTTCCTCGCCACCGTGCCGAAGCTGACCAGCCGCTACACGACCGTCCCGGTGGCACACCGGGCACGGGAACGCGGAGAGTCCAAAGTGGGCTTCGGTTTCCTGTCCTCGCACGCCATCGAACTCTTCGTCGGCTTCACCAGGCGCCTGACGACGGCGGCGTCGGCGACCGCGCTGACGACCGCGGGGATCGCGGGACTGGCGGGACTCGCGACCGTGTTCGGCCTGCTCGGCCGCGACGTCACCTCGGCACTGACGTTCGCCCTGTTCTCCGTGGTGCTGACGGTGCTTTCGCTGAGCGTCCGCTATCTGGTCGTGGTCGGCGCGGGTCAGCCGAGACCGAGGCAGTTCTACATCAGGGAGGCCAATTTCCCGGTCGACGAGGACGACCTGCTCTACACCTCGGCGGAAGCCGGGATCAATCCTGGGGAAAGGCAAGCGGGAGTGAAGAAAACCGAAGACACGGCGGCGCAGCGGAGCCTGGTGATACTGGGCGGGGCCGACGGTTCGGTCAGCACGTATCACCGGGCGCGGGAACTCGGTTTCCGCACCATCTGTGTCGACGTCCGCGCGGCCGCGCCCGCGGTGGCGCTCGCCGACGAGTTCGTCCAGGTCAGTGTCCGCGCGCCGGAACAGATCGCGGCCGCGCTGGAGGGACGGGACGACATCGCCGGGGTGCTCTGCCCGGCCAGCGATGTCGGGCTTCCCGCACTCGCCTGGCTCACCCGGCACTGGAACCTGCCGGACCCGCTGCCCGACGCCGCCGTCGCCGCTTCCGTCGACAAGTCCGTCTTCCGCGAACTCTGCGACAGGTTGCGCTTACCGACTTACCGCAGTGTCGGCGGCGAACCGGGGCCGGACCTCGTCCTCGCCGCGCAGCAGCTGCGGTTCCCCACACTGGTGAAACCGGTCGATTCCTCCGGGAGCCGGGGGGTGGTCTCGTGCGCGAGCCCCGGCGGGCTGACCACGGCGTTCACCGAGTCGCTCGCGTTCTCCCCGTCGGGGCGGCTCGTCGTGGAGGAACACCTCGACGGCTCTCACTACACGATCGAAGCACTCGCGGTCGACGGCCGGATCGTGTTCCACGCGGTCACCCGGCGCACGCTCACCCCGCCACCGTTCTTCGTGACGGCGTCCCATCTCCTGCCGGCGGGGCTGCCATCGGTGGTCGACCGTGCCCTGCCGCTGATGCTGACCGCGCTGTGCACCGAACTCGGCTATCGCACCGGTCCGCTCACCCTCGACGCCGTCCTCGGCCGCGACGGGAAGTTCTACCTGATCGAGATGGGCGCCCGGATGGGCGGGAACGGCCTCGCCGAGGCGATCGAAATCAGTACCGGCGTCGATCTGATCGCCGCCGGGATCGCCGCCGCGACCGGGGACGAGGTCATCCTCTCCCCGCGCGCCCCGCGACCGACGCTGGTGCACATCCTCGCCTCCGACCGCGGCGGCCGGATCCGGCGGATCGAGGGCACCGACGAGGTCCGGGCGATGCCTTCGGTACACACGCTGGAACTGTTCGCGGAACAGGATTCCTTCGTGAAGCCGTACGAGCAGGCCGGGTACAAGATGGGCTACGCCGTGCTTTCGGCGCCGACCGTGCCCGAAGTGCTCGCGGCGGAGGACGAACTGCGCGGCACCTTGAAATTCCTGCTCGACGAGCAGGGTATGGCGGTGCCGCTCCCTTGACCGGTACCTCGCTCACCGGCGGCACCGGCACCGCGACGATCGCGGCGCCGAAGCCGTCGATGGTGCTCCGGCTCCTCGCCGGCCGGGGCGTCTTCCGGCTGGCGATCCAGGCCATGGGCGTGGTCCTGGTCACCGCGTGGGGAGCGCACGACTACGGCCGGTTCGCCACCGCGCTCGGCCTGATGACGTGGCTGAACTTCGTGCCGTCCGCGGCGGAGAAGTCGGCACTGAAATGCCTGCCCCGGCTGCGGGTGACCCGGGACGCCGTCGCGGCCTTGGCCGTACGGATCGCTTTCGCGCCTGTCCTCGTGGTGCTGGCGGCGATGGCTGTCGCGCTGGTCTTCGTCCCGGAGTCGGACGCCGCGCTGTACCTGACGGCCGCGGGATGGTCGATCTCCGGCGGGCTCCTGATGACCGTCTCCGGACTGCACCGGTTCCGCGGCCGGTCCACTTTGGACGCGCTGGCGTTCACCGCAGGCGCGCTGGTGGTCGGCGCGGTCACCGTGGGCACCTGGTTCGTCCGCTGGTCACCGCTGACCCATCTCGGCCTGCTGCTCGGCGGGATCCTGCTCATCCTCGGCTTCTCCGCCGCGCTGCTGCCGAAGAGGTGGCTGCGTTCCAGCAGGGTGAACGGGCACCGGCTCCTGCCCGCCTTCGGCCGGACCACCGTCCTGCTCGGGATGACCGAAGTGCTCGACGTCCTGGCGACGTCGACGGTGTTCGGCGTGCTCGCACTGGCGGGCCGGACCGTCGACAGTGGACCGTTCTACATCGCCTTGCTGGCGAGCAGCGCGGTCTGCTCGCTGCTGTTCTATCAGCTGAGGCTGCATCAGCCCGCGATCTCCAGCCGGATGCGGGGCGGTGGCGCGGCGGCGGGTCGCGCTCGCGCGGTGGAACTGCTGAAGCTGGTCGAACTGGGTGCGCTGGTCTTCCTCGTCCTGGTGGGGATCGCGCTGGTGATCCCGGCCGCCCGCGCGGTGCTGACGTCGGAAGGCACCACCGGCGCCTACCTGGTTCTCGGTGTCTTCGTGCTGGCCGAAACGGTGCTGTTCGCCGTCCGGCTCTACGCGGGCTTCCTGATCGAGAACACCAACAGCAAGGTCCTCACCCTCACCGCGTCGGCCTCGATCGCCGGATTGTTCGCCACCCCGCTCGCCGCGGCGGCGCTGGTCCCGGCGATGGGGCCGGTCGGCGGGTTCGCCGCCCTCGTCTTCGCCATCGGTGTACGGGCCACCGTGCTCCGGCGGTTGCTGCGCCGCCATCACCCCGAACTCTGAATTCCGCACTGGAGAAGGAACATGTACGTACTGGGTATCAGCAGGGTCCACGATTCGGCGGCCGCGCTCGTGCGCGATGGAGAGATCATCGCGTTCGCCGAAGAAGAGCGCTTCACCCGGGTGAAGCACGACGGCGACTTTCCCGCGCACGCCATCAGATTCTGTCTCGACCGCGCCGGAATCACCCTCGCCGACGTCGACCACGTCGCCTACTACTGGCAGCGCTGGCGCGAGGGCGTCCACGCGGCGAAGGTGTTCGCGCGGTACTTCCCCGCCACGCTGGAGGTGTTCCGCAACGCCAACGGTGACGAGGACGGTTCCTCGGCCGGCCTGGTGGAGACCTTCAAAACCGGTGGCGGCAAAGGGGTCGACGACTATCACGTCGGCGGTGCGGTACTGGCGCACATCAAACGGTCCTTCACCCTCGAACGCGACGTGAAAGAAGCCGCGGGGTGGACGGGCCCGACGAAATTCAAGACGCATCTGGTCGACCATCACAAGGCGCACGCGGCCAGCGCGTACTTCATCTCGCCGTGGGAAGAGTCGGCGGTGCTCACCTTCGACGGTATCGGCAGTGACGGGACCGCGACCTATCTGGGCCACGGCAAGGGAAACCGGATCATCGACATCCGGCGGATCAAGTTCCCACACTCGCTGGGCGCGATGTACGCCGGTGTCACCGGCTATCTCGGCTTCTACCCGACCAGGGACGAAGGCAAGATCATGGGGCTGGCGCCGCTCGGCAACGACACCTACGTGGACGCGTTCAAGCAACTGATCCACCTCGACGACGACGGCGGTTACGAACTCGACCTGAGCTTCTTCGGGCACCACCGCACCGGCAAACACGTCATGTCGAAGAAATTCACCGACCTGTTCGGCCCCGCGCGCCCCAAGACCCGGGTCACCGCGGAAAACCCGGTACCGCAGCACTATTGCGACATCGCCTACGCGCTGCAGGTGACCTTGGAGGAAACCGGGCTGCACCTGGCGCGCTGGCTGCAGTGGGAGACCGGGTCGAAGCGGCTCTCCGTCGCCGGCGGTGTCGCGCTCAACAGCGTGATGAACGGGCGGCTTCTTCTGGAGACGCCGTTCGAGGACTTCTTCGCCCAGCCCGCGGCGGCCGACGACGGCTGCGCGCTCGGCTCCGCGCTGGAGGTCTCGGTCGGCACCTATCACAGGCCGCGGCCCCGCGACGGCTACACCTACACCGGCCCGGACTACACCGAGGCGGAGATGGAATTGGCGCTGCAGGACGCCGGAGTCGACTACGTCAAGGTCGACGACATCGCCGCGCACACGGCCGCGAAGATCGCCGAGGGCAAGATCGTCGGCTGGGTACAGGGCCGGATGGAATGCGGGCCGCGTGCGCTCGGCAACCGCTCGCTGGTGGCCGATCCGCGCGATCCCGATTCGAAGACGCGGATGAACGAGAAGGTCAAGCACCGCGAGGCGTTCCGGCCGTTCGCGCCGTCGTGCCTGGCGGAACGGGCGGGCGACTACTTCGTCAGCGACTACCCGTCACCGGTCATGCTGCTGGTGTTCGACGTCCTGCCGGACAAACGCGACGAGGTCCCCGCCATCACCCACGTCGACGGGACGGCCCGCGTGCAGACGGTGAGCCGGACCGACAATCCGCTCTACTACCGGATGATCAGCGAGTTCGAGAAGCTCACCGGGGTGCCGATGGTGGTCAACACCTCGTTCAACGACAACAACGAGCCGATCGTCGCCAGCCCGGCCGACGCCGTGGCCTGCTATCTGAAGACCGATGTCGACGCGCTCGCCCTCGGGCCGTTCTGGGCGGAGAAGGAGACCCTGTGACCGCCACGCTCCCCGACACGACCGGCTGGGTTCCCGCGCTCTACCGGCGGCGCAAGTGGCTGTGGCTGGTGGCCGCCGTCCCGGCGGTGGTCACCACCCTGCTGATCATGGTGATCCTGCCGCCGGATCAGACGCTGGACAACGTCGTGGACTGGGCGTTCAAGCTGTGCCCGTTCGTGTTCGCCGTCGTCACGGTGGCGCTCTTCCCGCGCACCAAATGGGGACCGGCGCTGATCGTCCTCGCGGTGTTCGTCTATATGTCCTATTTGGACACCGAGCTGGTCATGCGGATCCAGGCGTTCGCCCGGAACGCCGCGACCGACGAGAACGCTTTTCAGCCGGTGTACCAGTTCGAGCTGTTCGTCGTGACGTTCATCGTCCTGTTCGGACTGATGGCCTACCGGCTCGGCGGCGGCCGGACGGCGAACGTGCTCAAAACCGGCGTCGCCTCGATCCTGGTGGTGATCTCGGGCGCCAACGATCTGACGTTCTGGGCGCTCAACGACGTCTGGTCGGCGGGGGCAAAACCGACCGAGCTGAAGTGGGCGTCGCATATGATCGTGTTCCTCGGCGGTCCGCCGAGCGTCCCGGCCGCGGTCGCGTTCATGGTGGTGCATCTGGTGCTGGCGGCGATCGTGGTGGCGCTGCCCGCCGGCCGATGGGTGAACCGGGCCCTGGGGCTCAGGTGAGCCTGCGCACCAGACCGTCCGCCAGCAGCCGCCCCCGGTCGGTGAGCACCGCCCGCTCCTGACCGTCCAAAGCGGACTGATCCAGCAACCCCTCGGCGGCGGCGACCCGGGCTTCGGCCCGGCCGTCGTCGTCGAGGGCGTCGAGCGGAAGCCCTTCGGACAACCGGAGTTCCAGCATCACGCGTTCCAGGTGCCGGTCCTCGTCGGTCAGCACTTCACGACCGGCGGCCGGTGACTCCCCGGCGGCCAGCGCGGCGGCGTACCGCGCCGGGTGCTTGACGTTCCACCAGCGGACGCCGCCGACATGACTGTGCGCGCCGGGCCCCGCGCCCCACCAGTCGCCGCCGCGCCAGTAACCGATGTTGTGGCGGCAGCGGGCTTCCTCCGACGTCGCCCAGTTGGACACCTCGTACCAGCGCAGACCCGCCGAAGCGAGGACGCGGTCGATCATCTCGTAGTCGGCGGCGAGGACGTCGTCGTCCGGGGCGGGCAGTTCACCGCGGCGGATGCGGCGGGCGAGCGCGGTGCCCTCCTCGACGATCAGCGCGTACGCCGAGACGTGGTCGACGCCGGCGGCCAGCACCGCGTCCAGCGAGGCTTGGAGGTCTTCGACCCGCTCCCCCGGCGTGCCGTAGATGACGTCGAGGTTGACGTGCTCGAATCCAGCGGCGCGCGCCTCCTCGGCGGCCGCGACGGGCCGTCCCACGGTGTGCACGCGGTCGAGGATCCGCAGAACGTGCTGCGCGGCCGACTGCATGCCGAGCGAGATCCGGTTGTACCCCGCGTCACGGATGCCCGCGAAGAACTCGGGCGAGGTCGACTCGGGGTTGGACTCCGTCGTGACCTCGGCGTCGTCGGCGAGCCCGAAGGTGTCGCGGACGGCGTCCAGGACACTGCGGAGGCCGTCCGCGCCGAGCAGGGACGGGGTACCGCCGCCGACGAAGACGGTGTCGACCGCGGGCGGCTTCCCGAGCACGCGCGCGGCCAGGTCGAACTCGCGCTTGAGGCCTTCGAGCCAGGACTGCGGCGACGAATCGCTGTCCAGCTCACCGGCGGTGTAGGTGTTGAAGTCGCAGTAGCCGCAGCGGGTGGCGCAGAACGGGACGTGCACGTAGACGCCGAACGGGCGGGTGCCGAGCCCTTCCAGCGCGCTCTCGGGGAGCGCGGATTCGACGGGCTTGGCGTTCTCGAGCGACAGTGCGGGCACACCCCAGTGTCCCCCACGCCGTGAAGGCCTCCTTCCCCGCGGGGTCGTGAGTGGCCCGGTTCTCAGTGTCGTAAGGGCGGAGCTGTGTTCACCTACCGGCTGGGTCTCCCCGTGTGCGGTTCAGGAACATGCCCCGGAACCCGGCGCACCTCGAGTGGGGAAGATTCCGGACGTCCAACGTCCGGAATCTTCCCCGCTCGCCCTCACAGGCACCAGCGACGTCACACCCGGACCACCAAGAACAGCACTGACCGGCAACTCTGCGACCATGCCGGGGCCCTGAAGGTAGTGAAGGAGGCCTTCACGGACCGCGCTACCGGTCGGCGATGTACACCTTGACCGAGGTGGAGCGGGTGCCGTCCTCGAACCGCACCCAGACGAGGGTCTCCATGGAGATCGAATAGTCGTTGACCACATAGTCGAGCGACCAGTCGCCGTGGCCGTCCGTGACGACCTCGCGGCTCATGGCCATCTCGACCAGCACCACGTTGGCCAGATGCCCCCGCGCGTTCGGCGAGCAGCCGACCGCCTCGAACCGGTACGAGCCGCCCTTGTGCAGTACCGCACCTTCCTCGGGAGCGACCAGCCTGCAGCCCTGCGGCGCCCCGGATGCCGTACCGGGGATCAGCAGGGACGCCAGCACCATCGCGGCGACCACCCATCGGCGCATGCGCAACTCCTCCGTCCTCTGTGGATCGGAGACCGAAGCTAGCGGCGACAGCGGTGACGCGCGGCCTCACTCACCCGAAGCGGTACTAGGCCAACCCGTTCGCGGCCAACCACTCCGGGGACGGCGGGATCGGCTCGATGATGTCGATCAGGAAGCCGTTGAGGTCCTCGATGTAGAAGTGCCGCTGACCGAATTCCTCGTCCACGAGTTCCGTGACGATCTTGACCCCCTCCTCGCGCAGCCGCTCGTACTCGGCGGCCGCGTCGGCGACCATGAAGCCGACCATCGACCCGGCGGCCTCCTGTGAGCGCCAAGGCTCCGGCGTGGCTTTGTGGCCGCGCTTCGCGAAGCTCATTTCATAGCCCGGCACGCCCGTGTTGAGGCTGGAGAACCAGTCCAGCTCGATCGTCACCGTCAACTGCAGGTGCCGTTTCCACCAGGCGGTGGTCTCGGCGATGTCGTCGACGAGCACACAGGCACCGAAACCGCTGAGTTGCATCTGGTGTTTCCTCCCAGTCGAACCACTTGATGCGTAGTACTATAATCATAGTGGTTTGACTGAGGCAAGGAGAATGTTCCGATGCGACAGAACCCGGAGCGCCGGACCGCGCTCACCGACGCCGCCATCACCGTCCTCGCCCGCGAGGGAGCCCGCGGCCTCACCTACCGCGCGGTGGACGTCGAAGCGGATGTCCCGCCGGGAACGACGTCCAACTACTTCCGCAACCGGGACCAGCTGCTCGGCGAGGTCGGCGTCCGCGTACAGGAGCGACTGTCGGCACCGGCCGAGGTGATGGCGAACCCCCAGGCCGAGTCGCCGTCCCACGACCGGGTCGGCGTGCTGCTCGGCGAACTCATGGGACGGCTGACCGCCCACCGCGAGCCTTATCTGGCCCTGCTCGAACTCCGGCTCGAAGCCACCCGGCGCCCGGATCTGTCGGCCGAGCTGACCAAGACCGTCCGCGAGGGCATCGACATGAGCGTCGACTGGCATGTCGCGGCGGGGATGCCGGGCGGGCGCCCCGAAGTGCTGCTGATGTACCTCGCGTTGACCGGGCTCACCGTCGAACGGCTCACCCTGCCCGAGGTTCTCGCGGACGTCACCGACGAAGAGGTCATCCGGATCCTCGTCGACCGCGTCCTCCCCTCTTGAGCCCTGCGCGTTCTGCGTCACAGTGCCCGGCCGCGAACCCGGACTTGACCTTCAAAGCAGCCCGTTCACCTGGGAAAACAGTGACCCGTGGACGGTGTTCCCAGTATCCGGACCGGCCTGGACCACATAGTGGGCGCGTGGCACGCTGAATGAATGACCCGCGCCGGAATCACCCTCGTGGCACGCCGCCACGTGGATCTCCGTCGTGTGGCGAGCGCGCTCTGTGCGACGAACCGCTGACTCCCCGCCACCACCACGATCTGCCGGAGGACTCCCATGTCGTCGCCCACGCGCGAGACCCCTGCCCGCACGCCCCGGGTGAAACAAAAACGGGGTGAGGGACAGTGGGCACTGGGGTATCGCGAACCGTTGAACCCCAACGAACGGTCCAAGAAGGACGACAACCCGCTCAACGTCCGTGCGCGGATCGAGAACATCTACGCCCGCGGCGGCTTCGATTCGATCGACCCGGGTGACCTCCGTGGCCGGTTCCGCTGGTTCGGTCTCTACACCCAGCGCAAGCCGGGGATCGACGGCGGCCGCACCGCGACGCTGGAGCCCGAAGAGCTCGACGACCGCTACTTCATGCTGCGGGTCCGGCTCGACGGCGGCGCGCTGACCACCGACCAGCTGGCGGTGCTCGCCGAGATCTCGCAGACCCACGCACGCGACACCGCCGACATCACCGACCGGCAGAACATCCAGTACCACTGGATCCAGATCGAGGACGTCCCGACGATCTGGGCCAAACTGGAGAAGGCCGGGATGACCACGATGGAGGCCTGCGGCGACAGCCCGCGCGTCATACTCGGCTCCCCCGTCGCCGGCATCGCCGCCGACGAGATCATCGACGGCACGCCCGCGATCGACGAGATCAAGCGCCGCTACATCGGCGACCCGCGCTACTCGAACCTGCCGCGCAAGTTCAAGACCGCGGTCTCCGGGCAGCAGGACGTCGCGCACGAGATCAACGACGTCGCCTTCGTCGGTGTGAACCACCCCGAACACGGCCCCGGCTTCGACGTCTGGGTCGGCGGCGGCCTGTCCACCAACCCGATGATCGGGCAGCGGCTGGGCGCCTGGGTCTCGCTCGACGAGGTCCCCGACGTCTGGGAAGGCGTGATCAGCGTCTTCCGTGACTACGGCTACCGGCGGCTCCGCGCCCGCGCCCGGATCAAGTTCCTGGTGAAGGACTGGGGTGCCGCGAAGTTCCGCCAGGTGCTGGAAGACGAGTACCTCAAGCGCAAGCTGACCGACGGCCCGGCGCCCGAGGTGCCCGCCGCGCAGATCGACCACGTCGGCGTGCACCCGCAGATCGACGGCAAGTTCTACGTCGGCGCCGCGCCGGTCGCGGGCCGCGTCTCCGGCGCGACCCTGCTGGCGGTCGCCAAAGCCGCCGAGCGGGCCGGATCGAACCGCGTCCGCCTGACCCCGCACCAGAAGCTCGTGGTCCTCGACGTCCCCGAGGCCGAGGTGAACGGGTTGAAGACCGAGCTGGCCGAGCTGGGCCTGCAGACCGAGCCTTCGCCGTGGCGGCGCGGGATCATGGCGTGCACCGGCCTGGAGTTCTGCAAACTCGCGATCGTCGAGACCAAGGCCCGCGCGATCGAACTGGTCACCGAACTGGAAAAGCGTCTCGCCGACATCCAGGCCGAGGTCGAGAACCCGGTGACCGTGCACCTCAACGGCTGCCCCAACTCCTGCGCGCGGGTCCAGACCGCCGACATCGGGCTCAAGGGCCAGATCGTCACCGACGCCGACGGCAAGCAGGTCGAAGGCTTCCAGGTGCATCTCGGCGGTGGGCTCGGCCTCGACGCCGGGTTCGGCCGGAAACTGCGGGGGCACAAGGTGACCGCGTCGGAACTGACCGCGTACGTCGAGCGGGTCGTGCGTGCCTACGTCGACGGCCGCGAACCCGGCGAGCGCTTCGCCCAGTGGGTCACTCGGGTCGAGGAAAGCGTCCTGCAGTGACCGAACGAGCG
Source organism: Amycolatopsis sp. NPDC033938 (assembly GCF_055575975.1). Classification (NCBI taxonomy): domain Bacteria; kingdom Bacillati; phylum Actinomycetota; class Actinomycetes; order Pseudonocardiales; family Pseudonocardiaceae; genus Amycolatopsis; species Amycolatopsis sp. NPDC033938. The sequence continues at coordinate 66,359 of NZ_JBVIRO010000021.1, forward strand.
ACCCCGTACTACTGCCCTTTCTGTGGCGATGAAGACCTGCGGCCGGAAGAGGGCGGCTCCTGGCTGTGCTCGGGCTGCCGCCGGGTCTTCACCGTGAAGTTCCTCGGACTGTCCCTTCCGGAGGTGTCGCAATGACCGTCACTGCCGACTACAAGACACTCGCCGAACGGGCCTCGAAGGAGCTCGCCGAGGCGACCGCGACCGAGGCCCTGAGCTGGACCGCGGAGACGTTCGGCGACGACTTCATCGTCGCGTCGAACATGCAGGACGCCGTCCTCATCGACCTGGCGACCCAGGTCAAACCGGACGTCGACGTGCTGTTCCTGCAGACCGGCTACCACTTCCCGGAGACCATCGGCACCCGCGACGCGGTACAGACGGTCTACCCCGGCGTTCGGATCGTCAACGCCGAGGCCGCGCAGAGCGTCGCCGAACAGGACGCGGAATACGGCCCGAAGCTGCACGAACGCGACCCGAACCAGTGCTGCCACCTCCGCAAGGTCGTGCCGCTGCGCAACACGCTGGCGAAATACTCGGCGTGGGTGACCGGTGTCCGCCGGGTCGACGCGCCGACCCGCGCGAACACCCCCATCGTCACCTGGGACGACCGCAACGGGCTGGTGAAGATCAACCCGATCGCGCCGTGGTCCGACGACGAGTTCAGGGATTACATCGACCAGCACGGGATCCTCGAGAACCCGCTGGTGTCCATCGGTTATCTGTCGATCGGCTGCGCGCCGTGCACCGCCAAGGTCGCTCCGGGGCAAGACCCGCGCAGCGGCCGGTGGGCCGGTCAGGGCAAGACCGAGTGCGGGTTGCACGGGTGAGAAGGGACGACATGACCACGCTCGAGCCGGCCATCGTCGCGGCGCAGGACAACCTGGCGGCGCTGGAGTCCGAGGCCATCCACATCTTCCGCGAGGTGGCGGGCGAATTCGACCGGCCGGTGATCCTGTTCTCCGGCGGCAAGGACTCGACACTGCTGCTGCACCTGGCGATCAAGGCGTTCTGGCCGGCGCCGGTGCCGTTCCCGTTGCTGCACGTGGACACCGGGCACAACTTCGACGAGGTCATCGACTTCCGCGACCGCGTGGTCGAGCAGCACGGGCTGCGGCTGGTCGTGGCGAAGGTCCAGGACTGGATCGACGACGGCAGGCTCGAAGAGCGCGCCGACGGGATGCGCAATCCGCTGCAGACCACACCGCTGCTCGACACGATCGCCGAGCACAAGTTCGACGCCGTCTTCGGCGGCGGACGCCGCGACGAGGAACGCGCTCGCGCCAAGGAGCGGATCTTCAGTCTCCGCAACGCCTTCGGCCAGTGGGACCCGCGGCGGCAGCGGCCGGAACTGTGGAACCTCTACAACGGCCGTCACCGCCCCGGCGAGCAGGTCCGTGTCTTCCCGCTGTCCAACTGGACCGAGGCGGACGTCTGGAACTACATCGCGCGGGAAAAGGTCGAACTGCCGTCGATCTACTACGCGCACCGGCGCGAGGTCTACCAGCGCGACGGGATGTGGCTGGCCGAAGGCCCGTGGGGCGGCCCGCGGCCGGGCGAGGAAGTGAAAGAACTGACCGTGCGCTACCGGACCGTCGGCGACGGTTCGTGCACCGGTGCCATCGAATCGACCGCCGCCACGGTGGACGAGGTCATCGCCGAGGTCTCGGCCTCCCGGCTCACCGAACGCGGCGCCACCCGCGCCGACGACCGGATGTCGGAGGCGGCGATGGAAGACCGCAAGCGTGAGGGGTACTTCTGATGTCCAGCCTGTTGAGGCTCGCGACCGCGGGCAGTGTGGACGACGGGAAGTCGACTCTCGTCGGGCGGCTCCTGTACGACACCAAGTCCGTCCTCGCCGACCAGCTGGACGCGGTCACCCGCGCCAGTGTCGACAAAGGACTGTCCACACCGGACCTTTCGCTGCTCGTGGACGGTCTGCGCTCGGAACGCGAGCAGGGCATCACGATCGACGTGGCGTACCGGTATTTCGCGACCCCGAAGCGCAGCTTCGTCCTCGCGGACACCCCCGGCCACGTGCAGTACACGCGGAACACGGTGACCGGGGCGTCCACCGCGCAACTGGCCGTGCTGCTGGTCGACGCGCGCAAGGGCGTCATCGAGCAGACCCGCCGTCACGCCGCGGTGCTCGCACTGCTGGGCGTTCCGCAGCTGGTGCTGGCGGTGAACAAGATCGACCTCGTCGACTACGACGAGGCGACCTTCACCGTGATCGCCGAGGAGTTCGCCGAGCACGCCGCGTCGCTGGGCTACGAACGCGGTTCCGTGCTCGCGGTGCCGGTTTCGGCGCTGCAGGGCGACAACGTGGCGGAGAAGTCGGACAAGACCCCGTGGTACTCCGGCCCGACCCTGCTGGAGCATCTGGAAACCGTGCCCGTGGCACCGGATCCGCATGATTCGGCGTTCCGCTTCCCGGTGCAGTACGTGATCCGGCCGCGCACGGCCGACCACCCCGACTACCGGGGCTACGCCGGGCAGATCGCGGCGGGCACCGTCCGGACGGGCGACGAGATCGTCGTGCTGCCACAAGGACTCCGCACCCGGGTGGAGGGCATCGACACCGCCGACGGTCCGCTCGCCGAGGCCGGTGCGGGTACCTCGGTGACGCTGCTGCTCACGGACGACCTCGACATCTCGCGCGGGGACCTCATCGCCGCCGCCGACCGGCAGCCGGAGGTGACCGACGAGATCGCCGCCACCCTGTGCTGGCTCTCGGCCAAGGCACTCAAACCGGGCGCGCGGGTGCTGGTGAAGCACGGCGCGCGAACGGTGCAGGCCATCGTCGGCGAACTCCACGCCCGCTTCGACGAGCAGACGCTGTCCAGTGTGGACGAACCGGACACGCTGGAGCTCAACGACATCGGCCGGGTGACCCTGCGGCTCGCCGAGGCGATCGGCGTGGACGACTACGGCGTCAGCCCGCGGACGGGCGCGTTCCTGGTCATCGACCCGAAGGACGGCGATACACTGGCGGCAGGACTCGTCGGCGAAAGGTTCGCATGACCCCAAGCCTCACCCCGCCACTGGTCGCCGTCGCCCACGGCAGCCGCGACCCGCGGTCCGCCGCGACCATCCGCGCCCTGCTCGACGTCACCCGTGGCCTGGCACCGGAGCTCGACATCCGGGAGTCCTTTTTGGACCTCTCGGAGCCGTTGCTCACCGATGCCCTGCGCGCGTTGTACGCCGAGGGGCATCGCGAGGTCGTCGTGGTGCCGCTGCTGCTCGGCGTGGCGTATCACGCCCGGGTCGACCTGCCCGCGCTCGTCGCCGAGGTGACCGCGGACTGCCCGGGTCTCGACGTGCGCGTTTCCGGGGTGCTGGGTATCGATCCCCTCATCGAGACGGTCGCGTTGGACCGGCTCACCGAGGCGGGCGCCGACCTGGCCGACCCGGAACTGGGTGTCCTGCTCGCCGGGGTCGGCTCGTCGAATGTCGCGGCGAACGACGCGGTCGCCGGGATCACCACCCGCTGGCAGCTGCGGCGTGGGCTGCGCGCGACCCCCGCGTTCGCCAGCGCCGCCCAGCCGGACGTGCCCGCCGCCGTCGCCCGGTTGCGGCTCAACGGCGCCCGGCGGCTCGCGGTCGCGGGCTGGTTCCTCGCGCCGGGGCTGCTGCCGGACCGGATCGCGCGCCTGGCCCGTGAAGCCGACCCGTCGGTGATCGTCTCCGAGCCACTGGGGCCGGATCCGCGGATCGCGGGGCTCGTCCTGGACCGCTATGGCGTCGCCGCGGCCAGGCTCGCCGCCTGAGTAGCGCGGCCTATCGCGTTCGGGCGCTTGATACCGATCTTCGGAGGATCTCATTCCCAGTTCCGTCACGCCTCGCGTATGGGAACGGAGATTTCTTGACGAGTTACTTAACTTGCCGGTAACTCTCTAAACGCTGCGCAGCTCCCTTTCTCCCCATCGAACCCCCAGGTAGGTGGAACATGAAGGCTGCCATTCGTGCCCTCGTCTGCGCCTCGGCCGTCCTCGTCCCGCTCATCGGCGTGGCCGTCCCGGCTTCGGCGGCGACCACTGTCGTCTTCGACTGCGAAGCGAAGCCGCCGCTCGTCGGCAACAAGTACCTCAAGCTGAACCAGGACGCCGACGTCACCGCGCCGGCCACGGTCGCTCCCGGCGCGGCGCTCGACGTCGTCATCGACCCGGCACCCAACACCGTCCCGGCCGAGGTCAGCGGCTACCAGGTCAAGCACATCAAGGACTTCGCGTTGAAGATCCCGATCCCGGCGAACTCGACCTGGGTGGGCGCCGACCTCACCGGCGGCTCCGGCATCGGCTCGACCCCGCCGAAGATCACCGTTTCCGGCAGTGTCGCGACGTTGAGCTTCCCCGGCCCGATCGCGGGTGGCTCGACGTTCGAGCTGCCGACCGTGACCGCGCATCTCACCGCGGGCACGTCCGGCACCATCGAGACGAAACTGGCGGGCAGCAGCTACGCCGACCCGGGGCTGACCTTCACCGCGGTGGTCAGCGCGGGCTTCGATGTCTCGGCACCGACCTCCTGTTTCCCGAACCCGAGCCCCACCTTCACCACGACGACGATCGGCTGAGTGCCGCCTGCGCCACCACCTCCCGTGGTGGCGCAGGCCACTGCCCGGCCCGACTTCGCTCGTGCGAAGGTGAGGCCATGGCTGACGAATTGGTGCACTACGACGTGGTGGGCGGCACCGCCACGATCACCTTGGACTCCCCGCACAACCGCAACGCGCTCTCCGCCCAGCTGCGGCGCGAACTGAGCGAGTCGCTGGACAAGGCGCGGGCGGACGACGCGGTACGGGTCATCGTGCTCACCCACACCGGCCCGGTGTTCTGCGCCGGGATGGACCTCAAGGAGGCCCGCGGGGCCGGAGCCGGCGACCAGGGCGTCAACGAGTTCCCCAAGATCCTCGAGCAGCTGTGGACCAGCCCCAAACCGGTGGTCGCGAAGCTGGCGGGCCCGGCACGGGCGGGCGGCATCGGCATGGTGGCCGCGACCGACATCGCCGTCGCCGTGCACGAGGCGACCTTCGCCTTCTCCGAGGTGCGGATCGGCGTCGTCCCCGCCGTCATCTCGCTCACCGTGCTGCCCCGGCTCACCGCCCGTGCCGCGCACGAACTGTTCCTGACCGGTGACACCTTCGACGCGAAGCGAGCCGTCGAGATCGGCTTGCTGAACTCGGCTGTCCCGGCCGACGAACTCGACGGCGAGGTCGCCCGCTACGTCAAGGCGCTCGCCCTCGGTGGCCCGAAAGCGCTCGCCGCGACGAAGGAGCTTCTCAGCAAGCCTCGTCCGGCCACGCCGAGCGAAGGCTTCGAGGCCATGAACAAGCTGTCCGCCGGGTTCTTCGCGAGCGAAGAAGGCCAGGAGGGCATCACGGCCTTCGCCCAGAAGCGCAAGCCGAACTGGGTTCCCGAAGGCTAGTCCGGCAGGACGACGGTGAGGCGCCGGGAGTCCGTCCGGTCACCGGACGGCCCCAGCGCCCGCTGGGCGTCGGAAAGCACGCTGCGAACGGCCAGGTACGCCTTGGGGTCGCGCTCCCTGAGCACCGAGGAACCGGACCAGATCAGCACGTGCTCGCCCGGCGGCAGCCAGGACAGGTCGGTGAGGCAGTCGTAGAGCGCGTCGAGGTTCTTCCCGAAGTAGTCGGGGAACGACAACGCCTCCGCGATCGCGTCGAGCGTGGACTCCTTGTCGAGAGTGCGTCCTCGGTCGATCAGATGGGGGTGCGCGCCTCGCGCGAAGGCCTTGTCCGCTTCGCTCTTTTTCGCTTCGCTCATCGGTCGGTGTCCACTACGACGAAGGACTTGTAGTGGTCCTCGGTGTAATACAGCTCCTTGCCCGACCCGGTCACCAGCCGCCTGGCGCCGCGATCCGGGCTGCCCGGCGTCTTGACGGTGTATTCGCGGTAATAGCCGGAGCCTTTGGCAGGCAAGACCTTCTCCCGGTTCTGGAAGAGGACGTCGTCGTTGCGGGGATACGGGTACGGCCCGCCCGCCTTGATGAGCCGCCAGGTTTCCGACGCCTGCGGGGGCAGTCCCGAAAGCGGTTTGACCGGCAGCCCGGACTCCTCACCCGCGACCTTGCCCTTGGCCCGGCCAGCCCCGGTCTCACCGGACGGCCCGGCCGAAGCGGACGAACTCGCCGGAGCCGAGGCGCCCTTCGTGTCGTCACCGCTGATGCCGTCCTTGACGAACCAGCCGGCGAGTACCAGCACGATCAGCCCGATCAGGGCGGCGGTGATCCGCCTACGGTTGAACATGGTGCGCCAGCTTAGGAGGACCGGTCGGAGTCGCTCGCATCGCGGGCCGTGCCGAAGAGCCGGGCGACCCTGCCGAAGACCGTGTCGAGCAGCCAGGCAGCGACCAGGCACAGCGGCACCACGACCGCCATGACCAGCACGAATTGCACCGGGAACGGGGCCTGCGCGAGCCACAGCTCGACACCGTCCCACCAGTCAGCAAGCCCGTTGAACACGGTGTGAGCCTACGCTCGCGCCCACTGCCACCGCCGGTCAGGCCATGTAGGTTGCTGGCATGTTCGCCGTTTACGCTTCCGAACCCAACGCCGAAAAGCCGCTGGACTCGCTCGTGATCGGCGAGCGACCCGAGCCCGAAGTACCCGACGGCTGGGTGCGGGTCGGCATCAAGGCCGCCAGCCTCAACATGCACGATCTGTGGACCCTGCGTGGTGTCGGCATCAAACCCGAGCAGTTCCCGATGATCCTGGGCTGCGACGGCGCGGGCACCCTCGACGACGGCACCGAGGTCGTCATCCACTCGGTGATCAACGCCCCGGGCTGGCAGGGCGACGACACCCTCGACCCGAAGCGCACCCTGCTGACCGAGAAGCACCAAGGCACCTTCGCCGAGCAGGTCGTCGTCCCGGCACGCAACGTCGTGCCGAAGCCGGCGGGCCTGAGCTTCACGGAAGCCGCGACCATGGGCACGGCCTGGCTGACCGCCTACCGGATGCTGTTCGTGAAGTCCGGGCTGCGACCGGGACAGACGATGCTCGTCCAAGGCGCGTCCGGCGGTGTCTCGACGGCCCTCGTCCAGCTCGGCCGTGCGGCGGGCTTCCGGGTTTGGGTGACAGGACGTAGCGAAGAAAAGCGTGCGCTGGCGGAGAATCTGGGCGCACATCAGACCTTTGAGTCCGGCGCGCGGTTGCCCGAGCGAGTCGACGCCGTCTTCGAGACCGTCGGCAAGGCGACCTGGTCGCATTCGGTGAAATCCCTCAAACCAGGCGGGATCATCGTCGTCTCCGGCTCGACCAGCGGCCCGGATGCTCACGCGGAGTTGCAGCGCGTGTTCTTTCTGCAACTGCGTATCGCGGGTTCGACGATGGGGACCAGGGACGAACTGACCGATCTCCTCGCCTACCTGGAGCTCACAGGTGTCCGCCCGCAGATCGGCGCCGAGCTGCCGTTCGCAGAAGCCGAGACAGGGTTTAAGAACATGCTCGACGGGGAAACTTCAGGCAAGGTGGTTTTCACACATTGATCGGAGGGGTGAGTCCTCCCCCTCGCTGCGATCCAGCGCGCACATGAGCGCACATCCGCGCGGTCCAAGCAGGTCAAAGCGTCATTTCGCGGTCTTGTCAAGTGTCAAGAACGTTATGACTCAGGGAGCTTTTCACGACCAAAGTTCGACCAAAATCCGACCTCTCGCGGTTAGCCTTGAAGCATGACCGCATCGCAGCGGCCCGAACCGGCGGACCCCGGGGGCCGGAACACCACCGACGCCGACCCGATCCGCGTCTCCTTCCGGCGCTACGCCGGTGTCCGCACCAGAGTGCTCGAAGTCGGGCCGCAGCCGGTGGAATCCGCCGACCGCGCCCCGCGGCGGGTACTCGGCAAGCGGACGGCGGCGCGCGGGCACGCCAAGCCGACCGCACCGAGGCTGGTGCTGCTGCACGGCTATTGCGACAGCGCCGACACCTGGCGCCCGGTTCTGGAGCTCCTCGCGGCCGCCGGTGTTCCGGCGGTCGCGGTCGATCTGCCCGGATTCGGTGACGCACAGCCCCTGCGGCCGGGCCCGATGCTGCCACAACTGGACGCCTTCGCCGCGGCCGTGATCAAGGAACAGGCCGTGCTCGGCACGGTGGTTCTCGCCGGGAACTCACTCGGCGGCACGATGAGCCTGCGCGCCGCGGAGAACCACCGGCTGCCGGTCGCGGGCGTGGTGTCGATCGCCGCCCCCGGTTTCGTCGACAGCTGGCTGATCCGGACCGTGGCCCGCTATCCCCTGCCGCTGCGGATGTACTCGGCCCTGCCGCTGCCCATCCCCGGCTTCGTGGTCCGCGCCGTCGCCGAACAGGTCGTGCCCCGGCTGCTCTACGCCAACGCCACCGCCGCGGACGCCGAGCAGGTCCGCCGGTTCACGTCGCTGTTCCCGGACTACCGCTCCACCACCACCCGGCTCGAGCAGGCGAGGCAGCTCGTCGAAGAGTTGACGGACGCCTACCGGCTCGAAGAGGTCCGCATCCCGCTCCTGGTGGTCGTCTGCGGCAAGGACAAGCTGGTCAGCGCCGCGTCCGGACGGCAGCTGCACGCGTTGGTCCCGCACAGCAGGCTGATGGTGCGCGAGGACTGGGGCCATTGCCCGCAGCTCGACGACCCCATCGAGATCTCGGAGTTGCTGAACTATTTCGCGGCCAGCGCGGCCAGGCCCGCGAAGGTCGCGGCTCGCGCCGCCACAGAAGTGAGCGAGGACACCGTCGCCGGATAGGTGCGATGTCCCGTCTGCCAGTACGGTGCCCTTCGGACTGTGACCCAGTCCGAAGGGCACAACCTGTTGGGAGACGACGATGTCCGCACCGCGCAGCCTGGGCTCGGGATCCGGGGTATTCCGACGCAAACCGATCGAGCAGATCCAAGAACTCAGTGACAGCGGCGGCGGGCTCCAACGCACACTGGGCCTCCGCCAGCTGACCGCGATCGGCGTCGGCGGCATCATCGGCGCGGGGATCTTCTCCCTGGCCGGTGCGGTCGCGAACAAGACGACCGGACCCGCCGTGCTCATCTCGTTCCTGATCGCGGGGATCGCCAGCGCGGCCGCCGCGTTCTCCTACGCCGAGTTCGCCGGGCTCATCCCCCGCGCCGGATCCGCCTACACCTACGGCTACACCGTGCTGGGCGAGATCGTCGGCTGGTTCATCGGCTGGGACCTGCTGCTGGAGTACACCGCGATCGTGGCGGTGGTCGCGATCGGCATCTCCGGCTACTTCAACGAGCTGCTCGGCTATCTCAACATCGATCTTCCGACGTGGATGCTGGGCGCCCCGGGCACCGAGAAGGCCGGTGTCGAAGCGGGCTCCTACAAGGTCAACCTGTTCGCCGTGCTGCTGTGCCTGCTGATCGCCTTCATCCTCAACCAGGGCATGAAGAACGCGGCCCGGTTCGAGACGCTGCTGGTCTACCTGAAGGTCGCGCTGGTCCTGCTGGTGATCGTCGTCGGCGTGTTCCACATCAACACCGACAACTACTCGAACTTCTTCCCATTCGGCCTCAGCGGCGCCTTCACGGGCGCGGCGACGGTGTTCTTCGCGGTCTTCGGCTACGACGCCATGTCCACCGCGGCCGAGGAATCGACCGACTCCCAGAAGCACATGCCGAAGGCGATCATCTACTCGCTCGCCATCTCGATGGTGCTCTACGTGCTGGCGTGCCTGGTCCTGACCGGCATGGTCAACTACAAGGACATCGACAGCGAAGCCGCTTTCTCCAGCGCCTTCGCGGGTATCGGGATGAAGTGGCTCGGCCTGATCATCGCGGTCGGCGCGATCATCGGCATCACCACGGTGCTGTTCACCTTCCTCATGGGCGCGAGCCGGGTCGGCTACTCGATGAGCCGCGACGGTCTGCTGCCGAAGTGGTTCGGCAAGACCCACCCGGTGCGCAAGGTGCCGAGCCGCATGACCTGGGTGCTCGGCATCGCGTCGGCGGTCATCGCCGGGCTGCTGCCCATCGGTGAGGCCGCGGAGCTGACGAACATCGGCATCCTGCTCGCGTTCGTGGTCGTCTGCGTCGCGGTGATCGTGCTGCGCTACAAGCAGCCCGACCTGCCGCGGTCCTTCAAGACCCCGGGCATGCCCGTCGTGCCGATCATCGGCGTCGTCTTCTCGATCTGGCTGATCACGTTCCTGAACTACCACACCTGGCTGCGGTTCGCGGCCTGGTTCGGCCTCGGCCTGATCATCTACTTCGCCTACAGCCGCCGTCACTCGGCGATGAACGCGAACAACGGCGAAGCGAAACAGGTCAGCGGAGACGACTCAAACGCGTAGCTGCTTCGCGGGCTTCGGCCTGGAGGCGTTCGACGATCGACGCCGCCGGACCGGAGCCCGCGAGTTCGTAGGTCTGCCCGGCGTAGAGCGACATCACTTCCGGATCCCCCGCCTTCCCCGCCGCCGCGCGGACCGGTTTGGTCAGGTTGTTGATCTCCGGGTAGGCCGACGGCGCGGTCGCCGAAAACTCCGTGACCGCGCGGTTGACCAGCGCACGGGCGGGACGTCCGCTGAACGCCCTGGTGAAAGCGGTCGGCCTGCCGCCGTCCGCCAGCGCCTGCCGGTGCGTGGGCTGGGTACCGGCTTCGTCCGCACGCAGGAACGCGGTACCCAGTTGAGCCGCGACCGCGCCCGCCGCCAGCACGGCCGCGATGTCGGCGCCGTGCACGAGCCCGCCGGTCGCGACGAGCGGCAGGTCCGTCCGCGCCGAGACGAGGCGAAGCAGGCTGAGCACGCCGTACTGCGCTCCCCCGCCTTCGGTGCCGGACTCGTCAGCAAAGAGCCCTCGATGTGCTCCGGCTTCGAATCCCTGGACGACGAGCGCGTCCGCGCCGACAGCCACGGCCCGATCGGCCTCGGCCGGGCTGGTGACGGTGACGGCCACCTTGCTCCCGTTGACATGCAGGCGTTCGACGTCCGTGGCCGAGGGCGTGCCGAAGGTGAAGGAAACCACCGGCACCTTCCGCTCCAAGACGAGCTCCAGCTTCGCGCTGTAGGCGTCGTCGTCCCACCGCGGCTCGCCGAGCTCGACGCCATGGCGCTCCGCCTCCGCCCGCCAGCGCTGAACGTGGCCATCGAGGTCCACCGAAGCGGCGTCACCCGGGACGAAGAGATTCACTCCGAAGGGTTCACCGGTCAGCTCCGCGGTCTTCGCGATTCTGCCCGCGAGGGCTTCGGCGCTCAGGTATCCGCCTGCGAGGAAGCCGAAGCCTCCCGCCGCGGTCACCGCGGCCACCAGCTCGGGAGTCGTCGGGCCACCGGCCATCGGCGCCGCTATCACGGGGAAACGCAGCTCTTCGAACACGATTCCGACGATAGTCCCACCCTGGCGATACGGAATGTGACGTTCGGCCACTCCAAGCTTCCTTCATGGTGGTCTAGACCTTTAGTGTCGAAAATGCGACGATCGAAGCAGTCGTGACGCAGGTCACCTCTCCCCTGTCGCCTGGAGGCCCCCGGTGAAGAGCTTGAGAGCGCGGCTGGGCCGCGCCGTCGTAGGGGTGGCGCTGCTCGCCGGCGCCACCACCGCAGCCGCCCCTGTCGCCGACGCGGCCACTCCGCCGTTGCAGGCGATCGTCCCCGCACCGGTCTCGGCCCAGGCCGTCACCGGCTCCGACCACGTCCTGACCGCGAACACGAAGATCTACACCCAAGCCGGTTCGGCACCCGCCAAGGCTGTCGGCGACTATCTAGCCGGTGTCCTGCGCAAGTCGACCGGTTTCGCTTTGCCCGTGTCGGACGCGCCTTCGGGCACACCCACCGATGGCATCTCGCTTTTGCTGTCCGGCGCCGACCCCAGCGTCGGTGACCAGGGCTACCAACTGAACTCAAGATCCGCTTCGGTCATCCTGCGCGCGACGACGGCGCAGGGCCTCTTCGGCGGCGTCCAAACACTGCGGCAACTGCTGCCCGGCAAGGTCGAGAGCTCGACCGTGCAGGACGGCCCCTGGACGATCCCGGGCGCCGACATCCTGGACCATCCGCGCTTCGGGTACCGCGGCGCCATGCTCGACGTCGCCCGGCACTTCCACCCGGTCGCGACCGTCAAGCGATACATCGACCAGCTGGCGCAGTACAAGATCAACAACCTGCACCTGCATCTGGCCGACGACCAGGGCTGGCGGATCCAGATCGACAGCTGGCCGCGCCTGGCCACCTATGGTGGCAGTACCCAGGTCGGCGGCGGCGCCGGTGGCTACTACACGAAGGCGCAGTACACCGAGATCGTGAACTACGCGGCTTCGCGGTTCATCACGGTCATCCCGGAGATCGACATGCCTGGGCACACCAACGCCGCCCAGGCGTCCTACGCCGAGCTGAACTGCGACAACACCGCTCCCCCGCTGCGTACCGACACCGCTGTCGGCTACAGCTCGCTCTGCATCTCGAAAGAGATCACCTACACGTTCGTCAACGACGTCATCCGGGAGATCGCCGCGCTGACCCCGGGGCCGTACTTCCACCTCGGCGGCGACGAGGCCCAGGCCACCAGCGACGCGGACTACCGCACCTTCATGAACCGCGTACTGCCGATGGTGGCCGCGGCAGGCAAACAGGTCGTCGGCTGGCACGAGATCGGGAAAGCCACCCTGCCCGCCACGGCGACCCCGCAGTTCTGGGGCACGACCACCTCGAGCACCGAGGTCTCGAACGCCGTCGCCCGCGGGAGCAAGGTGATCCTGTCCCCGGCGAACAAGGCGTACCTGGACATGAAATACAACTCCAGCACGCCGATCGGGCTCTCGTGGGCTGGCTACATCGAGGTCCAGGACGCCTACAACTGGAACCCGGGCGCGTATCTCGCCGGAGTGCCCGAATCGGCCGTCCGCGGTGTCGAATCCCCGCTGTGGACCGAAACCGTGGTGACCCCGGCGAACATCGACTACCTCGCGTTCCCGAGGCTTCCGGCGCACGCCGAACTCGGCTGGTCTCCATGGTCGACGCACGACTGGAACGCCTTCCGCGTACGCCTCGGCGCGCAGGCCCCACGATGGCAGGCGCAGGGCATCGCCTACTACGCGTCGAGTCAGGTGCCTTGGGAGACGGGTTCCACCAACCCGGGCACTTGCACCCTCCCCGCCTGGGACCGCGCTTCGGCCTACACCGGTGGCACGAGCGTGTCCCACAACGGGCACAAGTGGTACGCGAAATGGTGGACGCAAGGCGAGGAGCCCGGCACCACCGGGCAGTGGGGTGTCTGGCGCGACGACGGCACCTGTTGACCTCCTCCGTTCGCCCGCTCGGCCCTTTCACCGGGTCGAGCGGGTTACGGTGGAACCATGGCTGCCGATCTCGAACTCGTCCGCGCTCTTTCCTTGCGCGAAAACGGCCTCGCGACCGTTTCGACGGTCCGCGCGGACGGCACCGTGCATTCGTCGGTGGTGAACGCCGGAGTGATCGAAGATCCGGTCACGAAAGCGCCAGGGGTCGGTTTCGTCGCGGTGGGCGGGGCGAAGAAACTCGACCTGTTCCGCCGCGCGGGCCACGCCACGATCACCTTCCGCCGAGGCTGGGAATGGGCGGCGATCCAGGGCACCGTCCACCTCATCGGCCCGGACGACCTGGATCCGGACTTCGACCCGGCCGGGCTCCCCCAGCTGCTGCGCGATGTCTTCGTCGCGGCGACGGGGACGCATGACGACTGGGACGAGTACGACCGTGTGATGGCCGCCGAACGCCGCGTCGCCGTCTTCGTCACAGCGAACCGCATCAGCGGAAATCGCTGACCCGAAAAGGCCGCCCGGCGAAGTCTCGGGCGGCCTTTTTCGCGAAGATCGGTTACTTCTTCTTGCCGCTGTCCTCAGTGGACAGTGCGGCGACGAAGGCCTCCTGCGGGACCTCGACGCGGCCGACCGTCTTCATCCGCTTCTTGCCTTCTTTCTGCTTCTCCAGCAGCTTGCGCTTACGCGAAATGTCACCGCCGTAACACTTCGCGAGCACGTCCTTGCGGATCGCGCGAATGGTCTCGCGGGCGATGATGCGGGCCCCGATGGCGGCCTGGATCGGCACCTCGAAGTTCTGCCGAGGGATCAGCTCGCGAAGCCGGTTCACCATGCGGTTGCCGTAGTTGTAGGCATCGTCCTTGTGCACGATCGCGGAGAACGCGTCGACGCCCTCACCTTGAAGCAGGATGTCCACCTTGACCAGGTCCGCCGCCTGGGAACCTGCCTCTTCGTAGTCCAGCGACGCGTAACCGCGCGTCCGCGACTTCAGCGTGTCGAAGAAGTCGAAGATGATCTCACCCAGCGGCAGGTTGTACCGCAGTTCGACCCGGTCTTCGGACAGGTAGTCCATGCCGAGCAGCGTGCCGCGCTTGTTCTGGCACAGCTCCATGATCGTGCCGATGAACTCCGACGGCGCCAGGATGCTCACCTTGCTGACCGGTTCGAGCACCTTGTCGATCTTGTTCCCGGTCGGCCAGTCCGAGGGGTTGGTGACGTGGATTTCCTTGCCGTCGTCCAGCACCACGTCGTAGACCACGTTCGGCGCGGTGGAGATCAGGTCGAGGCCGAACTCTCGTTCCAGGCGGTCGCGGGTGATCTCCAGGTGCAGCAGCCCGAGAAAACCGCAGCGGAAGCCGAACCCGAGCGCCACCGACGTCTCGGGCTCGTAGTCGAGCGCGGCGTCGTTGAGCTGGAGCTTGTCCAAGGCCTCGCGCAGATCCGGGTAGTCCGAACCGTCCACCGGGTACAGACCGGAGTAGACCATCGGCTTCGGCTCCCGGTAGCCGGCGAGCGGCTCTTTCGCGCCGCTGCGCTCGGAGGTGACGGTGTCACCGACCTTCGACTGCCGGACGTCCTTCACCCCGGTGATGAGGTAGCCCACCTCACCGACGCCGAGGCCCTTGCTCGCTTTGGGCTCCGGCGAGATGATCCCGACCTCGAGGAGTTCGTGCGTGGCGCCGGTCGACATCATCTTGATCCGCTCACGCGGCGTGATCTTGCCGTCGACGACCCTGATGTAGGTGACGACGCCCCGATAGGTGTCGTACACCGAGTCGAAGATCATCGCCCGTGCCGGGGCGTCGGCGTCGCCCGTCGGTGCGGGTACCTGCTTCACCACCGCGTCGAGCAGTTCACCGACTCCGACGCCGGTCTTGGCGGACACGCGCAGCACGTCCGAGGGCTCACAGCCGATGATGTGCGCGATCTCGGCGGCGTACTTGTCCGGATCCGCCGACGGCAGGTCGATCTTGTTGAGCACCGGGATGATCTGGAGGTTGTTCTCCAGCGCGAGGTACAGGTTGGCGAGCGTCTGCGCCTCGATCCCCTGCGCGGCGTCGACCAGCAGGACGGCGCCTTCGCACGCTTCGAGCGCACGGGAGACTTCATAGGTGAAGTCGACGTGTCCCGGCGTGTCGATCATGTGCAGGACGTGGTCCTGCCCGTCGACCTTCCAGGGCAGCCGCACGTTCTGGGCCTTGATCGTGATCCCGCGTTCGCGCTCGATGTCCATCCGGTCGAGGTACTGCGCGCGCATCGCCCGCTCCTCGACCACGCCGGTGAGCTGCAGCATCCGGTCGGCCAGGGTCGACTTGCCGTGGTCGATGTGCGCGATGATGCAGAAGTTCCGGATGAGCTCCGGGGGCGTGAACGTGGTGTCGGCGAACGTCGTCAACGGGTTTCCTCGCGAAGGTCGGGGTGTGCCACGTCTATGGTCCCATGCCGCTCCGGGTGGGAGTGGGGGTCATCCCCGATGCGGCCCTTGATGAGCTGTGGTGCCCTCGAAGTATGAGTACTTCACTGGCCCAAATGCTCGACCGCACCTTCGGCCGTCCCAGGGGACTGCTCGGCCGGTTCGGCGGGATGGCGATGGAGCGCGGCAACGCCGCCACCGAACTTCGTGTCGTCGAACTGGCGGCGATCGAGCCCGGCGAAACCGCCCTGGTCGTGGGCCCCGGCCCGGGTGTCGGCCTGCAGGCCGCGGCCGAACGCGCCGCCCGCGCCATCGGCGTCGACCCGTCGGCGGAGATGATCGCCCGCTCCCGCCGCCGGTGCGGAGACAAGGTGGAACTGCGCAGCGGTACCGCCGCCTCCACGGGTGAGCCGGACGAGAGCGTCGACGTGGTCCTGAGCGTCAACAACGTGCAGCTGTGGGAGGACAGGACAGCCGGGTTCACCGAACTGTTCCGCGTGCTCCGGCCCGGCGGCAGGCTGTTGCTCTCGTCGCACGAGAAATGGCTGCCTGTGTCACGGCACGAACTGGCCGACGAGGCGGCCGCGGCCGGCTTCACCGACCTGCAGACCTGGACCTGGGATCCGCCGGGGTTCGGCGCGTCACTGGCCGCTCAGCTCCGCGCGGTCAAACCCGCGACCTAACGCGGATCGGTGCGCAAGGGATGCTCACGCGGCACCTCGACCAGCACGATCCTGGTGCCGTCGGGGTCGGCGATCCACGCCTCGTCCAGGCCCCACGGTTCACGCCGGGCTTCGCGGACCGGCTCCAGACCCTTCGCGGCGAGTTCCTCCAGCGCCGCCGTCAGGTCCCGGACCTGGAGCCACAAGGCGACGTCCGGGGTCGGACCGGTCTTCCCGGTCCCCACGATCTCGATCGACCCGTTCCCGGCGAAGAACACCGTTCCACCGGGGAACTCCTTGTCGATGGCCAGGCCCAGGGTGTCCCGATAGAACGCCGTCGACACATCGAGGTCCTTCGGGTGGATCAGCACCCTGCTGCTCAGCACGTCCATGGCTCAATCCCTACCGGATGTGTTCAGGCCATCGCAATCGCGGTGATACCCGCCAGCACCACCACCGACCCGGCCAGCCTGCGGACGGCGTTCGCCTCTCCCAGCACCAGCCAGGCGGCCAAGCCGCCAAGGACGATGCTGAGCTCCCTCGCCGGTGCGACGAGGCTCACGGGAGCGATCTGAAGGGCGTAGAGGACCAGCAGATAGGCGACCGGCGAGAGCAGGCCGACGAGAAGGACTTCACGCTTGTGCTCGCGCCAAAGCCACGAGACCTCTTCACGGTCCTTCAGTGCGTACGGCGCCATCAGCAGGCTCTGCACGACCGCGCCGGTTCCGAAGTAGACGATCGGCGGGACACCGAGACCGGTGACCGAATGCGCGTCCCAAAGCGTGTACGCGGCGATCGTGAGCCCGGTCAGCAGCCCGTACGCCACGCCCTTGCGGCGAGCGACGCGATCCGCGGCGTCGGCGTGCGCCGGGGACCGTCCGGTCCCGATGACCAGTACCCCGGCGACCACCAGGAACGCACCCACCAGGCCGAGCGGACCCGGCCGCTCGCCGAGCAGCACGACGGCCGCGAGCACCGAGATCAGCGGCCCGGTACCCCGGGCGAGTGGATACACGACGGACAGGTCACCGACGGCGTAACCCCGCTGGAGGACGACCCCGTAGGTGACGTGCAACACGGCGGTGACCGCCGAGGCGAGCAACCACGTCCACTGTGGACGTTGCGGCTCCACGATCAATGAGATCACCATGACGGGCAGGAGCAGAACCGCGGAAAGACTGTAGTAGGCCCACACGAACCGGGCTCCGCCACTGCGGATCCGCTTGGCGGCCAGGTTCCAGCCGGCGTGGATGACGGCGGCGGCGAGGACAAGGGACAGGGCGGTGGCGTTCACTGGGGACCTTTCACGTTTTCCGCGCATGCGGAAAACCCGGTCCTCCAGGCTTTTGTCCCGTCAGATGAACGGCGGCGCTTCCGGCCCCGCCGATGGTGCCGCTCGGACCTGCCCCACCTGCCCTGATTGTGTGTTTCGCGGAACGGGCAGGCGGCGGAACCCTAGGCACTACGATCTTCACCGTACCGCAAGCACTCGTCCGGAGGCGGCCGCGATCTGCCTCGGGACGACTGTTAAGCTTGCTCCTCATCGCCGTGTGGCATTCCGTCATGGAGGAAACCCGCGCCGCTTTCTCGAGCGCGCAGGGCCAGTCACAGCGCGGCGGTGAAACCACCGAGAGATCAAGAGGAGCGCCCCCGTGGCCAACATCAAGTCGCAGATCAAGCGCATCACCACCAACGAGAAGGCGCGTCAGCGCAACCAGGCGATCCGGTCCTCGGTGAAGACCGCGATCCGCAAGTTCCGCGAGGCCGCCGACGCCGGCGACAAGGCCAAGGCCCTGGAGCTGCAGAAGGACGCGGCCAAGAAGCTGGACAAGGCCGTCACCAAGGGCGTTATCCACGCCAACCAGGCCGCCAACAAGAAGTCCGCGCTCGCGAAGCGCGCGAACTCTCTCTGATCGGCTTTCGAAGGGCCCCGGTGACGCGAGTCGCCGGGGCCCTTCGCCATGTTCAGCGGCTGATGCCGTGCGCGTCGACGACCTCCAGCACGGCGCGTTCCAGCGCGTACTCCGGGTCGGCCGCAACCCCCTTGACCTCGGCGTTGAGCCGGGCGACGATCCGCATCGCGGTGGCGAGACCGTCCTGCCCCCAGCCGCGGGCCTGTCCCTGGGCCTTGCGCACCTTCCACGGCGGCATCCCCAGCTCGCCCGCCATCTGGTTCGGGTTCCCGCGACCGGCGCCGGACACCCGTGCGATCGTCCGGACCGCGTCGGCGAGGGCGTCCGCGACCAGTACGTGCGGGACGCCGAGCTGCATCGCCCAGCGCAGTGACTCCAGCGCCGCCGCCTTGTCACCGGCGACGGCCTTCTCGGCGACGGCGAACCCGTTCACATCCGCGCGACCCCGGTGGTAGCGGCGGACCGCCTGCTCGTCGACCACTCCCCCGGAGTCCGCGACGAGCTGTGTCGCGGCCGACGACAACTCGCGCAGATCCGAGCCGACCGCGTCGATCAGCGCGAGCACGGCCGCGCCGTCGATCTTTCCGCCCACCCGGCGGACTTCGTTGCGGACAAAGGACTCTCGCTCAGCGGGCTTGGTCAGCTTCGAGCACTCGACGACTTCCGCTCCTGCCTTCTTCAAGGCAGCGGGGAGCGCCTTGGCGGCCTTGCTCCGGCCGCCTCCGCTGTGCACGACGACGAGCACGATGCCGTCAGCGGGCGCCTTGACGTAGGCCATCACCCCGTCGGCGAGCTCTTGTGAGATGTCGTGCGCGGATTCGAGCACGATGACCCGGGCTTCGGCGAACAGTGAGGGGCTGACCATCTCCGCGAGTGCCGGAACTGTGAGGTCCGACACCCGGATGCGGCTGAGATCCGCCGTCGGGTCGACCGCTTTGGCCGCGTCCGAAGCGCCACGGATCGCGCGTTCGATCAGCAGCTCTTCCTCACCGAGGACCAGGACCAGCGGCGATGGGGCGGAAGCTTGCGTCGTCACGGTGACGATCCTGCCACTCCTCCTCTCGTGTGCTTTGTCCGGTGATGTGTTCCGGGCACGGTGGCCCCACGCGAGCCCCATGTCGTACGGTGTTAGCGAGGCGACGCGATCATGCGCGTGCCGACAAGTGAATACCGCTCATCCAGAGGGGCAGAGGGAACGGCCCGATGAAGCCCCGGCAACCGGCGTCAGCCTGTCATCCCGCGATCGTGGGATAGCTGACGAACACGGTGCCAATTCCGGCCCGCCTCGGCGGGGCAGATGAGGAAAGGACCTCGCGATGACCGCAACCCTCGGCACGACCTCCACCACCAAGACCCCGGATCTCGGACCGGCCGTCGAACTGGTGTCGAAGGAAGAGGGACACCGGCAGCCGCTCGCCCCCGAATTCGTTTCCGCCGAGGACTTCTCGCCGCTCGAGGTCGCCTACGACTTCGGCCGCGTGCGCCGCGAGGACATCGAAGCGGGGCCGAAGAACATCTGGCGCTACAAGAAGCTCCTTCCCGTTCCCTCGAACGTCGAAGAAATCCCCAACACCGAACCCGGCGCCACCCGGCTCGTCCAGGCCGACAGGCTCGCGAAAGCGCTCGGTGTCAAGAAGATCTGGGTCAAGGACGACACGGGCAACCCCACCCACTCGTTCAAGGACCGCGTGGTGGCCGTCGCGCTCGCGGCCGCGCGCGAGTTCGGGTTCGAGGTGCTCGCCTGTCCCTCGACCGGCAACCTGGCCAACGCGGTCGCCGCCGCGGCGGCCCGCGCCGGCTGGCGGTCGGTCGTGCTGATCCCGAAGACCCTCGAACGCGCCAAGATCCTCACCACCGCCGTGTACGACGGTGACCTGATCGCGGTCGACGGCAACTACGACGACGTGAACCGGCTCGCCACCCAGCTCGCCGCGGAGCAGGAGAGCTGGGCGTTCGTGAACGTGAACGTCCGGCCCTACTACTCGGAAGGCTCCAAGACACTGGCCTTCGAGGTCGCCGAGCAGCTCGGCTGGCGCCTTCCCCCGCAGATCGTGGTGCCGATCGCCTCCGGTTCCCAGCTCACCAAGGTGGACAAGGGTTTCCGCGAGTTCGGACAGCTCGGCCTCGTCGAGGAAACGCCGTACAAGGTGTTCGGCGCGCAGGCCACCGGCTGCTCCCCCGTCTCGGCCGCGTTCCGCGCGGGCCACGACGTCGTCCAGCCGGTCAAGCCGGACACGATCGCCCGGTCGCTGGCGATCGGTAACCCGGCCGACGGCCCGTACGTCCTCGACGTGGTCAACCGCACCGGCGGAGCGATCGAAGACGTCACCGACGAAGAGGTCGTCGAAGGCATCCGGCTGCTCGCCCGCACTGAGGGCATCTTCACCGAGACCGCCGGCGGGGTCACCGTGGCGACGGCCAAGAAGCTCATCGAGACCGGCAAGCTCGACCCGGACGCCGAGATCGTGCTGCTGATCACCGGTGACGGCCTCAAGACCCTCGACGCCATCGAGGACAAGGTCGGCCCGAAGGCCACCGTCAGCGCTTCGGCCGACGCTGTCCGCGAGGCACTCGGCATCTGAGATCCCGCCGGCCCGCCTCAGGAACGAGGCGGGCCGCGGGCCTCACCCCGGCGCAGCAGGGCGAGACCCCGCGCGTCGGCGACGACCGCGGTGTCGCCGTCCGTGTCCGTCCTGGCGACCAAGGCGCCGACGGCCACCAGGTTGTCCAAAGTGGACTTGCTCGGATGGCCGTAGGTGTTACCCGCGCCGACACTCACCAACGCGACCCTCGGCGCGACGACGTTGAGGAAATCCGGTGCCGTGTAACGGCTTCCGTGGTGCGGCACTTTCAGGATCTCGGCACGCAGATCGACCCCCTCCGCCATCAGGTCGGCCTGCGCGGCGAGCTCGACGTCGCCGGTCAGCAGTAACCGGCCAGCCGGGGTCCCGGCCCGCAGGACTACCGATCCGTTGTTGATCACCGTGCCGTCCTGTTCGAGGACCGATCGCCGCGTGACATAACGCGGCCCCAGTACCTCCAGTGACAGTCCCGGCCAGTCCAGCCGTTGCCCGATCCCGAGTTCCAGCAAGGGAATCCCACGGCGCGCGGTCTCGTCGGCGACCTGCTGCCACGCCCACGCGGGCGCCCGTCCCGGACCGACGGCGACCGCACCGACCGATCGGCCCTCGAAGACGGATTCGAGACCGCCGATGTGGTCGGCGTGCAGATGGCTCAGCACGATCAGCGGAACGCGGTCCACGCCGAGCCTGCTCAGGCACTCGTCGACCGGTCCCGGTTCCGGGCCGGTGTCGACCAGGATCGCCCTCCCCGGTTCGGCCGTCGCGAGGACCACGGCATCGCCCTGCCCGACGTCGCAGGCGACGGCACTCCACGACGCCGGCGGCCACGCCGGGGCGAGCACCCGCGCCGGCACGAAGACGAGGAGTCCGCCCGCCAAGGCGATCGCCACCAGGATCCGGGCATACCGCAGCCGGACGGCGACAAGCAGTACGACCAGCAGGGCGGCCGCCAAGAGCCCGCCCCACCAGCCACCCGGCCACTCCACGACCGCTCCCGGCGCACGGGCGCCGTGACGGGCCACGGTGATGAGCCAGCTCGCCTCGGGTTCGGTCAGGCGGACCAGCAGTCTTCCCGCCGCAGGCCACCATGGCCCGATGACGGTGGCGAGCACGCCGCACACGGTGGCCGGGGCGACCACCGGCGCGGCGAGCACGTTGGTCACCACCGAGACGAGACTGACCGATCCCGCCATCCCCGCGATGACCGGCGCCGTCACCACGAACGCGGCCAGCGGAACGGCCAGTCCCTCGGCATAGCCGGACGGCACGCCACGTCCGACCAGCCACTCGGCCCACCGCGGAGCCAGCAGTACCAGCCCGGCCGTGGCCAGCACCGAAAGGGCGAACCCGAAATCGGCCGCCATCGCGGGATCGGCCACGACCAGGCCCGCCACGGCGAACCCCAATGCGGGCAGCGCCGAACCCCGGCGGCCCAGTGCCAGCGCCAGCAACCCCACCGCACCCATCACTCCGGCACGGAGCACGCTGGGCGCGGGTCCGGCGAGGACCACGAACCCGGCGAGCCCCGCGGCGGCCGCGGCGGCGGATGTCCGCGGCCCGACCCGAAGCGCCCTCAGCAGGAGAAGGATCGAGCCGCAGACGATCGCCACGTTCCCACCGCTCACGGCCATCAGGTGGGACATGCCGGAGTCCGTGAACTCACGCTCGACCCGCGGGGACAGTGCGCTCGTGTCCCCCACGACCAGTCCGGGCACGAGACCGGCCTGCTCCTCCGGGAGAACGGCGCACAGCTCCCGGAGCCCGGCGCGCAGCGATTCCGCGGCTCGCTGCCACCAGGGCGCCGGTCCGAGCCCCGACGGCGGGCCTCGCACCGAGAGGACCGCGACCGTCAGTTCGGCCCCCTTTGCCGGGGCCAGCCGCCCGGAGGCGGTGACCTGCTGCCCGGGCAGCAGGTCCGTCCACCCCTCGGCGGGAGCGAGGAGGAGGATCCGGCCGGCCGAATCCACCCCTCGCTCGTCCACCACCACGGTGTCCACCGTCGCGGCGATGACCACCAGGCGGGTGCCTGCCCGGCGATCGGCGTATCCGGCACCGCGGACCGGACGTGGCCGCTCGGTGACCAGCACCCTCATGGTGGCGGCGCTCCCCCGTGCGGCGGCGGCACGGAGGTCGTCCTGCTCGGCGGCCCGGATCCGCAGCGCCACCGGACCGGCCGTGAGCGCGCCGAGGACCGCGAGCGCACCCAACCCCGTCACCCACCGGGACGCCGTCCGGCGGGCACGGACACCGGCGAAGTTCGCGAGCACCGCGGCGGCCGCACCGCAGAGCATCGTGATCCACCAGCCGCCGAGCAGCCCGGAAAGAGTGCCGAGCCAGGCCGTCGCCGCGGCCGGTACCAGCCGCAGGTCCTGCCCTCGCCACGACGCGGTGTCCACTTCGGACGGATCGGCGGACGGGTTCATCCGACGGACACCAGTTCCCGGACTTTTTTGAATTTACTTTCGCCGATCCCTTCTACTTCACGGAGTTGCTCGACCGTGGTGAACCCACCGTGCCCGGACCGCCAGTCGACGATGCGTTTCGCCATCACCTCGCCGACCCCGGGCAGGGTGTCGAGTTGCTCGGCCGTGGCCGTGTTCAGGTCGAGCTTCCCTGGCGGTGTCCCCGGACCGGCCACGGCCGGTCCGGGGACACCGACGGCCACCTGCTCGCCGTCGGTGAGCCGCCTGGCCAGGTTCAGCCCGGTCAGATCCGTTCCGGGCCGTGCCCCACCGGCCGCCGTGAGGGCATCGGCGACCCGTGCGCCCGGAGGGATCGTGACCAGGCCGGGGTTGAGCACCCGGCCGACGACGCTGACCACCAAAGGCGCCTTGGCCGCCGCGGCGGGGGCGTCTCCGGCGGCCTTCGCCGACGGCAGGGGCGGCGGGGTCTCCGCCCCTGGCCGGTGTCCGAACAGAGCGACCGCGCCGGTCACGATCACGGCCACCGTGATCAGCACGGCCGCCACGGCGAACCACCGCCGGTTCACCGGAATCCCGTCCGCCGTGAACCGGGCGGGTACCCAGCGGCGCACGAGCCTGCCCGCGGGCGGGCCCTGGGTGGGTGGCGACAGCTGCGCGGTCAGCCACGCCAGCCTGGCGTTGGCGGAGGAGCCCGGCGGACGGGCGGTTCGGTCGAACACGTGAACGACGCTACGGAGCGGGGGTGGACGGCGGCAGTGGCGAATCGCAGGGCTGTGGATAAGTGGGGTGTTGTGGACAACCCAGGCCCGGCCGAGACCCGACCGCCGATTTCCGTCGGGGTGTTATGGGACGCTGACGGGTTTCCCTAGCCCGCTCGTTGGATCACGACACCGAGCACACCGGGGCCGGTGTGGGCGCCGATGACGGCGCCGAGCTCCGACACCACGCACCCCTCCGGGCAGTTGATGGACTCCTCCAGCCGGTTGGCCAGTTCGACGGCGCGCTCCGGTGAGGCCAGATGGTGGACGGCGATGTCGGCGAGTCCGCCGTCGGCGGCCTTCACGGCCAGTTCGACCAGCCGCGCCACGGCGCGATTCATCGTCCGCACCTTCTCCAGCGGCTGGATCCTGCCTTCGGACATGTGGAGCACGGGCTTCACCGCGAGCGCCGTGCCGAGCAGGGCGGCCGCGGGGCCGATCCGCCCGCCGCGGCGCAGGTATTCGAGGGTCTCGACGGCGAACAGGGTCTCCGAGCGGCTCACCGCGTCGACCGCCGCCGCTTCCACCTCGGCCGGATCGGCACCCTCCGCCGCGGCACTCGCCGCACGAAGGGCCGCGAAGCCGAGCCCCATCGCGGTGCTGCGTGAATCGACCACACGCACCCTGTCCGGCCCGACCTCCTGAGCCGCGAGCACCGCCGCTTCCCAGGTCCCGGACAGCTCACGGGACAGATGGACCGACACGACGGCGTCCGCGCCTTCGGCCAGTGCCGCACGGAATTCCTTGACGAATTCCGCGGGAGTCGGCCGTGAGGTCGTCACGATGCTGCGTTTGCCGAGCGTTTCGGCCAGGGCCGCGGGGCCCATTTCGACGCCGTCGAGAAAGACGACGCCGTCCACGAGGACGTGCAGCGGGACCACCCGGATCCCGTTCCGTTCGGCGAAGCCTTCCGGCAGGTGGGCGGTGGAATCCGTGACTACGGCGACCGACACGGCAGCCAGCCTACGTTGCCGCGGGGCGCAGCACCGGGGCCATCAGGCGGGCCATTTCCGCGCCGACGGCGGCATGACCTTCCCAGCCCCAGTGCATTCCGTCCGGATTACCCCTTCCGCTCAGCACGTGGTCGCCGACGACGGCTTCGAGATCCAGCAGTGGGATCTCCGCGCGACGCCCCCAAGCGGCGATGGCGGCGGCGGCACCGGCGCGGGCGGTGTGCACACGACCGTAGGAGTCGGACCGGTGGACCGACGGCAGGATGCCGAAAATCGGCAGTTCCGGCCGCAGCACCCGCAAGGCTCCGACAGCCATGTCGAGGTACTGGACGGTCAGCTTCGCAGGCAAGACCGCCGGACGTCCTCGCAGGGCGATCGCGAGCCGGGGCTGAGCGGCAAGATACGTTTTGCGCACCACCCGTCGCAATGGGTCGGGCCGCAGGTACCGCAGACCGGTACGCAGGTAGGTGGGCAACGGCGAAGGCAGCGTGTCCATGCTCCCGACGGCGAGCACGACGGCGTCGACGTGGTGGAGATCGGCCCAAACCCGCGGATCCCCGGTCAAGGACCACCAGGCGTCACGGGCCGTCCAGCCGAACCCGGCCACGAGGTCCGCACCGCCACCGAGCGCTTCGGCGGCGACATTGGGCCACAGGCGCGTGTCGTCGGCGGCGAGCGGGCCGTCCGGGCCGTGGAAGCTGAGGGAATCGCCGAACACCAGCAGGCGCGGAGCCATGGATCAGCCGGTGATTCCCGCGTTGTAGGCGGCCAGCCGCCAGTTCCCGTCACGCCGGGTCAGCTCGACCCAGTGACAGTTCGCGATCCCGCCCAACGCCGGCCAGGACGGCACCGGCAGACCGAGCAGCTTCGCGGTCAGCGCGATGATCAGACCGCCGTGCGTGGCGAGCAGCACGGTGTCGCCGGCGTCGGAATTGGGCAGATCCAGATCGGCGACGACCTCTTGCGCGCGTTCGGCGACGTCCACCCGCGACTCGCCGCCGGGCGGTGCCCAGGTCGCGTCGACCCGCCAGCGTGCGCGTTCACCGGGATAGGCCTCGTCGACCTGCTGGCCGGTGAAGCCCTGCCATTCACCCAGATGGGTTTCCCGGAGACGCTTGTCGATCCGCAGCGGGACACCGATGGCCTCAGTGAGCACGGTGGCCGTATCCGTCGCGCGACGGAGATCCGACGCGATCACCAGATCCGGGGAGAACCTGGCGAGCGCGGGAACGGCGAACCGGGCCTGGTTCCAGCCGACCGGCGTCAACGCGGAGTCCAGATGCCCCTGCATCCGGCCCGCCGCGTTGTAGTCGGTCTCGCCATGGCGCCAGAGCACCAGCCGCCGCGGACTCACGAGGCCCCTTGCGCGCCGGCGGGGTCCTCCTCGGCTGGGTCCCCGTCGGCCGGCACGGCCAGACCGGCGACCTCGATCCGCGGGCAGTCCTTCCAGAGCCGCTCGAGACCGTAGAAGGAGCGCTCCTCCTGGTGCTGGACGTGGATGACGACGTCGACGTAGTCCAGCAGGACCCAGCGGCCTTCCCGGGCGCCTTCCCGGCGGACCGGCTTGTGCCCGTTGAGGCGCAGCTGCTCCTCGACGTTGTCGACGATCGCGCCGACCTGGCGCTCGTTGGGCGCGGACGCGATGACGAAGGCGTCGGTGATCACCAGCTGGTCGGACACGTCCAGCACGACCACGTCGCTCGCCTTCTTGTCCGCCGCCGCATGGGCGGCCGCTACGGCCAGCTCTCGTGCCTCGGACGTGGCTGTCACAGTTCTCCTCAAACAGATGGCTTTACTCGCGGGTGCGCCCGACGAGGGTACCCGGTCACGCTCCCCGGTCTTTGCGATAGAGGTCCTTTTTGGCGATGTAGCGCACCACACCGTCGGGGACGAGGTACCAGACGGGTTCCCCGCCCTCGACCCGTTCGCGGCAGGCGGTGGACGAGATCGCCATCGCGGTCACCTCGACCAGGCTCACCTTCCCGCTCGGCAGATGCTGCGAATTGAGCCGGTAACCCGGCCTGGTGACGCCGATGAAATGCGCCAGATCGAACAGCTCGTCGGCGTTGCGCCAGGTGAGGATCTGTTCGAGCGCGTCCGCGCCGGT
Source organism: Amycolatopsis sp. NPDC033938 (assembly GCF_055575975.1). Taxonomy (NCBI): domain Bacteria; kingdom Bacillati; phylum Actinomycetota; class Actinomycetes; order Pseudonocardiales; family Pseudonocardiaceae; genus Amycolatopsis; species Amycolatopsis sp. NPDC033938. Next base: position 93,396 of record NZ_JBVIRO010000021.1, read on the forward strand.
GATGAAGAACAGCTGGTCGTCGGGATATTCCGCACGCAGGTCGCGCAGGGTGTCGACGGTGTAGGTCTGCCCGACGCGATCGATGTCGACGCGGCTGACCGAGAAGACGGGGTTGGACGCCGTCGCGATCACCGTCATCAGGTACCGGTCCTCGGCCCGGGTGACCACCCTGTCGGACTTCTGCCACGGCTGACCGGTGGGCACGAAGATGACCTCGTCGAGCGCGAACCGTGACTGAACCTCGCTGGCCGCGACGAGGTGCCCGTGGTGCACGGGGTCGAAGGTGCCGCCCATGACCCCGATCCGGCGTGGTGACATGGGTCGTGAGCCTATACACCGCGGGTGGCTCCCCGCTCGGGTCGCCGGACCCACCGACCAGTGGTGATCTGGGTCACATTACAGTCGGTTCCATGGATGAACGGTCCGTTCACGACATGCCGACCGCGACTTCGTCGGTGGCATGGGGTAGAGGTGGGGACGTGGACACATCGACTCTCCGGGACCGCGCCGAGACCCTCCTCCGGGCATTGGCGGGCGAAGGCGCCCGGCTGCGCGACGACCAGTGGACGGCCATCGAGGCCCTGGTCGCGCACCGCCGTCGCGCCCTCGTCGTGCAGCGCACCGGATGGGGGAAGTCGGCGGTGTACTTCCTGGCCACCGCTCTGCTGCGGGAGCGCGGCGCCGGGCCGACGGTGATCATCTCGCCGCTGCTCGCGCTGATGCGCAACCAGATCTCCGCGGCGGCACGGGCGGGCATCCACGCCGCGACCATGAACTCCGCGAACCAGCAGGAGTGGGACCAGGTGCAGGCCGCGATCGCGGCCGGCGAGGTCGATGTCCTCCTGGTCAGCCCGGAACGGCTCAACAACCCCGACTTCCGCGACACCGTCCTGCCGAAACTGACCGCGAGCGCCGGCCTGCTCGTGGTCGACGAGGCACACTGCATCTCGGACTGGGGCCACGACTTCCGGCCGGACTACCGGCGGCTGCGGACGTTGCTGAAAGATCTGCCCGAAGGTGTACCGGTACTCGCCACCACCGCGACCGCGAACGACCGGGTCGCCACCGACGTGGCCGAACAACTGGGCATCGGCAACGGCGGCGGCACCCTCGTCCTGCGCGGCAGCCTGGACCGCGAAAGCCTCCACCTGTCGGTGGCCAAGCTGCCGACATCACAGGCCCGGCTCGCTTGGCTGGCCGAGCGCCTGGAGGAACTTCCGGGGTCCGGAATCATCTACACGCTCACTGTCGCGGCCGCGCACGACGCCGCGGGGCTGCTGACCGAGCGCGGCTATCCGGTCGCCGCCTACACCGGCAAGACCGATCCGGCGGATCGGCAGGCCGCCGAAGACGACCTGCTGAACAACAAGGTCAAGGCCTTGGTGGCCACCTCGGCACTGGGCATGGGATTCGACAAGCCGGACCTGGGCTTCGTCGTCCACCTCGGCGCACCGTCCTCGCCGATCGCGTACTACCAGCAGGTCGGCCGTGCCGGGCGTGGCGTCGACCGCGCCGAAGTGATCCTGCTGCCCGGCCACGAGGACAAGGACATCTGGGCGTATTTCGGCTCACTGGCGTTCCCGGACGAACTGCGGGTCACGCAGGTGCTCAACGCGCTGGCGTACGCGGACCGTCCACTCTCGACACCCGCACTCGAACCGTTCGTCGAGCTGTCCCGATCCAGGCTGGAGATGGTCCTCAAGGTGCTCGACGTCGACGGCGCCGTCCGCCGGGTGAAGGGCGGCTGGGAGGGCACCGGCGAAGAGTGGAGCTACGACAAGGAACGCTACGCCCGGGTGAGCGCGGCGCGCACCAACGAACAGAACGCGATGCTCGCTTATCTCGAAACCACCGGTTGCCGGATGGAGTACCTGCGCCGTCAGCTGGACGACCCCGAAGCGACGCCCTGCGGACGATGCGACAACTGCACCGGAAAGCATTGGGACACCACGATTTCCGACGACGTCGTCGACGCCACCCGGCAACGCCTGCGTCGTCCCGGGGTCGAGGTCGCGCCCCGGAAGATGTGGCCGACCGGGATGGCGGGGCTGGACGTTCCCCTCTCCGGACGGTTGCCAGCGAGTGAGCAGGCCGAGACCGGCCAGGTCGTCGGCCGGGTGACCGACGTCGGCTGGGGCACCCGGCTGCGCGAACTCGTCGGCCCGTCCGCGGCGGACGCCGAGCTCCCCGACGCGGTCTTCCAGGCCTGTATCGAGGTACTCAAGGGCTGGCAGTGGACGGAGCGCCCGGTCGCGGTGGTGGAAGTGCCGTCCGCCACCCGGCCCCAGCTCGTCCACAGTCTGGCGACGAAGCTGGCTTCGATCGGGCGGCTGGAATATCTGGGCGCCATCGCTTCGGCGGGACCGCCCCCGCGCCAGGCGAACAGCGCGCAACGGCTCGCTGATTTGTGGAAGCGGCTCAGCCTCCCCGACGAGCTCGCCGCCGGGGTCGCCGCGACCGAGGGCCCGATCCTGCTGGTCGACGACTTGATCGACACCGGCTGGACCATGACTCTGTCGGCGCGCCTGCTGCGCCAGGCCGGGGCCCGCGCCGTGTTGCCGTTCGCCCTCGCCAGCTCTTCGTGACGCAGGAGCCACGTCTCGACATTCGACAGGTTCTTTCCCCCGCCGAAACTTTCTGGCATGGTTCCGTCCACGCGCGAGTACGGAGGTGCCGGTGGCGGACTCAACGACGGAACGACTCGGACATCGGCTCCCGGTGCGGAAGCTGTTCGCCGCCAGTGTCGGGAACGCGTTGGAGTGGTTCGACTGGACGATCTACGCCACGTTCAGCATCTACTTCGCGAGCGAGTTCTTCCCGAAGGGCAACGAAGCCCTCGCGTTGATCAACACCTTCGCCACGTACGCGCTGGCGTTCTTCTTCCGGCCGCTCGGCGGGATGCTGCTCGGCCGCTTCGCCGACGTCAAGGGCCGCAAGCCCGCGATGATCCTGACCATCGTGTTGATGGCGGGCGGATCGGTGGCCATCGGCCTCCTGCCGACCTTCGCCCAGGTCGGCTGGCTGGCACCGATCCTGTTGCTGCTGGCGAGGGTGGCGCAAGGATTGTCGCTCGGCGGCGAAGTGTCGAACGCTTCGGCGTACCTGGGTGAGATCGCGCCGCCGTCCCGCCGCGGGCGCTACTCCGCTTTCTTCTACATTTCGACCGGTTCCGCCGTCCTGCTCGCCTCGATCCTCGGTTTCGTGCTCGCCCGGACGATGTCCAAAGCGGACTTGACGGCGTACGGCTGGCGGATCCCGTTCCTGCTCGGTGGCGTCCTCGGCATCATCGGCCTGTGGCTGCGGCGCAGCCTCGCCGAGACCGAACTGTTCGAGGAAAAGAAGTCGACGGCGCGCCGGGTCGAGCGACCGCTGCGCACCACACTGCGCGAACACCCGCGCGCTGTGGTGCAGCTCGTGGGCTTTTCGATGCTTTCGACACTTTGCTACTACACGTTCTTCAGCGCACTGACGTCCTTCGCGGTCAAGACCCGCAAGGCCGACGACGTCGACGTCTTCCTCGCGTTGTCGATCGCGACCGCGTTGTTCGTCGCACTGCAGTATCCGCTGGGCGCGCTGTCCGACCGCTTCGGCCGCAAACCCCAGCTGCTCGTCTGGTCGGCGGCGACCGCGATCCTCATCGTCCCGCTGTCCACTTTGGTCCGTCCGGGACTACCGGGGCTGCTGGTCGTCTTCTGTGTGGGGCTCTGCCTGTACACGGCGATGACGTCGATCGCGCCCGCGATCATGAGCGAACTGTTCCCCACCGAGCTGCGCGGACTGGGTATCGGCGCCTGGTACAACCTCACCGTCGCACTCTTCGGCGGAACCGCTCCTCTGGTGCTGACAGCGCTGTCCGATGCCGGATTGTCGACGCTGTTCTTCTGGTATGTGGCGGTCGGAGCGGCCATCGCGTTCTTCGTCATCCGGACCTTGCCTGAGACCAAGGGCAGCGATCTGCGCTGAAACTCCGTCGCCGACGACGTGGCGAGGTGGCTACTCTCGCGCTCCTACGACGAGCGTGAAGGAGGGACACCGTGTTGTTCGGCGATGTAAGCGAGGAATTGGCGCAACGCGTGGTGGAAGCCTTTCGCCACGTCAGTGACATGGAACCGTCAGCCGCCCTGGTCCGGACCTCGTCCCGCAGCGGGGTCGATTACCAGTGCGATCTCGCGATGAGCCTGGGCAAACGGCTCGGGAAGCCCCCTAGGGAGATCGCCGCCGCTATCGCGGCGCGGCTCGACGTCGCGGACATCGCCGAGCCGCCGGAGATCGCGGGACCGGGTTTTCTCAACTTCACGCTGCGCACGTCGTGGCTGGAAGACCGGACGTCCGCGCTCAACGGCGACCCACGGCTGGGTGCCACGGTGACGGCGCGGCCGCGGCGGATCGCGATCGACTACAGCAGCCCGAACGTGGCGAAGGAAATGCACGTCGGGCATCTCCGGCCCACCATCATCGGCGACGCGATCGCACGGCTGCTGCGGTTCGCGGGACACGACGTCATCGCGCACAACCATCTGGGCGATTGGGGCACCCCGTTCGGCATGCTGATCGAGCACCTGCTCGACGAGCGCCCGTCAGGTCCTTACACGATCGGTGATCTCAACGGTTTCTATCGCGCCGCCCGGTCGAAGTTCGAAACCCACGAGGGCTTCGCGACCCGGTCGCGGGAGCGGGTGGTACTCCTTCAGGGTGGTGACGACGAGACCTTGTCGTTATGGCGACATCTCGTCGACGAGTCGACAAGGCATTTCACTCAGGTCTACGAAGTCCTCGGAATCGACCTGTCGAGCAAGGACGTCTACGGCGAGAGCTTCTACAACCCGTTCCTCGCCGCGGTCGTGGACGACCTGACCGCCGCCGGCCTCACCGAGATCAGCGATGGCGCCGTCTGCGTCTTCCCCGACGGCTTCCGTAACCGGGAAGGCGAGCCGCTGCCGCTCATCGTGCGCAAGCGGGACGGCGGCTACGGCTACGCGGCCACCGATCTCGCGACCGTGCGCTACTGGACGGGGCAACGCGACGTCACCGACCTGCTTTACGTCGTCGGAGCGCCACAAGCACAGCACTTCGCGATGGTGTTCGCCGTCTGCCGGGCCGCCGGTTGGCTCGATGAGGAGCACCGGGCCGAGCACATCGGATTCGGTTCCGTGCTGGGTGAAGACGGCCGCGCCATGAAAACCAGGGCCGGCGAATCGGTCCGTCTATCCGACCTGCTCACCGAGGCCGTCTCCCACGCCGCCGAAGTGATCGACAGCCGGGGCGACCTCTCCCCCGAGGTCAGGGAAGAGGTCGCCGGTGCGATCGGAATCGGGGCGATCAAGTACGCCGACCTGTCCGGCGATCGCGAGCGTGATTACGTCTTCTCCTGGGAACGGATGCTCTCCAAGAACGGGAACACCTCGGTCTATCTGCAGTACGCCAATGCGCGGATCCGCTCAGTACTGGCGAAGGCGGACCAGGATCTCACCGGTGCGCGGATCACGCTCGGTCATCCCGCCGAGCGGGCCTTGGCTCTCGCCCTGGTCCGGTTCCCCGAAGCCGTCGGCTCGGCGACCGCGGGACATCTCCCCCACAAGCTGTGCACATACCTCTACGAAACCGCGGTCGTGTTCTCGCGGTTCTACGAACAGTGCCCGGTGCTGGACGCGGAAGGGCACGGCGTCCGCGACTCCCGACTGCTGCTGGCCGAACTCACGTCGAAGACGCTGACGCTGGGCTTGTCCCTGCTCGGCATCTCCACCCCTGCCAGGCTATGAATCGCCGTGGTCGCTGAAGACCTTGCGCTTCAACGGGGGGACGGCCTGGAAGAAGCGGAACATCCCCCGCGCCATCGTGCGGCCCGTCCGGTTCTCCGACACGAACTGGCGGGCACTGCGCTCCGAGTCGCGCACCGCCGCGAAACCGTAGTCCCGCATCTGCTGCTCGTAGTCGGCGACCGCGGCGTGCACGGCACCGGTCTTCTGTGCCGCGACGAGGTTGCGGCACAACAGTCGCGCGTCACGGAGCGCGGTGTTCGCGCCGATGCCGCGGAACGGGGTCATGCTGTGGATCGCGTCCCCGAGCAGGGTGATGTTGCTCGTCGGCCATGGCTCGACGGGTTTCGACGTGAAGATCGGCAGCCGGGACACCGACCCCGACGGCGAACCGGCGATCAGGTCCTTGAGCGCGGGAGCCCAGTCGTCCACCAGATCCAGCACGAGAGCCCGCAGGGCCTCACCGTCCAATGAGGACACGTCGTCCGGGTAGCGCCGGTTGTCGGCCGCGAACGCCCACATGACGTAACTCGAAGTGTTGTCGAACAGGACGGGGTCGTACTCGGCGGTCTCGTCGTTGACCGACGACACACCGTTCAGTTCGTGCGGCGCGCTGAACAGTCCTGCCCCCGCACGGGGCATCACCATGCTCGGCCCCTCGGTGAGCCGCGCGGGCAAACGTTCGCGGGCCTCCTCGGTCAGCGGGTGCTTACCCGCGATCGCGATGATCCCGGTGTCCACCCGATCGGCATGCGGCAAGAACTGCTTCCGCACCCGGGAGTTCGCCCCGTCCGCGCCGATCACCAGATCCGCCTCTGCGGTGCTTCCGTCGGCGAACTCACAGACGACCGAATCCCCGTTTCTCCGGTATCCGACGAACTCCTTGCCGTGATGAAGAACTCCGTCGAGCCCGTCGGACAACACCTGGTGCAGGCTGATCCGGCTGACCGAATGGTGGTTCGACGCGGGATCCGGGCTCCAGGTCAGCTCGCTGTCGATCACCATCAGATCCTTCAACTGCTCGGTCACGAACGTGAACGGCCCGCTCGAGGTGCCGGTCGTGGCCAGGAATCGTGTCCACAGTTCTGGCGGCAGACATTCGTGCAGCGCCGCCGAACCATGCGGGTTGATGTGGACGCGATAGCCCTGAAGCCGCTCCGTCCGGGTACGGCTGCGCTCATAGACGGACACCTCGACACCTGCCTTGCGCAGCCCCTGTGCCAGACAAAGCCCGCCCGTGCCGCCGCCGATGATCGCGATTCTCGTGGTCATTCGATCTCCTCTCTCCGTCCACTACTATCATCCAACTGGATGATAAAGTCAACTGAACGTTTGAAAGAGTCAGCGACTAAGGTGAACCCATGTCCGAAGCCGCCGCTCGAAGCCCCCGCCGCGCCCCTGTCGAACGCCAACGAGACCCCGAGCGCACCAAGGCCCAGCTCCTGGAAGCAGCGAAGGCCGAGTTCGGCGCGAAGGGGTACGCCGCGGCACGAGTCAGCGAGATCGCCGCGAAGGCCGGCGTGAACAAGCAGCTGATCTCGTACTACTTCGGCGGCAAAGAAGGGCTGTACAACGCTCTGACCGCGACGATGTACGACGACTACGTCGCGGTCTCCGACCACAGCCAGCCGTTCGCCGACGTGGTGCGGTTCTTCGTCCAGTCAGGGGTGCGGGACCACGACCTCGCCAAACTGTTCCTGTGGGAGAACCTGACCGACGGGGCACCCGACGCCATCGGCGTCGAAGGGCAGCGGGAGTTTCTTCAGCGGCAGGTCGAGTACGTCCGGGCCCGCCAGGCCGCCGGCGACTTTCCCGCGGACCTCGACCCAGAATTCCTGCTGGTGATCTTCATGGCCGCCGCCAGTGCGGCATTGGCGCTCCCCCGAGTCGCGCGGGCGGCCACAGGCCAGGATCCCCACTCAGCCGAATTCGCGGAGGCCTACGGCGACCAACTGGCGCGGCTCGTCGGCCACCTCGCGACCGGTCGAGATCAGCAGGCGTGACCGGCCACCTTTGGCGTCAACCTAGGTTGATTTTGCCACCATATATAGCCCATTGCCCGCTCACCTTGCACCACATGCTGGGTTCGGCGATAGCAAAGGTCCCCCGCTCCCCCGGTGGAAAGGGTTGACATTCAGGGGCGTAGGGGGACGAGATCGTCGGCATGGACGACCTCTCGCCGCTGTTCGGCGGGTAGGTCGTGGCTGGAGCGGCCGATGAGGTCGGGGAGTTCACCGGCGTCGAAGGCGACGACACCCCGGGCCACGGTGCGTTGCCGGAGGTCCACCAGGTCGACGACGTCGCCCGCTTGGAAGTCGCCGTCGATGCCGGTGATCCCGGCGGCGAGCAGGGAGCGGCGGCGCCGGACGACGGCCGCGACGGCACCGTCGTCGAGGTGCAGTCTCCCGGACGCGCCCGCGGCGTAGCCCAGCCAGAACCGGCGGGCCGACAGGCGGGAGTCCGCGGCGGCGAAGGCCGTGCCGACCTCGGCGGTGGTGAGGGCGCGGGCGGCTTCGGACGCGGCGGCGAGCAGGACCGGGATGCCGGCACCGGCGGCGGTGCGGGCCGCGGCGAGCTTCGAGACCATGCCACCGGTGCCCAGCCCGGAACTCGACATGCCGACCGTGATGCCGTCCACATCGGACTCGTCGGCGACCTCGGCGATCTTGCGAGTGGCGCCGTCACGGGGATCCCCGTCGTACAGACCGTCCACATCGGACAGCAGGACGAGGCCGTCGGCGCCGATCAGGTGCGCCACGAGGGCGGCGAGCCTGTCGTTGTCGCCGAAGCGGATCTCTTCGGTGGCCACGGTGTCGTTCTCGTTGACCACGGGAACCGCGCCGAGTGCCAGCAGGCGGGTGAACGTGTTCTGCGCGTTGCGGTAATGCGAACGACGCACGACGTCGTCCGAAGTCAGCAGAACCTGGCCCACCGTCAAGGAAAACCGGCCGAACGACTCGGCGTAGGCGTGGGCCAGCGCGAGTTGCCCGACGCTGGCGGCGGCCTGCTGGGTGGCGAGGTCGCGCGGGCGCTTGCCGAGCGCGAGCGGTGCGAGTCCCGCACCGATCGCACCCGAGGAGACCAGCACGATCTGCGTACCGCGGGAGACCCGCTCGGCGATCGCGTCGACCAGCGCGTCCAGCCTGGCCACGTCGAGACCGTCACCGGCGGTGGTCAGCGCGGAGGACCCGACCTTGACGACCACCCGTTTCGCGGCGGCGAGCGCCTCACGGGTCGAGCTCACTCGTCGTCCATCTCGTCTTCGACACCGTCCGGGCCGTCACGACGAACGCGGCGGGCTTCCTTGCGCTCGGCGGCACCGATCCGGTTGTTGTTCTCCAGCCGCACGTCCGTCCCACGGCCCGACATGTGCACCGCGACCCCGGCCGGGGTCGACGGCTCCCATTCGAACTGGACGTCGCCGATGGTGACCGGGCTGCCGGGTACGGCGCCCTTCTTGGCCAGTGCTTCTTCGACACCGAGGCGCTGCAAGCGATCCGCGAGGTAGCCGACGGCCTCGTCGTTGCCGAAGCTCGTCTGGCGGATCCACCGTTCCGGACGGACACCGCGCACGATGAAGGCGCCTTCCTCGTCCGGGTCGTGCTCGACGGTGAAGCCCGCGTCGTTGACGGCCATCGGCCGCAGCACGACCTTCTCCGGCTCCGGTTCCGGCTGCTCGGCGCGGTACTTCTCGACCACGGCGGCGAGCGCGTAGGTCAGTTCCTTCAGGCCCTGCCGCGTCGCCGTGGAGATCTCGAACACGCTGAGCCCGCGGGCCTCCAGCTCAGGGCGCACGAACTCGGCGAGTTCGGCCGCGTCCGGGACGTCGATCTTGTTGAGCACCACCACGCGCGGCCGGTCGGCGAGGTCACCGCCGAGACTCGGGGTGTAGCGGGCGAGTTCCTCTTCGAGGGCGTCCATATCGGACACCGGGTCGCGGCCGGGTTCGAAGGTGGCGCAGTCGATGACGTGCACCAGCACCGCGCACCGCTCGATGTGGCGAAGGAAGTCGAGGCCGAGGCCCTTGCCCTCGCTCGCGCCGGGGATCAGGCCGGGGACGTCGGCCATGGTGAACACGGTCGATCCGGCGGTGATCACGCCCAGGTTCGGCACCAGGGTGGTGAACGGGTAGTCGGCGATCTTCGGCTTGGCCGCGGACAGCACCGAGATCAGCGACGACTTGCCCGCGGACGGGAAGCCGAGCAGGCCGACGTCGGCGACGGACCGGAGTTCCAGGACGAGGTCGCGGCTCTCCCCCGGCTCACCCAGCAGGGCGAACCCGGGTGCCTTGCGGGTGCTGGAGGCCAGCGACGCGTTCCCGAGGCCCCCACGGCCGCCCTGAGCGGCGATGAACGTGGTGCCCGGGCCGACGAGGTCGGCCAGGATCTCGCCGTCTTCGGTCATCACGACGGTGCCGGACGGGACGCGCATTTCCAGCGTTTCCCCCGCCGCGCCGGACCGGTTGCCGCCCTGGCCCATCTTGCCGTTGCCCGCCCGGGCGTGCGGGCGGAAGTGGAAGTCGAGCAGCGTGTGGACGTTCGGGTCGACGATCAGCAGCACGTCGCCGCCGTTGCCGCCGTTGCCGCCGTCCGGGCCGCCGAGGGGTTTGAACTTCTCGCGGTGCACCGAGGCGCAGCCGTTCCCACCGTCGCCGGCGGTCAGATGGATCACCGCGCGGTCCACGAAACGGGACGCCATGACTTGCCTCTATTCACTCGCACTGTGTCGTTCAAAAGACCTGGTCATACAAAACAAACGAGGGGTGGGCCCGGATATTCCGGCCCCACCCCTCGTCAGAGGTTCTTGCTCGAAGCCGAAAATCAGGCTTCGGACGGCACGATGTTGACCGTCTTGCGGCCACGCTTCTCACCGAACTGGACCGCACCGGCGGCCAGCGCGAACAGCGTGTCGTCGCCGCCACGGCCGACGTTCACGCCGGGGTGGAACTTGGTGCCACGCTGGCGGATGAGGATCTCGCCGGCGTTGACTTCCTGGCCGCCGTAACGCTTGACGCCCAGCCGCTGCGCGTTCGAATCGCGACCGTTGCGGGAGCTGGACGCACCCTTCTTGTGAGCCATCGCTCAGCCTCTCCCTGAAGATCCGAATTACTTGCTGATGCCGGTGACCTCGACGCGGGTCAGCTTCTGCCGGTGACCCTGCCGCTTGTGGTAGCCGGTCTTGTTCTTGAACTTGTGGATCCGGATCTTCGGACCCTTGGTCTGCTCGACGACCTTGCCGGTGACCGAGACCTTCGCCAGTGCGTCGGCGTCCGTGGTGACGTCGCCACCGTCCACAAAGAGGACTGCGGGGAAGGTGTGCTCGGTACCGGGCTCGCCTTCGAGCTTCTCGACCTCGACGACGTCGCCGACGGCCACCTTGTACTGCTTGCCGCCAGTCTTGACGATCGCGTACGCCGACACGGAAGTCTCCTGCTTACTCGACAACGGGTGGGGGCTTGCGTGACCGGCCCGCCGGATTTCTCTCGGCGGTCCAAGGTCTGCGCAAGGTGCCCGCTCTAGGTGCGGGCCGTTCTACAGGTTACGGGGGGCTCCCCGGTGCGATCACACCGGGGTGCCCCTAGGTGTTCACTGGCTGTTTTCGGACGCCTTGACCGGCGGGCCCGCGGGCCGGGAGGCGGCCCGTCGCGGACGACGGCGGGTGGTGGAGCGGCCGGCCGGGGCCGGGACGTCCACCTCGGGTCCGGTCTCCTCCTGGGTCACCGGAACCTCGGGGGCCTCGGGCTCAGGGCCCGATTCCCCGACGACGGCGATCTCTTCTTCGCGCACGGCCGGAGCTTCGTCGTCCGAAGTCGTCACCGGTTCACCGGCGAGTTCGGTCGCGGGTGCCTCGGCGACCGGCTCGGAAACCGGCTCAGCCGCGGCCTCGGCCGCCTGTTCGACGGTCGCCTCGGCAACGACGTCCGCGTTCTCCTTCACCGGCTCAGCGGCCTTCTCAGCCGCCTGCGGCGCGTGCCCGTTGAGCGCGGCACCCTCGACGTTCTCGGTGACCTCGTGCGGGTGCTCGCCCTTGGCCGCCTTGGCGGCGTTGGCGACGGCCTGGACCGCCGAAACGACCGACTCGCGCTGGGCGGGGGCCTGCGGCGTCTCGGCCTTGGCGGCCGCGGGCTCGTTCTGCCCCTGGTCTTCGCCCTTGCCGCGGCTGCGGGACCGGCGGGAGCCCTGCTCCTTGCCGCCACCGCCACCGCTACCGGCGTTGCCACCGCCGTGGCTGTGACCGTTGCCACCACCGGCGGTGCGCTGCGGCTCGGTCGAGACGACCACGCCACGGCCCTTGCAGTGCTCACACGGCGTCGAGAACGCCTCGAGCAGCCCGGTGCCGATCTTCTTGCGGGTCATCTGCACCAGGCCGAGCGAGGTGACCTCGGCGACCTGGTGGCGGGTGCGGTCGCGGCCGAGGCATTCGGTCAGGCGGCGCAGGACCAGCTCACGGTTGGATTCGAGCACCATGTCGATGAAGTCGATGACGATGATGCCGCCGATGTCCCGGAGCCGGAGCTGGCGGACGATCTCCTCCGCCGACTCCAGGTTGTTCCTGGTCACCGTCTCCTCGAGGTTTCCACCCGATCCGGTGAACTTGCCGGTGTTGACGTCGATGACCGTCATCGCTTCGGTGCGGTCGATGACCAGGTAACCACCCGAGGGCAGCCAGACCTTGCGGTCCAGCGCCTTGGTGATCTGCTCGTCGATCCGGTGGTCGGCGAAGGCCGAACCGGTGCCCGTGTACCGCTTGACGCGGTCGGCGAGATCCGGCGCCACGTGCTGGACGTAGTCGTAGATGGTGTTCCAGGCCTTGTCGCCCTGGATCTCCAGCTTGGCGAAGTCCTCGGTGAACAGGTCACGCACGACCTTGACCAGCAGGTCCGGCTCTTCGTAGAGCATGACGGGGGCGCTGTTCTTCTTGCCACCGTTGCTCGCTTCGGCCTTCTCCTTGATGACGTCCCACTGCGCCTTGAGGCGGCGGACGTCGCGGTCCAGCTCCTCTTCGGCGATGCCCTCGGAGGCGGTGCGGATGATCACACCGGCGTCTTCGGGGACGATGCGCTTGAGGATGTCCTTCAGGCGGCGACGCTCGTTCTCCGGCAGCTTCCGGGAGATACCGGTGGCGCCACCCGCGGGCACGTACACCAGGAAGCGGCCCGGCAGCGAGATCTGCGTGGTCAGCCGGGCGCCCTTGTGCCCGACCGGGTCCTTGGTGACCTGGACCAGCACGGAGTCGCCGGTGGAGAGCGCCTGCTCGATCTTGCGGGCCTTGCCCTCGAGACCGGCGGCGTCCCAGTCGACCTCACCGGCGTACAGCACGGCGTTGCGGCCACGGCCGATGTCGATGAAGGCGGCCTCCATCGAAGGCAGCACGTTCTGCACGCGGCCGAGGTAGACGTTGCCGACGATCGAGCCGGTGCCCGACGACGTCACGAAGTGTTCGCACAGGACACCGTCCTCGAGCACACCGATCTGCGTGGAGTCGCCCTTCTCGGCGACGACCATGGTGCGCTCGACCGACTCGCGGCGAGCGAGGAACTCGGCCTCGGACAGGATCGGCGCGCGACGGCGGCCTGCTTCACGACCGTCCCGGCGGCGCTGGCGCTTGGCCTCGAGCCGGGTCGAGCCGCGCACGCTCCGGACCTCGTCCCTGGCGGGACGCTCGGTCTCGGCGGCCTTGGCCTGGCGCACGTGGACGACCGTGTTGGGCGGGTCGTCGGGGGTGGTCTCGGCGGTGTCGTCGCCGTCACCGCCCTTGCGACGGCGGCGACGGCGGCGGCGCTTGCTGCCGTTGTCGGAATCACCGTCATTGTCCGAATCGGACTCGGTTGAATCAGACGCGGCGGACGCCTCTTCCGCCGTCTCGGACTCGGCCTCTTCGGCCTCGGTGTCCTTATCGGTCTTGTCGGTGCGGTCCTTGCCACGCGGCTGACGGCCGCGCGGGGCCTCGGACTGCTCCTCGTCGTTCTCGGAGTCGGCCGAGTTCTCGTCGCCACCCTTGCCACGGCCACGCCCGCGACGTCCGCGACGGCGGCGGCGACGGCTGTTGGCGTCGTCACCGTCCTCGTCGGCACCGTCCTGGCGATCGGCCTGCTCGGTCTGCGTCTCGTCCTCGTCGGAAGAGATCTCTTCGGTCTCGGTGAAGGACGGCTCCGGACGGCGGGCGGGCTTCGCCGCGACCGGCTCCGGCGGCAGGAAGATCGGCGACGGCGCCGCGAAGACCGGGACGTGCACGGCGGCCCTCGACGGCCGGGTCGTCCGCTGCGGCGGCTCCGGGGTCACCGGGGCGGCCAGCGCGGGCGGAACCCGCCGGGAGGACGCCTCGGCCTGCGGCGCGGGCTCAGGCTGCGTCTCGGCTTTGACCTCGGGCTTCGTCTCGACCTCGGGCTCGGCCGGGGTCTCGGCGGCCGGGCTCTCGACAACAGGGGCCTCGGCGGCCGGGGCCGCTTCGGCGGTCTCGGGCTCGTCTCCGCCGGTGAGGGCTTCGGCGAGCTTGATGGCCACATCGCGGGTGACGCTGGACTGCGCGCTACGAACGGTCTCGCCGAGCTCGCCGAGCTTGGCCATCAGTTCACGGCTGTTGGATCCCAGGAGCTTCGCCAGGGCGTGCACCCGGATCCGGGGAGGCAGTTCGGCCAGCTGGCCTGCGATGGGTGTGGCGGTATTCCCGCCGGTGACGGCGGGTGTGTCCGCGTTCGACATATATCTCCTCCGCCCCCGGGCGCGTCGGCTGGCTCACACCGGCTCGACGCGGCCGCGCAGGGGCCCCTTTCTGTTCGTTCCGCCGTGGTGGTCACCAGCAGCGGGAATCCTTGCCCGGACCGCGACGGCGCCGGGTTGTCCGGGCGCCGCGTACGGCTGAAGGTCTGCTCGGCGGAGCGCTGGCCACGTTCGCGACATCGGGCCGCCCGCCACGTCGTCGAGCCGCCTCGGAAGGCGGCGACGCGTGTGGAGGATGTGCAGCACACCACCGGGCCACGAGACCGCGGGCGCCACCTCTCACGTGTGCCCATCGGCCAGCGGCCACCGCGAGTATCCCACACACCGGCCCCGCTCCGGTGTACTCGGTGCCACAGGCCTGACTCCCGGGCGCGCCGCGGCCACCGGCCGGGCGAACTTCGCGAGAGAGCTTGTCGACGGGTGCGAGGGTGGCTAGCGTGCGGCTCGGGAGCGCCGAGGCCCAGGCCGGAGCGATCCCCGTAGTCCCTTGTTCTCCGGTGGGAGGTCGCGTGTCCCTGCTGGGGCGGTCCCTGCGAGCGGCCGTATGCGCCTTGGTGGTGCTCTGCGGTTCGGTCGCCGCGGCCACGACGGCCGTAGCGGAGTCATCCTGTCATCCCGTCGGCCGGGCGCTGCGTTACGTCGTCGCCTTCGACAGGGGTACCTCCGAAGCCGAGGCCAAGGCGGCGGTCACCGGCGCCTGCGGCAGCCAGACGATCTACTACCCGCAGATCGCGGTGGCCGTCGCGACCTCGGCCGACCGTGCCTTCGCGGAGCTGGTCCGGCCGGCCGCGGCGTTCAGCGCGCAGGCGGAACGGCTGGCGGTGCAGCGGGCGAACGGCACGCCGTCGCCCAGGTCGACGCCAGCGCGCGCCGAACTCGAACCGACCGATCCGGCGAAGGTGCCCAAGGCCGACCGCACCGACGAGCAGTGGAACATGCGCGCGATCGGCGCCGACAAGGCCCACGCTGTCGAGCGGGGCAGCAAGGACGTCGTCGTCGGCGTCCTCGACTCCGGGATCGACCCCGCCCACCCCGACCTGACGGCCGCGCTCGACCCCGACAGGTCGGCGGGCTGCCTGACCGGCGCCCCCGACCGGAACTGGGCCGCGACGACCTCGGCGCACGGCACCCACGTCGCGGGCATCATCGCGGCGGCCGACGACGGCAAAGGCGTCACCGGGGTGGCGCCCGGGGTGCGGATCGCCTCGGTGAAGGTGATCGACGACCGCGGGTACGCCGACCCCGAGGCCGCCGTCTGCGGGCTCATGTGGGCCGCGTCACAGGGCATGACGGTGACCAACAGCAGCTACTTCGTCGAGCCGTGGTCGCTCTCGTGCGCCCACGATGACGAACGGGGCGTGGTGAACGAGGTCATGGCGCGTGCGGTCGAGTACGCGACCTCGGCGGGCACGCTCAACGTCGCGGCGGCGACCAACGAGGCCGTCGGGTTGGTGCCGTCACCCCGCTCGGGTGGCCGGGTGCAGACCGATGGCTGTCAGGCGCTGCCCGCCGGCCTGCGAGACGTCGTCGCGGTGTCGTCCGTGAGCGCGGAGCGGATCAAGGCGGGTTACAGCTCGTACGGGCTGGGCGTGATCGACCTGACCGCTCCGGGCGGCGAGGCCGGACAGTGCGTCCTTTCGACCGTTCCCGGCGGGTACGCGCCGTTGTGCGGGACGTCGATGGCGGCGCCGCATGTCGCCGGTGTCGTGGCACTGCTCGCTTCGGAACACCCTGGCTACAGCGCCCGCCAGTTGAAGCGGACGCTGGACGCGCAGGCGACGCCGATCGCTTGCCCCGCCGACTACGACCTGACCGGTGACGGCTCGCAGGACGCGTACTGCACCGGGTACGCGGGGTTCAACGGCTTCTACGGGCACGGGATGGTCGACGCGCTGGCCGCCGTCGCGCCGCGGGTGAGCGGTCCGAACCCGGCGCGCTGAGGTCCGGTGCCCCGCGTTTAGTCCTCTGAACGCGGTTGGGGGGTCAGCGCAGCAGTAGCTTCCCGAAGCGCCGCGAGGCCCCGTAGATCCCGGCCGCCGCCAGCGCCGTCAGGTACAGCACGTTCCCGATCATGCTCCACGACAGCACGCCGATCGAGAGCCCGCGCATCAGCTCGATCCCGTGGTACAGCGGGAAGATCCGCACGATCCACTGGATCGCCTCCGGGTAGACCGAAAGCGGGTAGAACGTCGTGGAGAACAGGAACAGCGGCATCAGCACGAGATTGATGTAGTCGAACTGCGAAACCGACCGCAGGAAGGTCACCAGCACGATGCCGATGGCCGAGAACGCCATGGCGATCAGCAGTGCCGCCGGGATCATCAGCACGGCCCACCACGACCCGGGCAGCCCCATCGCGGTCATCACGCCGAGGAAGGTCATCGAGTAGATCCCGCCGCGCAACACCGACCAGCCGACCTCGCCGAGCGCGATGTCCAGCGGCCCGATCGGGGTGGCGAGCATGGCGTCGTACAGCTTCGCGTACTTCAGCTTGAAGAACAGGTTGTACGTCGAGTCGAGAATCGCGCCGTTCATCGCCGACGCCGCGAGCAGGCCGGGCGCGACGAAGGCGACGTAACTCATCACCTGACCGCCGGGCCCGACGACCTCCCCGACCAGCTTGCCGAAGCCGAGCTGGAAGGCCATCAGGTAGAACAGCGGCTCGAAGGCGCCGGACACGAACAGCATCCAGACGTGCGAGTAGGTCAGGAAGGTGCGTTCCAGGACCGCCTTCGAGCGGCCGCTGTACATCGACGGCGGCAGGACGCGCAGCAGCACCCCACGCCGCGGGGCATCGACGAGAACAGTCACTTCAGACCACCAGCCGTCGGTAGAAGTACTTGTGCGCCAGCGCCCAGCCCGCGCCGGCCAGTACGACCAGGAAGGCGAGGTGCCCCAGCGTGGCGAGCGGGCCGACGGTGCCGAGGCTGACCGCCCTGGCGGCCTCGTTGCCGTGCCACAGCGGGGAAAGCCAGGCGATCCACATCAGCGGGGCCGGCAGTTCGGTGATCGGGAAGAACGTGCCGGAGAACAACGTCATCGGGATCAGGATGAACCGGAACACCAGGCCGAACCGGGAGCCCTCGTCGTAGGTGGTCGCGGCCAGCGCCATCACCGGGGTGCCGCAGGCGAGACCGGTGAGCGTCCCGATCAGGATGACCGCGAGCACGCCGAAGCTCGTCCACGCACCGAACAGCGCGGCGATGACGGCGTAGATCGCTCCGGCCAGGGTCAACCGGATCCCGACCCAGATGATCTGGCTGCCGAGCACCTGCCCCGGGGTGATCGGCGACGCGGTGACGGCCACATAGCTCTGCTGCCATTTGAACCCGGACAGCACCGGGTAGCTGGACTCCCCCACCGCCAGCTGCGCCGCGCCGGCGACGAGCAGCGCGGGCGCGACGTACTCGAGGTAGGAGAACCCGCCTGTCGCGGCACCGGCCCGCACCTGCGAGCCGAATCCGAGACCCATCGCGGCCAGGAACATCACCGGCTGCAGGCCCGTCGAGTACAACGTGGACAGCCAGTACCGGCGGTACCACATCCAGTACCCCTCGACCCGGAGCCAGGCGCCGAGCCAGGTCGACACCACGCGGCCCGTCGAGGCCTTCGTCCGTGCTGTGGTCATCAGTCCACCAGCGTCCGGCCGGTGAGGCGGAGGAAGACGTCCTCCAGTGAACTACGGCGGACCAGGCTCGACAGCGGCCGCAGCCCGCGCGCGTGTGCCTGTTCGAGGGTGGCCTCGCCGGTCATCGTGTAGAGCAGGACCCGGTCCGGGAGCACCTCGACGCGTTCGGCGAGGCCTTCGATCCGTTTCGCGGCCGCCTCCTGTTCGCCGTTCGGGAACCGCAGTTCGACGACCTCGCGGGTGGAGTACCGGCTGATCAGGTCCGCGGGCGAGCCTTCGGCGGCGATGCGGCCGTTGTCCATCACGACCAGCCTGTCGCAAAGCTGCTCTGCTTCGTCCATGTAGTGCGTGGTGATGATCAGCGTGGTCCCGCCGGCCTTGAGCCGGAACAGCCTGTCCCACAACAGATGCCGGGCCTGCGGATCCAGCCCCGTGGTCGGCTCGTCGAGCAGGAGCAGCTCCGGGTCGTTGACCAGGGACCGCGCGATGGCCAGCCGCCGCTTCATCCCGCCGGAGAGCGAATCGACCTCCGCCTCCGCCCGGTCGGTGAGCTGGGCGAACTCCATCAGCTCCTCGGCCTTGCTCCGCACGTGCGCGCGGGACAGGCCGAAGTAGCGGCCGTAGATCTGCAGGTTCTGACGGACGGTGAGTTCGGTGTCCAGGTTGTCCTGCTGCGGCACCACCCCGAGCCGGGCGCGGATCTTCGGCCCCTCGATATCCGGATCCATCCCGAGAACGCGCAGGTCACCGTCGCTGCGGGGCGACACGCTCGCGATCATCCGCATGGTGGAGGACTTGCCCGCGCCATTGGGCCCGAGGAAGCCGAACGCCTCCCCCGGGCGGACGTCCACGTCGATCCCGCGCACCGCCTCGAAATCACCGAAGCGCTTGACCAACGCCTTCGCCTGCACCATCGCCGGTTCGTGCTCTGAGTCACCCACGGTTCGCACCCTAGAACCTGGCACCGACAAAATTCGACCGGTTTACCCGGACCCTTGTTGGACGGTCCCGCCTCGTCGATACTCACCGACCATGAGTCTGAAGCCCAAAATCGCCCTGTTGTCCGTTTTTGTCACCGCCGGGCTCTTGGTGGCTCCCGCCGCCCAAGCAGCCGAGACCACTGTGGACGGCCGGACCGTCGATCCTCGGCCCTCCACCGCCAAACTGGCCTTCGAACTGCACAAACTGGCGCTGCTCAGCCACGGCAAGATCCGGGTGAGCGAGATCGGGCGCAGCAACGAGGGCCGTCCGGTGTGGGCGGCCAGGGTCGGCCACGGCAAGACGCGTGTCCAGTACGTCACCCAGCAGCATGGCGACGAGCCGCTCGGCACCCCGGCCGCGCTCGAGTTCCTGCGCAAGGTCGGCGCCGGGCACAGCGCGTGGGCTCAGAAGCTGCTCGCGAAGGTGACCGTCGACATCGTCGTGCGCGCCAACCCCGACGGGCACGAGCACGACTGGCGCTACAACTACGACCCGAAGGCCACTCCCGAGTACGGCGAAAAGGGCAAGGGTTACGACATCAACCGGTACCACGACCCGGCCGTCGCGCCGGAGGACAACCCGGCCACCGAGGCGGGGCTGATCCAGCGGCGGAACGCGTCGTTCAAGCCGGACATCATGGTCGACTACCACATGCAGGGCCGGTACCAGGACGGCAAGGGCAAGGAGATCACCGCTTCGACGCTGTGGCCGACGAACCCGGGTGTGAAACCGTCCGATGTGGACTTCGCGAAGCAGATCGCGGTCGTGGTGCAGCGGTCGATCGACGGCAACGGCGGCTACGTCTCGCAATACCCGGGCGGTGACTACCAGGGCATCGCGCGCAACGGGTACGGCCTGCTCGGCAACGGCAGCGTGCTGATCGAACTGAGCCTCATCCCGGAGCGTGAGCAGCAGCAGATCCAGGACGCGCTGGCCTCGATGCTCGCGATCGCGCAGGCCGCGGCCGACGGTTCGGTGCGGAAGGTGGATCCGGCCGACGCCGAGGCGATCCCGCCTCGGGGTCCGGCGCTTCCGGGTACGGCCGAAGAAGAGGGCGAAGCCGCCTGACGCGTGCCATGAAAGGTCCTTTCCTTGCATCTCACGCGGCGAAGGGCGCTTTCCTCGCATGCGATACGGGGAAAGCGCCCTTCACCCCCTGCTGAGAGCCCAAACCGCGGTCCGTGGAGGCCTTCTTGCCTACCCCGACGGTAGAGAATGTCTTCACGGAAGCTTGCGAGCAAGGCCTGGTCGTGAGTGTTGAGTGTCGTTAGAACGACACTCAACACTCACGACCTCCGGAACCCAGGACGAAGCCGCCTGACATTCGCCATGAAAGGTCCTTTCCTTGCAAATTTTGCAAGGAAAGGACCTTTCATGGCACTAGCGGACGGTGACCGGCAAGCTCCGCGTGACCCCGTTGACGGTGACCGAAAGGCTCGCCGTCCCGGGCCGCAACGCGGTCAGCACACCGGTCGCCGGGTCGAAGGACGCGACGTCCCACGGCATCGCGGGCCGGAACCCGTCGGCGACGTGCGTGCCCCAGCCGCCCTTCCAGTCCGCGCTGACCGGGTACGACACCGGGACCTGACGGGTTCCCTGCGTCACGACCGCCCGGACGTCCGCCTTCTCCCCGCTAGCCAGCGACGAGGGCCCGGACAGCGTGAGCGCGTCGACGTTCGGCCGCGTCTCGAAGCGCACCGGCTGCGTCTTGTCCCCCGGTTCGAACCGGACCATCGTCCAGCCGACGAACCCGCCGTCGCCGGGCGCGGCCGCGGGCGACTTCCCGGAGTTGCCGTTCACCAGATACGGCACGCCGTCCACCCGCGACAGGCTGAACACACCCGCGTGCGAAGCGATCGCGGCCGCCTGCTTCCCCGACTCGCGCTCGAACGCCGTCAGCCAGCCTGTCAGCATCGCGGCTTCCTTGCGGTCGGCCAGTTGCGAATTCCCGGCGAGACCGGGGTCCTTGACCGGGTGGTGCATCGCGACGGCCACCCCGCGAATCCTCCTGTCGGTCTTCGCGCCGTCCAGCGCCTCGCGCAGCATCCGGATCTGGTCGAATCCGCCCGCGCGCAGGGAACCGCGTGAAGAATCCAGCAGTACCAAGCGGATCCCGGCGACGTCGACGACGCGGTGGGTCTGCCCGAACGCCGCCTGGAACTCGGTGAGCCCGTGCCCACCGTCGGCTTCGTGGTTGCCGGGGAGGTAGTACCAGGGTGCCTTGCCGACCAGTTCCGCGTCGATGATCGAGCGCGCCAGCGCGAAATCGGCGGCCGTGCCACGGTCGACGAAGTCGCCGTTGATCAGCACGAGATCCGGTTTCGCCGCCACCGCCTCGCGCAGCGCGCGGCGGGCCTGGGCGACCAGCGGGCCGTCCGGGGCGTCGGCGGTGAACTGGGCGTCGCTGACCACGGCGATCCGCAGGCCGCCGGTCGCGGTGCCGTCGGTGATCAGCGCCGGGTCACGCGGCGCCGGATCGGCCGGGACGCTCGCCGCGGGCGCGACCTCGAAGGTGAGGTCGTCGAAGACCAGCCGTCCTTCGTACTGCTGGTCCGGGACGTTCTCGACGGCGTAGAACTTCGTCAGCCGCTGCCCGCCGGGAAGGCCGGCCGGGATCGCCGCCTTGACGTAGCGCCAGCCCGTCCAGTCCACACTCAGCGAAAGGTCCACCAGGGACGGAACGTTGGCGGCGTCGCGGAGTTCCGCCCGCAGCCAGGCGCCCTTCGCGTCGCCGTCGACCCACAGGCCGACACGCTGGGTGCCGGGCGGCAGCGCGATCGGCGCCGCCGAGTTGACGTACGCCGCGCGCGTGGCGTTGGTTCCGTTCAGCCGGTAGTCCAGCGCCAGTCCGCGGCCACCCTCACGACCGGGCGCCTCGGACAGCGCGGCGCCGACGACGGCGGGGAAGACGCTGGCCGTCCAGCCCGCCGGACCGTCCAAAGCCGCCACCACGCGGGATTCCGTGCCGACGGACGCCGCCAGATGCGTCGTCTTCCCACCGGCGGTGGCCGTGATCGCCGAAGCGCCCGATGCCTTCAACGCGGTGACCGCGAATCCGTCGCCCGACGGCTCGATCCGCACCACCGCGGGGTCGTAGTCGAGTTTGACGTCGTCGGGCTCGATCCAGGTGCCGTAACCGTCGGCGTCGTAGCCATAGACCTTGAACGTGCTCCGTGCGCCCTCCCCCGACAGCGCGACCTGCTCGGTGCTGGTGCCCAGCCGGACGGGTGAGCCGAGCACGTTCAGTGTTGTCTTGCCCAGGACGCCGCCGCGTTTCGCGTAGACCTCGACGTTCGCGGGCGCGTCCGGCCGGAGCCGGTCGGGGTGCGCGGTGAAGACGCCGTCGGTCACGGTGCCGCGGAAGGGATTCGTGCTGAGCCAGCGGGCTTCGCCGTCGACGGCGGCGCCGGTCTCGTCGTGGCCTCCGGCGACGAGTTTCCGCGTCAGCCCGGAAAGCACGCGGGCCGCGTCGGCGGTGTCCTGCGCGGGGCGGGGTGAGAACCCGGTCAGCCGCCCGCTGCCGGGCACCGTTGCGACGCCGATGCCGTTGGGCACCAGGCGTTCCCCGCCGTCCGACGGCGAGTTGCGCACCAGCGGCGCTTTCTCGCCTTCCTCGCGGGCGAGCAGGGTCGAAGAGCCACCGCCGTCGAGGTTGATGGCGTCGTCCGCGCCGAGCGACTTCAGATGGCGGGCGAGTTCCAGTTCCGTCATGCCGCGACTGTCGGCCTGGCGGCCGTCGACCGTGGCGAGCCACATCTTCGTGCCGTCGGCGGAGAACCCGACCGCGGTCCGGGGGTGCATGGCGACGTTGTCGACCGGCTGGATCGCGCCGTCACGCACCAGGACGACGTTGCCGCCGACCGAGACGGACAGCTTGCCCGCGTCGCTCTTCGGCGCGTAGGCGACCCCCACCCGGTCGCCGATCTTCAAGCCGGACAACGTGTCCACGCCGCCGTCACGGGCGAGCAGGACGGTGGCACCCGCGGCGATCGGACCGTCCGCGGGCTGCGGACGCACCTGCGTGACGACGCCGCCGGAGACCTCGGCCTCGATGACGCGCTGGGCTCCGGCGACCGAGGTCCGCCGCGAAGACGCGCCCCACAGCGGCGTGTAGACGCCGATCGCGTCGCCGCTCAGCACCGGGCTGTTGAAGTTCGACGCGGGAACGACCCGGCCGTCGGGCAGGGTGACGGACGCGTCGAGGAAGACCTCCGCGAGCCGCGCCTTGCCTTCTTCGGTGATCGACGCGGTCAGGTTGTGCCCGTGCGCCGGGGCCGTCTGGAGTTTCCCGGCGTCGATGCCGACACCGATCGGCGCGCCGCTGGCGTTGATGTCGAAGAAGTCGCCGTTCACCCCGGCGACCGCGCCGCTCCTGGCGACCTGCTGCGAAAGCGGCGTCCGCGCGGAAACCGTGCCAGGGCTGAGATAAGTCGGCTTGAGCGTCTTGCTGGTGAGGTCGACGGCGAGGGTGTCGCCGCGGATCCAGCCCGCCGGGTCGTAGCGGTCGAACTCGGTGAGGCTCAGCCCCGGTGCCACCCGCGAAGTCGCGCTGGTGGTGACGAGACCGTCGTCGGGCGCGGCCACGGCGTACGCGGACGGGCCCTCCTTCGCCGAGGACGCCGCCGGGGCGGCTTCGACGGGTGCCGGACCGAGCGGTGCGGCCAGCGGATCGGCGTGCGCCGGTACGGCGATCAGTGATCCGGGCAGCAGAACAGCGAGCGCCCATAGGCGTGATTTTCTCACGGAATACCCCACGATCGAGTGAGAGTCGGCTCAGCTCAGCACAGCGGACGCGAGCCGCCAGGAGAAGACCCGGAGGTGAACGTGAACCGAACGGCGTAGGGCGCCGAAGATCAGGGCGTGAAAGGGCCGTCGAGGAAGGTCTCGGCCGCCGCGACGTCGCCGGTGATCTTCAGCCCGGATTCGGCGAGGGCGACCCGCTGCCACAGCACCAGGTCCAGTCCTTCGGCAGGTCCCTCGACGACGGCTTCCGCGGTCTCGGCGGGGTCGGCCGTTCGCGAACCGGGGACGTCGTTTTCGCCCGGCGGTGTGATCAACCAGGCGTGTCCGGTGTCGGAGGTCTTCAGCAGCACCGGAACTGTGACCGCGGGCGGGGTGTGCCAGCGTTTCACCTTCGGCAGCATGCCGAGGAGGACCTCGTCCGCGCCGTCGGCGGCGATGGACGGGTCGAGGGTGTACTCGGTTCCGGCCGCGCGGTGCGCGTCGAGCAGGTGCACCGCGGTCTCGTGGACCTGGCGGCGGAACCAGAAGGCCTTGGTCTTGGCCGCGGCGGTGAAATTCCAGGCGCCGTCTTCCGGGGCGGCCTCGCGCAAAGCCTCGATCAGGCCGTCCGCGGACGCGCGGTACCAAGCGGCGAGATCCTCGTCCGGTTCGGTTTCGAAGCCCTGCGAGGAGACTTCACCGGTGCGCACGATCCCGGCCGCCCAGCGGTGGACGTTGCCGAGGTGGACGACGAGGTCACGCAGGTTCCAGTCACCGCAGCACGGCACGGACGCCGTGTGGTTCCCGGTGCGCGCGACCTCCGCGAAACCGGCGGTGAGTTCCCGCAGCCGTGCCAGGTACTCGTCCGGTGTCATCGACAACCCCCAGATCCGTGGGTGGCGCGGACTTCCCGCACCACCCACGAGTGTGTCAGACCTCGGGGAACCAGAGCTTGAGCTCGCGCTCGGCCGACTCCGGGGAGTCCGAGCCGTGCACCAGGTTGTACTGGGTCTCCAGCGCGAAGTCGCCGCGCAGGGTACCCGGGGTGGCCTTCTCGACCGGGTCGGTGCCGCCGGCGAGCTGACGGAAGGCGGCGATGGCGCGCGGTCCCTCGACGGCGATCGCGACCAGCGGGCCCGAGGTGATGAACTCGAGGAGATCGCCGAAGAACGGGCGCTCCTTGTGCTCGGCGTAGTGCTCCTCGGCGACCGAGCGCTCGACGGTGCGCAGTTCGAGGGCGGCGAGCTTCAGGCCCTTGCGCTCGATGCGCGAGATGACCTCGCCGACGAGGCCGCGCGCGACGCCATCGGGCTTGACGAGGACCAGCGTGCGTTCAGTCACGACGGTATTTCTCCTTGGGTGGGGTTCGTGCTATTCGCCGGGAGCTTATCCGCCCGGGTCACCGGCGTTGCGGCTGCAGGGTCTTCGACCACAGCGAAGCACCCGTCGCGTCGCGCAGATCGACCGTGAGCGCACCGCTCGCGCCGTCGATGTTCACCTCGCCGAAGTGCTGGAACCCGTCCGCGGGCGACGTGTTCGCGGCGGGCGGGGCGTGCACGAAGACAGCCTCAGGGCCGAAGGTCGGGTCGAGCGTGTTCGGGCCGAACGCGCCCGCGTTCAACGGGCCGGAGACGAACTCCCAGAACGGGTCGAAGTCGGTGAACGACGCGCGGTCCGGCGAGTAGTGGTGCGCCGCGGTGTAGTGCACGTCGGCGGTCAGCCAGACGACGTTGCGTACCTTGCGCCGCGAGATTTCCCGCAGTACCCAGGCGAGTTCGGTCTCGCGGCCGCCGGGTGCGCCGGGCAGGCCGTTCGCGACGCCTTCGATGCCTTTGCCGTCCGGGACGGTCAGGCCGATCGGGAGGTCGGCCTGGACGATCTTCCAGGTGGCCGTGCTGCGGTCGAGCGCGTCGACGAGCCAGCGCGCCTGGCGGTCACCGAGGATCCGGCCGGGTTTGGTCTGGTCGGCGGTGTTGGCGTCCTTGTAGGTCCGCATGTCCAGGACGAAGACCTCGGCGCGGGAACCGTGGCGGAAGTTGCGGTAGACCCGGCCGTCGACCGCCTGGCGCCGGTCGATCGGATGCCATTCGTGGAACGCCTGGAACGCGCGGGCGGCGAGCACGTCGACGCGTTTCTCCGTGTATTCGGGACGGTCGTCGAGGATTTCCCCCGGATACCAGTTGTTCACGACTTCGTGGTCGTCCCACTGCACGTAGGCGGGCACGTTCGCGGTGAACCGCTTGAGGTTGTCGTCGAGGAGGTTGTAGGCGAACTGACCGCGGTACTCGTCGAGCGTCTCGGCGACCTTCGCCTTCTCCGGGGTGACGATGTTGCGCCACACACGGCCGCCGGGCAGGGCGACGGTCTCGGTGAGCGGCGCGTCGGCGTACACCGTGTCGCCGCAGTGCAGGAACAGATCCGGACGACGGTCTGCCATCGCGCGGTAGATCGTCATCCCGCCGCGTTCGGGGTTGATACCCCAGTTCTGCCCGGCGACGTCACCGGACCACAGCAGCCGGACGTCCGAGCGGCCGACCGGCGCGGTGGCGAACCGGCCGGTGACCGGCTCGCTGCACGTCCGTCCGTCGAGGGCTTCGGCGGTCACGCGGTAGTGGACCTCGGTCCCCGGCGCGAGCCCGGCGACGCGGACCTTGCCGGTGCCACCGGTCTCCGGGCTCATCACCGGCCCGCGCACGCGGCGCGCGTGGCGGAACGAGGGATCCTTGGAGACCTCGACGATCAGCCGCGAAGGCCGGTCGGCGCGAGACCAGACGATGCCGGAGCCGGTGGTGATGTCGCCGGACTGGACGCCGTGGGTGAGCAGCGGACGGTCGCCGCGGATCAGCGGGGCCCCGGCGACGGCCGTGGCGGGGCTCGCGGTGGCCGTCGTCGGGAGGAGCAGTCCGCCCGCGACGGCCCCGGCGCCGGTGAGACCGGCTTTGAGCAGCGCGCGACGGTTGTGGTGGGTTGCGGTCATGGCGCGGTTCTATCCCGCGGCGACGGCCGACGGGCCAACGGCGGTTTGCGCGGCGATGAACGAGTGGGCGGTCAGAGGCTGTCCCGCAGCGGCACGGTGATCTGCTTGAGCCAGGTCCCGGTGGTGAAGTCACGTGCTTTGATCACCACGGCGCGGTGGTATACCTCGATCTGGAGGCCCTGGTTGAAGCTGCCGCCCAGTGATTTCTCGCCGCCTTTGCCGTCGTCCACCCAGCCGGTCTGCACGGCGCCGGTGTTGACCACGGTGAAGCCTTCGAGGTTGCCGCTGCCCGGAACGACCCGGCGGGTCACCCAGTCGGACAGGTTGAGGTCCCAGTGGGTGTGCCCGGAGAACAGGAACACGTCGCGGTATTTGCCGAGCACCGCGAGCAGCCTGTCGGCCTGGAGATAATCACCGAGATAGAGCTTGTTGCGCGTGCCGGACACGGTGTTCGGCAGCGGGTGATGGGTCAGCACCATCACCGGCTTGCGCCACCGGTCCCAGTACGCCAGCCGCTGTTCCAGCCAGGCGAACTGCCGGTCGCTGAGCCACACCTCGTCCCACAGCTTCGGGTCGTGGTACTTGGCGTAGCGCTCGGTGCCGAGGCACAACACCGGAACCCCGCCGAACGAGGTCTCCGAATAGACCGTGTTGCGCCCGGCGAAGTTGTAGAAACCACGGAACAGCGAATCCTCGGTGGTGCCGTTGGGCCAGGTCTCCTGCGCGAGCGTGTCCGGGTCCCGCCACTTCGGCACGTAGAACTCGTGGTTGCCGATGGCCCAGGCCACGTTCCCCGGATGCGGATGCTTGTCCAGCACCGACCGCACCTGGGCGTACTCGAAGTCGTAGCCGCGCGGCGTGATGTCACCCGCCACGCCGAGACCGGCGCCGCGCGGGTTGGTGGTCTCGATGTCGTCCAGGGCCTTGCCGAAATCGGCGAGGTCGCCCTGGATGTCGCTGATGATGTTGAAGCGCACGGCCGGGCCTAGCGGACCACGGCCCCCAGTGGCCTCCGCCGGGAAGCTCAGCGCGGCTGTCGCCGCTGTCGCGGCGACCGCGCCACCCGTGGCCAGCATGAACGACCTGCGATCCATCGAACACCCACATTCAGTTGCGCCGAATATCTCCGGAGCAAAGGTAGGATGTTTGGGGTGATCGTCGGTGACTTCGGGTCGGCCGGGGCGTGTACGCGGCAGGAATTTCGGGTTCCGGCGAGGGGGTGGGCTGGGTTGGTCGTGAGTGGCGATTAGGGGTTGTAACCCAATCGGCCCAAAACAACAAAAAGAACCCGAATCGCCACTCACGACCAACCTGACGCAGCCGCTATCCGGCTTGCTGTTGCTGGCTGGGTAACGTCCCGGCCGCCATCCGCCGCGCCACGTCCCGCCGCAACCACAGCAGCCAGAGCCAGATCCCGAGGAAGATCACCCCGAGGATCGCCACGGCGGGCAGTGCGACGAAGAACGCGATCAGCGCGACCTGCAGAACCAGTACCGCGGGCACCGCCCAGGGCTTCTTCAGGAAGCCGCACAGCACGATCAGCGCGACCGCGATCACGATCACCGACCAGCCGGTGAGCGAACCGACGCCGCCGCCGAGTTTCGCCACGACGGGCAGCGCGAGCGCGACGGTGATGCCTTCCATGATCAGGGAGCCGGCCATCACGCCGCGGAAGGACTTCATGGGGTCCTTGGCCGGCGGCTTCGGGGTGTCGTCGGTCACGCCGGCTCCTTACCGAACATGGTCCTGGCTTCGCCCGCGGTGACGACCGAGCCGGTGACCAGCACGCCTCCGCCGGCCAGGGGTTCCTCGGGGTCGTCGCTCTGCTCGACGAGGCCGATGGCGGTTTCGATCGCGGAGTCGAGGCTCGCTTCGGCCACGACGCGGTCTTCGCCGAAGATCGAGATGGCGATCTCGTTGAGTTCGTCGAGCGGCATCGCGCGCGGGGAGGAGTTCTTGGTGACGACGATCTCGGAGACGACCGGTTCGAGGGCGTCCAGGATGCCGCGGGCGTCCTTCTCGGCCATCACGCCGACGACGGCGACGAGCCGGCGGAACGCGAACTCCTCGGCGACGGTGGTGGCGAGTGCCTTGGCGCCGTGCGGGTTGTGGGCGGCGTCGAGCAGTACGGTCGGTGCGGCGCGGACGCGCTCAAGCCTGCCGGGGGTCTCGACCTCCGCGAAGGCCTCGCGAACGGCTTCGACGACCAGTTGCCTGTCCTTGCCCGCGCCGAAGAACGCTTCGACGGCGGCCAGCGCGAGTGCGGCGTTGGCGGCCTGGTGCGCGCCGTGCAGCGGCAGGAAGATCTCGTCGTACACCCCGCCGAGGCCCTGCAGTTTCAGCAGCTGCCCGCCGACGGCGATTTCGCGCTCCAGCACGCCGAATTCGCTGCCCGCGCGGGCGACGCTCGCGTCGACCTCGACGGCGCGTTCCAGCAGGATCTTCTGCACTTCGGGGTCCTGCTCGGCGATGACCGCGACGCTGCCGGGTTTGATGATCCCGGACTTCTCCACCGCCGCCTTGGCCGGATCGCCGCCGAAGTACTCGACGTGGTCGACGCCGATCGGGGTGATGACGGCGACGTCGCCGTCCGCGACGTTGGTGGCGTCCCAGGAGCCGCCGAGGCCGGTTTCGATGACGGCGGCTTCGACGGGCGCGTCGGCGAAGGCCGCGAACGCCATGCCGGTGAGCACCTCGAACTTGCTCATCGGTACCGCGTCGGGTCCGCCCGCGTTGTCCACCATGGTCACGTAGGGCGCGACGTCGCGGTACAGATCGACGTACGCGGCGGCGGAGATGGGGGCACCGTCGAGCGCGATCCGCTCGGTGACCAGCTGCAGGTGGGGGCTCGTGTAGCGGCCGACGCGCAGGCCCATGCGGGTCAGGAGCGCGTCGATCATCCTGGCGGTCGAGCCCTTGCCGTTGGTCCCGGCGACGTGCACCACCGGGTAGCCACGGTGCGGTTCACCCATGAGGTTGACCAGCGCCGCGATCCGGGCGAGGGAAGGCTCGATCTTGGTCTCGGGCCAGCGCAGGTTCAGTTCGGCCTCGACCGCGAGCAGTTCGCGGCGCGCCTGCTGCCCGTTCGGGTCGGCCGGGGCGGGCTCGTCGCCAGGGTCGTCCAGTTCGTGCAGCTCCATGTCCTCCGGCGCGACGAGGTCGGGCACGGGGCCGAGCGCGAGGTTGTCCCCCAGCTGCCCGACACCGCCGATACCGCCGCCGGCACCGCCGCCCGCCTGGTACGCGGCGTCGGGTGCGTCCAGATCCGGGTCGGTGTCGTCGGACGGATCGTGGGCACGTGCCCCCAATTCGTCGACGCCGGCGAAACTGTCCAGATCTGCCAGGTCCGGGGATTCTGCGAATTCTTCGGAATCCCGGCCGTCACCTCGCGGCACGAACTCTCCTTTTGGCCTTACTCCCTGTCGAGCCGAGTCTACGTGCGGCTTTGCTGGCACTCTCGACGCATGGGGTTCAACCACAACGATCACTACCATCCGCTGCTGCTCGACCAGCTGCCTCCCGGACCGGGGATGGCGCTGGACGTCGGCTGCGGCGGTGGCCGGTTCGCCCGGCGGCTCGCCGCGACCGGGATGCACGTCGAGGCGATCGACCGGTCCGGCCCGATGATCGACCTCGCCCGCGCGGCGGGCTCGCCGGGCCCCGGCACGATCTCCTACCGGCAGGCCGACGTCGTCACCGAGAAGCTGCCGGAGGGGGCGTACGACTTCATCTCCTGCCTCGCCTCGCTCCACCATGTCCCGTTCGACACGGTCACGAAGCTGCGGGACGCGCTCGTCCCCGGCGGGGTGCTGGCCGTGCTCGGCCTCGGCAGGCCGAGCACGGTCGCCGACTACGCCCGCGCCGTCGTCGCCTCGCCGATCAACGCGCTGGCCAGGGTGATCGTGTACGCGGGCGAGCGGCTGAACGGCGGGATCGATCCGCTGCCGGCCGCGCCGATCGTGGAGACGTTCCCGCCGATGCACCGGATCCGGCGCGACGCGGCCCGGCTGCTGCCGGGGAGCGAGCTCCGGAACCTGCTCTTCTACCGCTACCTCCTCGTGTACCGCAAGCGAGAAGACGATCACCCGATGTGACACCCCAAGCGGGTGAAGCCGGGGCCCGACCACCCGATCGGCGGCGCCGGACCGGCCGGATCCGGTTCATTTTTGAGAGGCCATCCAGTACGGAGATCGGGGTCCTCATGCGCTTCAGACGCGTCCTGTTCGCGGCCGTTTCGACCGTCGCCCTGCTGATCGCCTCCACCACGGCGGCCACCGCCGCCGAGCGGTCCTACCGGAATTACGTCGCGCTGGGTGATTCCTACACCTCCGGACCGCTCATCCCGCTCCCCCGGCTCGATCCGCTCTTCTGCGGTAAATCGACGCAGAACTATCCCTCCCTGCTCGCCGCGGCGCTGCGGGTCCGGTCCTTCACCGACATCAGCTGCGGCGGCGCCGACACCACCAACATGACGCAGCCGCAGAGCGTGCTCCTCGGCCGCAACCCGGCCCAGTTCAGCGCCTTGCGCGCGAACACCGACCTGGTCACCGTCGGCATCGGCGGCAACGACTACGACGTCTTCGGCACGCTGGTCGGCACCTGCCCGTCACTGCGGGCGAGCGACCCCACCGGCAACCCTTGCCAGGACAAGTTCACCGTCGACGGCGTCGACACCGTCAAGGCCAAGATCGCCGCCACCGGCAAGAACGTCGAGAAGGTGCTGGCCGGGATCCACGCCCGCTCGCCGCGCGCCGACGTGCTCGTCATCGGCTACCCGCGGATCGCCCCCGAATCCGGCTTCTGCCCGGACGTCCTGCCCTTCGCCGAGGGCGACTACGCCTGGCTCAACGACGTCGAGAAGGCGTTGAACTCCGTGATCGAGAAGGCCGTCGCCGCCGACGGCGAAGCGTCCTTTGTGGACACTTTCGGTCCGTCCGCCGGCCATGACGCCTGCGCGACCGGCGGTGCGGCGTGGATCAACGGGCAGCACACGAAACTGCTCGCCGCGGCGGCGTATCACCCGTACCGGACCGGGATGGTGGGCGTGGCCGGGGTGATCCTCCGTCACCTCCGCTGACCTCCCCACCGGCGCATCGCCGGTTTTTCCACGACCGTGTACAGCAGCCACGCCGCCGCCAGGCACACCACGAAGAACATCGCGATGATGCCGGTGGCGGCGGGGCCGCTCCACGTCCGTCCGGCGCCCAGCAGCTGTTTGCCGAACTGCAGTATCAGGAAATGGACCATGTAGAGCGCGAAGGAGATCTCGCCGAGCCAGCGCATCACCGGACCGCGGAACGGGCTGGCCGTGCCGCGCAGATCCGCCGTCGCGCCCGCCCCGATGACCAGCGCGATCGGCGCCACCACCGGGGCGACGATCCCGTACACCCTCGGCAGCAGCAGGATCTGGACGACGAGCCCGGCCAGCAGCGCGAGCGACGCGGGCAGCATCCCCACCGGCACCCAGCGGCCCGCGCGCACGAGCCGCGCGATCAGGACGCCGAGGAAGAATTCGAGCAGCCGAGTCGGCGGGAAGAGGTAGCAGAACCACCACTGCCATGCGGACGCCGGCAAGCCCGGCACCTCCGGATACGACGGGAACACCGTCCGCGCGAAGAACGGCACCGCGATCACCGCGAGCACCACCGCGCCCGCCCACCACCACAGCCGCTCCTCCGGGATCCGTTTCGCCAGCCGGAACAGCCACGGGAACAGCAGGTAGAAGAACAACTCCGCGCACAGCGACCAGCTCGGCTGGTTGATCGCGGTCAGCACGACCTGATCCGGCACCCAGGTGTTCACCAGGAACAGGTTGGGCACCACCTGCGGCACCGACAGTGTCATCCCGAACAGCAGCGCCAGCCCGATCCCGGCGAGCGCGGTCACGAAGTGGTTGGGGTAGATCTTGACCACGCGGCGCCGCCAGAACCGCAGGACGCCGTCGTCGCGGGCCGACCACGCCAGCACGAACCCGCTGAGCATGAAGAAGAAGCCGACGCCGCTGAACGCGCCGCCGATGCCGATCCGGGTGAGCACGGTGTTGACCTCGGGATCGGCGAAGAAGTACATGAAGAACGAATGGTGCAGGACCACCACCGCCGCGGCGACGAACCGCATTCCGGTCAGCGAGGGCAGGCGGGACGCGGTGTGCGCTCGGAGGTCGAAGTCCAGACTCTGGTTCATTTGCCCAGCAGCTCCCGTCGTTCTTCGGTGCCGAGGATGTCGATGTGGCCGATCCGCACCCCGGGGTCGGCGACCACGGCTTGGAGCACTCTGACCAGCCGTCGCGCCCACTGTTCGACGCTGGTGCGGTCGAACAGGTCCGCGCTGTACTCGACGGAGCCGGTCCGCTCGGTGAACTCGAAGGCCAGGTCGAACCGGGCGAACGCGCTTTCGACCGGGTACGGCTCGGCACGCAGGTCCTCGAGCCGCGGCTGGACCGGCGCGGTGTTGTCCAGCAGCAGGAGGATCTGGAAGAGCGGATGCCGCGACGGCGACCGCAGGGGGTTCAGGACGCCGACGAGGTGGTCGAAGGGAGTGTCCTGATTCCCGTACGCGGCGAGGTCGCCCGCGCGCACCCGCGCCAGCAGCTCGGTGAACCGGGGGTTCCCGCTGGTGTCGCCGCGCAGGACCAGGGTGTTGGCGAAGAAGCCGACGACGTCCTCGAGCGCGCGATCGCCGCGTCCGGCGACCACGGTCCCGATCGGCAGATCCGTTCCGGCGCCCATCCTGGTCAGCAGGGCGCTGAGCGCGGCGTGCAGGACCATGAACGGCGTCGCGTCGTGGGCGGCGGCGAGTTCCCGGATACCCCGGTGGGTTCCGGCGTCGACCGTGAACTCGACGAGGCCGCCGCGTCCGGTCGGGACCGCGGGCCGGGGACGGTCCAGCGGGATCTCCAGTTCGGCGGGGAGGTCTTCGAGGGTTTCGGCCCAGAACTCCGTCTGCCGGGCCAGTGTGCTGCCCGGATCCGTTTCGTCGCCGAGGAAGTCCCGCTGCCACAACGTGTGGTCGGCGTACTGGACCGGCAGTGGTGCCCAGTCCGGCGGATCGCCGTCCAGCCGGGCCGAGTACGCGACGCCGAGGTCGTGGACCAGCGGTGCCATCGACCAGCCGTCGGTCGCGATGTGATGGGTCAGCAGGAGCAGCACCCGTTCCTCGTCGCCGGTGACGAAGAGCGTCACCCGCAGCGGCGGCTCGGCGACGAGGTCGAACTCGTGCCGGACGGCGGACCGGATCCGGTCCGCGAGCTCGTCCGGTCCACAGTGGACTCTTTCCACGACGGGTGCTTCGGGCGGAAGCACCGACTGGTACGGAACGCCGTCGTCATCGGGAAAGGTGGTCCGGAGGCTTTCGTGCCTGGCCACGACGTCGTACAGGGCGGCGGTCAACGCGACCTCGTCCAGCTTGCCGGAGATCCTCAGCGCGTAAGGCAGGTTGTAGACAGCGCTGGTGCCCTCCAGGCAGCTGGAGAACCAGAGCCGGTGCTGTGTCGGCGAAAGCGGGATCCGGGCGGGCCGCGGCCGGGCGGTCAGCGGCGGACGGCCTCCGCCCGCCAGGACGCCGAGTTCGGCGACCGTCCCGCCGTCGAGCAGAGCGGTGACGTCCAGCTCGACACCCAGTTCCGCGCGCGCCCGGTTGACCAGCTTCGCCGCGCTCAGCGAATGCCCGCCCAGCGCGAGGAATTCGTCGTCGATGCCGACCTCGGGCACGTCCAGGACCTCCGAGAACAACGCGCACAACCGTTTCTCGCGTTCGTCCCGTGGCTCCCGGCCGTTCGTCCGGAACTCCGGGGACGGCAGCGCTCGGCGGTCCAGTTTGCCGCTGGGGGTCGTGGGCAGTGCGTCGAGCACCAGGACGATGCCCGGTACGAGGTGCGCGGGCAGCGACTCGGCGGCGTGCCGCCGGACGTCTTCCGGAGCCACGGAAGTGCCCGGAACCGCGACGACGTAGCCGACCAGGAGGTCCTCGCCCTGTTTCGCGACAGCGGCCCGCGCGACCGAGGGATGCGTGCCGAGTGCCGCCTCGACCTCCGCCGGTTCGATGCGGAAACCGTGCAGAGCGATCTGGTCGTCGGCCCGGCCGACGAAGGCGAGTGTGCCGTCGGCGCGGCGCCGGACGAGGTCGCCGGTCCGGTACATCCGGGCGCCGGGTGGCCCGCCGGGCTCGGCGACGAACCGGGCCGCGGTCAGATCCGGCCTGCCGCGATACCCACGGGCCAGCCCGGCACCGGCGATGTACAACTCGCCCTCGGTGGACGGCCGCAGCCGGGCGTCGAGGACGTGGACGCGGGTGTCGTCGATCGGCACGCCGATCGGGACGTCGTCCCCGCCGGTGTACTCGGCCCACAGGCTGTCGCCGCTGACTTCGGAGCAGCCGTAAAGGTTGATCAGCCGGGCGCCGGGCAGGGCCTTCTTCGTGGCGTGAGCCAGTTCCCCGTCGAGACGTTCCCCGCTGCTGATCCAGAACCCGCAGCCGGACAAGGTTTCCGGCTCGGCGAGCAGGGTGCGCAGCAGGCTCGGCACGACGGTCAGCCGGTCGATCCGGTGCGCGGCCACCTGGGCGGGGAGATCGCCGTCTGTCGGGAAGACCAGGGTGCCGCCGGTGGTCAGGGTCCCGAAAACCTCGGTGGTGCCGTCGATGAAACCGGGGGAAGTCTTGGCCAATACCCGGCGCCCTCGCTGATCCGGAAACCGCGAGGCGAACCACTCGAGACGGTTCACCAGGCCCTCGTGCAACCCCGTCACGCCCTTCGGCGCCCCCGTGGAACCCGACGTGTAGATGACGTACGCGGGATGCGAGGGCGACAGCGTGCGACGTCGCGGATTCTCCTCCGGAAGACCGGCGAGCTCCCGTTCTCCGTCGAGCACCAGATCCGGTTTCGCGTCCGCGAGCAGGTACTCGATCCGCTCCCGGGGATACGCGGGGTCGACCGGCAGGTAGGCGCCCCCGGCCTTGAGCACCGCCAGCATCGCGACGACGGCTTCGGGTGAGCGCGGCAGGACGAGGGCCACCACGCTCTCCGGGCCGACGCCGTCGTCGATCAGCAGGTGCGCCAGGCGGTTGGCCCTGGCGTTCAGCGCGGCATAGGTCAGTTCGCCGTCACCGGACACGATCGCGATCTCCCCCGGCGCCTCCGCCACCCGCCGTTCGAACAGCGACGGCAGCGTCCGGTCAGTCCGAGACATAGGCGTCCGCTTCGATCTCGACCAGCAGATCGGGGCGGACCAGCGCGGTCACCTCGACGATCGTGCTGGCGGGGCGGATTTCGGCGAAGAACTCCGTGTGCACGGCCCCGACCTGTTCCCAGGTGCCGATGTCGGTGACGAACACCCGGGTGCGGACGACGTCCGTCAGTGACGCGCCGACCTCGGTCAGCGCGCCTTCGATCCGCCGCAAGGCCTCCCTGGTCTGCTCCGCCACATCCGCTCCGCCGACCGGCCCGTCCGGTCCGGCGGCGGTGTTGCCCGCCACCGCGATCAGCGGCCCGACCCGCGCCGCGCGGGAGTAACCGAACACCTTCTCGAACGCGCTGCCCGAGGAAACGAGCTGATGGGTCATGGGTCCTCGATCCTTTCTTCAGTTACCGGCGGTCAGCCTGCGAATGTCCTCATCGGACAGTGCGGCGACCTCGGCGACGACGGCTTCTTCGACGGCGTCCGCGAGTTCGGCGATGGTGCGGTTCTCGAACAGCGCGCGGATCGGGAGCCCGACCTCGAACACCCCGCGGATCCGCGAGACGACCTGGGTCACCAGGAGCGAATGCCCGCCCAGTTCGAAGAAGTCGTCCTCGACGCCGATCCCTTCGATGCCGAGGACCTCGCCCCAGATCTCGGCGAGCACCTCCTCTTGCGCGTTGCGCGGCGCGACGAACTCCCCGGACAGCTCCGGCCGCGACACCGCCGGAGCGGGCAGCGCCTCGCGGTCGACCTTGCCGTTGTGGTTGAGCGGCAAGGACTCCAGCACCGTCACCGACGCGGGGACCAGGTAGTCCGGCAGTTTCGACCGGAGGAACTCACGCACCGCGCGCACCGACGGCGTCTCCCCGGTCGAGGGCACCACGTACCCCGCGAGGACCGGCACGCCACCGGCGCCTTCGACGACCGACACGACCGCGGCGCCGACACCGGGGCACGCGGTGAGCGCGGCCTCGACCTCACCCAGTTCCACCCGGTGCCCGCGGATCTTGACCTGGTCGTCGACCCGGCCGACGAACTCCAGTACGCCGTCGGGCAGCCAGCGGCCCCGGTCGCCGGTCCGGTACATCCGCGCGCCGGGGACCTCGGAGAACGGGTTCGCCACGAACCATTCCGCGGTCAGCCCCGGCTGCCCGGCGTATCCGCGGGCCAGCGCCGGGCTCTGCACGTAGATCTCGCCCGGAACGCCGGCCGGTACCGGGTTCAGGAACCGGTCGAGGACGAACACCGCGACGTTGGCGACCGGGCGGCCGATCGGCGGCGACTCCGGCCAGCCGTCGCAGTCACCGGTGAAGACCATCGACGTGACCTTGTACTCCTCCGAGGAACCGTATTGGTTCTCCACCACCGTTCCCGGGCCCAGCGCGCGCACGAACGCCTTGACCTCGCGGGAGAACCGGAGTGCTTCCCCGGCGAGGATCAGCTCGTCGACGCGCAGCTCGTGGCCCGAGTACGCCAGCGCCAGTTCGCCCAGTTGCGCCGGGGGCAGGAAAAGCCGTTGGACGCCGTTGACGGCGAGGGCCCGCAGGATGGCTTCGGGGTCCTGTCGCTCCTGTTCGGTCAGCACCACCAGGGTGCCGCCGGACAGCAGCGTGACGAAGAATTCCTGCAGGGAGACGTCGAAGCCGATCGGCGCCAGCTGCCCGCAGATCCGCGGCCGCGGGTCCTGGGACAGCTGCCACGCGACCAGATGCTCGACGGTACGCGCGGTGAGCGCGATGCCCTTGGGTTTCCCGGTCGATCCCGACGTATAGACCATGTACGCCAGCGAATCCCGCAGCGGCACCCGCTCCACACGGACGGCAGGGCGCCGGGCGAGGCCTTCCCGGACGTCGTCGAGACACAGGACGGTCCCGTCGAACCCGGCTAGCCGATGCAACGCCGCCTTGTCCGCGACAACGACCTCGGCGCGGGAATCGGCGAGTTTGCGGTTCAGCCGTTCGTCGGGCTGGGCGAGGTCCAGCGGCAGGTACACCGCGCCCGCCTTCAGCACGCCCAGCATGATCTCGAAGACCTCGGTCCCGACACCCGTGCAGACACCGATGACGACCTCTGGACCCGCGCCCGCTTCCCGGAGCAGCGAGGCCCACCGGTCGCCCATCGCGTCCAAAGCGCCGAAGCTGACCGGGATTCCGCCGCACACCAGCGCGTGCGCGTCCGGCGTCTTCGCCACCTGGTCCTCGAACGAACCGATCAGATCCCGGTCAAGAGGCAGCTCGAAGCCCCGTGACCGGTTCCATTCGACCAGCAGCGTGTGCTCTTCCCGCGGACCGAGCACCGGCAGCCGCGAGAGCCGCCGGTCCGGTCCGGCGGCCACGCCGTCGAGTACGCGCAGGAAATGGTCGAGCAGCCTCGCCGCGGTCTCCTCGGTGAACAGATCCGTGCTGTAGCCGAGGAAGCCGCGCAACGCGTCCGGGTATTCGTCGGCCAGCACTTCCAGGTCGAAGCGGGTGTTCCCGATCCCGGTGCGGACCTGATCGACCGCCAGCCCGCGCGGCTGGTCGAACTCCATCGAACTGTCGACCACGAAACAGGTCTGGAAGATCGGGTTGCGGCTCAGGTCCCGCGCCGGTGCCAGGTCCTCGACGAGGCGGTCGAAGGGCAGGTCTTCGTTCGTGTACGCCCGCAAGGCGGTGTCGCGGACGTTGCGCAGCAGTTCGGTGAAGGCCGGGTCCCCGGTCCACTGCACCCGCAGCGGGATCGTGTTGGCGAGGAAGCCGACGAGGTCTTCGATCTCCGGCCGGTTCCGGCAGGCGACCGGGGTGCCGGTGACGAGGTCGGTGCTTCCGATGTTGCGTGACAGCACGACGTTGAACGCCGCCAGCAGCACCATGAACATCGTCGCGCCTTCCGCGCGGCCGATCGCGCGGAGCCGCTGCGTCAGCCCGGCGCCGATCCCGAAGGACAGCCGCCTGCCCCGGCCGCTCGGTACCGCGGGCCGCGGATGGTCGGCGGCCAGTTCGGCCGTGAGGTCGGCGCCCGCCAGTTCCGTACGCCAGAACTCCAGCTGACGGGCCGCCTGCGGACCGTCCAACCAGGACCGTTGCCAGGCCGCGTAATCGGCGTACTGCACGGGCAACGGCCGCAGCGGTGACGGTCGTCCGTCGGTGAACGCCTGGTAGATCGCCGAAAGCTCCCGCCAGATGACGCGCATCGACCACCCGTCGACGACGACGTGATGGAAGTTGAGCATCAGGAAATGGCGGGTGCGGCTCAGTGTGAACAGCTGGGCACGCAGCAGTGGGCCTTCGGTGAGGTCGAATCCGCGGCCGGCGTCCTCTTCGGCGAACCGGATCGCGGCCCGTTCGGCCTCGTCCGGGGTGAGTGAAGACAGGTCGCGCACCGGCAATCCGAACGGACCGGGCGGCGCGATCACCTGGGTCGGCAGGCCGCCGTCGTCGGCGAACGTCGCTCGCAGCGCGTCGTGCCGCTTCCACACTTCGTCGAGTGCCCTGGCGAACGCGAGAACGTCCAGTTCGCCGTCGAGCCGCCACAGGTTTTCCACCGCGTAGCGGGGTGATCCGGGGTTGAGCTGGTCGATGAACCACAGCCGTCGCTGCGCGAAGGACAGTTCGAGGTCGCCGTCGGCGCGGGGCCGGATCGGCGGCAGCTCGGCCCGGGTGGCGCCGTCGATCAGCTTCAGCAGCCCGGCGATGGTGCGGTGTTCGAACAGCGCGCGCACGGGCGGCGCGACGCCGAAGACGGCGCGGATCCGGGAGACGACCTGGGTGACCAGCAGCGAATGCCCGCCCAGTTCGAAGAAGTCGTCCTCCACACCGACGCCGTCGACGCCGAGGACCGAGCACCAGATCTCGGCGAGCAGTTCTTCCCGGACCGTCCGCGGCGCCACGAAGTCACCGGACAGCTCCGGCCGCGACAGCTCGGGAGCGGGCAAAGCCTTCTTGTCGACTTTCCCGTTCCGGTTCAGCGGCAGGGAATCCAGCACCGTCAGCGAAGCGGGGACCAGGTAGTCCGGCAGCTTCGCCCGGACGGCCTCGCGGACTTCGCGCACCGACACCGTCGCCGCGGCGGCCGCCACGACGTAGCCGGCCAGCACCTTGACCCCGCCCGCGCCTTCGACGACCTTCACCGCCGCGCTCCCGACACCGGGGCAGCCGGCCAGCGCGGCCTCGACCTCGGCCGGTTCCACCCGGAAGCCACGCACCTTGACCTGGTCGTCGACCCGGCCGAGGAACTCCAGTACGCCGCCGGGCAGCCGACGGCCCCGGTCCCCGGTCCGGTACATCCGGGCACCGGCGACGTCGGAGAAGGGGTTGGCGACGAACCGTTCGGCGGTCAGCCCGGCCTGACCGACGTAACCTCGTGCGAGACCGGGACTGTCCACATAGATCTCTCCGCGCACACCGGCCGGTACCGGGTTGAGGAATTCGTCCAGGACGTACACCGTCACGCCGGTGATGGGCGTGCCGATCGGTGGCAGCTCCGGCCAGCCGGCGCTTTCGCCGTCCAGCAGGAACGCCGAGACCTCGTGGGTCTCCGATGGCCCGTACTGGTTTTCCAGCACCACTTCCGGGAGCGCGTCGAGGAAGTCGCGGACCTCGCCGGAAAGCCGCACCACGTCACCGGAGACCAGGATCTCGCGCAACCGCGTCCGTACCGGCCGCCGCACCCAGGCGTTCGCGAGCTGCGCGAGCAGCGCCGGCCCCAGGTACAGCCGCTCCACCGAGTGTCCGGCGATCAGCCGCAGCAGCGCGTCCGGATCCTGTCGCAGCGCTTCGGGCGCGACCACGAGGGTTCCGCCGCCGAGCCAGGTGACGAACATTTCCAGCAGGGAGACGTCGAACCCGATCGACGAGACCTGCAGGCCGGTGCGGCGCCCGCCGCCGCGCGCCAGCTGAAATCCGGCGACGGCGCGGATGGTGCGTTCGGTGAGCGCGATGCCCTTGGGCCTGCCCGTCGACCCGGACGTGTAGACCAGGTACGCCAGCGAACCCGGGAGCACGGCCCGGTCCACGCGGACACCGTCGCGGCCTGAGACGTCTTCGTCGGCCAAGCACACGGTCTTCCCGGTGAAACCCAGCCGGGAGATCGCGGACGACTCGGCGACCACGAGCGACGCGCCGCCGTC
Source organism: Amycolatopsis sp. NPDC033938 (assembly GCF_055575975.1). NCBI lineage: Bacteria > Bacillati > Actinomycetota > Actinomycetes > Pseudonocardiales > Pseudonocardiaceae > Amycolatopsis > Amycolatopsis sp. NPDC033938. Next base: position 134,463 of record NZ_JBVIRO010000021.1, read on the forward strand.
GGCCAGCATGTAGCCGAGCCGTTCGTCGGGCTGCGCCGGGTCGAGCGGCAGATAGACACCGCCCGCCTTCAGCACGCCGAGCGCCACCACGAAGACGTCGATCCCGGCAGGCGCGCAGACGCCGACGACGACCTCGGGGCCCACGCCTTCGTCACGCAGGAGACCTGCCCACCGATTCGCCGCGGTGTCCAGTTCGGCGAACGACAGCCGCGTCTCGCCGCAGACCAGCGCGGGCGCGTCCGGCGTGGCCGCCGCGCCTTCTTCGAACCACCCCACCAGGTCTTGTTCGGCCTCAGGGAAGGACTTGCTCACCGGTTCTCCGATCGGTTCGGTCGCGGACGCGGGGCAGCGGGGGTCAGGCAGGCGGGACGGCCATCGCGCGGACCAGGCTGAGCGGCCGCAGATCCGTCCAGTGCTCGTTGACGTAGGTGAGACAGTCCTCCCGCGACGCCTCCCCGTGGACGACGGACCAGCCCGCGGGGACATCCGCGAAGGACGGCCACAGCGAGTGCTGGCCTTCGTCGTTGACCAGCACGAGGTACGAGCTCTCGGGGTCGTCGAAGGGATTGGTCATCACTTTCCTCCTCGGTTCTGGTCCACTGTGGACTCCTTCAGCGCCCGGTCGAGGACCCGGCCGATCTCGGCGAGCGGTTCGGGACGCATCAGGTGCAGGTGCTCGCAGTCGAGCGGATGGTTCTCGATCCGCCCGGTGACGAACGGTCGCCAGTCATGGGCGCTCCAGCCGAATTTGCGCTGGTCACGGGTCGCGGCGAAGAAGCGGACGTCGCCGTCGAACACGCCGGGCTCGAAGTCGCGGGCGATCTTGGAACTGCCGATCATCACCTCGTGGATCGCCTGTTCTTCGGCTTCGTCGAAGTCGAAGCCGACCCCGGACTGGTCGCGCAGGATGCCCGCGATGTCGGTGGTCGCCATGACCTGCTCCAGTTCGACGTCCCCGGTCACCTCCGGCGGGTAGCAGTCGAGCATCGCCAGCAGGGACACCTCCTGACCGTCCCGGCGCAGCCGCACCGCGAGTTCGTGGGCCAGCAGCCCGCCGAACGACCAGCCGACGAGGCGGTACGGCCCCTCGGCCCGCACGGACCGGATGTGCCGGAGGTAGAGCGTCGCCAGTTCCGCGATCGACTGCGAGGCCTCACCGCCTCCGCCCAGCCGTGGGTGTTGCAGCGCGTGGATCGGGACGTCCTGGTCGATGTACCGGAGCAGCCCCGCGTAGCGCCAGCTGAGGCCCGCCGCCGGGTGGAAGCAGAACAACGGCGGCTCCGAACCCGCGGACCGCAGCGGAAGCAGCACATCGAGCCCGCTGCGGGCGTTCGCCGTCCCTAGGGTTTCCGCGAGCCGGGCGACCGTCGGTGTCGCGAACAGCTCACGGACCGGCAGGTCGGCACCGAGCGTTTCCTTGACCCGGGCGCACAACCGGGTCGCCAGCAGCGAATGCCCGCCGAGCGCGAAGAAGTTGTCGTCGATACCTGCCGACGGCAGCCCGAGCACCTCGGCGAAGAGTCCACAAAGGACCTCCTCCGGCGTCGTACGCGGCGCGCGGCCGGACGGCACCGCACCGGAGTCCGGGGACGGCAACGCCTTGACGTCGAGTTTTCCGTTGGCCGTCAAGGGCATCGCGGGAACGAACACCCAGGCGGACGGGACCAGATGGGACGGCAGCCGAGCGGCCGCGTAGGCGTGCAGCTCGCCACGATCCGGCTCTTCACCGGCAGGCACGACGTAGGCGACCAGACGCCGATCCTTTCCGTCGTCGCGCGGGACCACGGAAACCTGGGCGATTCCTGGATGTCCGGCGAGCGCGGCTTCGACCTCGCCGGGTTCGACGCGGAAGCCACGGATCTTGACCTGGTCGTCCGACCGGCCGAGGTACTCCAGACCGCCGTCCGCGCCACGCCGCAGTACGTCTCCCGTGCGGTACATCCGCTCGCCGGGCGCGCCGAACGGGCAGGCCACGAACCGTTCCGCGGTCAGGCCGGGGCGGGCGGCGTAGCCGCGGGCGAGGCGGGGCCCCGCCACGTAGGCCTCCCCCGCGACGCCGACGGGCACCGGTTTCAGGGCCGCGTCCAGCAGGTACACGGCGCCGCCGTCGATCGGCTCCCCGATCGCGCGCGGGCGGGCCGCCAGCGTGTCGCCGGTGAGCCCGAGCCGGGTCACGTGCACGGTCGTCTCCGTGATCCCGTACATGTTGACCAGTTCCGGCCCGTCGTCGTGCCAGGACAGCCAGTCCGCCACCGAGCGCGCGTCCAGCGCTTCGCCGCCGAAGACGATCCGGCGCAGGGCGGGCAGCCGGCCGGCGGGATGGCCGCCCGCCGCCGTGGCGAGCTGGGCGAACGCCGACGGCGTCTGGTTCAGCACCGTCACCCGGTGCTCGGCGAGCAGGTCGACCAGTTCGCCGGGCGACCGCGAGATCTCGTGGGAAACCACGACTACGCGGGCCCCGTGCAGCAGCGGCGCCCAGAGTTCCCAGACCGAGAAGTCGAACGCGACCGAATGGAACCAGGTCCATACGTCGTCCGGGTGGAAGTCGAATCCCGGACCGGTGCCTTCGAGCAGGCTTAGAACGTTGCCGTGCGGGACCAGGACACCCTTCGGCCGCCCGGTGGAACCCGAGGTGTGGAGGACATACGCGGTCGACGCGGGGTGGATGCCCGCTTCGGCCAGCGGCGCACGGGTCCCGAGTTCCACCAGCGTCTCCGGTGCGTCCACCGCCAGCCAAGGGACGTCGCCGATGACTTCGGCGCTTTCCGTGCCGAGGACGAGAACCGGCCGGACGTCGTCGAGCAGCAGCGCGATCCGCTCCGCGGGGTGACCCGGGTCGATGGGGGCGTAAGCGGCGCCGGTCTTGAGCACCGCGAGCAACGCGACGACGAGGTCGGCCGAACGCGGCATCGCGACCGCGACGAACCGTTCGGCACGGGCGCCGCGAGCGGCCAGCACCGCGGCCAGCCTGCCCGCCCGGTCGTCGAGTTCGCGGTAGGTCAGCGTGCGTGCGCCGTCCACCAGTGCGATCGCGTCCGGGGTGCGCCTCGCCTGCGCCGCGAACGCCGCCGGGATCGACCCGGCGGGTGTGGCGGTGGACGCCGGAGCCAGCAGCAGTTCGCGTTCGCGCGGCTCAAGCAAGTCCACTTCGGACAGTCGCTGACCCGGATCACCCGCGACCGACGCGAGCAGCCGCGTCAGCCGGGAGACCAGGCGTTCGGCCGTCTCGGTGTCGAACAGTTCGAGGCTGAACTCCAGCCCACCGCCCAGACCGGCACCGGGCCGCCGCGAGATCAGGAAGGTGAGGTCGAACCGGGAGGTGCCGGTCTCGACCGGTTCCTCGGTGATCTCCAGCCCCGGCACCGCGAATCCGGCCGACGGATCCTCCTCTTCGAAGGTCAGCGCGACCTGGAACAGCGGATGCCGCGCCATCGAGCGAGCGGGGTTGAGGATCTCCACCAGCCGTTCGAACGGCACGTCCTGCCGGTTGAACGCGGCGAGGTCGGTGGCGCGCACCCGGTCGACCAGGTCACGGAAGGCCGGGTCGCCGCCGGTACCGGTGCGGAGCACGAGCGTGTTGACGAACAGCCCGACCAGCTCGTCCAGTGCTTCGTCGTGGCGGCCCGCCACCGGCACACCGATCGGGATGTCCGTGCCCGCGCCGAGCCTGCTCAGCAACGCCGCCAGCCCGGCCTGGACGACCATGAACAGGCTCGCTCCCCGCGCGCGGGCCAGCTCCTCCAGCTGTCGTGTCGCCTCGGCGCCGAGGGTGAACGGGACGGTGCCGCCGCGGTGTTTCGACACCGCCGGACGCGGCCGGTCGGCACCCAGGTCCAGCTCGTCCGGGAGATCCGCGAGCCGCTCCCGCCAGTAGGCGAGCTGGCGCGCGATCACCGACTCCGGGTCCTGCTCGTCACCGAGGTTTTCCCGTTGCCAGAGCGTGTAATCCGCGTACTGCACGGGCAGTGGCGGCAAGCCGGGCGCTTCGCCTCGCGACCGCGCTTCGTAGGCCGCGAAGAGGTCACGGGTCAGCGGGCGCACCGACCAGCCGTCGGCCGCGATGTGGTGCACCACCACCAGAAGCACGGCCTCCCCGGGCTTCACCTGGAACAACGTGGCGCGGACCGGCGGCTCCGCCGAGAGATCGAAGCCCGTCGCGGCGGCGTCCGCGAGCGCGCCGGCCAGGCCGTCCTCCGGAACCGCCCGCACCACCAGCTTGGGCCGGACGCTCGGCAACACCACCTGAGCCGGTTCGCCACTGACCTCGCGGAACACCGTCCGGAGGCTTTCGTGCCGCGCGACGACGTCGGCGAACGCCGCTCGCAACGCGGGCAGGTCGAGGTCACCGCGCACCCGCAACGCCATCCCCATGTGATAGGTCGCCGAAGGGCCTTCGAGCTGCTGGATGAACCACAGGCGCCGCTGCCCGGACGACAGCGGCAGCACCTCCGGCCGAGGCCTGGGCTCCAGCCGCGTCCGGGTCTCACCGGCGTCGGCCAGCCTCGGCGCGAGCCGGGCGACGGTGGGCGCGTCGAACAACGCCCTGGCCGGGAGGGTGACGCCGAGGGTGGCCGAAATCCGGCTCAGCAACCGGGTGGCGAGCAGCGAATGCCCGCCGAGGTCGAAGAAGTCGTCGTCGATCCCGATCCCGGCCACACCGAGGACGTCGGCGAACACCGCGCACAGCGACTCCTCCACCGCGCTGCGGGGACGACGGCCGCCGGTGCGGCGCGCCTCCGGCGACGGGAGCGCGGCACGGTCGACCTTCCCGTTGGGGTTCAAGGGAAGCGCGTCGAGGACAACGAAGGCGGACGGCACCATGTAGCCGGGTAGCTCGGCAGTGAGTGCCTGCCGCAGCGCGGAGACGGACACCCCGGTCTGGCCGGCGCGCGCGGGTTCGTTCGTCCGCGCGGCGAGGTCCGGCGAGAGATCCGGACGCGGCCGGTACACGCCGTCCTGCGCTCCGAAGCCGGTGAAGACCACGTCAAGGCGGTCTTCCCGTTCTCCCGACCAGGTCACCGCGGCCTGGTAGCCGAACTTCGCGCCCACCTCGGCGAACCACTCGGGATCCGGACCTTCCGCCGTCGGCGGCGTCCGGATCGCCTCGGCGAGAGTGTCGGCGTTCTCCGCGCGATCGAGGGCGGCCGCCCAGGCGGCGTCCCTGGCCAGCCGCGCGTTGGGCACGCCGGTGATCCGGATCGGGCCCGGCTGTTCGGCCAGCAGCGCGGTGAGTCCTTCGGCGCCGTTCCACTCCCGCGTCGGCACACTGTCCACTTCGGACACCGCGACCGGTCGCTTGTGCAGTACGACGTCGTAGCGGTACCGCGACATCTCGTTACCGTGCGCCCCGCGACGCAGCCGGATGTCGACCCCCGCGATGTCCTCGACCGTGTCCCGGAAAGCGGTGAAGAAGGACGGCGAGATCACCAGTTCCTTCTCCTTGGCCACCGCCTGCGCGATCTCCTCGCGCAGCGCCGCGGGGTCGTCGCCGGGAGCGAGCGCGGCCAGCCTGGTCGCCGTGCGGAACAGTGTCAGCAGGTCGCGGTTCCGGACGTCGCCGACGAACACGGCCCCGCCCGGCGCGGTGGCCCGCAGCGCGTTCTCCAGCACCGTCCGCAGGTAGCCGACGCTGGGGAAGTACTGGACGACGGAGTTGAGCACGACGGTGTCGAAGAACCCCGGCGGCAGGCCCGTGCCGTCGTCGGCACCCTGGGTCCTGAGTTCGACCTTGCCGCCGAGCATGGGGTCGGCCGCCACGCGGGACCGCAGCCGGTCCAGCGCGGTCGCGGAAATGTCGGTGCCCCAGTAGGTTTCGCACCTCGGGGCGAGTCCCGTCAGGATGAGCCCGGTGCCGACGCCGAGTTCCAGCACCCGTTTCGGGGCCAGTTCGCCTATCCGCTCGACGGTGGTGCCGATCCACTCCCGCATCTCGGGTTCGGGAATCGCTTCACCGGTGTAACTGCTCTGCCACACCCCGAAATCCGCGTCGGCCACGTAGGCCGTGTCGAAGACCGAGGTCCATTCCTCGACCTGCCGGTCGTCGAGGCCGGCTTCGGCGTCCGAGTCCGACGACGGCGTCACGTAGGCCACGAGGCCGTGCCCGCCGGGCGCGTCGTCACGGGCGACGACGACCGCGCGGCCGACGTCGGGCCGCCGGGTCAGTGCCGCTTCGATCTCCCCGAGTTCGATCCGGAACCCGCGCAGTTTCACCTGGTGGTCCGTGCGGCCGAGGAACTCGATCTCGCCGTCGGCCCGCCACCGCACCAGATCCCCGGTCCGGTACATCCGCTCGCCGGGTGAGCCGAACGGGCAAGCGACGAACCGGTGCGCGGTCAACCCCGGCCGGTCCCGGTAGCCGCGCGCGACGCCGTCACCGGCGATGTACAACTCCCCCGCCGCGCCGATCGGCACCGGGACGAGGAACCGGTCGAGCACGTAGAGCCGGGTGTTCCGGACCGGGGTGCCGATGGCCGGGGTGCCGACCGGTTCGGTGATCGACGCCGCGGTCGAGTAGATCGCCGTCTCGGTGGGGCCGTAGAAATTGGTCACCCGCCACGCCAGCGCGCACATGGTCCCGGCCAGCTCGGCGGGCAGCGCCTCACCCGCCACGATCATGTCCAGACCTCGTACGGCTTCGCGGTCGGCCTCGATCAGCGCGTGCCACAACGACGGCGTCGCCTGCATCATCGTCGCGCCCGAGTCCCGCAGCAGCGCGCCGAGCGCGCGCGGGTCACGTGCGGCGTCCTGCGGGGCGACCACCAGTGTCGCCCCGCTGATCAGCGGCAGGTAGAGGTCGACGGCGGCCACGTCGAACGCGACCGTCGTGACGGCGAAGAACCGGTCACCAGGCCGCATCGGAAGCCGCGCGGAGACCAGCTCCAGAAGGTTGACCAGCCCAGCCCTGGTGACCATGACACCTTTGGGCGCCCCGGTGGAGCCCGACGTGTAGATCACATACGCGGGATGTCCTGGCAAGGCGGGCCCGGTGAGTTCGTCCGCGGTGAGCGGTGCGCCATCGCACGCCGACGCGGGCAGGTCGTCGAGAACCAGTCGCGGTACTCCCCCGGTCTCCAGGGCGGCTGACGCGTTCGTGACCAGGAGCAGCGCGGGACCGGCGTCGGCGAGCATCGTGGCCAGCCGGTCGGCGGGCTGGTCGATGTCGAGCGGGAGGTAGGCCGCGCCCGTCTTCAGCACCGCCAGCAGCGCGACGACCATTTCCGCCGATCGCGGCACGGCGAGCGCGACGACGGTCTCCGGACCGACGCCGCGTCCGGCGAGCACCCTGGCCAGCGCGTTGGCCCGCGCGTCCAGTTCGCCGTACCCGAGCACCTCGCCCTCGAAGCTCAGCGCCGGGCGGGCGGGTTCGCGGGCGGCGAGCGCGGCGAACCGGCCTAGCGGGTCCGCGCCGAGGTCGACGTCGCGGGCGGTGTCGTTCCAGTGCACCAGCACCTGGTCGAGTTCGGCCTCCGCCGGGACGGGCAAGGCGGACAGCCGGATCGCCGGTTCTTTCGCGACCGCGGCCAAGACGCGCCGGTAGTTCTCCGCCAGCCGTCGCGCGGTCGCTTCCTCGAAAAGATCGGTGCTGTACAGCAGGGATCCGGCGAGTTCGCCGTCGCGAAGTTCCAGCCGCAGTTCGAGGTCGAAACGAGTGCTGTGCGTTTCGGGCGCCAGCGGTTCGACGGCGAGACCGGGCAGGGCGGGTGGCTCGACCTCGCGGCCACCGTCGAACCAGACCTGGAAGACCGGGTTGCGGCCGGCTTGCCGTTCGGGCTCGACCTCTTCGACGATGCGCTCGAACGGCAGGCTCTCGTGCGCGTAGGCCGCCAAGGCCGTTTCCCGCACCAGGCCGAGTATCTCCTCGAAAGCCGGGTCGCCTTCCCAGCGAACCCGCAGCGGCACGGAGTTCACGAAGAAACCGATCAGCCGCTCCAGGTCACCGGTCACCCGGCCCGCCATCGGCGAGCCGACGACGATGTCGTCACCACCGGTGTAGCGCGCGAGCAAGGCGTCGAATCCCGCCAGCAGCACCATGAACAGTGACGCGCCCTGGTCGCGGCCGAGGTCCTTCAACCGGGTGGTGACCTCGGCCGGGACGGTGAATTCGGCCAGCCCGCCGTGTCCACTGAGGACTTCCGGCCGAGGCAGATCCGGGCGCAGGTCCACCGACGGCGGCGCACCGGCGAGGGTCTCACGCCAGTACCGGAGTTGTTCGGCCGCTTGTGGTCCTTCCAGCCATTCCCGCTGCCAGGCGGCGAAATCGGTGTACTGGATGGGCAACGGGAGCAGCGGTGACCGCTCGCCCCGGGAGAACGCGCCATAGAGCCGGGCCAGTTCGGTCCACAGGACGTCCATCGACCAGCCGTCGACGATCACGTGATGCAGGGTCAGCTGCAGGAAGTTCGTCGTGGTGTCCCAGCGCAACAGCCGCGCGCGGACGAGGGGGCCGGTGGCGAGGTCGAATCCGCGTGCCGCGTCTTCCGCGGCGATACGGCGGGCTTTGGCCTCGGCCTCTTCCTCATTCGCGGCTGATATATCCACAATGGACAGACCTAGCACACCTGTCCCGATATGCGGTTCGGGCTCACCGTCGACGTCTTCGAAGCGCACCCGCAGGATCTCGTGCCGTCGCCAAACTTCTTCGAGCGCGCGGGAAAGCGCGCCGACATCCAAGGAACCGGTGATCCGCCACAGGTTTTCGACGGTGTACATGGCCGAACCGGGCATCAGCTGTTCGAGGAACCACAAGCGGCGCTGGGCGAACGAGGCCACCAAAAGCGCACCGGGCCGGGCGGTGATCTCCCCGCCACCGGACGGTGTCTTCCCGCCCGGACGGCCGCGCAGCCGCAGGGCGATGATCTTCCGCTGCTCGGCGGACAACTCACGGCCGCGCGTTTCTCCGGCGGTCACCCTATCGGGATTTGCTGCCATGAACCAACACTAGGCAGCACGGCCGGGGAAATGGCCGTGCGGCGGCTTTTCGCTCCGGCATCGCTGTCTCGCCGGCGAGACAGCGATGCCGAGCGAAAAGTCTCATCGGGCGATCGGCGTTTTCCGATAACGCTTCATAGGAGACTTGATCTCACCGCAACCAACACGATTCGGTGGTGAGCCCGTGAACTTGTCCAGACCGGAACTCAAGGGGACGCTCGGGGCGGTGGCGTCGACGAACTGGCTGGCGTCGGGCACCGCGATGTCGATCCTCGAAAAGGGCGGCAACGCCTACGACGCGGCGGTGGCCGCGGGTTTCGTGCTCCAGGTGGTCGAGCCGCATTTCAACGGACCGGGCGGGGACGTCTCCATCGTCGCGCACCAGGCCGGGACCGACGGCGCGACCGCGGTCTGCGGACAGGGACCGATGCCGATGGCCGCGACCATCGGCGCGTTCCGGGAACTGGGCCTGCCCCAGGTACCCGGTTCCGGATTCCTGCCCGCCTGCGTTCCCGGCGCGATGGGCGCCTGGCTGCGCCTGCTCGCCGAGTTCGGCACGATGCGGCTCGCGGACGTGCTGGACCCGGCGATCGGTTACGCGGCCGAGGGTTTCCCGCTGTTCCCCGACATGGCGCGGGCGATCAAGGTGCTGGCCCCGTTGTTCGCCGACGAATGGCCGACGTCCGCTCAGGTCTATCTGCCAGGCGGGGTCGCCCCGGCGCCCGGTTCGCGGTTCCGGAATCCGTTGCTGGCCAACACCTATCAGCGTCTGCTGAAAGAGGCCGAAGCCGCCACCTCCGACCGTGAAGGCCAGCTCGAAGCGGCGCATGACGCCTTCTACCGTGGTTTCGTCGCCGAGGCCATCGACGCGTTCGTCCCCCGGCAGGAACTGCTCGACGCCACCGGCGAACGGCATCGGGGCCTGCTCACCGGCGACGACCTCGCGGACTGGCGTCCCGACGTGGAACCGGCGCTGCACCAGGGATACCGGGGACTCGACGTGTTCAAACCGGGCCCGTGGTCGCAGGGGCCGGTGTTCGCGCAGCAACTCGCGTTGCTGGAAGGGTTCGACCTCGGCGCGATGGGACACGGCAGCGCGGACCACATCCACACCGTCGCGGAGTGCGCCAAACTCGCCTTCGCCGACCGTGAAGCGTGGTATGGGGATCCTCGGTTCACCGACGTGCCGATGGACGGTTTGCTCGATCAGGCCTACGCGGACGAACGGCGGAAGCTGGTCACCGGCGAGGCGAGCAGGCGGTTGCGGCCGGGCGCGCCCGGCGGCCGGACGCCGAGGCTGCCGGAACGCCCCCGCGTCGACGGCGTCTCGGATCAGGAGGTGGAATGGTTGCGCCAGCTCGACAACGGGCTGCCGACCATCGCACAGCTCACCTCCGCGCGGAACGACACATGCTGTGTCACGGTCGCCGACCGGCACGGCAACCTCGTCGCCGCGGTGCCGAGCGGAGGCTGGCTGAAGAGCTCCCCCGCCATCCCCGAACTGGGCTTCGCGCTGGGCACCCGCGGCCAGACGATGTACCTCGACGAGGGTCATCCGAACTCGCTCGCGCCGGGCAAGCGGCCGCGCACCACGCTGAGCCCCACCGTCGTGCTCCGCGAAGGACGGCCGTACCTCGCCTTCGGCACGCCGGGCGGTGACCAGCAGGACCAGTACACGCTGGAGTTCTTCCTCTCGGTCGTCGACTTCGGGATGGACACCCAGGCCGCGACCGAGGCGACGACGTTCTACATCGGACAGGTGCCTTCGTCGTTCGTCCCGCACGAGTCGCGGCCCGGTGTCCTGATGCTGGAACGCAGCTGCGCGCCGGAGCACGTCGCCGAACTCGCGCGCCGCGGGCATCTGGTGGACCTGGTCCCGGAGCTTTCGCTGGGCAAGGTCTGCGCGACCGGGTTCGACCACGCGAACCAGCTGGTGCTCGCCGCCGCCAGTCCCCGCGGCCGCCAGCCCTACGCGAACTGCCGATAACCGGAGGTACCCATGTCGTTGGAAGTGAAGGAAGACGCCGTCGCGGCCGGGACCGCGCTGGCGGACGGCATCCATCACGTGGCGGTGCAGACGAGCGATCTGGACAATTCCACGCGCTGGTACCGGGACTACTTCGGCTGCGAGGTGTCCTGGACGCTGGAGAAGTTCTCGCCGCTGACCGTCGGCCGCCTGCCGGGGATCAGCAAACTCGTCGAACTCGCGGTGGGCGGCGTCCGGTTCCACGTGTTCACGCTCGGGCCGGACGGCCCGCCGGTCACCCCTGCCGAGGCGAACCAGTTCCAGCACGTCTGCCTCCCGGCGCGCACCCCGGAAGAACTCGTGTACTGGCGGGAGAAATGGCTGCGGCTGTTCGATTCCGGCGAATACACCTTCGCCCGGCCCGAACCGGTGACCGAGATCGTCGTCGACGCGGACGGGATGCGGAGCCTTTACCTCTACGACGTCAACGGACTCGAATATGAATTCAGCTACTTCCCGGACGGGCCTCATGGCCACTCCGGCTGAGGTATCCGGTTTCGCCCTGCCCGAGGGCGACGGCTGGGAGTTCGGCGGGCTGCCCTACGGGCTGGAGACCCTGTTCCTGCCCTCCACTTGGGCCATCCCGGACGAGCGGGGCTCCGCACTACCGGGTGAGGCCGGAGTCCACCGGCTCGGTGAACGCCCGCGCGCGGACGTCGTCGCCGCGCTGGAACCACCGGATCCGGCGACGGTCGACCGGATCTTCTGGTTCCGGTGGATCACCGGCCATCAGGCCAGTTTCCTGCTCTGGCAGCTCCTCGCGGCGGCCATCGCCGAGGCGGAGAACCACCCCGGTTCGGACGAGGCGCTCCGGCAGGCGCGGCACTACGTCCGCGGCTACTCGCTGATGCTGCTCTACACCGGTTCGGGCACACGCGAGATCTACCACCGGGTCATCCGGTCGGTGATCGCGCGGCAGCATCCGCATCTGAGCGGTTCATGGGCCCGCGACTACGGGCCGGTGCGGTCGCTGCTGCGCGGCCGGGTGCGGTTCGACGGCCCGGCCGGTACGGCCCTGGCCGAGGAATGCCTGCTCAACGAGCGCGTCCACGAAGGAATCGCGGCCAAACTCGTACCGGACGGCCCGTCACTGTTGCAGTCCGCGCGGCACGGCCGGAACGGGCTGCGCGGGCGGCGGGGGATGCTGCAGACCCTCTACGACGGCGTCTTCCTGACCGTGCGCACGCCGATGTCGTACGAATCCGTGGTCGTGCAACTGCTCCGCCGTCTCCAGGCGATCAACCTCGACCTCGCCGCGAACACGCTCTATCCCCGCTTCGCCGCCAGCGACGGCGAGGAACCGGCTTCGCTACGCGACACCGCGATCCTGCGGTGCAAAGAGGACATCTCCCGGTCGCTGGTGCTGCTCGCACGGGCGGCGGTGGCGTCGTGCTCCCGCGCCACCGCGGTCCGGGTCCCTCGCTGAAGCCCGTGAAGGCCTCCTTCCCTACTTTGACGGTAGGGAAGGAGGCCTTCACGGGCTTTCACCGTCGCGGCACCAGATCGTAGAAGCACACGCGGGGGCCGGCTTCCGGACGGCGGTAGACCCGGCGGCATTCCATGTTCGTCTTGGCGAACACCTCCAGCCACGCGGCGCGTTCCCTCGGCAGTCCCTGATTGGTCAGGATGTGGACGAGGTAGAAGTCGTCGTCGTTGTCGTAGGCGTCGTAGCGGATCTCCGGCTCGCCCACCAGGAGGATCTTCTGCTCCGGCAACACTTCCCCGTACGCGTTGACGACGTCGATCACCGCCTGCTCGCCGTCACGGAACAGCTCGTGCAGCGCGCTCACGATGCAGAGCCCGTCCGCGTCGAGGCAGACCGACGGCCAGCTCTTCGGATCGAACGCGTCACCGACGACGAACTCGAGCCTGTCCTCCACACCTTCCCGGCGGGCCAGCCGTTTCGCCTCCTCGACGGCGTCCGCGTCGATGTCCAGCCCGATCCCGGTGAGATCCGGGTCGCGCAGGCAGGCGTCGACCAGCAGGCTCCCGCCGCCGCAGCCGACGTCGAGCATGCGCCGCACCCCGCGCCCGCGCATGGCTTCGACGAGCACCGGCGTGTGGAAGAGCGAGAACAGGGTCGCGCTGTGCTTCCCGAGCGGACCGCCTTCGCGGTGCACGTCGACGCCGTAGGTCGCCTTGCCGGTCAGCAACTCGCTCATCCGGCTGACCACCGGGCCGTAGGACTCCAGATAAACGCCGAGCCGCGCGAGTGAGACGTCCGCGGTCAGCAATTCGCCCTGCCGCGTGAGGAAATAGCCGTCGGCACGTTGCTCCAGCACGCCGCGCATCTCCAGGTATTTCAGGAAATCGAGGCCGATGCTCTCGACGGTGCCCGCCAGCAGGCCGTCCTCCGGCCGTCGTTTCCCGTTGCGAAGGTTCGCCAGCACACCACTGTCGGCCAAGGCGAACACGGCGTGGCACAAATGCATCGAGCTGATGATCACCGGCATGGTGGACAGCCGGAAGTCCTGCCATATCGCCGATTGTTCGCCGTCGCGGAACTCCACCACTTCTGGTCCCATGATAAGAAACATCCCATCGCACTAGGTTCGCGGGCGAATCGAAGTTACCCCGGAAATGAGTGCGCGCGGCCGCGAAAACCGTTGCCTTTCCTGGGTTAAAGTCAGCTTCGGAGTTATTCACTTCGTCGTCACGAAGGAGCGGTTCTCCATGACCTCGACCGACGAGGACATTCAGCCTTACCCGTTCGGGCGGGCCGATCGGCTCGAACTGCATCCGCATTACGCGCGGCTGCGGGCGGAGGAACCGGTGGCCAAGGTCCGCTTGCCCTACGGCAGCTGGGCGTGGCTGGTGACGCGGCACGAGGACGTCAAACTGGTGATGGCCGATCCCCGGTTCCGGCGCACGACTCCCGCCGACGCCGACACGCCACGGGCGACCGAGTCGTATCCGGCCAGCCGGGACTCGTTCCTCACCGCGACGGGAGCCGAGCATCTCCGGTTGCGCAAACTGGTCGCGAGGGCGTTCAGCGTGCCCCGCATCGAGAAACTGCGGCCGCGCGCTCAGTCCACAGTGGACGCCCTACTCGACGAGCTGTCGCGAGCGGGGAAACCCGCGGATCTCGCCGGTGGACTGGCCTGGTTGCTGCCGGTCACCATGATCTGCGAACTACTCGGCGCGGACGTCGCCGACCGCGACCGGTTCGCCGCCTGGGCGATCCGGATGCAGGGCGTGCACGGCATGGCGGAGATGGATCTCGCCCGCGGTGAACTCGGCGACTACTTCGCCGACCTCGTCGCCCGCAGGCGCAAGGAACCGGCGGACGACCTCGTCAGCGTCCTGATCACCGCACGGGAAGGCGAAAAGCTCACCGAAGCTGAGCTGATCTCCCTCTGCATGGTCCTGCTGGTCGGCGGTTTCGAGAGCACGGCGAACCAGATCAGCAATTCGATCTATGCCTTGCTGGCGCGGCCGGAGCTCTGGGCCCAGCTGGTGGCGGATCCCGGACTGGCCCCCCGGGCGGTCGAGGAACTCCTGCGGTTCCTGCCGCTGATCCGCGTCACCACCTTCCCGGTGATGGCCGCCGAAGACGTCGACCTGCACGGTGTGCTGATCCGGGCCGGGGACGCCGTGGTCACCGCGCCGTACTCGGCGAACCGGGATCCCGAGGTCTTCGCGCGGCCGGAGGAGATCGACCTCGCGCGCACCGACAACCCGCACCTGACCTTCAGCCACGGCGCGCACCACTGCCTCGGCGCGCCACTGGCGCGGATGGAACTGCAGGTCGTCCTCGGCACGCTCGCGCGCAGGCTCCCGTCGCTGCGGCTGGCCGTCCCCGCCGAGGAGATCGTCTGGAGTGAGGACAGTCTCCTGCGCACCGTCGAGGCACTTCCCGTGATCTGGTAACGAAAGGCGACCGAGATGAGCACGCCGTTCCACACCCTGCACCACGTCTGCGTGGTGGTGCCCGACATCGACCGCGCCGTGGAGTTCTACACCTCCGTCGGCATCGGCCCGTGGCACGACTACCCACCGCTGACGCAGTACACGTTCAACGTCCCGGACCGGGCGCCCTATCTCGATCTGAAGTACAAGTTCGCCGACGTCGGGACCATGCAGCTCCAGCTGCTCGAACCCGGTGCGGGCGACACCCCGATGAAACGGTTCCTGGACGAGCGGGGCGGCGGGGTGTTCCACCTCGGTTTCGTGGTGGACGACGTCGACGCCGGGACCGAAGCGGTCCGCGCGCTCGGTGTCCCGCCGTGGATCACCGGCAGGCGCGCGGATTCCAGCGGCTTCACCTACTTCGACACCGCGAAACAGGCCGGGGTGAACCTGGAGATCCGGCAGAGCCCGAAGAAAGGCTGACCGCGGATGCGCACCGGAGTGATGATCCTGCCGGAGACCCGGTGGTCGGAAAGCGTGAAACGGTGGTCACAGGCCGACGAGCTGGGCTTCGATTCCGGCTGGACCTACGACCACCTGTGGTGGCGCAGCCTCCGCGACCTCCCGTGGTTCTCGGCGTTCCCGTTCCTCACCGCCGCCGCCTGCGCCACACAGCGCATCCGGCTCGGCACCATGGTCACCTCGCCCAACTTCCGCGAACCGGTGGTGACCGCGAAGGACGCCATCACACTGGACGACGTCTCGGGCGGCCGGTTCACCCTGGGCATCGGCGCGGGCGCGGTCGACGCCGGCGACGGAGCGGTCATCGGCCGACCGCCGCTCCCGGCGCGCGATCGGGTGGCCCGGTTCGCCGAGTTCACCGAGCTGATGGACAAACTGCTGCGGCAGCCGGTGACGGACTTCAGCGGCCGGTTCTTCACCGTGAACGAAGCGAGGAACACCCCCGGATGCGTGCAACGGCCACGGCTTCCGCTCGCCGTCGCCGCGGCCGGGGCGAAGACCCTCGACCTCGCCGCGCGGCACGGTGACGCGTGGGTGACCATCGGCCCGACCGCATGGACCCGGACACTGTCCATGAAGGACGGTCTCGCCGTGGTCGCCCGCCAGCTCGCCGAACTGAAGCGGGCCTGTGACAGGGCCGGCCGCGACGTCGAGGAGATCGACCGGATCTTCGTGCCCACACCGCTTTCCGGCTGTGACCCGCTGGAGTCGGTGGGGAGCTATCTGCGGATCGCCGAGGCCTCCGCGGAGCTCGGGATGACGCACGTGGTCGTCCACTGGCCCCGCCAGGAGGGCATCTACGCGGGTTCGATGGACACCTTCCACCGCATCGCGGCGGAAGGCCTTCCCCAGGTCGCCGACCTCTGACGTGTGAACTCGCGTGCCTACAGCCGATTCTCACGTGCTTATTGAGGAGCAAGGCAAACATGGCGTGCCCCGGCGCGGGACCGGGCTGACTGACGGAAGCCGGGCCGGACCCTAGCGTCCGCAAGGGACACCGTCCGAAGAAAGTTGTCCGACTTGGGTGGCTTGTGCGGTTCTGGGTGGGGGTCGTGAGTGGCGATTCGGGTTCTGGCCAAGGGTGTTTCAGGTACCTACGGCGGGTGGGTCCGGTGACGGCCGGGCCGTGAAGGACTCCTTGAGGGACCCAGAGTCCCTCAAA